>NZ_CABUHK010000010.1 GCF_902491285.1 uncultured Bacteroides sp. | reverse complement strand
AGTAAGTTACATACGAATATAAGAGCAGGGGATTTTTCTTTTTAGAGGAAAGGTAGGAAATTGAGTGAACGACAGAAAGCGTAAACAGATAAAAATTACTTTAATTTCACTCTTTCAGACGCATTTCCAAATAATCACGGAGTATCCGGGCATGATTGTACACGGGTTCTTTAGAAGCATAAAGGAGTGTCACCACCGGATGCGGCTTGATTAAAGCCAGAAAATCCGTCACTGACCGTGAGGCGTCCAGCTCTTTCTGATACAGGACGGAGAAATCGGTCCAATGTCCCGGTATATCTTCGTGAAACCACTTGCGCAAGGCAGCGGACGGTGTGATGTCTTTTGCCCAATAATCACATTTCAACCATTCTTTTTTAATGCCGCGCGGCCATAGTTTGTCCACCAATACCCGGTATCCGTCTGTCTCCGAAAAGTCGTCGTACACTCGCTTTATCCTAATTTGTAACATTACTATATTTATTTATTACTTATAGTAATAAACCGAAAAAGCAGGAAATTGTTCCGAGGAATGGGAAAAATATAGAAGAGACATTTCAGTAATGCTACTTAAATGTCTCTTGCGCTTTCTTAAATTCATAAGGCGTCATGCCCGTTTTTTTCTTAAAAAGATTGTATAATATCGGAGTGCTGTTGAAACCGGATTCATCGGCTATGGCACGTATCGTATAATTAGGATGCATCTTTAGCAGTTTGATGGCATAATTGATACGAAGTTCGTTAATATAGCCATTGAAATTAGTACCGGTACATTCCCGTATCATACGGGCAAAACGGGCATTGTTCAGATGTACTATCCGTGCCAAATCTTCTCTTGACAATTCCGGGGAAAGGTACAGTTGGTCTTGAATGACAATTTGATTCAACTCCTGGAATATTTTCTTATTCTCCTCTTCTTCCCCGCTTATCTTATCTGTCTCATTCGAAAGTTCTTCCAGCTCTTCGGACGAGATGAGTTCCGGTTCTATCTCCGACGAGATAGCCTGCTGCCCGTATACTTCCGACAACTGGTTTCCGTCTTTCCTATTGGCAAACTTTTCATTTATAAGCCGGGCAAGCATCCTGTTCTTATACTTGACTGTACGGTTGAAACACCACAGGCGCCACAGTATAAACAGAGTCAGCACAACAATACATGCCAGGAAACAGAGTGTAATATTTCTTATTTTCAACTGAGAAGCCTGCTCGGCAATATATTCTTCCTTCTCAGAAACACCGTACATGGCGTTCAATTCCAATGCGGCATTTTTCCTGTCCCTGGTATTGATACTGTCCGTTATGGCTAAAATGTTTTCCTGTAGTTCCGCAACTTCTTTGTAGTTATGCATTCCCTGATAAGCTTTTACTTCTTGCCGAAGAATAGTCAGATATTGTTCATTCAAAGTGTCCTGCTGGGCTTTCATCAATTCCTTAAACTCCCGGCAGTTGTCAATCACTTTTTCATATTGCCCGGAAAGCATCAAATAAGGAACCGAATACATTTTCCCATCCGGAGTATGGGACTCTTTCTTTGACAGGTATTTCTGATAATACTGTTCCGCTTGCGCATATTTCTTCTCTACATAGTAAATGTAGGCAAGTTTGGAATATAAATAACTATATTGACCGTCCACATACCCGACGGGAACCTGAGGTAACGCTTTCAGCCGTTCAATCTGCTTCTCACGCTCAAAACCGACTTCCAAAGCCTCTTCGATTCGGGAATCATTCATCAAAAAGCCCATTTTTGCCCCATAATAGTAAGAAAGCAGCATCATTTCCCGCATATTTTTCGAGCCACGCAGCAATTCAATAGTCCGGTCAAAATAACCGTACGCCTTATCTTTAAAAGATAATCTCCAGTTATTCTCCCCCATACAGAAGAATAATCGGGCTCTGGCCTCCCTATCCCCCAACTCTTGCGCCTGTCTGATTCCATTTAATGCATAATGCATACTTTCGTCATACTTGCTCATTACAGCTGAAAGTTCAGCCAGATACACCGTCATTTTCAACATGTGTTTCGGGTCTTTCTGAGATATGGAATCAAGCAAATAGGCTTTTTTTGCATACATAAATGCCAGCTTATTCATAAACATATTACGATATGACAAACTACGCATCTCGTTTATAACCTGCAAAGATATTGTTTTTCTATTCTCAGCTCCATCCAACAATTCCAAAGCACGCTTCGGCTCGGCAATGTAGATACTTTTTATATACTCTTCCGTATATAAAGAATCATTATTTATAGTTCCGTCGGCAAATAAGAGCTGGTTATTACAAAATAAAAATGCATAAATGCATATAACCAAGCGAATACTTTTCATTCTAAAACCAATAAATTACTATTCAAAGATAGGGATTAATCCATAAAATGCAAATAGAAATATTCTTTTTTTGCACGGATACTCCACACTGATTTGTCCAAAAAGCAAATTTTTTCCATATCGGGAACAATTGCAAACTATATGTGTTATATCGTTCTTTTTTAATGGATTTCAGCGCCTTACCTTTGCAGTATCACAAACTGTGAGAGTAATTAAAAAGAAATGCAATGAAGAAAAATACCTCCTTTTTTTTACCTCTTTGCCGAGGGTAAAAACTTTTAGCGGCAAAGAAATGATTAATAATTGAGTTATGAGCAGACGCTTTGAAGACAACAAACGACAAATCTGCGACTTATCCTAAAAATCGTTACTAAAATCAATCGTCCTTTTTCAGTAACGATTTAGTAACAGTACTCTGTCCAAACGGAGCTTTTTTTGTGTCTTTCGGATGTCCGAGAAGAGAAATAAAAAGTCCCGTAAAACCTTGATTTTACGGGACTTGTCTTAGCTTTTCCACTATTTGTCTTTAGTATTCAGCGGAGAGACAGGGATTCGAACCCCGGGTACCTCGCAGTACAACGGTTTTCAAGACCGCCGCAATCGACCACTCTGCCACCTCTCCAAAACTTCTTTATCAGAAGTGCTTTCCGTTGAAAGCGGTGCAAAGGTACGAATCATTTTTAAATCTGCAAACATTCTGATATTTTTTTCACGAATAAATCGTATTTTTGCAGTCCATTAGTAAGAACAAAGATATGATATACCCTCAAAATTTTGAGCAAAAGATAGGATTCGATCAGATAAGACAGTTACTAAAAGATAAATGTCTCAGCACTTTAGGTGAGGAACGGGTCATGGATATGACCTTTTCCGAACAATATGAAGAAGTGGAAGAGAAATTAAACCAAGTAACTGAGTTTGTTCGCATCATTCAGGAAGAGGACGGATTTCCCGACCAATTCTTTTTTGATGTCCGCCCTTCACTGAAACGGGTGCGGATAGAAGGCATGTATCTGGACGAACAAGAACTGTTTGACCTGCGCCGGTCATTAGAAACCATCCGCGACATCGTTCGCTTCCTGCACCGGAATGAGGATGAAGAGGAAAACGATGCCCCCTACCCCAGCCTGAAAAGACTGGCGGGAGATATTGCCGTATTCCCGCAATTGATTGGGAAAATAGACAGTATCCTTAATAAATATGGAAAAATCAAGGACAATGCTTCCACCGAATTAGCTCGTATACGCCGTGAGCTTGCCAGTACGATGGGAAGTATTTCACGCTCTTTGAACAGTATCCTGCGCAATGCGCAGTCCGAAGGATATGTGGATAAAGACGTAGCTCCCACTATGCGTGACGGTCGTTTGGTAATCCCCGTCGCACCGGGACTGAAACGAAAAATCAAAGGAATCGTACACGATGAATCCGCCAGCGGAAAGACTGTATTTATAGAGCCTGCCGAAGTGGTAGAAGCCAATAACCGCATCCGTGAACTCGAAGGAGACGAACGACGTGAAATTATCCGCATCCTCACCGAATTTTCAAATATACTTCGCCCGTCTATCCCTGAGATTCTTCAATCGTATGAGTTCTTGGCAGAGGTGGACTTTATCCGTGCGAAAAGTTATTTTGCGATACAGACAAACAGTTTAAAGCCTGCCATAGAAAATGAACAACTATTGGACTGGACAATGGCAGTACATCCCTTGTTGCAACTTTCATTAGCCAAGCACGGAAAGAAAGTCGTACCGCTGGATATGGAACTTAACCAGAAACAACGTATCCTTATTATCTCCGGCCCGAATGCCGGTGGTAAATCAGTCTGCCTGAAAACAGTCGGGTTACTGCAATATATGTTGCAATGCGGTATGTTGATTCCTTTGCACGAACGTAGCCATGCAGGCATATTCAGTAGTATATTTATTGATATCGGTGACGAACAGTCTATCGAAGATGACCTGAGTACCTACTCTTCCCATCTGACCAATATGAAGATTATGATGAAGAACTGTAATGAACGCAGCCTCATCCTGATTGACGAGTTTGGTGGCGGTACGGAACCACAGATTGGCGGTGCCATTGCCGAAGCCGTATTGAAACGCTTCAATCAAAAGCGGACCTTCGGAGTAATCACCACCCACTACCAAAATCTGAAGCATTTTGCCGAAGACCATGAAGGAGTGGTGAATGGAGCCATGCTTTACGACCGCCATCTGATGCAGGCACTTTTCCAACTGCAAATAGGAAATCCGGGAAGTTCATTCGCTGTAGAGATTGCCCGGAAAATCGGATTGCCGGAAGATGTCATTGCCGATGCTTCGGAGATTGTAGGCAGCGAGTATATCAATGCCGACAAATATCTTCAGGATATTGTCCGCGACAAGCGTTACTGGGAAGGCAAACGCCAAACGATCCGCCAGCGGGAGAAGCATATGGAAGAGACTATCGCACGCTACCAGGCGGAAATGGAAGAATTGCAGAAATCACGGAAAGAGATTATCAAGCAGGCGAAAGAAGAAGCAGAGCGAATGTTACAGGAATCGAATGCCCGCATTGAAAACACAATCCGTACCATCAAGGAAGCACAGGCCGAAAAGGAGAAGACACGCCTGGCGCGTCAGGAACTGACTGACTTCCGCACTTCTCTGGACGCACTGGCTTCCAAAGAGCAGGAAGAGAAGATGGCACGAAAAATGGAAAAACTGAAAGAAAAGCAGGAACGGAAGAAGAATAAGAAAAACGAACCGAAAACCGCTACTGTTTCTCCCACAAGCACTCCGAAGGTCACTCCTATCACAGTTGGCGACAATGTAAAAATCAAGGGGCAGACCAGTATCGGGCAGGTGATGGAAATCAACGGCAAAAACGCGACTGTCGCTTTCGGAAGCATCAAGACAACCGTAAAACTAGAGCGGCTCGAACGCAGCAATGCCACTCAAAAAACAGAAGGAATCGCTAAAAGCACCTTTGTCAGCAGCCAGACGCACGACCAGATGTATGAAAAGAAACTGAATTTCAAACAGGATATTGACGTCCGTGGAATGCGAGGTGACGAAGCACTGCAAGCAGTCACTTATTTCGTCGACGACGCTATATTGGTCGGCATGGATCGTGTACGTATCCTTCACGGCACAGGAACCGGAATACTTCGTACACTTATCCGCCAATATCTGTCCACCGTGCCGGGAGTCAGACATTATGCCGACGAGCATGTACAGTTCGGCGGTGCCGGCATCACGGTAGTCGATTTTGACTAACCTGTAAACAAAACGTCCGAAGAACTTGTTCTCATTTAGAAAACCACTACCTTTGCTGTGGTGGTTTTCTAAAACGAGAATAAAGCATGAAAAATAATCTGTTAAGCGAAAAGCTCATTTACACGGGAGACAGTCTGACCCCTACCCACATCCATCTTTGTACGTACAATGCAACGGAGATGCAGGAAAATTCCGGCGATAGCTTCCAATCCGTCAAAGACACACTGGATAACGCACGAATCAACTGGTTGCAAGTGCACGGGCTGAAAGACACGGAAGCCATCCGGGAGATCTGCAGTCATTTTGAAATAGACTTCCTCGTATTGCAGGATATTCTGAATGCCAACCACCCCACCAAAATAGAAGAACATGACAAGTATATTGTCCTGATTCTAAAATTATTCTACCCGAATGTACATAAGGAAGAGGACGAATTGGACGAACTGCTCCAGCAACAAGTATGCATTATCCTCGGCAGTAATTATGTACTGACTTTCCTTGAGAAAGAGACCGATTTCTTCGACGATGTCAACGCAGCCTTGCGCAACGATGTATTGAAAATACGCAGCCGCCAGACGGATTATCTACTCAGCGTATTATTGAACAGCGTTATGGCAAACTACATCTCGACCATCTCTTCTATCGATGATGCCCTCGAAGACCTGGAAGAAAAACTGCTCACCATCACAGAAGGATACGACATCGGTGTCCAGATTCAGGCACTCCGACGCCAGTATATGCTGATGAAGAAATCTATTCTTCCGCTAAAAGAACAGTACGTGAAACTGCTACGTGCTGAAAACCTGCTTATCCATAAAGTGAACCGTGCCTTTTTCAATGATGTGAACGACCACTTACAATTCGTCCTGCAAACCATCGAAATCTGCCGGGAAACGCTTTCTTCATTGGTAGACCTTTATATCTCCAACAACGATTTACGAATGAACAACATCATGAAACGGCTGACCATCGTTTCCACAATTTTCATTCCTCTGACCTTTCTAGCCGGGGTATGGGGAATGAACTATAAATGGATGCCCGAATTAGATTGGCGTTATGGTTATTTATTTGCCTGGTTTGTGATGGGGATTATCGGTATTATCGTATATTTGTTCTTCAAAAAGAAAAATTGGTATTAATAAAAACACACCTTCAGTCATGAAATCAATCAAAGAGCTATACAGGATAGGCACAGGCCCTTCCAGTAGCCACACAATGGGACCACGTAAAGCTGCTGAAATGTTTCTGGAGCGTCACCCGGATGCCGCTTCTTTCAAAGTCACCCTTTATGGTAGTTTAGCCGCTACGGGAAAAGGGCATATGACAGATGTAGCTATCATTGACACCCTGCAGCCTACCGCTCCGGTAGAAATCGTATGGCAGCCCAAAGTATTCCTGCCTTTCCACCCGAACGGAATGACATTTGCTGCTTTTGACGCCAATAATAAGGTAATTGAGAACTGGACTGTTTATAGTATAGGAGGCGGTGCGTTAGCAGAAAACAACGACAACCCGACTATCGAAAGTCCGGAAGTATACGGCATGAACAATATGACCGAAATTTTGCAATGGTGCGAGCGTACCGGAAAAAGCTATTGGGAATATGTGAAGGAATGCGAGAATGAAGACATATGGGATTATCTGGCGGAAGTATGGGACACAATGAAAGATGCCATCCATCGCGGACTGGAAGCAGAAGGCGTACTGCCCGGACCGCTCAATCTCAGACGGAAAGCCTCAACCTATTATATACGTGCCACCGGCTATAAGCAATCTCTCCAATCCAGGGGACTTGTCTTTTCTTATGCCTTGGCTGTAAGTGAGGAGAACGCTTCCGGCGGAAAAATTGTGACTGCTCCTACCTGTGGTTCGTGCGGTGTGATGCCCGCTGTGCTTTATCATTTACAGAAAAGCCGTGACTTCAGCGATATGCGTATTTTACGTGCATTGGCTACTGCCGGCTTAATCGGAAACATTGTCAAGTTCAATGCCTCTATCTCCGGCGCGGAAGTAGGCTGTCAGGGAGAAGTAGGCGTTGCCTGCGCCATGGCTTCGGCTGCCGCCAACCAGCTATTCGGCGGTAGTCCGGCACAAATCGAGTATGCTGCCGAGATGGGCCTTGAACATCACTTGGGAATGACCTGCGACCCCGTATGCGGATTGGTACAAATCCCCTGTATCGAACGCAACGCCTACGCCGCTGCCCGCGCACTGGACGCCAATCTTTACTCGGCCTTTACAGATGGCATGCACCGTGTTTCTTTCGACAAAGTAGTGCAAGTAATGAAACAGACCGGACACGACCTGCCTTCACTCTACAAAGAAACGAGCGAAGGCGGACTGGCCAAAGATTACCAACAGATGTAATTATAAAAAACAAGCAGGTGTCAAAAGGTCGTGTTTACTTCCTTTTGACACCCGCCCTTATTTCAATTAGTTAAAACTATTCAGTTGGCGGCCAATTCGTATCATCTCCGTTACTGATATCTTTCTTATGCAGCAATCCGCCTTCCTGCGAAAAATAAAGCGAATAACGCTGACTGCCTTGTTTCACCTGAATAACAGATTCCGTTGAATTCAATGGAAACGTCAATACATAGACATCCGTCACTACCCACGTAGCATATTCCGAATTCTGAAAAGCTGTATAAACAGCCGGCACTAACTGGTCAATATTATCCAGTTCATTTTCCGTCATCACCCAATTCGCATTGGCGTCAAACCAGACATCCAGTTCATCACCGGTCACCCAGCAGTCGGCTACATAATAATCACCTTTCATTTCCCATTCTATATTTTGGGCAGCCGGATACAATTGCCTCAAAGCCTCGGTAATGTTACTGGGCGGCACCAAAGCAGGGTCGTCGTCATCGTCACTACATGCGCCGAACAAAAGGACGGTCATCATCAGCACTACCGCCCACGCGCCAAACTTAAATCTCCACATAGTTATCTTCTTGTTTAGGTTTATTCTTTACTATTACCCTATCAGTCGTCCGCTTTCAGGAACTTTCCTTTTTTATCGAACTTGAAAGAAACTCCGGTAGTCAGCTCCACCTCATACCCTTTACGGTCACGTTCTACTTTCGTCACGCCCTCATTTACAAAATTATGCGCTTTCAGATAATCGGCAGCAAATCCGGGTATCACACTTGCAGGAACAGATTGTCCTTTCTTTGCGCTTACCTCTTCCCAGTTTCCCTTGCTATCAAAGTCAATCTCCGTACCGTTCGTCAACAGCACTTCATACTTGGTAGACTCCATCAGATCCTTATCAATCTTAATCTGAGCCACCTCAGGCTTCGTAAAATGACGATTGATAAAATTGCGAGCCGGAAGGGGCAATTGATTCATGTCTTTTGTTATCACATCAGTTGCGAACGAGAACTGCACGGCTACAATAGCCAACACAAGCAAAGATAGAATTTTCTTCATAATCATTATTTTTAGCATTAATACTATACTTTATTTATACTGCAAATAACGATACAGATTCCGGAAAGATTTAGGAATACTATCAGTTTGCTCATTTTTTATATTCTTTAACCCTCTATCCTACTCTTCGCTTTATCAAAAGCCGGACTATGAATTACTGCTTTTATGCAGAAAACGTTTAGCCAGATATTTCCGTACAGGTTCATCATAAAACTTCAGGCACAGATAAGCCAACACAATACTCAATGCGTAAACGCACAAAGCCACTTCCCAAGTTTCTCCCCAAGTGTAAAGCTTATTTTTAATCAGCCATGCATAGAACAAGTACATAATCGGATAATGTATCACATAAATCGGATAAGATATATCTCCCAAGAACTTGCATATCGCGGTCGACTTCTTATCCGTAGTGGTTCCCGATGCTCCCAGCCAAACAAGAATGGGAAAAACTATGATAACACAAAATGCTTCATAAACACCGTTTACACAAAACGGCTCTGCACCTTCCAGGTAAGGCACTGAAAACAAAACTATTAAAACAATTGTGCATATCCAGAATGCACCTTTCAGCTTAACAGGCTTGAAGTTACGCGACAAAAGCATACCCAAAGAGAAAGGGAAAAGCATCCGCAATGAGCCGCCTAAAAAGTTCACGCCGTCCAATGTCCATCCCACTCCAATGTTTCCATATCCAGAGACATCGAAAACTGCGAATAATGCCAACGCAATACCCAACAATACTACAAGCACAGTCAACACCTTATTCGACAAACGACGGATAAACAAGGCATAGAGAATATTGCCTATATATTCAAAGAACAATGACCAGCAAGGTCCGTTCAAAGGAAACATCTCACCATTGCCACGAACTTCATAACCTACACCCGGCATTGCAGGAATAAAGAATATCGTGCAGAGAAGAGACAACATAACCATTGATATGGCAACATGTGTTCCATCCCATTGCACACACCCCTGAAGATAAAATGTGACAGCACCTAGAACAGCTCCCATGATTACCATAGGATGAAGACGTATCAAACGGCGTTTGAAGAAATTTTTCATTGTCATACTCTTACCCCAACGGTCGTCATACGCATAACCGATAACGAAGCCCGAAAGAATAAAGAAAAAATCGACGGCCAAGTATCCATGATTGAAGGTCTCAATCATACCACTACCAGCGGAATTACTGACTTCTGCAAAAGCGTAGCCCTCAAATATATGATACCATATAACCATGAGAGCTGCCACGCCACGAAGTCCGTCAAGAAGATCATAATGTGCTTTAGTGTCTGCAAAAGCTGAAGAAGAAATGTTTGACATCTGTTTCTTATTATTTAATTAATATTTTCAGATGGCAAAGATACAGCTTACCGAACGAAGTTCTTTTGCTCAAAAGCAAAAAAGACCGGCAATCTGCTATTTTATAGCACGTACCCGGCTGAGCGTATAAATGGAAATACCCAGGAAAGCGGCTACATACTTCAACTTCACCCGGTTTATCAGCCCGGGATATCGCCGGTTAAACTGTTCGTAACGTTCCTTGGGCGAGAGCTGAAGCCTTTCCACAAACATATGACTGAGTTCCTTGTTCACATCCTGGTGCAGGATTCTTCCCCAGTTGGCTATATCAATATATGTTTCATAAAGGGCGTTCAGCTTATCTATATGGATAACATAGATTTGGCAATCCGTAAGAGTTTCAATGCTCTCTATCGATGGCTGTTTGTAGTATAACGAATCCATACCGAAAGTCACGTCACCTTCCTGGCTGAACCAGGTAGTAGTGTCCTGCCCATTGTGATGAAATACGGAACGGGCAACGCCTTCTTCTATAAAATAAACCAAACGGTCTGTTACGCCCGATTGAACGATATAAGTGTTTTTGGGATAATAACGAAGCTGCATATTCTCCTGTAATGCCTGAAGCGCTTCGTCAGAAACCGGATAAATTTGCCTGATTTTACTAATGATGTTTTTCATTGAAGAGGAGTCCATATATTAGTTGTCACAAAGCTACGAAAAAATATCGGATTCTACGATATACCCCCTAAAACTAATATATCAACTATCTTCACAGACAGTTGATATATTTCACATACAAACACATATCGGTTTTTACACCAATATGAGGGGATAAGTCAGGAATATACCGCTGTATTCTTCCCAACTCATATAATGCAGGGAATTCATGAATATATCATGAGTTCAGGGACCTACATATTTCTTTGATATTCTTCCACATATTCTCTTGCTTATAATATTAATGACCCGACTATTATTTCACAATCGCTTCTTTTATTTTCTCTACGATGTAACGTACATCATCATCAGTCACATACGGTCCGGCAGGAAGGCAAAATCCAACTTTGAAGATTTCCTCTTCTACTCCGTTCGTATAGAAAGGAACATCCGCATAGACCGGCTGCTTATGCATCGGCTTCCATACAGGACGTGCCTCAATCCTCTTGGAAAGCATGAATACACGGAGTGCCTCCACATTCGCATTAGGCTGACAATCAGTCGTGGCACTATCTACAGCCTTAATCACACCCGCAGCACCACCTACAGCCGTTTTAATAACTTCCTTATAAGCATTCTCCTGACCCACAATCCTTACATCAGAGTCAATAGTGGCCGTACATAACCAAAAGTTAGAATCATAGCGTGAATCCACAGGCTGCTTGTGGATATGAATACCTTCCACATCCTTCAGCAGTTCCTCATATAATGCCTGAACATGCTTGTGGTGGGCAATATGCGCATCTGCAACAGTCATTTGACCACGACCAATACCGGCACAAATATTGCTCATACGATAATTATAACCGATAGCCGTATGCTGATAGTAAGGATAAGCGTCACGAGCCTGAGTAGCATACCACATAATGGTATTTTTATCCTCAAGATTCCGGCAAATCAAAGCACCACCGCCGGAAGTGGTAATCATCTTGTTGCCGTTAAATGACAACACACCAAACTTTCCAAAGGTACCCAACACCTTACCATCAAATTTGCTACCAAATCCCTCTGCGGCATCCTCAACAACTGGAATCTCATATTTGTTTGCAATCTCCATGATTTTTTCGCAATCGTAAGGCATACCATAAAGTGCCACAGGAACAATAGCCTTCGGTTTCTTACCGGTTTTGGCAATACGATCTTTTATAGCCTCCTCTAATAATATCGGATCCATGTTCCAAGTATCCTTTTCGGAGCCAATAAACACAGGCTTTGCACCAAGATAAGTTATCGGATGCGATGAAGCACAAAAGGTAAAGCTTTGTACCAATACTTCATCACCCGCCTGAACCCCACAGCCAATCAATGCCAAATGAACTGCTGCCGTACCTGCCGAAAGTGCAACAACCTCATTCTGTCCACCTACAAAGTTCTTCAAATCTTCTTCGAAAGCATTTACGTTAGGTCCCAAAGGAACCACCCAGTTGGTATCAAATGCTTCCTTTACGTATTTCTGTTCAATTCCGTCTTCGCTCATGTGAGCAAGACAGAGATAAATTGTTTTTTCAGGAATATAACCCATAATCTTATTCAAATTGTTACTACTCTCCTATCTATTAAAGATAGGAGATAACTCTATTCCAAATTTGATTTTACAATATTGAGAAATTGTCATTAACCAATTCAGATTTCTTTCGTATGACCACATCATCGTACATCAGCATAAGAACATCTTCGTCATACTGACCGATCTGAGATTCATTCTCTATCCCATTCATATTGTTCCAAATAAGAGGGAAGAAATCAACACCTGCCCCATACGCATGTAAATAAGCACCACCAAAACGAGGATTTACTTCCGATAAATAATACTGACCGTCTTTAATAAAAAAGTCCATATCAAGCGGACCACAAAACTTGAACACAGAAGCGATCTTCTCAATAAAAGCGAATAACACCGGATCTTTGTAAGAAATTGTTTTACTAGCCCCTCCGATACGAGTTTCAATCTTACGTTTTAAGAAAGCCGCAACAGCCTTATGGCTAATAGCATCTACATAAACATCTGCATCACAGTCTCCTCCAGTCATCAACTCCTGAATAATGTAATCATGTTCGCCGGAGAACCAATCAGCCTCAGCCTGCTCCATAGTATTCACTTTATGAGCCCCCACACTACCACTACCACAAATAGGTTTCATGAATATAGGAAAAGATATTTTACCTTCAGTTACCCCTTTCTTAAATTCATCAAAGTCGTGATAGGTCAACGGAGTAGGAATACCTTTCTCTGTGAGATATTTGAACATCTCATACTTATCAAAACAGCAACGGGCAGTAATCTCGTCAGCAGGACAGAGCGGCAACACGCCGGCCTCCAAGAATTTCTCACGGTTTGCAGAAAGGACCTCAATCTCTGGGTCAATAAGAGTGGTTATAGCTTTTACATTGGCTTTTTTGCAGATATCAAGTAGCGTGTCAACATACTCGGGAGCATTGATACACGGAACAACATATTCGTTTGTCGCAAAGTACAGTGCAGGAGCCGTTGCGTTATTATCGGTTGCATTGATATCACATTTTGAGCCGATTGATTCTTGTGCGTTACGGAGCAAGCGACCACGCCGTCCAGCACTACTAAACAAAATACTAGATTTCATTGGATTTATATATTTGATTTTTGTATGTATTCCTTTGCTGTCCATTTATCACGAACAAGTTTCAGACCATCAGAAGAAAGTGAATATACTCTTGGGAAATAGTTGATAAACATTGGTGTTAACGATAAAGTGTAGGCACCTACATTCTTGTATTCGATCACATCTCCAACCTTTATTTCCTGTTGATTTTCTAACCTGAACAATTGGTCGTACTCCAAGCAAGTAGCACCCGCCACTATTTGTAACGGAACAACCTGTCCTGACTCATTCGCACGGTTTATCTCTGTCATATATCCATTCTTATGAAAAAAGGGATCTATATCATTACGTGTTCCGTCCGTTGTCAATATCCGACAATCCGGCAATTGTTTCACATCTATCACCTGCGAATAATAAGTAAAAGCCGAAGCGGTCAGTGCATTACCCGGTTCCACGATAATTGCAAGTTTCTCCAGACCTTGTTTCTGAAGAGACTCATAGATTGCTGTCACATAATCGTCGAAGGTGGGAGCATTACGGAAAATACCATAATATCCTCCTCCAACATCAAGGTAATCAAGATTCAGATGATACTTCTTTATTACACTTGCAGCATAAGCAACAGACCTTTTATAGAATCTAACGCTTCTGCTATGACAAGTTCGATGAATATGTAATCCCACCAATTTCATTTGAGGAATATTCCTTATTGATTCAATAGCATAGGCAAACTCTTCTGTTGTATCATTAAACCCAAAACGACTGAAATCATTTTCACCATCAGCATCTTCTAAAGACACATCTGAAATGTTAACATTGAGACGTATGCCTATTTTATAAAAACCATCAGAAGGTAACTCCTTTAACCACTCTAATTCACGGTGAGTTTCAATATTAACCGTTGCGCCACCTTTTAAAGCATCAAGGAATCGTACCTTGGACTTCATGGGACCATTGAATACAATTTCATTCATTTTATAACCGCATTCTAAAGCCAAATCCAGTTCATCATCCGAAACGACCTCTGCGAAACAGCCAAAATCCTTAGCTTTTGCTATTGCATACGGTAGCGAATTTGTCTTCACCGAATATCCAACAACACAATGCGCAAAGCGCCTCTTCAGTGAACGGTAAAACCCGCTAATTCCCCTACCTAACTCTTTCTCATCCAATAAAAAGCAAGGCGTTTGTAATGTACTTGTCAATATCTTATCCATTCTACTGTATTATTCAGTTATAACCATTGAATTCTTCCATTGTAACTGTTGCACTCGCATCAGAGGTATTTATATCTTCACGACATAGCACCTTTTTCATAGTAACGAAAATTACCTTTAAATCAGTCATCAACGATATATGATCCACATACCATACGTCCAATACAAACTTCTCAGTCCACGAAAGGGAGTTACGTCCCTGACACTGCGCCCAACCGGATATACCAGGACGGACATCGTGACGGCGCATTTGCTCTTTACTATAAAGGGGAAGATATTTAACCAGCAACGGACGAGGACCAATAAGCGCCATATCACCTTTTAGCACATTAATCAACTGCGGAAGTTCGTCAAGAGATGTATTCCGGATAAACCGACCAAACTTAGTGATACGCTGTACATCCGGAAGAAGTTTACCAGATGCATCCCTGCGTTCATTCATTGTCTTAAATTTTACAATCTTAAATATCTTTCCATGCAATCCCGGACGTTCTTGCAGAAAAAATGCTCCAGCCCCCTCATTGAAAACGTAAAGGAGAATCGTAATTATTAACAGAACAGGACTGATAAGCAGAAGGACTACCAATGCTATTGAAAAGTCTATTATACGTTTAAAAAAATGTGCGTACATCTTATCTATTTTTACAGTTCTTGGGATAATCAGTCTTTACGCCCCATAACTGAGCCATAGGCTCCTCTTCCATTTCTTTCTTAAAATCCCGAAGTTGGTCAATATAACTGAATTCAGGCTTATAATCAAGCTCACAGAACGTCTTACTCACATCAAAGGCATTCTCCAAAGGATCCGTTTTTTCGGGACAATAAATGATCTTAGAAGGATTATCTTTGGGAGAAAACACCTCTATGATACCTTTTATCTGTTCCTCCAACGATACTTGCCATCCATTACCAACATTATACATACCACCTTCTTTGTCAGACTCAACACATTTCTCCACTACGCGAACAAAATCCTTGATATACACCATTTCCTTTGCCTTCTTACAGTTGCCCCATATTTCAATCGGAAGACTTTTTGAGGCCCGATCCATAAGCATACGATATGGCATAAGATGAAACTGGAAATCGCGATAGTGGTAAGCGTTGGGATGATATTGATAGATTGTGAAGAAACGCAATATGAAACGGCTGAATCCATATTCCGCATGATAATGCTCTATAAGATCCACTGCCGCATTTTTAGCAATAGTATATATACTATGATCACCAGTAAGCGGAAAATGACGAGGAGCATCTACTGGTATAATAGAGCCATTATTGTGATACTTACACATATCAGAAGGGGTCTGCGGGAAAATTATTTTCTTACAACCGCATGAACGCATATATTCTAAAACATTAAGTGTTCCGATGGTGATCGACTGAACGAGCTCACTAGCATGAAAAGAATAACGGGAAGGTAACTCTCCTGCAAAATGAGCCACACAATAAATATTCTTTATAGGCAATTGTCTAAACTCTGCAGGCTTTGTTATATCTACTGAGTAATACCTCATACCTTTTGAAGTAAAAAAACCATTATCATCTTTACGATGTCCGACAGCAATCACATCATATCCTATAGATTTCAGATGGACTGACACATAAGCTCCTAAATTTCCTGTAGCACCAAAAACTATTACTGTTTTCATCCTTTATTTTTTATTTATTCTACCAATTATCATTTTCTATTAAACAACAATAGATAACAATCTATCATCTGAGGCAAGTTACCATGAATGTCATGTTCGTTAGTCATAATTTTAAATTTGATAATTCTAAAAATTTCACATTCTCTGCCGAGACGTTCCTGAAAAGCAGAATACTCAACACTATATTTACTATTGCAAAAGCGAAGCATAATATTGAATATACACCTTTGTTACCATTTTTCTATCAAAGTGACTAATTGTGTATTGCCTACATTGTAATTTTATTGATTTATAAAGTTTTTCATCACTAAAAAGAGAAAACATACAATTATATAACGATACTTTGTCCCGTGGCTCACACAACAAACCATTTACCCTCTCATTTACTACATTTTGACATCCAATGATTCTACTTGCTATTACAGGTATTCCAAGCGAATTCGCCTCCACCAACACTTGTCCAAACCCTTCTCTATAAGAAGGAAGAACAAGCAATTTAGAAGCCTTGATAAATGATCGAACGTCCGATTGTCTACCACATTCGATAATATATTCAGCATCCTTTATCAATTGTTCGATGCGGGCAGATAAAGCATCCAACTTTTCCTCGCGTCCACCTACCATCAACAATTTTACAGGAAAGCCATCGTTATGCAACCGTGTTACAACATCTACCAGTTCTTCCACTCCTTTATCACGTACCATACGACCTATAAATACACAAACTAAATCACTATCCTTTATGCTATATTGAGTTCTTACAGCAAAATCATCAACTATTTCAGGATTAAAATACTCAGTATCTACACCGTTTGCACTACCATACATAATGACCTTCGACTTATTCAGTGAGCAAATACCATCTTCCGCAAACTGTTCGCGTACTCCATTGCTTACACAAATCACACGATTAGCACAAAAACAAGATATACGCTCCATAGCCATCAATATTCTGCGTTTCATACCTGTGCAGCCTTGGTATCGCAATCCATGACACATATATATGCGTATAGGTCGAAATGTAAGCCATGCAGCAACCATTGCCAATAATGAGGCCTTAGGAGTGTTAGCATGCACAACATAAGGCCGTTCAACAGAAAGCAACCATACCCACTTAAATAATGCACATAAATCATTAAAAAATGATATATCCCGTTCCATCTTTAAAGCCTTATATCTAATACCCTCTTGTTGAGCAAATGACATTAACTCCTTGTGAGGTGAAGATACTGCGCACACATCATATATATCCTTTAATGTTTTACACTGCCCTTTAAAGAAACCCAATGTCATTGGAATGGTAGTTGTAATAAAAAATTTCTTTTTTACATTATAATCAACCATACGACTTTAGCTCAAAAATAAATTCTTTTATCTTTTTCTCTTATGCAAATAATTATATAAACAAGCTGGTATAACAGCCAAAACCAAAGGTCGCAAACAATATATATAAGCCCACCATGGTAAATTTAGCATCTTATAACCCACATATCGCACATATGCTTCATTTTTGCGAGTCATCCAATTTCGTCTCACCGTAGCATTTCTATCATCACGCATCTCATATATCGGTTCTTCAAGCATATACCCTCTGTATCCAGCCGCATACATCTTAAACCAAAGATGATAATCTTCCATTCTTAAAAGTTTTTTATCTACCGAATATCCCTTTACAGCCTTATATGCCTCTCTGCGTATCATACAAGGCGCATGACAAAAAGGAGTACCAGCTATAAAATCCCGTTTAGTAACAACCCCACTCCCTTTGCCACTCATAAACACCCCCTGCTCATCAAAATAGTACATCGGACCGCTAATTATAGCATATTCAGGATGTTCATCAAGGAACTTAACCTCTTGTTCAAAACGATGCGGAAGCGATCGATCATCCCCATCCATACGGGCCACAAACTCCGTATCAACATACTCCAAACAATGATTCAACGTAGCATTCAACCCCATATTGTATTCATTCTGTATCACAATATAATTAGGATGCGTCTCCGCCCATTTTTGTGCGACTTCCAACGTATTATCCTTTGAACCGTCATCACAAAGAACAACTTTAAATCTTTTATATGTTTGAGCCTCTAATGATTCAAGAGCCTCAATCAAGGTATCGGCACAATTGTATATGCCCATAATAACAGTTATGCGAGGTGATTCACTCATTAGCTATCTTTTTAATATTCTACTGATCCTCATTACCCATTTTTCACCCAACAAGCCGATAAGCTTATTTTTAAGAATATGCAATTGCCAACTAAGAGTATTGTGGTCTATCCACGAGCATGAATAATGGTGAATAGAGACAGTATTTTGAGTTATAGTCGTGATACCTGTTGTAGAATCCATGGGACAAAAGTAATCAGCCGGATATATCGTTATACCAGCAACCTTCTGCATGCGATGTTCCTCTACAAGTCCATGCTTTCGCAACAGGTTGGTAGTGTAGTCAACCACTGTACCGTCTTCAATTGCAAAATGCTCTTTTGCTTTGTAAAAGTCAAGCAATTCACCCAACAAAGCGAGCCCTGATTTCACTCCAAGACCGAGCCCTGGGTTCACCCCAAGACCAGGCACCGGGTTCATCCCACCTTCTTGTTGCTTCGTAGCCAAACTCTTCTCAAATCCCATGAAATTTCCAGCAACAATTATAGAATCCATATTCTTTATAACCTCTACATCTGTATCGAAATACAGTCCCCCTTCCTGATAAAGTACATAAAAGCGTACATAATCACTTACAAAAGCATATTTTTGGGCCTCATATGCCTCTTTCACATAAGGACAACAATTGGCATCGAAGTTGCTTTCGTTCCACTCCTTTATTTCATAATTAGGTAGGTATTTTTTCCACGATGCAATACATTTCTTCGCATCTTCAGGGAGCGGGTTACCGCCAAACCAACAGTAATGAATTATTTTAGGTATCATATTAAGCATAATAAATTAAAACCATAAATAGGATAAATGTAACAATACTACCTTCTGCCGTACCAATACTAACGGATGATTCTCATTAGCAATGGCATAACACTAGTGTCCCATTAAAATTCTAAGACAGCCTTGTATTATGCAGAAATACAGAAAATTACAATAATTTTTCGAAAAAACGGATTTGAAATTACAAACTCATTTTGAGTATTCTGAAAAATCATAACTTCTTCATTTCCGAGTATATATTTCTCTCTTGTAATACAAAGTTTTAAATTCATTTAATTTTAACAGGACACTAATGATGGCATAAAATAGATAAATTAACATTGGATACGTAAACCACAATAAGTATACTATGCAGTTTGTAAACTGTGCATACATACAAAGTATCCATATTTCATTAAAAATCAAACACATATATAGTATTATATCATAAAGCTTATCCTCTAATTGATATTTAAATTCTACATAGTATCCCATAACTATAGTATATTACAAAGTCTATCCGAAAGCCACTTTTTCCTCCCCAATCATCATTTTTATCCTAATTGGGATAATCCGTACCTGACTCATCTGCCATTCTGGCAAAAAGTTCCTGAAAGAAGCAGATAGATGTATTTACATATATACAGAAATCAGACTCTATTTCATCAGCATATAAACTTTATTCACCTCTTTCTCATTACCAAAGTCATGAGTACGAAGATATTCTACTATTTGTTCTCTCAACTTTTTGTTTTTTATAAACTCCGCAATTCCTTTTGCAGTATCTATCTCATCAAGTGATACAATCACTCCATCTATACCACTTTTTATTTGGCTCTTTGCAGTAGGATAATCTGTTATTACTACAGGCTTACACAATATCTGTGCTTCACGAACAGTTACACTTTTTCCCTCATAGATACTGGGCTGAGCGTAAATATCACACGCTTTTATGTAAGGATATGGATTGGTTTTCTTACCTAACAATATCATACGGTGGTACATGTTATATTTATTCAAAGCTTCTTGAATCTTTGTGTTGGAACCATAACCTATGATGTACCACTTAAAGTCCACTCCCAACCGTTCCATCTCGGCACAAATATGTGGAATACCTTCTATTTTTTTGGGAGGAGAAAAACGACCTATGGTGAGAATCTTCACTACCCCTAATTCATCTGGCATTTCGTTCGACACATCCTCCAGTTCCGCTTGCTGACGCACAAAGAAAGGGGCAAGGATATTTTCGACCAACACAATTTTATCTTTCAATTCAGGAAATGTCTGCAAAAATGTTTTTGTACATTCGTCACTAATTGAAACTACATAATCAAAAGCATTCCATACGGGCAGTTCCAAATCGTGGTTCACATGAATGGTAGAATAGTCTGTGTGTATCCAGCATATTTTCTTTTTGGCCTTTACTTTATTAAAAACAATGTTATGAGGCTGTAGAAAGCTTATCGCAAGGTCATATTCACCTAAATATTCCAAAGATGGTAAAGCACCTTCGACAGCATTTGCAATATATTGGAATATACTGGAATCATGCTTCCGTATTTCTATAGGTAATGACTTCGAATATAGTTGGTGCCTCCACTTTGCCCACAGTCTGCGCAATGCAATACCGATATGCCCTTCTTTTATTATATCTTTTAGAGGGCGCTCAATGCAGGTATATTCTGATATTTCCGGAAATAAATGTACATAATTAGGAATCAACGACATAAACTCGCCTGTATGCTGATTTACAAACAAGTCTATATCTACTTTTTCTGGATCAAGTGCAGAAAGCAAGCCCAATAAAGCACGTTCGGCGCCTCCAATCTCCAAATAATGGATGTTTACAAATATTTTCTGCTTTTTCATATCAATCGTCTAAGCATAGTACACTAATTCCATAAACAGAGTAAACGCAAGATGACACAACACGACTTTCTGCCTATTCAAAACTAGCGGATGCAATTTGTTCTTAATTGCATAACAAGGATATATGAGCACAATAGGATACATAAACCAGGACAAATAAGCAATACGATTAGTAAACTCTGCATACATACACAACATCCAAATACCATTTGTTGTAAGATATATGTTCAGCATCATGTCATAAAAATCATCCTTCATTTTGTATTTATACTTGACATAATACCCCATCAACACAGGCATAAAAGAATAAACTATAAAATCTATACGAAAACCAACTTTCGCATACAACACTTCAGCAGTCGTATTATTAGTCAGATAACCAGCACCTGATTCGTCAGAAAGACCGGCAAACAACTGTTGAAAAAAAGATATATGCCCCGCTGCTATCAATAGACAGAAACCCCAGCCATAAAAATACCATTCTTTCTTCTTAAAAAATAATGTAACGACATAGGCAACAACAGGCAACACCATAGAATGATGGAATCCCCATGATAAGAATAAAAATAACAAAGAAATTAATATTTTATCTCGATAAGCAAGAGCCACTAAAAACAATGCGGCAGCAGCTCCAGCCTTGATTCCATTAGTTGCATATGAGAAAGTTGAAAATGCAGCTAAATAAACAAGATAAACGATAAAAGTATTTGAAGGAAACAATTTACGACAAGCTATTAATATAGCTATAAAATATATAGCTGCTATCAAAACAAAAAACGGGGTAGCATCCGAAAAAATACTTCCCATGAATCTATATATATTATCAAAAATCTTATTTTCAGTATTCCAATTCCAACCATTCCATGGAGAAAATCCCCACCAATTTGCATAATTCGCCATATCACCAAAAATAGCACTATGAGGTCGAAAACCTATGAACAATATGAGAAAGACACAAAGCCAACCACTTTTGTCTATGCCCTCACGAAGGGTCAAATCATTCCTTTGCTTTACTAACAAAAGCGTGAAAATGGTAATCAGAATTAAATATATATACTTATAAAATTCAGCAGGTATCATATCAAATCCCAATTATTTATTTTTTCCGAATAGAGTAACCGATAATATACTGTGAAAACGGCAAAAATGCAATTAAATAGCAAATTACATAAGATCCTACAAATGTCAGAACAGCAACAATCAAAGTTTGAAAACAATAATTACCTATAGCCTGTATCATCGACCAGTTCCACAATAATGTACGCATCACAAAAATGTGAATAAGATAAATACCGAAACTAAGATTATTTGTTTGTTCCAACACAGAAACGACTATATGAGACATACGTTTTGGCGCAAACAAGCGCTTGATACCAATAAACCACGATGCTGTCATTATCGCTACTGGTGCAGACAGATACCAAAAAGCTTTATAGAAATCAAGATTCCAGCCCAGTACTTTGTTCAGTAATGGCAAAGGGAGCATCGCCATGCCAAGAAAGCAAACCAAGTAGCTATTTTTTATAACAACAGTATTCAGATAATATCCTAACAGAAAATATCCCACATATCCTGCAAAATAATAAAACATACCCGTGTTTGACACATTAACTTCCAAGAACAATGCTATGTATGGATAAAGCAACGTTATAAACCACAATACCAAATAAAACTCCAACTCTCTTCTTGATGCCTTCCTCAGCCATGAAGACAAGATTGGCACCAGCAAATAAAGTCCAGCAAGAGTGTACATGAACCATAGTACACCATGCCCCTGTACACTAAAAAACATTGACAAAAGAGAAAAGCTCCAATTTACAGAAGAAGTACTATTGACCAAATAAAATAACGAAAAACACACTGTGGGGCCGATTATTTTTCCTAAACGCCTTTTCAAATATGACATAGCAGACACACCTTCCACACATGGAAGAAGCAACGCCCCGCTTACCATAAAAAACAATGGTACACACGGTGTAGTCAAATAGCTGTTCAATACCAAAAAAAGCCCATGTCCTTCAGCAGCATCACCAGATATCGGCGCGTGCATCACAATGACCATCATGCAAGCTACCACTCGGACTACATCAAGATATATTGTACGTTGTTTTACCATTAGCCAAATAAGTTTTCTATTTCGCTCATTATCTTTATCAGCGAAAAATAATTACCACGTTCTACCGATCTCCTTCTATACCTCATTAACTGTTCATTATCTATCATCAATAGCCTTAATCCTTCATAAAGACAAGAACCATCTTCGCTATTATTAACTAACATGCCATATTTGCCATTCTCCAATAACTCGTTGGGACCAGAGCAATAGGTACTTATAACAGGAACGCCCAGTACTAATGCTTCTGCTATCACAAGACTATATCCTTCCGATCGTGACGAACACACAAACAAGTCCGAATTAGCTATATACGGATAAGGATTTTTCTTAAATCCGACAAGCTCTACATAATCTTGCAGACTATTTTCTTCAATATAGGCAAACAATTGTCCGTAGAGTTCACCTTCTCCCAAAATCCGAAGTTTGAAATTAAATCCATCCTCTTTCAAGTGCTTAACTACACGTAACAATATATCATACCCTTTCTGAGGGACAAGACGACCAACTGTCACAAGATTCAACACACCTTTATCAAATTCAGCAATACTTTCTTGTCCCCTAACCTTTACATCAACCACATCAACAGGATTATAAATAGTAGAAACCTTATTTTTTTGACCATAAACCTCTTTAAAAGAATTCTCTACCGTTTTTGAAACAGTGACAATATTATCAAACTCATTATACGAAGCTGTTTCCTCCTCTACACACTTATATATACCCTGTTTCTGAGGCCAAGGATTATATTTTAAATCAGTATGCACCCATGCTATTTTTTTAGCTTTCTTATTGTTTGATTTTGCCAACATCTTTGTTACAAATCCCTCGCAAAAAGCTACTTCCACATCACATCCTTTAGAAATAAAAAGCCTGTATACTAAACACACTGGCAACCATCTATACACAAGTTTATATTTCAACGCATATCCTAATTTCCCCCATACAGACATACGATCCGAATTCTGTATCATTGGTTTATATCGCACATCAGACTTTACCTCATCTACATACTTGCCTGTGTCAACAACAGTACACACTGTAACATCAAACAATGTCTTATCTATATGTTTTATAAGCGTGGCAAGCACCTTCTCTGCCCCTCCCCCGCTTAGAGATTCTATGACTATTAATATTTTTTTACGCATAAATTCGTTTTTACTTGGCGATATGTTTCCGCTTCACACCAAATAAATAATGCTCCATAAAACTACTTAAACGAAAAATATTACTCATACACAAACACAAAAGAACAACCCAAACAGCAATCAACAATGAAACGAAAAGTTCAATGGAAGGATTGGTGTTATCTTTAAAGAATTGACCTATTATCTCCAAATTACGCGGCAAAAAGAAATAATGAAATAAATAAACATCCAAAGTTCTTCTACCTACATATTGAAGACATTTCCCCATCCGTGTATTTTGAGTAAATGAACTTTCATTCTTACGGAAAAAGGTAAATACAATCATTATCCCCAAAACACCTGCCAATAAGAACCGGAATTCATAGATAAGAACAAACGGCGCACCTCCATCAGGCATTATCACAGAATCAATTCTTTTTCCAAAAACCATCTCTGTAAAAAACACTAATATCACAAAACCCATCACAAGACCACTATCTGTCTTTTTTATAAAATAATCAAAGTGTTTTTTCACTAATGTACCCAAAAAGAAAAAACAGAAATAACGCATTAGATTAATACCAAGCAGTTCAAAACACCCAACAGGCACTATATTTTCAAAAAGTGTACATAACTCAGCCGCAAACAGAGAGCCTATCAAGGCGAATGTCCATATTGTTATTCCAATCCATTTGGAGTTGTTTTTTTCAACCAAAAAAGATAATACAGAATAAAATACAAAATACTCAAACAAAGTTATGGTAAACCAATACCCATATTTTGTAACACTTAGAAAGCTATCCACAATATTATAATCAAACAAGAGATCATAGATTATCAAGAAAAACAATGTAGGAAAAATCTGTATCATCATTTTCTTACTTAAAAATTTACATATAGTTTCCCAATTCCAAACACGTGTCGCTTTATAAAATACAAAACCACTAATAAAAAAGAAAAGAGGCATTCGAAAACATATTATCGCTTGATTAAATGTCACTATTGTTTCCTCACTTTCATGATAGCTATACATTATTACATGGCCTAATACTACAAGTAACATCGTAAAGCCACGCATCGCATCTATGTATTCAAGTCGTTTGATTGTCGTTGTAGGTTGAATCATCCAATAAAGTTTACAAATTTAATATTCTTATCTTTTTCGCACCAATTGCATATATCTTCGAACAGCAACCCCCCCCCCTATGGGGAATAGCAACATCGTCAGAAACTTATTATTTGATTTCAACAAGTAATTCATATGATGTCCCAATATAGTGCAACTAATCATTTGAATCGTATAATAACACATTTTCTGAAAAGATTTCTCATAAAGAAGACGATGATTAAACATCATTGCATATCCCATCGGATTATTTTTCAACAATCCCCATGATCCTTTAGTCAATCCTTCTTCTTGATAACGAACAATACAAGTTACAAAATTAAACCATCTAAGTTTATAGCCTTCCAAAGCTATTTGATTCCACACAACTTCTTCTGGAACGAATTTTTCACCTTCCCATGGCATAAAAGGATGTGCTCTAAGGAGTTCTGTTTTATAAACCTCGCAACAGTCACGGTTGATTCCCAATTCCTTCCTTTCCAAATTCGATGCATCAATATAGTCTTGTTGAAGTTGGTTTAAAGAAGTTATAACAGACTCGCCTCTCATACCGGAGACACCAGCGACGGCTTTCATACCAAAGATACTATCAATGGCCTTATTCATCTTTTCAATAGCATCATCCACCAAATAGTCATCAGAATCTATGATCATGGTATAAGGAGTTTTAACTCTTGCTACACCCAAATTAATAGCACGATTTTTCCCAGCATTTTCTTTATAATAATACTCAATTTTAAAACCGCTGTTGCCTTGTTGCCACTTCTCACACAACTGCCTGGTATTATCAGATGAGCCGTCATCTATTATAATCCAAACAAAGTCCTTCAATGTTTGTCTACATAATGATTCATAAAGATCACCCAAGAGATGTGCTCTATTATAAGTTGCCGTTAATACAGTTATTTGCATATTATATCGTTCTTATGTGCTTATTTAACGCTATAAAGAGTTGAAAAAAATTATTTTTGAGAAGGAAGTTCATTAATTTTTCTCCTTTTGAAGCATTCAGCCGCGTATTAAATGCTGCCTTCACATATCTGTCATTCATTACACCTTTCAGTTTCTCAAAACCAATTTTTCTTTTTATCCCACCATTTACAATTGCTTTACAATATTTAAGCACTATGAAATAGTAAGAATAATACATTAATTCATCAGCTAACTTCTCGTTATGAAAAAAAGATATAATGTTGTCATGAGCTTTAGTGTAAATTTCCAATAGACCATCAGGTAATGAATCCACACCGCTTTGGCGATTTTGCACTCTAATCCAATGGTAACTTGCACTCGATATAGTACAAATATTATTCGCAACAGACAGATACTCTAACATGAAGTAGAAATCTTCGTTCACAGAAATGAGGTTATATTGAAGATTATATTTCCTGATGATAGAAGATTTTAATAACTTGTTGCAATTAATGTTTATCATACCACTTAAAAATAATGGTTTCAAACTCTCTCTATTTACTGAGAGTTGCTCAAGTTTAATTTGTGTTGGTATATATTCTGTTGTTCTAATCAAATTTCCGTCATGCGCATATTCATCAACCTTATAACCGCAAATAACCATATCATAGTCTCGTCTTGAATATAAATTACTCAGATGATTATGCTCGACTACGTCATCCCCATCTATAAAGCACACATATTCACCTCGCATTTTACTAAGAGCAAGATTTCGAGTATCGGACACCCCACTGTGTCTTTTATCGATCACTATAATACGCGAGTCTGTTCGTGCTAACTCTTGAATCACAGCTAAGCTATCATCGCTACTTCCATCATTTACAAGCAATAATTCCCAATCAGTAAAATCCTGCAGTTGTATACTTTTTACACAAGTTTCTATTGATTTAGCCACATTATAAACTGGAACAATTATACTTATCATTTCTTTGAATTACAATTTAAAAAACACAATACTCTTATGTAATAATGTTGCCAAAGTTATTGCTAAAACAAAAGAGAAAGCCCACCTAAATATTACATTATTAGGCGCAATCATATCCGCCAAAAAGAGACAAGAACCATGCAATAAATACATTTCAAGACTTATAGTACCTATATATTTAAATATCCCACGAAAAAAGTTATTCTTTATCCTATCAACTAATACTGCGACAAATACCAAACATGGAATTGAAACGCCCAAATACGCAAGATATTTATATGGATTATGAATATATAAATTTACCAATATATAAACAAGCACTACAAACACAGTAAGCAAAAACAAATGTACTCTATTCATATTTTCATTCCCATCAACAGATTTCTTTGCACTTAAAATATAAATTAAGGATACAAAATATATAGGATATCTATAGAGTGAAACGTTTTGCACATGAAAATTATTAAACCCATAAATAAATATAGTAAACGTTATAATCGCTATAAATACCCATAAAATCATAGAGTCTGCTTTCTTGTATACATAAGGAGTTAGCAAATAACAAGTCAATATATGCAAAATAAACCAATAGGTCATATTTCCATCAAAGAACGACAATAATAAAAGATCCCACAAGTATCCCTGCCAATTCATTGTTTTGTATATCAAAACATCAAATATCAAAAACTTTAATGTTACAATTATCATAAATGTAGGAATGATTCTTTTTAATCTACGTTTATAAAAATCAATTACATCATTATTTTTATCCAAAGAATAAGTGCAGCCTAATGCTGAAAGAATGAGAAAGAACTCCACTCCAAAATCAAAAGACCAAAATGGTCTGAAAAAAGGAATACCAGGAACGCTTAGTCCTCCCACTGTATGAAAAAGCATGATCATCAACATAGAAATACCCATGAGTTCAGCCCTATATTTTGATAATAACTTAATCATAAACCAATTTTTATTGTCATTTAAATAATCGATAAAAGAAATAATACAGCCGAACGATTCCACGTCCTATACAAGTATCCTGAAGAGCTGTTTGAAGAGTGTAATAATTACGATAGAATAAAAAAAGCTCATTTAACCTAGGCATATCATAAAACGCATTTTTTCTTTCATCATCCGATTGGAAACCAACACTACTTATACCTGTAGTATCAAATACTGTTGTAACTAGAGGAATTATTTCAATACTACAATTCCCAAGAATCGCACCTAACATATATGCTTTCCAATCCGCCACCACCTTAAGCGTTTCATCATAGCATCCAAATCGCTTAAAATAATTATTTTTAAAGAAACTCGCAGGATGAGGAAAAGTAAAATGTATCAACTGATATAAAATTTGTTGTTCTGTAATATTTTCTGGTAATTTGAAGCCAGGAGTACATTTTTTATCTATATCATGGCAGATGTCAGCAACATATAAATCTTTATCATGCAAATACGGAATAACACTCTCAATAGTATTATTTTTGAGGAGATAATCTCCTGAGTTAAGAAACATTATATACTCTCCTGTAACCCTTTCAAGACCTTTATTCATAGCATTGTATATCCCATTGTCAGGTTCACTAACCCAATAAGATATTTTATTTTCATAATGATTGATAACATCAACACTTCCATCTGTAGAACCACCATCAATTACAATCCACTCAACATTTACATATGTTTGTGTAACTATAGATTGTGCAGTCTTTTTCAATCCACTACAATCATTGTAACAGATTGTGATTATTGACAACTTTACATTGCTCATATTATTTTCGCTTTCTCCATTTAAATGAAAGATATCTCATCATTAAAGAATACATAATTTTGTAGGACAATTTATCAAAAGTATTTCCATATATTTCCAATGAAACTGTAGGATATAAAGAACAAGATTCCAAATATAATTTATAAAGACATAAACGTTCCCAAAACGTCTTCCCCTCTGGCTGTAAATTACAAATAAAATCTTGCCCACAATTTTTACGAGCACAACTTCCTTCTAATGTCTCTTGATTATATTCAAATACAGGTAAACTTGAATAATAAAAACATTTAGTCCTCATTAACTCAAAGAAAAAATTCGTGTCCTCATATCTATATAAATCTTCATTAAATCTTAAATCAATAGTGCCATTTCTGTATACAAACATTCCAGGCTTGGGACAGAAATCACACAATAACCATTGTACAAAGGGCCAACGCACAACTCCACATTTAGCACTATCTGTCGACAATTTTCTATCATTACCATTAACAATGAAACAATTAAAACAAAATAATGATTGCTCTAAATTCTGTCCAATAACCTTGTACATATTCCAAAGTGCATCAGAAGTCAGCCTATCATCTCCATCAAGAAAATATACATATTTCCCCATTGCCTTATCCATTCCATAATTTCTCGCACTTGAAGGACCGCCATTCTCTTTAGTAAAAAGAATAATACGTTTATCAACAATCTGTAGAACTTCCTCACAACTATTATCCGTAGATCCATCATCAATTACGAGAATCTCATAGTTAACAAACGACTGACAAAGAATCGAATTCAAAGTATCACGAATTGTCTTACCTTTATTATATAATGGTATTATTATAGAAAAGAACGGATTACTCATAAGTCTACAGTATATTTATCAAGTTTATTTAATAATAAAGTATATATATGAGCCATTATTAAAACCATAGGTATTGATAATACAGTAAAAAGTACATAATTATCAGTAACATTGAAATATCGAAGTATATTCATTGGCAATCTTTGTAAAATATATATGGAGAATGCATTTGTACCCAACCATGTAAGTATAGTATTACCAATATGAACTTTTGTTGAGATTGCAGCAATTAAATACACAAACATACATGCAGTGATACCATATACATCGACCCAATGATAATGATAGTGAATAGCAAAAATTACACTAATAACAACGATTATAATATTTGACCACACTCTATTGCTCAGTAATCTATTTATTTGATTATAATAATACGAGAACCACATACCAGCCGAGAATGTCATCAAGGTGTCATACCACCAAAATCCAGCAGAATATAATCGTAAAAAGATCCATAAAATTACAGAAAATACAGTAACACTACAACACATTATAAAAACAGACCTTCTTTTTACAATATTAAATGAGATAATTGTAATAACATACAATATCAAAATAACAAAGATAAACCAATTACTGTTTCCAACAGATGATGCACCTATCCAACATGTCAAATAATTAAGTACAGGTCTAACATCAGATATACAAAAACCTAACACTACATATAATAAAACGGCTATGTCAAAGTGATATAAAGTTCTCAAAATTCGTCTCTTGAAAAAAGTTTTCTCATAATTCAAATTCTTTTTATAAGATTCCAAGATACCAAAACCGCTATAAAAGAAATATACAGCTACCATTAACTGCCCTATTCTATCAAGTATATATTCAAAATCTGTATTCAAATTTATATTAGGTATTTCTATGTAACTTCGCAAATGTGTTAATAAAATCAGAATGGCAAATACCCCTTTTATAGAATTCGTATTTTGAGGCAACATATAGTCTTTATTGTAATGTGAAAATTTCACGCCATATAAAGATATAACTACCAAAGAAATAAGTAATAAAACCATCTAAATACCTAATATAGAATTAATAATGCTTATTGATGAATCACCATGCGGTTTTAACCACCGATTATAATACTCTATCCTTTGTGTTCGTATGGGATCATAACCTTTTATCACATCAATAATAAAAGACTCAATATCCGTACAACTGTAACCTGAATAGTGCATTTTAAGAGATTCCTGCGAAAGCAAAGAAAGAGTTATTTTTTTCTGCGGACGTGACGCATATAAGTACATTACCGGATTTAAAGTATACATATATTCTATCATAAACGATCCGCAGTCATGCAACATAGCATCTGAATGTTTGAACAAATCAATATAATCCCCATCTTCAATTTGTGTATTAGAAAGCGATTTCCATTCGTCATAATACTTTTCAGTACGCTCATGCCCCCAAACCTCAATTAACTTAGATTTCAAAAATGGGTGTGGCTTAAAAATCCACTGTGTTTGATGTGAATATTTCTTTGCCATCAAAAGTACGAAGTCTCCATATTCAACAATAGAACCCCATGCTAATTTGTCTATGTCTAATATAGAATGATGTGGTGCATAAATGATTCGTTTCTTAATGCATTCTTGTGGTTTCCACCTATCTGGATAGATTCGCTTTTCCTGACAATAATCATCCATAAATGGAAGCCCTGTATTAACCAAATTCTTTCCTTTATTTCTCATCAATGGTGCCAATTCTCTACTACAAACTTCATTTTCAGAAAATACCTTCCAAGCAATATTAAGAAGAGGTAAATCCACTGTACTTTTAGCTATTGTATTGCGAAAACAGTAATTTACATGACAAAAAAGAGACTTTCTATTAGCACCTTCAAAGTATTTACTCTCTATTACACCCGAATAAGCTTGCTGATAGAAGATTATATCTGGAGAAATACGATTTCGAATTGTCTCTCCCTCTAAAAGAGTTTCGTAAGCATACCCCTTTGATACAAAATACTTTTCGACCTCAGTACTACTTTCATGATTAACACAATCAGAAACGGGCAGTAAAACAGGTTCAAAGCGTTCATGTTCAAGCATACGTTTATACAATCGTTCTGTTTTCCACATGCTAACCTCTGAGACAACAAAAAGAATCTTAATTTTAGGTTTATGACGTATCCGCCATACTTTATAAGGAATCGTCATCTTATAGCCATAATAACGATATATAGCATATAAATCACCCTTACAACGCCCAAAAAACAGATGTAGCTTATGAAATATTTCCATCATCTCTATTTTAATTTTGACAATAAAAGTTCTTTCAATTCCAGCCATATTGAATCCTTTCTTATTAGAAAATAATATATAGCTGTATTAACTATAATACCTGTTGGTAGAGTAATATATGGAGATAAATCTGTTGTACAAAGCAATAACGATGGTAACATAGCTATAATTCCGTAAAAAAAATATGGAAAAAAACTCTTAAACTGCGATTTATAACTCAATCCATATTCTTTACCTGTGTAGTATGTACTTAGAAAAATTGCAATCTGTGTATAAACAACACGTGATATACAAATGGCCATCACCCCCAAAGGGATAGAGGCTATAATCATTGCAAAAGAGATACTCTTTTTTATTATCTCTGTTTTAAGAACAAGATCGGAGCGCCCTCTTACCTGCAAGAGATTCATATTCACTGTTGTAATGTGGTCAAACATCATCGCAAAACATAGAATCTGTAAATAAATAACTGAATCATACCACTTATCTGTTATCAATATCAAAATCAATGGTTTACTTACACTGACAAGTAAACACATCAAGAAAAATACAGGAAGTGACGTAATTCTTATATATTTGTCATAAACTCCCAAAAGACGTTCTTCATCATTTTGGATTTTGGACAAAATTGGAAATGTAACTCGTTGAAGAATACCTACCAAATTCGACGAAGGCAAACTTGCAAAATTGTTTCCTCGAGTATAAAAGCCCAGTTCTTTTGCAGAATAGAATTTGCCTATCGCGATTGTTGTTACATTAGAATAAAAAGTATGAAGAAGATTAGCCCCCAACAATTTACTACCAAAAGCAAAAAGCTCGCAAAATGAAGATTTAGAAAATATAAATGATGGTATCCATTTTGACACATACCATGTCAATATGACATTTAATATCGCTCCAGCTACTTGCTGATAAACTAAAGCCCATACACCATATCCTTTGTAAGCTAAATATACACCAACAACTCCAGACAAAATACATGTTATAAAAGATATTATAGCCTGAGATCTAAAATCAATTTTTATAGTTAATTGAGTTCTATGAACAGCAGCTAATGAATCTATTACAAGATTAATAGCAATAACTCTTATAACAACCCTCAAAACTGGAGTTTCAAAAAAATAAGAAATATATGGAGCTGTAAAAAACAGTAAAAGATAAAAAAATAAAGCAGCTACGATATTAAAATAAAAAACAGTAGAACAATCCTCTTGGGTACGATCTATTTTCCTAATTAATGCTGAGGTAAAACCGCAATTAATAAATGTCTGGGATATAGCAATAAATATACCTATCATTCCCAAGACTCCATAATCAGAAGGACTTAAAAGCCTAGCCATGACAAGCCCTAGAAAGAATTGAATACCTTGTATTGAAAAATTCTCTATGGCAGTCCATTTTACACCTGACAAAGTTTCTTGTCTTACAGAACCCATATCAAAAGTATCTAGGAGCTACTGAAACAATATAATCAGCCAATACACATAAGCTATCTACATATTTGTAATTACAATTATCTTGTGATTGTGGATATACATTACAGATATCAGTACAACCAGCTACAATACAATCGACTCCTTTGTCATAAAAAAGATGATCACAAACCTTTGCAAAACAATTATAAGGATGTAGACCCTCTACCTCAGGATTGGAAAAGCGAATCTTATCTTTAGCATTACAAATACCCTTAGTAACAAGTTTCTGATAATCCTCATTAGGATATACAAATTCAATCTCAGGAGCATAAATAGCAAACCGCTTCTCGTACAGCCCCACTTTACGAAGACCATCAGAACACATCATACCAATTCTATTAACTTCCAAATCATGACAACGCATCGCTACAAGATCTAAAAGGTTAATGAATTTAATCCCGATTCTTTCTGAAAGTTCGTCTATGGCATAATGCGCAGTGTTGCAACACATGCAAAGTTCATCACACCCACATGACTTAAGCTTATTCCCTATTTCTACATAATCTTCTATCCATGAAGGGCCATGTCCTTCAAGATACATACTACGGGAAGGAGCTTGTGTAGCTTGCCAAATTATTATTTCTGGATGATGAGCATCTCGAAAAGCCCCTTCTTTTGTCAGCCGCTCTTCTATGAGCAAATTAAGCTTATTCGTTGCAGCAACACCATTACCACCGATTATTCCAATCATACCTTCCAATCTTTTGTAATTTCTGAAACTCGAATATAATCACTATATGTATCAATATCATAGGCTCTGACCTTGATCCCTCTCATTGGACAAAAGGGTTCAAACATATTAAAAACATTTTGTGAACAATACGTAAGATGTCTCTTATCCATGCAAGCTGGTCCGGTCCATTCGTAATCCCCTCCTTCACGAGAGAAACTTAAGACTTCACCATTCTCATCGGTACGTACGTATACAGAATCCTCACTGGTAATATCACCATAACAAATAAATTCTCCAGGAGTGGCCAACAACATTTTTACATCATCTGGATGAACAAGTAAATCACCATCCCATTCTAATGACTCTCGGTTTGCGTGACGAGCTCCTAAATAATAGCTTGCCCCTGTTTTCGTCTCAAAATAACGATGGTTATAACAGAATATAACATCCTCACGGTACTTCCGAACCTCTTCGATTATTTCTGCACCTTGAAATCCAATGACAAGACGCAAGTCTTCAACTTCTTTAAAGAGTTTTAATTGCCATGAAATAAGCGAATCGCCATTAATTTGCACAAGTGCTTTTGTCAACCCCAACCCAAGCCTACTTCCAATACCAGCACAGCTTATAACCACAGATTTGTTATCGCTATATTGTCCAAGAAGTTGACGCATCTGTCGTATTAATGCATTTTCATTATAAATAACATAATCACAAATAGCCATTAAACTTTGTGCCGGGTTGTGAGTTAATCCCACTGCAATAGAAATATTAGCATGGCGCATAGCTTCAAGATCGTTATTTCCATCTCCAATAAATACTACAGTTTCCCCCAAAGCCTTATATTGGTCAACAACAGCCTCTTTTCTAAGAATAGTTTTTAGCAACACGACTTCGTCATTGTTGCATTCCGCCTCAGAACCATAACATTGACAACCTATCTTTTTAAATAACCCTTCACACCAACAAGTAAGATTGCCAGTAACAATGACACAATCCTCTTTATGTTCCTCAATAAATTTTGCCACTCTTGGATAAAGAGGAACCTGAGCAAGAAGATCAGAAGTCTCTTTAACCGAGTTTTTACCCAATATATTTACTCGACGAATAAAACTCTCAATAAAAGGAACATTCCCTGCTACTGTTTTAGTGGTTAACTCTGCAATCTGTTCTTTGCAGTTAAAATGTTCTGCAATAATAGGAAGAGTCTCTGCAGATGTGACCGTTCCATCAAGATCAAATAAAAATTTCATCTATAGTAATAATATATCAATATATTAGTAACAAATAACATTACTTATCCAACTCCTCAAACCTCGAATTCTTCGACTTAAACTCCGGTACCGTTCTCTTCATCAACTTCACCGTCTCCCAAATCTTCACAGAACGAGATAATCTCTCAAATTCATCGTATGTCTCTACAATATCCTCATACTCATATTTTCGAACCTTAGCTATCTTTATCTTCTTATGATGAGTAGGAATCGTATTCTCTTCATTACTCAAAACTTCCTCATACAATTTCTCTCCCGGACGAAGACCCGTAAATTGAATTTCAATATCCTCTCCCGGCTTATATCCCGCTAACTCTATCATACGAGTAGCCAAATCCACAATCTTCACCGGTTTACCCATCTCGAATACAAAGATTTCATTTCCCTCCCCCATAGTAGCTGCTTCCATCACCAAACGACACGCCTCGGGGATAGTCATGAAATAGCGTATGATATCAGGGTGTGTCACGGTGACGGGACCGCCATTTTCTATTTGTTCCTTGAAGCGGGGAATCACCGAGCCATTACTGCCTAAGACATTGCCGAAACGGGTGGTGATAAATTTGGTTTTACCCTCTATCTTACCTTCTTTAATGGCATAACTCAAACTCTGCACATAGATTTCCGCCAACCGTTTGGAACACCCCATCACATTGGTAGGATTAACAGCCTTATCTGTGGAAACCATTACCATCTTCTCCGCACCATACTTCACTGCCATATCAGCTACTTGGCGGCTACCCGTGACATTCACCAATACAGCCTCGCAAGGATTTTCTTCCATCAGCGGAACATGCTTATAGGCTGCTGCATGAAATATGATTTGAGGATGATAAATTTCAAACACCATACGTAGGCGGTCTATCACACGGACATCTCCTATCACCGGAACAAAATCAAGGTTAGGATACTTCCGCTCACACTCAAGACGAATGTTATGCAAAGGAGTCTCGGCAGAATCAAACATAATCAGTTTACTGATATTCATCTGCGCCAATTGACGGCAAAGTTCACTACCGATACTACCGGCAGCTCCTGTAACCATGACCACCTTTCCACTGAATTCATCAGCGACTTCACCCATATTGATATTAATCTCAGGGCGTCCCAACAAGTCTTCAATCTTTACCGGACGTACCCATTGATGAAAATTCCCGTCTTCATCAGCCTCACTGATAGAAGGAGCAATGAGAGTCTTTATATGGTTATCCTTGCAGTATTGAAGCAAACGGGTCTCTTCCGCACGGGTCGACTCATTGTGAGCAAACAGGATACCTTGAATATGCCGTTTATAGACTAGTTGCTGGAAAGTCTGCTCGTTCGTAAAATAATAGATAGGCAATTCGGCCAGACGACGATGCTTATAGATAGTGCCATAACAATAAAAACCTACAACTTTATAATGAGAGCTATGCAGCAAACGAGTCTTTAAGGCTACGCTTTTATCATCCGTTCCATAAATCAGAATACGCATATTCTCCTTGTTCATCATATCTATCAAGGCCTCGTAGATGATAACCATCAGCATTCGGGATGTAGCAAATGCAATGATAGTCAACATTCCGTCAAATAGGATGAACAAAAGTTTCTGATTGGCCGATAAGCCGACAGAAGTCAAGAATGTAAAGACAGCAATTGCCACACATGCCATCTTAAATAACGAGCTACAAATGAGCGGCCATAAACAGCGCAGTTGAGAATAACGTACAGTATTACGGTATGTGTGAAACAGATAGGAAGCTATCGTAGTAGCAACTGCCGCTAAAGTTCCGACCTGAATCATTCCCCAACCATTCAGTAATGTGCCCGTAAGACAATGTATCCACCAATAAGTGAAACAGGTGGAAGTCACCGAAATGACTAAGTCAATTCCCCATATTATCCAGTAACTAAAATAAGTCCTGCTTATATACCGGATAAATTTTTCCAAATTTTGTTTCATCTCTATTATTTATATTCCTCATATTTATAACCATACCCGTAGCCATAACCATATCCGTAACCGTACCCATATTTTTTCTTTTCAATATGGCTGTCATTCAACACAATACACAAGTGATTAAACTTACCTTCTTTGTGCAGTCGTTCCAATTCCGGAAGATAGCGTCGGTCAAGTTGTCCATCACGAATGACATATAAAGTCAGTTCTGCTACACGATTCACAATGGCGGCATCTGCCACAATTTGTGCCGGAACATTATCCAATATGATATAGTCATAGCGTTTCTTCAGCTCCTCTATTAATTTCTCCAACCGTTCACTCATCAATAGTTCGGAAGGATTAGGCGGAATAGGACCAACAAACAGGGAGTCGACAGACGGATGAATCAGTCCTTTATCCAAAATGCTGTCAACATCATTGTGTTGTCCAGACAGGTATGTGCTCAATCCATCTTTATGTTTAATTCCCGCCAATTTACTTTGCGTTCTCTTACGCATATCAGTATCAACCAATACCACTTTTTTCCCGGCAATAGCGATTGCCACTGCCAAATTGCGAGATACAAACGACTTTCCTTCTCCCGGCATGGTAGAAGTGAACATGAGAACACGCGCATCTTTCGCTACAAAGTTTATATTGGCACGAAGCAGACGAAACGACTCGGAAATAATGTCATTCTTTTTATCGTCTACCACAATGGCATCGTCTGCCATATTTTCTTTACGGGAAGGAATCTCACCTAAAAGTGGAATAGTGGTATAATCTTCAATATCCTTTCTACCGCGGACGGACGTATTCCATAACATGATTAGTATCTGGATTCCCAACGGGATAGCCAGTCCTACAACTAAAGCTGCCAGCAGAAAAGTTGTAGAATGAGGTGCGATAGGGGCATTGGAACCAAATGGAGATTCCACTACACGGATATTCGCTTCCGTTACTGCCAGTTGCAGTGCGTTTTCTTCACGCTTATTTAACAGGAAAGTATATAATGCTTCTTTGATGGATTGCTGACGGATAATGCTTAATGCCATCTTCTCTTGCTTCGGAACAGCCTGAATTTCAGAGTTGATCTGACGTTCTACCGCACGAGTCTTCTCCAACCGTAGACGAAGATTCTTTATATAATTATCCATGGAGCCGGAAATTACCGTACGCATCTCTGCCAAATTCTTATCTGCCGTCTGTACAACGGGATTCTTTGCACCGGATTCAGCCAACAGATGGTTACGTTGAAGCATCAATTCATTATAAGCAGTGATCTGACTTTGTACACTTGCATCTCCAACACCGGATACATTAGGTATTAACTGATTGTTTCGGGTAGCATCCAATAAATAGCTTTTAATGGATTGGGCAATGGACAATTCCGTTTCCATCTGAAGGTTTTCTGTCTTCATGCGGCTGCTTTCCGCAAGAAATTGCGACCCGTTCCCTTCCGAGCCTATAATCCGGTTACGCTGCTTGAAGTCTGTCAGTTCTTCTTCTACATCGCCCAATTCTTTACCGATTACCGCAATACGTTCATCTATGAACTTGGCGGTGTTTACCGCTATGCGGTTCTTGTCTTCAATGATAGTTTCATTATATACATTAATCAAAGCGTTCAGGATCGCATCGGCACGGGATACATTATCTCCCGTACAAGTAATCTGTACCATAGAAGTTCCTTTACCTGCAAGCGAAGTTGAAATACCATCTTTATATATGGACGCTGCCACTTCGGGATTCATTCGTGTCACCAGGACAGGCTTACCTATATAGGTACTAAGATTTTCAGGTCTCAAATTCACTACGATTCTTCCGGCTTCTGTTTGAATGGTATCACCATAAGCGTATTTTTCACCCGAAATGGAGTAGTTCTTCACATCCAATGGAGTGACATTCGTACGATAGTAAGTATGATATGGGTCTATGAAGTTTACTTCAATCGGAGATTCAACATATAAAGATGTATTACGGAAAAAGCCTTCTTTCTCATATGATACATCCAGATGCAGGCGATTGACAACCTCACGCACCAGTTGATGGGAACGGAGTATAAACATTTCATTTTCAACACCACTACCGGTAATTCCGCCTTGCAACTCCAACATAGCCGAAATGTCGGAATTTGCATTCTTTCCTCCCGTCTTTACCAACATCACAGCCTGACGTTGATAAACGGGGACTAAGGTACGGGTATATAGATAAGCGACACTCACACAAATAAACACTGAAAGAGCAAACCAGTACCAATTAGCTATGATTAATTCTACAATATCACGCAAGTTAATATTGAATCCGCTTTCCTTGACTGTTTTCTCATTATTTTCCTGTGTATATTCCATCTTATTATTTCGTAAGAATAAATACTAATGATAATATAGAAGCTAATACGCCGATAATACTACTACCGGCAGACAGATAGGTAAGTGCGGAACTTCCTTTCACATTAATAGCCTTGTTGGGTTCCACATAAACTACATCATTCTGCTGAAGATAAAAAACGGGGGAATTCAAAATATCTTCTCCCGAAGTAAGATCAACGCTATAACTCTTACGTTCACCATTTTCCTCTCGGATAACCAGAATATTCTCCCGATGGGCTGTCGGCGGTAAATCACCTGCCAGTCCGATAGCTTCGAGTATGGTAACACGTTCACCGGGCAAGTCTTTTACTCCGGGACTGCCCACTTCACCGAGCACTACTATTTTTGCACCTTTAAAGCGTACTAATACGGTAGGATCCTTGATATACTCGCCTTCAATAAGTTTGTTTTTAATCGCATCCGCCAATTCTTGGCGTGTCAACCCTGCCGCCTGCATCTCACCCAAAACAGGTATTTCTATTTTACCACTCTGACTGACTAAAAGGCCGGTGCTTTCCTGGGTATTCGTAGACGAACTTGAACCTAATACCTGGCTGTTCGCGAAAGGAGTTAACAACTCCGGAGCCTTACTATTAATCGTAATCAGAAGCTGGTCATCCGGTTTGATACGCAATTCATAATTATTTTCTATTTTCTGTGGATTCTCATGCAGTTTATCAGCACCTTGCAGATAAAGCATCTTTTTGGATGACACACAAGAAGTCATCCCACCCAAAACACATGCTAATAACATAAAAAGGAAGGAAACTCTACAGTTTTTCATATTCATTATAAATTGAGGATAAAACAAAAAAGAGGGGAAAAATTAGTTTTTCTCGCTGATTGCCTCTACATAACCAATAGGCATATCAACACAAGCACAACCAAGCATATTCAAGCGAACGGCAATCTTACTTTTACCGTCAACATTGACCAGTTCACCAACAAGTCCGGTCAAAGGACCTTTGATGACACGAACCTTTTCACCACGTGCCAAAGGAGAACTGTTCATACAGATTGCTTCTTCGGAATAATCAAGCATAAAACGGAAACGCGCCATTTGATCATCAGGAATCACCGCCGGTGCACTCTCACCCCGCATCACCATATAACGACTCACTGTAGAAAAACTCAAAACTTCCATACGCTCTTTCGGATCAACATGGACAAAAACCATCATTGGAAGCAAGACTGACTCGACCATCTTTCGCCGGTCACTCCATTGATGAATTTCCTGTTGGACAGGAACAAAACTCTCAATCCCCATTCTGTCCAAACGCTCTGCAACCTTCTTCTCGTGATGCATACGAACCAAAGCTACATACCAGCGTTTAGAGTGTGCTACGCCTTCCCCTGTCCCATTACTAGGCCCAGCAATTACTGATTTTGCTTTTGTTAAAATCATGTTTTTTTACCCCATATTTGTCCGTTACTTCTTAGGTAACGGATTGAGTACACACAGCAATGAAAAGGGAAATTACACACATAGACAGGGCACGAGAAAAGCAACTGCCTATTATTCAGCGAGAAAGTCCCTGAATTTTGGCAATAAGAAGTTGGAGCATGAAATTTATATTATTTCATGTTCAGATAGTTTTTTGCCCTATGTTTCAGATAAAACTAAAAAAAGTGAAGAAATATTTGTGTGCTATCTATGTTTTTGTCTATCTTTGCGTCAAATTTATATCCGTTACCTAAGAAGTAACGGCTAGTTACTATCACTGATTACCAATACATTATATCATAGTCATCTGCTAGCGCAGTAGTTCCTTACGTAAGATAAATTCCCTTTATTTACCTCTGTACGTTCTTCCAGTCCGAAGCCTTTCAAATAGATTTGCGTGGTCTTTATAGATTTGTGCCCCAATGATTCACTAATCATTTCAATTGAGACTCCCCGATACTTGGCGGTAGTAGCCCAGGAATGGCGGAACGTGTAGGAAGAAACCGGAGAATTCAGATGTAGCGCCCTTGCCAAATCCTTCAAGCTATTATTAAACCGACGGAGGGCAGACTGATATTCACGGTAAGCACGTTCATCTTTCCGTTTCTTGTCACCATGGAGAATATCGAATAGGTAATCAGGGCAATCGGGCAGAGAGTCCTGCTTGTTCCGTAGTTGGTCAATCATTTCCTTTGCACTGTCCAACACCTCCACACTCATAGGAGTTTTAGTTTTGATACGGCTATAACGCAATACATTGCTTTCCAAAGCCGATTTTTCCAAATGAGCCAAATCTGCGAATGACATCCCGCAAAACTGGAACATCAGAGCAGCAATAGATTGTGTACGGCGTAAACGCTCAGACTTAGGATCTTCGTAAAGAAGCTTATGCAGTTCGGCGGCAGACAAGGCTTTTTTCTGACGGACATCCACGCCCGTATAGACATCACTGAACAACCGCGGCACGTAAGAGGCATTCCCCGCTTCCACTCCCCGATTATAAATGCTACGAAGCATGCGCATATACGTAGAAATCGTATTAGGCTTCAGACCACATTCGTTAAGATACTGCCCGTAGCACCGTAAACGCTCACGGGTGACTTGCCTGAACGACAGATTAGATATGCCGCAGAACTTGCTGAAAGAAAAGAGGGCGTTCTTGTAGACGTGCGCCGTAGAGTGGCGTCCCTCTTTTCGTAAACGACCGATGTAGAGTTCCCCACACCGGCTAAATCCATTTTTACTCATCATTTACATCACTAGTTATTTTATACATATACCATTTGGCAGGTGGCAAAAAAACGAATCTTTTCGCATACCTGGAACGTATTTGCCAAACGGCATATGATTATTGACATTTTTTAATATTACCAGATTCACATAAAAAAATATCCGGATGCCCACTGAAGAACATCCGGATAACACACTCTCTTTACCTTTTTGACTAATTTACCTCTCTGAATAGTTTGCCAGATTGTAACATACCGGCTTCGTGCTATTACCTACACGGTAAATACCGAATTTAAAATAATAGCCGTCTTTGTCGTTACGTCCAATCAGGATTTTCTCATTATCCACAATATGTTTACTAACCTTTTTTCCCTTGTCCTGATAGTCCATCTGCACATCAAGCATACCCGGCTTCACGATTGTTTCGGCTTCTTTCCCATAGACCGTCCAGTCAATATGGATACGGAACGTAATCCAGCAATCCTTCGGAAAATCGGCGAAAGGCATCTTGTAAGCAATGGTAGATGCTTTATATTCAGAGGTCACAGGCTTCATTATTTGCGTTTTTTCTACATTTGCGTTGCAACGGTCGTCTTTATCCGTCAGCCATTTACGGTCGGAGTTTGCCTTGATATAAAACCAGCCGCCGGAAAATCCGAATGCCAAAGGCGGATACCCGCCCTGTTCAACCAGCCAGCCGTTGGCTTTACCGGCTACGTACACCGGATTACCTTGTTTGTCTTTTACCGGATTGCCCTGCTTGTCCAGTTTGGCTTTTTTCTCGTGTCCCATGTTCTTCTTGAAGATAGTAGTCTTGTCCAGCTCGATAAATTCATCAACAGTCAGTGTCTTCACTTCACCCTGCGGAGTCTGAACCAAAGTACGGTCCGGCATTCCGTGCCACTGGGCAAAAATTGTCGAGACATCACTGCCCAATGTAGAAGAAATATATACCGAGAACTCATAGTCGCGGGAAGAGCCTTGCGGGCAAGCTCCTTTACCATGATGATATACAGTTTTCATTATTTGTGCCTTTTTATACGTATCGGCAGGCTTCCCTTTGAAATCATCGGAAGTTGCATAACAATAAGAAAATTCCGCACGCCCTTTTGTTTCCCCTTTGGCGTATCCCGACAGTGTGTTATCATCTTCTTTCAGTTCGAAACGATAAGAAGGTTTTCCGTCGAACATACAGGTGAAGTCGCGTTGAATGGCATGCGGCTTTTTAGAACCGACTGCTACCCAGCAACCGTCTATAATCTGATTGATACGTGCCGAATCTGACTGCACGTTTACACGTTCGGTCAGTGGAACCAGCGTTTGTGTATTTTTAGTCTGGGCGGTCAGTGCCGTGCATCCTACTGCTACCACACAGACAGCTAAAATGTTTTTCTTCATTCTATTCGGTATTAAGTTTGTTGACAGTGCAAAAATACGAAAGGCAACCTCTTCGGCTGCCCTTCATTTGTCTCAAATGTTTTCACATTTGTATAATTCTACTGTCAGTACCCGTTCACAGGCTTAATTGGACGGTTCGTCATTATATTCCTCCTCAAGCATATCCACTCTTTGTATGCTCATCTTTCCATCGGCAGTAATGGTGATAGAAAGCGGCATATACAAATCCGTCTGCGGATAACAAACACTTGCCGCATACACTATTCCCTGCGGAGTGGTCTTGTCATATACGATTCCTTCAAGGACAGAATGCGACAGGAATTTAGCATCCACTACGGACGAGAAGTCATTCTTAGTAAAAGTTTTATCAAACACCTTCTCGCTGCCACGTGTCAGGCGCAACACGATTTTATTATCGACATAGGTATCTCCCATTTCGTTGGTGACATGGGGCAGACTTTCGTCCGGCGTACGCGAAACCATGGAATGATAATCTTTTCCTCTAAACTTGAAGTCCGTTTCGCTTTTGGAAGTTTGCATACGTTGCAGTCCGCGGGCATCCACACTGTCCATTGTAGCCAACGTCGATTTATTATCTGAAGCTCCTTTTTTACCGCCACATGCAGTCACAGCCACTGCCAATGGCAACAAAAGCAAATAAATTAGTTTTCTCATACTAAAGTTTTCTGTTTATAAATAGGTAACAAAGGAACAAAAAGAGCGGGATATTTACAAGTGTAACCGACATTTTTCCTACATTTGCGAAATAAAACTTGTAAACCTGATACCATGTACCGACGAATTAGATGGATTCTTTTACTCATTTGCATCTGCTGCATCCCTTGTGATGTATATGGGCAAAAAGTGAATTATCAGCAGTTCGACAATATCTATCTCGGTGCCGAAGCTTCGGTTATCAGTTGTTTCCTGCAAGATAGCGAGGGGCTGATATGGATAGGTTCCAACAAAGGATTATTCAGTTATGACGGCTATTCCACCCAACAACATTTCACGTATGGCGAACGCAATAATACACGCATCTATTGCGGTATTATCGCAGACAATACGTATCTGTATCTGGGAACAGATAACGGAATACTTGTTTACAATTACCACACAGACAAATATGAACAGCCGGAGACGGATTTCCCCACCGATGTCCGCACCATGGCACTTCAGGGAGATACCTTATGGATAGGTTCGTTGAACGGACTCTACACTTACCGGTTAAAAGACCGCAAATTGTCCCGTTTCGACAGCAATCGTAGCGGCTTGTCTCATAATACAATCTATTCTATTATCCACACGAAAGACAATCAGATTTATGTGGGCACTTATAATGGTTTGTGCCGTTATATACCGGAACATGGAAAGTTTAAAAGTATTTTTCTGCCTGTCGACCGGGCGATAAGCAATCTGTTTGTCAATTCCTTATTGGAAGATATCACCCGGCAGTGCATTTGGATTGGCATGGAAGGCTATCTCTTCCAATACATCCCTGCAACAGGAAAGATGAATGCGATAGAAGTTTTTCATAATAACTCCATCAAATCACTGGCTTTGGATGGAGACGGAAACTTATTGGCTGGTACGGATAACGGACTTTATGTATATAAGAACGATGAAGAGCCTTTGCAACATATCATTCATGACTCACGCAATATCCAGTCGCTGACCAACAACATCGTCTGGAATATCTTTTCCGATCAGGAACAGAATATTTGGTTAGGGACTGATTATGGAATCTCTTTGTCACGCTATAACAGTGCCCTGCAATTCGTGCCAATCTCCCAAATCACGGGCACGGGAGACGGAAACCAGTTCTACTCACTGTTCCGCGATTCAAAAGGCTTTTACTGGTTTGGCGGCACGAACGGGCTACTCCGTTTCATCCACCCCACCGGAACACGCCACGAGGCAGCCTGGTATAAAATGGGAGATAAAACATATCCTTTATCCCACAACCGTATCCGTCATATTTACGAAGATAAGGAACAGCAATTATGGATAGCTACGGATGGCAGCATCAACCGTTATAATTATGCCACTCAGCAGTTTATACATTATAACATCATTGACAGCACGGGGACTTACAATACAAACTGGGCTTATTACCTCTTTGAAGACAATTCCGGCCATCTATGGATTGCCACCTGTCTGGGTGGAATCTTTGTAGTAGACAAGCATAAATTAATGCAATCTGCCGGCGGACAATACATAGCCGAACAAAATTACTCCGTTCACAACGGACTGTCGGGTATGTTTATCAATCAAATCATGCCCGATAAAGAAGGGAACGTATGGGTATTGCTGTACAATAGTAAAGGGCTGGACAAAATCGACCCGCGTACACGGCAAATCACCAAGCTATTTGCCGACGAGTTGAGTGGGGAAAAGAGTCCGAACTACCTGCTTTGCGATACAGACGGTATGCTGTGGGTCGGATATCACGGGGGAGTGATGCGTATCAATCCTAAAGACTCCAGCCGGCAAAGCATATCATTCGGAAGTTTCAATAACAACGAGATTCTGTCCATGACATCGGTGAAAGACCATATTTGGGTTTCCACCACCAACGGGCTATGGATTATCGACCGGAAAACAATGGAGGCACGTCAGCAGAATATGACGGACAAACGTTTTACCAGTTTGCTGTTCGATTCGAAGGACGGGAATATCTATCTGGGCGGTGCCGACGGTTTCGCCGTATCCCATCCCGATATACAGGCAATGCATCATCAAGAACGCCCCATTCTCCTGACAGCTCTGTACATCAATAATCAATTGATGAATCCGGCTACCGCAGATATCCCCAATATCCGCTACACAAACGCCATTGAATTGAAGCATGACCAGAACAATCTGGCTTTTGAGTTGTCCGACCTCCCCTATTCTCTCGAAGAAAAAAACAAATTCGTTTACAGGCTTGAAGGGATGGATAAAGAATGGAATTCTCTGAAATCCAACACAAACCGCATCACTTACAGCAATTTAAGCTATGGAGATTATCAGCTACTTATCAGCAAAGTAGAAAAGAACGGATTTCCTTCCGAGCACCCTTATATATTGGATATAAAGATTCTGCCACCCTGGTATTATACGCTTTGGGCGAAAGTACTCTACTGCCTTTTATTCCTGAGCCTGGTCGCTTGGACCATCAACTTTTTCCGGGTTAAAAACCGGTTGAAGATGGAACGTCTGGAGAAAGAGAAGATTCTGGAACAGTCACGTCAGAAAATGGCATTCTTCACCAACCTGTCCAATGAACTGAAAACGCCCCTCAGCCGGATTATCGCTCCTGTCAGCCAATTGCTTCCTGCCGCGGAAGCGACGCACGAGAAGCAAACTCTGGAAGAAGTGCAACGTAATGCGATGAAGATAAACTCATTGATTCATCAGGTGCTCAACTTCAACCGGATTGAAGACAATGCGGATTCGTTGCTTATCCTGTCGCGTATTGAATTGGTATCTTTCAGTCGCAGCCTGTTCTCCGTTTATGAAGAAAACCCGCGGCTCACTTTCCAGTTCGAAGCGAACAAGGCCAAGATTTATGCGGATATGGATGCTATCAAACTGGGAGTGATACTGGACAGCCTGCTCTCAAATGCCGTGAAGTTTACCCCGGACGGCGGAAGCGTACGTCTCTCCCTTTTCTATTCGCAGGAAAGCGGGCAACTGGATATTTGTGTTTCAGACACCGGAACCGGAATTTCACAACAGGACATTCCATATATCTTCCAGCGCTTTTACCAGTCTCCCCGCTCGGGACATAAGGATGGCACAGGTATCGGACTTTATCTGGTGAAAACTTATACGGAACTGCATGGAGGACATATCAACGGGGTCACTTCTGAAGAGAACCAGGGAACGAGTGTAGGGCTGAGCATTCCTGTCGCCGCCATCGAAGAGGAAGAAGTACCGGCTAATCAGACGAAAAAGTCGTTGGAATCACTGCCTGTACTCAAACCGATTGAAGCCGAATCCCAGGATGAGAAATTCCTGTCGAATATTATCCGCCTGATCGAAGACCATCTTTCCGACGCAGACCTGAATGTTAATGCTTTGTGCGAACTTTCCGGCTTCAGTAACAAGCAGATTTACCGGAAGATTAAACAACTGACGGGAATGTCTCCGGTAGAATATATCAAGTCCATCCGGATGAAAAAGGCGGCAATGTTATTGCAACAGAAGAAATTCACTGTTGCCGAAGTGATGTATATGGTAGGTTTCTCCAATCACTCTTATTTCTCCAAATGTTTCCAGGCTGAGTTCGGAGAAACGCCGAAGCAATATATGCAATGAGACAATTCAACGCTTCTTCACCGCCACTTTAAAATATGAACTTATAAATAACGCTTTCATAGGAAGTTAAGCCTCTTTCGTCCTATTTTTATCCTTATATGTCCAATCTGTGCTTTCATCAAATCAGCACTTCGTATACCTTTGTCGGCATAAATAACCCGCTAAATTTGATAGCATGAAAAGACAGTTTATCCTTACCTTTATTTGCTTGTTGTTCCTCTTCACCGGTATACAGGGGAAAACGAATCCACCTATTATATATATAGACGGAAACGGAGTGATGCGCTGGAGCGACACCCGCGAAGAGGCCTCTTTCTTCGGAACGAATTATACCTTGCCTTTCGCCCACGCCTACCGCGCACTCGGCTATCTGGGATTCGACCGCAAAACTGCTATAGATAAAGATGTATACCATCTCTCCCGCCTGGGACTGAACGCCTACCGCATTCATCTATGGGACGTGGAACTGACCGACGAACAGGGTAATCTACTCGAAAACGAGCATCTTGACCTCATGGATTATCTGATTGCCAAGCTCAAAGAGCGCAATATCCATATTGTCATCACCGCACAGACTAACTTCGGAAATGGTTACCCGGAACGAAACATACAAACGGGTGGTTTCTCTTATAAATATGATAAATGCGATATACACTCCAACCCGCAAGCTATCAGCGCACAGGAAACTTATCTCCGTGACCTGGTGAAACATACCAATCCTTATACGGGACTGGCTTATAAGGACGACCCTTCTATCGTAGGTTTCGAGATTAATAACGAACCCTGCCATTCCGGCACAAAAGAAGATGTAAAAACCTATATCAACCGGATGCTGAAAGCAATCAATAAAACAGGAAACCGCAAGCCTGTATTCTATAATGTAAGCCATAACGGATATGTGGTAGATGCTTACTATGAGACAGCCATTCAGGGAACTACCTATCAATGGTATCCTATCGGACTGGTGGCCGGACACACGCAACAAGGGAATTTTCTCCCTTACGTAGACCGTTATGACATTCCCTTTGCCGATAAAGTGAAAGGATTCAACAAGAAAGCACGGATGATATATGAATTCGACCCGGCGGATATTATGTATTCTTATATGTATCCGGCTATGGCGCGTACTTTCCGCACAGCCGGTTTCCAGTGGATTACGCAGTTTGCCTATGACCCGATAGACATTGCGTCTGCCAATACGGAATATCAGACTCATTTTCTGAATCTTGCCTATACTCCCAATAAAGCTATCAGTATGAAAATCGCCGCCGAAGCTGCCCGAAGTTTGAAAAGAGGAGAATCGTATGGAAGCTATCCGCAGGATACTATATTCGGTGACGGCTTTCGCGTCAGTTATACGGAAGATTTAAGTGAGTTGAATAATGGGGAGAAGTTTTATTACTCCAATCAGACAAATACACAGCCCAGGGATGCATCAAAGTTGGTTTCAATTGCCGGATGCGGCAGTTCGCCGATAGTAGGTTATGAGGGTACGGGAGCTTATTTCATTGATTGCCTCGAATCAGGAGTATGGCGACTCGAAATAATGCCGGATGCGATAGTAGTCAATGACCCGTTTGCCAAGCCGTCACCCGAGAAGGAAGTGGTCAGCATTATTTACGGTGCATGGGATATGGCCTTACAAATCCCCGATTTGGGTAAAGTATTTACTCTTACCGCTCTAAATAAGGAGAATAGCCGGAAAGAAGAAACAGTAACGGATGGAGTTATCCGTGACCTTCATCCGGGTGTTTATCTGTTGAAACGTAACGGTTGCAACCCGAAGCAGAACTGGAAAAGGGATTCCCAATGGAATTCGATTCGAATCGGAGAATTTGTTGCTCCCGCTCCCCGCGCTATGAATTATAAAGTCGCCCATACTCCGGCAACAACTGTTGAAGCAGGCAAAACGCTGACTATTAACGCACAAGTAGCAGGAAGTGTTTTACCCGATTCCGTCATCATCTACACAGATAAGGTTTCTTTCTGGAACGAGCATAACCCGTATATAAAGATGAAACGTACAAACGGATATACATATCAGGCTACTATTCCTGCCGAAAAAATAAAGGAAGATTGTTTCAGGTATAACATCATCGTCTGCCGGGGCGACAGCACCCGTACTTATCCTGCCGGAAACTCCGCCACCGGAAATTCCTCGGGAACAAAAGGAACTCCATTAGACTGGAACTACACTTCCGATTCATACTGGACTACTCGTGTTGTCGTCCCAGGCAGTGCGATACAACTGCTGAAAATAACAGATACAGATAACCGGATAGAAGCATATACGCTTCCCGAATGGAACGACCTGCAACGTACTTTGATTGATTCTTCTCCGGTTGAAAAGCCGCTGCGCCGGTTCAGATTCACGCCGAAAGGAGAGAATCCGCAACACTTTCTCCGCACATTCGTGAAAGATGGAATCGAAGAAAGAAAAGATAAAGTGAAAAACTGTACTACGCTCTGCATTCGCGTAAACTGCGACAAGCCCCTTCCACAAGGATTCAGCGCAGGTTTCGTCACTTCGGACGGATATACTTACAAAAGCTTATGCCCTGCTCCGACTGCAGATGGTATTATACGGATACCTCTGAAAAAGTTGCGCCAGACGGACACGGCATTATTGCCCATAGCTTATCCGACATTCCTGAAACAATATTTCCACCCGGAGACGGGAATTCCTTTCCGACCGGAAAAGATAGAGAAACTGGAACTGTCGATGTCGGGAGCCGGCGAGCCAACCGTAGAGATTGAACTCGGTGATGTATGGCTGGAATAAACGTATCTAAGAGTTTTTATTTAATACAGAAAATAAGAGTTTTCAGTGCGGAGAATAAGAATTTTGAGTGCAGTAAACTATAATCTTTTATGCACTCGCGTAGTTGTCCCGTTGCAAGGTGACAATAGTCACCTTATAAAGAAACAAATGTCACTCTATAACATGACATTTATCACGATGCTATGTGACCACCAGCTTCCAAAAGGCGGAAAATTCTTAAAGATACGAAATATATTAGTGAAAAGCAAGAGAAGAAATAAATAAGAATCAATACAATAAATCTATTATCAATAACACATTAATTATGAATAGGAACATCTTAAATCTACGCCATCTGACTGTACTGCTAATATTGTGTACAGCCTTTTTAGGAGGCGCGATTCCTGCCCTCGCCCAACAGGCTGGCAAAAAAATCACCGGACAAGTGATTGATGAGAACAAAGAACCGATGATTGGAGTAAGCATCCTCATCATGGGCACTTCTACCGGTACGGTTACCGACTTTGACGGTAACTACACATTGAACGTGCCGCAAGGCAGCAAAGAGTTGCAATTCTCTTATGTAGGATACGAAACAAAAGTCGTAGCCCTTCCTGCAAGCGGTTCTGTATTGAACGTACAGATGAAAAGCGATTCTCAGGTATTAAGTGACGTAGTCGTTATCGGATATGGTACGCAACGTAAGAGTGACCTGACCGGCTCGGTGACAAACGTCAGCAGCAAAGACTTCAATATGGGACTGGTCAGTTCTCCCGAGCAACTGATTAACGGCAAAATCTCCGGTGTGCAGATTATGTCCAACAGCGGTTCGCCCACGGCGGGAAGTACGATTCGCGTACGTGGCGGTGCCTCACTGAATGCCAGCAATGACCCGTTGATTGTATTGGACGGTGTCCCTTTGGAACAGGGCGGTATCAGCGGCAACGACGGAAACTTCCTGAGCCTCATCAACCCGAACGACATTGAAAGCATGACGATTCTAAAAGACGCTTCTTCCACCGCCATCTACGGTTCGCGTGCCTCCAACGGGGTAATCCTTATCACTACCAAGAAAGGGACTTCGGACAAATTGCAAATCACATTCAGCACTACCAATTCCATTCAGACGCGTACGAAACTGGCGGATATGTTGAGCTACGACCAGTTCGTCAACACAATCCGGACGCAAGGGACTACCGCCCAGCAAGCTCTGTTGGGAACAGCCCGCACGGACTGGAACGATGAGATTTATCAGAACGCTTTCGGCACGGACAACAATCTGAGCATCTCCGGAAAGATTGCCAAGAACTGGCCGTTCCGTGTGTCGGTAGGCTATTATAACCAAAGCGGTCTGCTACGCACCGACAATGCGGAACGCTATACGGGAAGCATCATGCTGACTCCTTCTTTCTTCAAAGACCACTTGAAGTTGAATATCAACGCCAAAGGTTCTATCAATAACAACACATTCGGCAATACAGACGCCATCTGGGCGGCGGCCACCATGAATCCGACGGTTCCCGTCTATTCGGGACTGGATACCTTCGGCGGATACACGGAAGCAACGGACAACACAGGAGCTCCCGTCAACGGTGCTGTAATGAATCCCGTAGGACTTGTTAAAATGAATGATTCTCAAAGTAACGTAAGACGTTTTATCGGAAATGTAGATGCGGATTACCGTGTTCATTTCTTCCCCGACCTAAAGCTGCACGCTACACTGGGTTATGACTACGCACAAGGCAAGGGCAGCGTATATGTCCCGGCAGAAGCGGCACAAAACTATAATACCTCCGGTCTGGATTACAGCTACGGCCCCGAAAAGAAGGAAAACCGCCTGCTCACCTTATACGCCAATTACAACAAACTCGTCGAATCTATCAAGAGCAGCTTTGACGTGACAGCCGGCTACGACTATCAGTACTGGAAATCGACCACTCCGCTTTATAGCGAAATGAATACGCTGGGAGAGATACAAAAGACTTCCAAGGCGAAGGACGAACGCCACGTGTTGCTCTCCTACTACGGCCGTCTGAATTATTCGTTCGATTCACGATATATGTTGACTACGACTATCCGCCGGGACGCCACTTCACGCTTTGCCAAGAATGTACGTTGGGGTACTTTCCCTTCGGTAGCTTTGGGCTGGAGAGTGACGGAAGAATCTTTCCTGAAAGAAAATAAAGTATTGAGCAACCTGAAAATCCGTGCAAGCTACGGTGTGACCGGACAGCAGGACGGTATCGGCAACTATAATTATCTGCCTATCTACACTCAGAGCCAGAATGGAGCGGAAGCCAGCATGGGCAACGGATACATTCATACCTATCGTCCCAGTTCGTACGTGCCCGACTTGAAATGGGAAACGACCACTTCATGGAACGTCGGATTTGACTTCGGCTTCCTGAAAGACCGGATTACAGGTAGCTTCGACTACTACACCCGTCAGACAAAAGATTTGATTGCCACAGTTCCCGCTGCTGCCGGAACGACTTTCGACCGTAATATCACTACGAACGTAGGAAATGTGGACAGCCGGGGTATCGAATTCAGCATTAACGCAACACCCGTTCAGACTAAAGACTGGAACTGGGATGTCAGCTTCAATATGACCTGGCAGAAGATGAAAGTCAAGAACCTGTCGCTCGTTGCCGGTGCCGCCGCAACCAATACTTCGGTCGGCCCAACCATCGACAGCTATCAAGTGCAGACGTTGACCGAAGGATATGCTCCTTATATGTTCTACGTGTATCACCAGCTCTATGACGAAAAGACCGGAAAGCCCGTAGAAGGCGCTTACGTGGACCTCAACGGAGACGGGGAAATCAACACGGAAGATTTATACCGTTACCACTCTCCCGCTCCCGACTATATCCTCGGTTTCAGCACTTCCCTACGCTGGAAGAAATGGACATTAAATACCAGTCTGCGTGCCAATATCGGTAACTACGTCTACAATGCCATGGCAATGAATGCCGGAGCTTGGGAAACAGTGAGCTACAACTCTTATCAGTTGAACAACCTGTCGACCAGTTATCTGAAAACCGGATTCAAGACCCGCCAATACTTGTCCGACTATTATGTAGAGAATGCTTCTTTCCTGAAAATGGATAACTTGTCACTGAACTATAACTTCGGGCAGATTTGCAAAGGATGCAGCCTGAATGTCAGTGCAATGGTTCAGAATGTATTCTGCATCACGAAGTACAGCGGCGTAGACCCGGAAGTGCCGAACGGTGTAGATAATTCTTTCTACCCGCGTCCGCGTACATTCTCACTTAACGTAGGTTTCAACTTCTAATCACTAAAAACAAGCGAATCATGAAAAAGATATTATATACAGCCTTCTATTTTTGCAGCACATTGCTGCTGGGTTCCTGTATAGGCGACTTAGACCAATATCCGCACGAAGACGAAACATCTTCTACGATTTATACAAGTGCCGATAATTATAAAGCCGTTTTAGGTAAAATATATGCCGCTATGGTCACCACAGGCCAAGAAAAAGGCGGTGATCCGGATCTGAGCAGTAACAGCGGCCAGGATTATATGCGTTGCTTCTTCAATCTACAGGAATGTGGAACGGACGAGGTAGCTTCCACCTGGCTGTCAGGCGATAACGTTACCGGACTGACTTATCTGAGTTGGGATGCCAACGACCCTTGGGTATCGGATATGTACTATCGTATTTATTACAACATCGCACTGTGCAACGAGTTTCTCCGTAATGCTACGGATGAAAAACTCTCCCAATTCACGGAACAGGAACAGGGTGAAATCCGTCATTACCGTGCCGAAGCCCGTTTCATGCGTGCCTTGTTCTACTATCATGCAATGGATTTGTTCCGTAATATCCCATTTATTACAGAGAATGACCCGACTGTCGGCTATCTGCCTCCGCGATATACAGCTACACAGGTTTTCAGCTATATTGAATCAGAACTGACAAGCATCACGAGCGATATGCTCGACAAAGCCAACTGTCCTTACGGACGGGCTTCCCAGGGAGCTGCCTACACATTGCTGGCCAAACTGTATCTGAATGCGGAAGTTTACATCAATACACCAAAATATACCGAATGTATCAGTGCCTGCAAAGAAGTTATCAAGCAGGGATATTCGCTGGAAGATGATTATAGCAAACTGTTCAATGCAGATAATGATAAACGCACTGCCAATGAAATCATCTTTACCTTGCCGGTAGACGCTACGCATACCGTATCATGGGGTTCTTCCACTTACATTGTCTGCGGTGCGGTAAGTAATACCTCGGACTTGCAGAAACCGGAAGATTACGGAGTGAAAAGCGGTTGGGGCATGTTCCGTGTACGTGGAGAAATCCCTTCCCTGTTCACGGGAGAAGAGGATAAACGTGTTATGTTCTTCACCGACGGGCAAACGCTGAACTTGGATAAGATAGACAACCAAAGCAATGGTTACTTTGTCACTAAATGGACTAACCTGACTGATGCAGGGGAAACAGCCTCGAATACAGCAGATGGTGGCGTCAATACGGACTATCCTTTGTTTCGCCTGGCAGATGTGTATCTGATGATGGCAGAAGCCGTAGTACGCGGCGGAAGCGGAAGCGACAGGGGTACAATCCTGGGATATATAAACGAATTGCAAGAACGTGCTTACGGTGATGACAGCCATAAAAAAACCGATGCAGACCTAACGGAAGATTTCATTCTGAAAGAACGTGCCCGCGAACTTTATTGGGAAGGCCATCGCCGTACAGACCTAATCCGCTTCGGTATGTTCACAACCAACAAATATTTATGGCAATGGAAAGGTGGGGAAAAGAATGGCGCGCCGGTCAACAGCAAGTACAATATCTACCCGATACCCAACACTGAACTCACCGCAAATCCGAATTTATTCAATGAGAATTATTAATCATGCTAATACGGAACTACAATATGAAAAGAATTAATAACCTATTAATAATATTCTCCGCACTTCTGCTTCTTGGAGCCTGCGAGAACGACGGAGATAAATATTTTCTGTCCACCCCGACAGAGAACGAACTGATTGCTTCCTCTGACGCTGTAGTGCTGACCGAAGCCACCGCCAAACTTTACGCTCTATCATTTGCCTGGACAGAACGCACCCTGCAAATCAGCGACCCGGTCCTGAAAGCCCCCGATGTATTGAAAACCGCACTGGAAGTATCATTGAATGAGGATTTCTCCGGGACAATAGTGGAGTCTACCGAAAGCGGACTTTCCAAATCTTATACGGGTGCCACCCTGAATATCGTTGCCAATACATTAGGAGCAACCCCCAACGTAGCTACCCCTTTCTATTTCCGTCTGAAAGGTACAACAGGAAATAATATGGAGCCGATTTACAGTAATGTGGAAAAGGTTAATGTTACTTCTTACGAATTGGATATGAGATTCGGAAATATCCTTGACCAGAACGCACAGGACACGAACCTGGACTTGTTCTCCACCAACTCCAACAGAATCTATACAGGATTTATCGGAGCGACCAGTTGGATGAACTTCCTTTTCCAGGAAGCTGACGGAACAATCTGAAGAACAGCTAACTCCAGTGATATCGGAAAGCCTTTCATCATTACTTCCGAAGGCACATGGGGCATCTGGTTCCCGAATCCGGCAGGGTGTTATTATGTAAATTTCGATATTCCGGCCAAACAATGGACTGCATTACTACTGCCTTCACTCACCGTCAACGGAATAGAAGGCATCACTATGACTTACAACCGTTCTACCAATCAATGGCAAGGAACATTCACGGCAACAGAAGCCGGAGATATCACCATTCAGATTAGTGGTACAGGCAAGCAATATGACCATACAACCGTTACCGGAAGCGACAACGCAATCAGTGATGAACTAGCTAAAGATACCCCGTTCGCCTTCAACGGAAATTCCAACGGGCTTACTTTCGGAACAACCTCCGGTGATATCACGGTTAATGTTCCGCAAGCAGGCGAATGTACGTTAACGATTGATTTAAGTAATCCGCAACAATGGACTGCGGCAGTAACCGCAGGAGGAAGTAGCGAGCCTACCTATCCGGCAACATTAGCCATATACAGTGCAGAAACATCCCCCCAATTCTTGACTACCCTGACACCTACCGGTAAAGAAGGAGAAGAAGGTACATTCCAAGGTGTTTTCCAAATGAAAACCGGTTGGGAGAATTTCAAGATTGCAGACACAGAAGGGAGTATATGGTATGGTCCGGTGGACGGCTCTCCTCAAAGTTTAGTTGCCGGTTCTGATTGGAGTTTTTGGTTTGACCAAGAAGCCCTTGAAAGTTTTATGATTACAGCCAGCCTTCGCGACATGACATGGACACCGACAAAAATCAGTCAAATCAACATCTGTGGTGGATTCAACAACTGGTCATTAACCAGTGATGTAATGACATATAACGCCGGTACACAAACGTGGAGTGCTACCTGCAATATCTCCAACACAGAAAACGGATTCTATTTCTTATTAAATCAAAATTGGGATTGGTCTCTTAAAGGAAGTACCGACGGTCTGTATCTCGCGCCATCTGCTGGCGACGGCAGCTATATACCCGCAGAAGCCGGTACATACTTGATTACTCTTGACATAAGAACTATGACATTTACAATGGATAAACAAAATTAAATGAACGAGTTATGAAACGATTCAAACATATACTTCTGGCTTCCGCACTTATGTGCGGAGCCTTCTTCACCGCCTGCAACGACAATGAAAACACTCCTGTATTCCCGGAACAACAAGAAGAATATTACGATATGTCCGGCTTTGCCAAAGGCGCTGATGTCAGTTGGTTGACGGAGATGGAGAACTCCGGCTATCTGTTTTATGACGCTGACGGAAAGGACAGAGAATGCATGGAACTATTGCGCAGTCTCGGCATGAACGCTATCCGCCTGCGTGTATGGGTAAATCCCAGTGAAGACGTATTCGGTTGGTGTAACAAGAACGATGTCTTAGTCAAGGCATGGAGAGCGCAAAGACTGGGCTTCCGTCTGATGATAGATTTCCACTACAGCGACACCTGGGCCGACCCCGGAAAACAATACAAGCCGGCAGCTTGGGAAAACATGAATGTGGAAGAACTGAAAACAGCTATTGCCGACCATACCAAAGAGGTGCTTAATATGCTGAAAACAAATGGCATTGATGTGGAATGGGTACAAGTGGGCAACGAGACACATCAAGGTATGTTGTTTCCCACCGGCCAGACTACAACAGATGAAGGAAGTAGAAACTTCGCCCGGTTTATTACCTCCGGTTATGATGCGGTAAAGGAAATCTATCCGGATGCCAAAGTCATCGTACACCTTGACCAGGGACAAAGGGCCAGTCTGTATAACAGTATTTTTGACGGACTAAAACAAAACGGAGGCAAATGGGATATCATCGGTATGTCACTCTATCCGGACATGATGCCCGATGAAGGAGAACCCGATGACTGGGAAGCTATGAATAACGCCTGTATCGCCAATATGAAAGCACTAATAGCCAAATACAACACTCCGGTAATGATGTGTGAAATCGGCGTCAACTGGAATTATGAAAAAGCAGAAGCATTCTTTACCGACTTCATGACCAAAGCTAAAGAAATAGACCAATGCCTCGGCGTTTTCACTTGGGAACCCCAGTGCTATGGTGGCTGGAAAGGCTACCACAAAGGAATGTTTGACGACAGCGGCAGACCCACTGATTCATTTAATGCCTTCAAGAGATAAAATTATTGGAAGCTTTTTTATATCTTTACCCCGAATCCAAAATTATTTATACCTGAAAAGTGAAAATGAACATGAAACACCAAAAACAGTTAGTAACTGTACTTTTGATGGGAGCCGCTTGCAGCCTGCAGGCGCAGCGCAGCGAGACGCTGCTCGAGAAGAACTGGAAATTCAGTAAAGGAGACTTCAAAGAAGCTAGTCAGCCTGAGTTTAATGACACAAAATGGGAATCGGTCGTCATCCCGCACGACTGGGCAATCTTTGGCCCTTTCGACATGAATAACGACCTTCAGAATGTTGCCGTCACACAGAATTTCGAGAAAAAAGCATCTTTGAAAACAGGACGCACCGGTGGACTGCCTTATGTAGGCTCCGGTTGGTATCGTACCAGTTTTGATACTCCTGCCGATAAGGAAGTGACCCTACTCTTTGACGGCGCCATGAGTGAAGCCCGCGTCTATGTAAACGGCAAAGAAGCTTGCTTCTGGCCTTTCGGCTACAATTCTTTCCATTGCAATGTGACTCCTTTCCTGAATAAAGACGGAAAGAGCAATACACTCGCCGTACGTCTGGAAAACCGTCCGCAATCTTCGCGCTGGTATCCGGGAGCCGGCTTGTATCGCAATGTACACTTGATTGTTACCGACAAAGTTCATGTGCCTGTATGGGGAACACAGATTACAACTCCTCATGTGAGCAAGGAATTTGCAGCCGTACGCCTGCAAACGAAAATAGAAAATGCCGGTGAAAAAACACAAATCCGTGTAGAGACGGAAATACTGTCTCCGGACGGAAAGGTCGTTACCCGTAAAGAGAATACAAGCCGCATCAACCACGGACAGCCGTTCGAACAGAATTTCATTGTAAACGCACCTGAACTTTGGTCACCGGAAAGCCCGTCTCTCTACAAAGCGGTTTCTAAAATCTATGCAGACAACAAGCTGGTAGATACCTATACTACCCGCTTCGGTATCCGCAGCATCGAGTATATCGCTGATAAAGGTTTCTACCTGAACGGAGAACACCGGAAATTCCAGGGAGTATGTAATCATCACGACTTGGGTCCGTTGGGAGCGGCTATCAATGTAGCGGCACTCCGCCACCAACTTACCCTTCTGAAAGATATGGGTTGTGACGCTATCCGTACATCGCACAATATGCCCGCTCCGGAACTTGTTGAACTATGTGACGAAATGGGATTTATGATGATGATTGAACCGTTTGACGAATGGGATATTGCCAAATGTACAAATGGTTATCACCGTTATTTCGATGAATGGGCGGAACGCGATATGGTGAATATGCTTCACAATTACCGTAATAATCCTTGTGTAGTGATGTGGAGTATCGGTAATGAAGTTCCCACTCAGTGTAGCCCAGTCGGTTATAAAGTGGCTAAGTTCCTGCAGGACATCTGCCACCGTGAAGACCCGACCCGCCCTGTGACTTGCGGAATGGATCAAGTGAGCTGTGTGCTTGCCAACGGTTTTGCAGCAATGATTGACATTCCGGGACTTAATTATCGTACGCAGCGTTATAAAGAATCTTACGACCAGCTTCCACAGAACTTGATTCTAGGTAGCGAGACAGCTTCTACCGTCAGTTCACGCGGAGTTTACAAATTTCCGGTGGAAGATAAGAAAGGTGCTAAATATGAAGACCACCAATGTTCTTCGTATGACGTGGAAGTATGCCCTTGGTCGAATATTCCGGATGAAGATTTCGCATTAGCCGATGATAACCACTGGACTATCGGACAGTTCGTATGGACAGGATTCGATTATCTGGGTGAGCCTTCACCGTATGATACCGATTCATGGCCGAATCATAGTTCCATGTTTGGCATTATCGACCTTGCCAGTATTCCTAAAGACCGCTACTATCTTTACCGTAGCGTATGGAACAGGAATGCAGAGACACTGCATATCCTTCCTCATTGGACTTGGCCGGGGCGCGAAGGTGAGATAACTCCGGTATTCGTATATACCAACTACCCGACAGCCGAACTGTTTATCAACGGAAAAAGCTATGGCAAACAAAGCAAGAACAACAGTTCTTTGAAGAACCGTTACCGCTTGATGTGGATGGATGCCGTATATGAACCGGGCGAAGTAAAAGTAGTAGCTTATAACAAGGACGGAAAAGCAGTAGCAGAAAAAACAGTCCGCACTGCCGGCAAGCCTCATCATATCGAACTGACCAGCAACCGCAACGAACTGACAGCCGACGGGAAAGACCTCGCCTATGTCACCGTAAAAGTGGTAGATAAGGACGGTAACCTCTGCCCTGCCGACAACCGGCTGATAAACTTCTCCGTAAAAGGAGCCGGCAAATTCCGGGCAGTAGCCAATGGCGACCCCACCAATCTGGAACAATTCCATCTCCCGAAGATGCATGCTTTCTATGGAATGCTGACGGCTATTGTACAGACTGATGAAACAGCCGGAGAAATCGTACTGACCGCCAAAGCAGGCGGTGTGAAAGCCGGAACAGTCCGTCTTCAGGCAAAATAATTACGCTGTTCCCAATTAGACTTTATAAGAAAGCCGGATAATCATTGTAGTCTTTTCAGATTACAACAGATTATCCGGCTCTTCTAATCATATTTTATAAGCCAACATGAATAATCATCAAATAGCCTTCCAGAAAGATTGAAAGTCCCGGTATTTACCGTAACAAACCAATTCATCCCCTTCTTCTACTTTTTCATTTTCCGGCAGTTCGTTCTTCACATGAAGTTCTGTCAGAGAAACACCCAGGCAATTGGTTATTTTATCCGCCCGCTTCAGTCCGATGAGTTTCAGGTGGAATTCCTCATATAAGTTCAGTTCATTGACAAAGTATCCCACAAACTTATGCGGTACGGTGAACTTCACGACATAATATTCCGAATCAATGCGAAAAGCTTCCATGTTTGTCCCGAAATCAAGTAACTGCACCAGGCTGCGGGCAGCATCCTCCTCCGGCGTCAATATCTTCTCCAGACTAAAAGCTTCCAGTACGGCTTTATGCACCCCATCAATCGCACGAGCATAAATACGGGCTACCTTCTTCTGTTTCAACAAGGCTACTACCCGCACAGACGCACCGAAATTCTCGCCAATCGCGACAATCACCACATCCACACTATTCAGCGGAAGTACCGACAAGGATTGTTCATCCGTTGCGTCAATCACAAATGCAGTGGCAATCTTATCTTTGATGCTATCCACACGGCTCTCACTAATATCCGCGCCAATAATCTCGTGTCCCAACGCAGATAATTCTTCGGCCAACACATAGCCGTAATTTCCTAAGCCGATAATAATATACTTCATATCTTTAGTTTATGATTATGTTATCACTCGGATAACGGTATTTTGTATTCTTTTTCTGTTTCACAATTCCAAGCATCAGCGTAATCAAGCCCACACGCCCGATAAACATCAATAATGCCACCAATAACTTACTTGCGTCACACAACTTCGGAGTCAGATTCAAGCTGGAACCTACCGTACTAAGCGCCGACACACACTCGAAGGTCAATGCCATCAACGATGCCTGAGGTTCAAGGATGCTCAATATAAAGATAAAGAGAAACAGTACTCCCAGTGACATGACTACCGTAGCATTGGAACGCCGGATAGAGTCGTGGGAGAGTTCCCTGCCGAATACTTCCACACGTTCTGTCCCACGCAGCACAGCTACAAGATTCATGACAACTACCGCAAAAGCATTTACCTTGACACCACCCGCAGTAGACTGGGCGCCACCGCCAATCCACATCAACACCAGATAGACCAACAAAGTCTGTACACTCAAAGAAGCCAGATCTACACTACTGAAACCGGCTGTTCGCGGACAAGTCGCATTGAAGAAAGCCTGCGTCCATTTGTCCGCAACGGGCATTCCTGCAAACGAGGCGTTCCATTCGAAAGCAGCAATCGCCAACGTGCCGATAACCAACAGCAGGAAAGTCATAATCAGCACAATCTTGGTATTCAGATTATAGAGATGAAGCATACGGTGCTTTTCCAGTTTGCGGGTACGTACCAACTTCCAGAAATGACGCAAATGATACAATACAATATCTTTGAAATTGACCAGAATAGGGAAACCGATACCACCCAGGATAATCAGCAAGGATACTGAGATAAACAACCAATTATGATTAGTCATCACCATCGGATTTCCTAAATTCCCGGAAAGTGTGGAGAATCCGGCATTACAAAAAGCGGAAATAGAATGGAAAGCGGAAAAAGCCAGCTCACCCTCCAAACTCATTCCCAGTGTGCCGTGAATACTGAACCAGATAGAAACCATGCCGATGCCTTCAATCACTAAAGTAAACCCCAATATATATAATAAGGTGGACAGCAACGAGCTTAATGAATTGGAACTGACCATATCACGTACAACCAACTGATTGTAAAGAGAAGTGTTTCCCATAAAGAACATCGCAAAGAAACTGGTCAAGGTCATCACTCCCAGTCCGCCTATCTGAATCAGTAAAATAATGACGACAAGACCGCCGGTAGTAAAGGTGGTCGATACATCCACCGGAACTAACCCCGTGACACATACCGCACTCGTAGCCGTGAACAACGAATCAACCCATGTGATGCCGTTCACCGTACATCGTGGCAACATCAGCAACCCTGTACCTATTAGAATAATAGCGAGAAAACTGACAGCCAGTATCAAAGACGGATTGGTGCGGCGTCCCAACAGGCGTACCAGTCCGTTGGACAGATTCAATAAGGAGAAAATCAGCAGTAATACCAAATGATAAAACTTTCCATGCAAGAACTCCCAAAGTTGCAAAATAGCTCCTTCCTCTTCCGGACGGTGGAATATGACCGGTATCAAAGTGAGATACAGCAATCCGCTCAATATCCATGCCAACCTTCGATATTGCTTTTTAGTACTTCGGTATTCAAGAGAGATGTGCAAGGTAACATCAATCAGGAAGATAACCCAGACAGCTTTGTAAAGGACTTGTATTTTCGCTATTTCATCTACCGACAGCGGAAAACCATGTTCGTAAATAACCCCGACAATCAGCGCAAGAGACGCCAAGTAGGTTAATGCTTCTACTAAGCCCAGTATAATACGTATATAAGGTTTTAGCAGTTTGTTTTGGTATAACAAGAATTTATGATAAATCTTCATATCATATTTTTTATAACGTCGTGCAAACTTAACTAAAATAACAATCGAAACCGATTCTTTGTTGACAAAATTACCCGAATATTAAAAATTTTGTCTACATTTGGCAGCAGAAAATTAAAAACCACAATATTATGAGTGACAAAAGAAAACGGTATATCCTACCGGAAGAAGAAATTCCACACTACTGGTACAACATTCAAGCCGATATGGTAAATAAACCGATGCCACCATTGCATCCGGGAACCAAGCAACCACTGAAAGCTGAAGACTTGTATCCTATTTTTGCAGAAGAACTATGCCGCCAGGAGCTGAATCAGACTGACGCATGGATTGAAATACCGGAAGAAGTACGCGAAATGTACAAGTATTACCGCAGCACTCCGTTGGTACGCGCCTACGGATTGGAAAAAGCCCTCGGTACTCCGGCACATATTTATTTCAAGAATGAAAGTGTAAGCCCTATCGGTTCTCACAAACTGAACTCTGCTCTGGCTCAGGCTTATTATTGCAAGCAGGAAGGCGTTACCAATATCACCACCGAAACCGGTGCCGGACAATGGGGAGCCGCTCTTTCTTACGCAGCTAAAGTATTCGGTTTGGAAGCAGCCGTTTATCAGGTAAAAATCAGCTATGAACAGAAGCCTTACCGCCGCAGCATCATGCAGACTTTCGGAGCACAGGTCACGCCTTCTCCGTCCATGTCCACCCGTGCAGGTAAAGATATCCTAACCGCGCATCCTAATTACCAGGGTTCACTGGGTACAGCCATTTCGGAAGCTATCGAGCTGGCACAAATGACTCCTAACTGTAAATACACGCTAGGTTCGGTACTTAGCCACGTAGCTCTTCACCAGACAATTATCGGTCTGGAAGCTGAGAAGCAGATGGAAATGGCGGGTGAATATCCGGATGTGGTCATCGGCTGTTTCGGTGGCGGTTCCAACTTCGGCGGTATCTCCTTCCCTTTCATGCGTCATAACATCCTGGAAGGAAAGAAAACCCGTTTTGTTGCTGCCGAGCCCGCTTCTTGCCCGAAACTGACACGCGGTAAATTCCAATATGACTTCGGCGACGAGGCAGGATATACTCCGCTGCTCCCGATGTTTACATTAGGACACAATTTCGCTCCGGCTCATATCCATGCCGGCGGTCTTCGCTATCACGGCGCAGGTGTCATCGTTTCCCAATTACTCAAAGACGGTCTGATGGAAGCGATGGATATCCAACAGTTGGAATCGTTCGAAACCGGTTGCCTGTTTGCACAGATGGAAGGTATTATTCCGGCTCCGGAATCCTGCCACGCTATCGCGGCTGCCGTTCGCGAAGCCAATAAATGCAAGGAGACAGGAGAAGAAAAAGTAATCCTGTTCAACCTGTCCGGTCATGGGTTGATCGATATGGCTTCTTATGATAAATATTTGGCCGGCGATTTGGTCAACTATTCATTGACAGATGAAGATATTCAGAAGAATCTGGATGCGATAGGTGATTTAGCCAAATAATCTACTTATTTCACAATCAAGCTATATAAACCAAGCCCGGGCAGCCAATGTACCGGGCTTATTCGTTTTTCAGTAAGCATCTCCACTTATTACATACCTACAAGATATTTAACATAACCCTGGAAAAATAGAACAGATTCCCTGTCATTTTACACAGCATATAAAAGAATTTACTATCTTTGATGCCATTATTAATCTTATGACCTAATAATGAGCTATCTAAAAAATATAGTAATCTGCCTGTTCTTTTTATGCATAGGAACGAATTCAGCCTTTTCCGAAATTCCGGAACAAATCAATTTTTCCTATATTTCTATCAATGAAGGATTGTCGCAAAGTACCGTATTTGCCATTGACCAGGACAAACGGGGTAATATGTGGTTTGCGACTTATGACGGAGTGAACAAATATGACGGATATGCATTTACGGTTTACCAGCATAATGAGGATGACCCTAACAGCATTGCCAATGACATCGCACGAATCGTAAAGACAGATAGCCGGGGACGGGTCTGGATAGGCACGCGGGACGGGCTGTCATGGTATAACGAAGAAAAAGACCAGTTCAACAATTTCTTCTATGAAAGGAAAGGGAAACGCCTGCAAATCAACGGCATTGCCGAAATATCACCGGAACAGTTACTTATAAGTACACAGGAAGGCCTGATTATGTTCGACATAAAAGAATCCAGATTTGTGGATGATTCTTTCAGTACGGCCATGCATAAGATTGTAGCTTCCACTCTCTACAGATATGGCGATATTATCTACATCGGCACAATGGAAAACGGGCTATATAGCTATTCCATTCCTGAAAAGAAACTGGAGAAAGTTATTCCCATACAGGACAGCAAGCAAATTCAAGCTATTTTACAACAATCACCTACCCGCATCTGGGTGGCTACCGAAGGAGCAGGCCTGCTTCTGCTCAATCCGAAAACCCAAAAGGTAAAGGTCTATCAGCACTCTTCTTCCAATCCCAAGAGCATTAGCTCCAATTACATACGTTCACTGGCACTGGATTCGCAAAACCGCTTATGGATAGGGACATTTAATGACTTAAACATTTATCATGAGGCAAGCGACTCGTTCATTTCATACAGCAGCAGCCCGGTGGAAAACGGCAGCCTGTCGCAACGTTCCGTACGCAGCATCTACATGGACTCACAAGGGGGGATGTGGCTCGGTACGTATTTCGGAGGATTGAACTATTACCATCCTATCCGAAACCGTTTTAAGAATATCCGACGCATTCCTTATAAAAATTCGTTGAGCGACAATGTCGTAAGTTGTATCGTAGAAGATAAGAACAAGAACTTATGGATAGGCACGAACGATGGCGGACTGAATCTGTTCACGCCCGGTACGCAACAGTTTACACATTATGCGTTGCAAGAAGACGAGCGGGAAAAAGGAATCGGTTCCAATAATATCAAAGCGGTATATGTAGACGAGCAGAAATCACTGGTATATATAGGTACGCATGCGGGAGGATTGACCGTACTCCATCGTAACGGTGGGCAGATGGAAAGTTTCAATCAACGCAACAGCCAACTGGTGAATGAAAATGTATATGCCATTCTTCCCGACGGAGAGGGTAATCTTTTATTGGGGACACTAAGTGCACTGGTCAGCTTCAACCCGGAGAAACGAAGTTTTACTACGATAAACAAGGAAAAAGATGGTACTCCATTCACTTCCCAACGGATAACAATCCTGTTCAGAGATTCGCGCAAGCGTCTTTGGATTGGCGGCGAAGAGGGAGTATCGGTCTTTCAGCAACAAGGGTCGGATATACAGAAGGCGCCTATTCTCCCGACATCTTCCGTTACGAAAATGTTTACCAACTGTATTTATGAGGCCAATAATGGTATCATTTGGATAGGCACGCGCGAAGGTTTCTATTGCTTCAATGAAAAAGAAAAGTCAATCAAACGGTATACCACAGCCGACGGTTTGCCCAATAATGTAGTCTACGGTATTCTGGAAGATACTTTCGGACGCCTTTGGTTAAGTACGAACCGGGGAATTTCCTGCTTTAACCCGGAGACTGAAAAGTTCCGCAACTTTACCGAATCAGACGGTTTGCAAAGTAACCAGTTTAATACTTCCTCGTACTGCCGCACTTCCAACGGGCAAATGTATTTCGGCGGTATCAACGGTATCACAACTTTCCGTCCGGAATTACTGCTGGACAACCCTTATACTCCGCCGGTAGTCATAACCAAACTGCAACTGTTCAATAAAACGGTTCGTCCGGATGACGAAACAGGTATCCTGACCAAGAATATCAATGAAACGGAAAGTATCACATTGAAATCCTGGCAAACCGCCTTTACTATCGAGTTTGTCGTATCCAACTATATTTCAGGACAGCATAATACATTTGCCTACAAGCTGGAAGGTTATGACAAAGAATGGTATTATCTGACAGACAAACGTTCTGTCTCCTACTCCAACCTGCCGCAAGGTACTTATCATTTTCTGGTAAAGGCTGCCAATAGTGACGGAAAATGGAATATGACTCCCACCGTACTCGAAATTATCGTTCTCCCTGTATGGTATAAGACGTGGTGGGCAATACTTCTCTTCCTCGCCACTTTCATCGGCTTCATCACTTTCGTATTCCGTTTCTTCTGGATGCGTAAAAGCATGGAAGCGGAACTGGAAATAGAACGCAGGGACAAAGAGCACCAGGAAGAAATCAACCAGATGAAGATGCGTTTCTTCATCAATATTTCTCATGAACTGCGTACCCCATTGACTCTTATCTTAGCTCCTTTACAGGAAATCATCAATAAAATAAGCGACCGTTGGACACGGAACCAACTGGAGTATATCCAGCGGAATGCCAATCGCCTGCTACACCTTGTCAACCAGTTGATGGATTATCGCCGCGCTGAACTTGGAGTATTCGAATTAAAGGTAAAGAAAGAGAATGCCCACCAATTGATACATGATAATTTCCTGTTCTATGATAAGTTGGCACGTCATAAAAAGATAACCTATACTCTCCATTCCGAGTTGGAAGACAAAGAAGTGTTGTTCGATCCCAATTATCTGGAACTGATAGTCAACAACCTGCTTTCAAATGCTTTCAAATATACGGAAAGCGGACAAAGTATCACTGTTACCCTGAAAGAGGAAAATAACTATCTGGTATTGCAGGTCAGTGATACCGGTATCGGTATTCCTATCAACAAACAGGGGAAGATATTCGAACGCTTCTATCAGATTGAAAGCGAGCACGTGGGAAGCGGTATCGGTCTTTCATTGGTACAACGTCTGGTAGAGTTGCATCATGGGCGCATCGAATTGGATAGTGAAGAGGGAAAAGGCAGTACATTCTCTGTATATCTGCCGCAGGATATAAATATCTACAAGCCATCCGAGCTAGCTTCCAACGATACCAAAAACGAAGAAGAGCAAGTCTATTCCACCAACTCCAAGGATATGTATTTCATTGATACGGAAAAGATTGAAAATGAAGTCATAGAGTCAGGTGACAAGAAGCGGGGAACGATTCTTATTGTAGAAGACAATAATGAAATCCGTCATTATCTCAGCAGCGGACTTTCCGAGCTATTCAATACGCTGGAAGCCGGAAACGGTGAAGAAGCTCTGGAGAAACTGAAAGACAATGAAGTCGATATCATTGTTACTGATGTGATGATGCCCGTAATGGATGGCATCAAATTTTGTAAGAATGTGAAACAGAATATCCGCACCTGCCATATCCCGGTTATTATCCTGTCAGCCAAAAGCGAAATAAAAGACCAGATGGAAGGCCTGCAAATGGGCGCGGATGATTATATCCCCAAACCATTCTCTCTTGCCATACTGACTACAAAGATACAGAACATGATGCGTACCCGCAGGCGTATGATCGAACGCTATTCCAAGTCTTTGGAAGTGGAACCGGAGAAGATTACGTTCAATGCCATGGATGAAGCCTTGCTGAAACGCGCCGTTGCCATTGTAGAAAAGAATATGGATAACATCGAATTCTCTACAGACGAGTTTGCCAGAGAAATGAACATGAGCCGTTCCAACCTGCATCTGAAATTGAAGGCTATCACCGGTGAGTCTACTATTGATTTTATTCGCAAGATTCGCTTTAATGAAGCTGCCAAGTTACTGAAAGACGGACGTTATACGGTAGCGGAAGTCAGTACGATGGTAGGATTCAATACGCCGTCTTACTTTGCTACAAGCTTCAAGAAATATTTCGGATGCTTGCCTACGGAGTATATAAAGAAGGCCAAAGGATAATCTCGGAGAAATCATAAATCCATAAACTGCCACATTTTTGTATTTATTCTACGTATTATAGGGGGAAAATACAAAAATATGGCAGAACTAATAATCAGCTATTTACCCCCCAAAATAGGGTGAAATTAAGATTAGTTTACAGAAAACAATAGGATGATTTTGCTTTTTTCAGACTGAGAACTGCATTTTTCTCTGAATCCACTATCTGTCAACACATTACCTATAATCTTCCCCTGTTTTTTATCATTAGTGAATTACAGTTGTGCAATCGCCAAGTTACACTTGTCCTTCCGAATAGATACACAAGTGTAACTCATGAGGTACTCAACTGTAACCAGTCAACTCTATTAGAAGAAAACATTAAAAGGATAGTATGATTTATACAATTCAATTAGATGAAATCATTATACTTCCGCATAATTTGGAGAACGAATACGGTCCTTTATACATATCCAACAGTATCATTACACAAATTTGATATACTATTCGATAAAACTATTAACAACAAAGCTACTTTCTCCCATATATTTGCATAGAGTTAGTGACCATCTCAAATATAAAAATCAAAATCTATCCAAACTAAAGTTTATACTATGAATTGCAAAAACAGATTCCGAATTAATATATGGCTGTTTCTTATCATTACACTCGCAGGATGTACAGATAATGATATTCCACAAAAAGAAAATAACGACATTCCGCCAAAAGAGGAACCAACACCCCCAAAAGAGGATACCGAAGAATCTTTATTTGATATTCTCAATCTTGATTATTCCGGATTAGAAGAAGTGAAGGCTTTGTATAAAGCCGGTGATAACGATGCAGCCATGCAAAAACTGCTTACCTATTACCAAAACAGAACTGAGATTCTAAATCCGAATCTATCTACCACCCTTAATGAAACGGAACAGGGTTATGCTGACTATGCGATAAACGAATATCGTTTTTATGTCAATGACAATTATCTGGAAGATAAAACTAGAAAGATTCCTTATTCATTGCAAAACAACGATAAAACAATCAATTGGGAATTTGCTCCAAAGGGTGCTGACAACGAATATCAGAAACAATTGCATCGTCACAATTGGATCCCCCTTCAAGGGAAAGCCTACCAAAACTCACATGATGAAAAATACATGCTCTCATGGAAAGAAGTGTATGCCGACTGGATTGCCAAGAACCCCAAGCCGGATGGGAAACCGGACAAATTCAAATGGTATCAACTTCAAGTATCCACACGTATCATGGGACAAACAGAGTCATTCGAGTATTTCAAGTCCTCTCCCAACTTCACTACCGAATGGCTTTCTTTTTTCCTCATACACTTTGCAGAACACGCCGACTATTTGTCCTTGTACAAATATGCCGGAGAAAACAATATTCTACTGAGCCAGGCAGTAGCATTAGTATTTGCAGGGACTCTATTCCCTGAACTTAAAAATGCCCCACAATGGCAAAAAACGGGATGCGACATCATCAATGAACAGACCTCTAAATTGTTTTTAAAAGATGGAATGACGAATGACCTCTCACTCCATTATCATATCGGTATAGTGGACGGTCTATACGATTTAAAAAGACTCATCCAATTGAACAAGCTACCGGACAATCTGCTTTCTCCAGAACTGGACAACGCCCTACTGAAAGCGACTAAAGTCGTCATGCACTTTACATATCCCAATTACTTCACAAAAGGAAGTAAGAATTGCAGTCCCGCATTCAATGATTCGTGGATAAAAACACGCAGCGTACTGAACAAAAATTTCGTAAAATACGCTGAAATGTACCCGGATGATTCAGAACTTGACTACATGAAAACTTATGGACAAGGAACTCCACCCGATAATAAAATCAAAACATTCGAATATTCAGGATTTTATGTACTACGCAATGGCTGGACTCCCCAATCGACGATGTTGGTACACAGTAACAATATATCTTCCAAGTTAGAAGACTCAAGCCACAACCAACTCGATAACGGAACGTTCGAGCTATATCGCAACGGCCGTAACTTCTTTCCGGATTCCGGTGTTTGCTCGTATGTGAAAGAAAATGATACGGAAGTAATGGAACTACGCAGATGGTTCCGCCAAACCAAGGCACACAACACAATGATTCTTGGAAAATCGAAAGAGCATGAAGCCACCGGAACCGAAAACATTAACAAGACACAAGGCAAGCTATTACTTGCCGAAGAAAACGATAGCCAACAATTAATAGTAACGGAAAATCAAGGATACAGTAACTTCAAACACCGACGCGCCATCTTCTATATGAAAAAGCCTGTCGAATTCTTCGCTTTCGTGGATGAAGGCTTCGGAACAGCTACCGGATATTCCAAATTATATTTCCATCTTTGTGACGAGGCATCAGTCAACAATGTCAATTTGGATATTCAAGAGATAGGTGCGCATACTACTTTTGAAGACAATAATAACTTACTTATTCGCAGTTTTGGGAATCAAAACATTGTATTAAAACCTTTTGAGGGACGAATCTCTTATCAGACAGATAGAAAATTCTCTGTCAGAAAGGCTTATTCACTTGTCATGGAGAAAAAGAAAAATACATCCGTACGTTATATTACCATATTATATCCGGTAACAACAGCTTCCAATCACAAGATTAATGCTAAATTTACAGATAATCCTTCAAATTCGGACAATGTCTCCATCGAAGTGACTATTGATAATGATACATATAATTTAAATTACCAGCTTAAGAATTAATATAAAAAACAACACTATGAACATTCGACGCAGATACTTTAACTGCATCCTTTTATTTTTAATCTACTCTTTCACTGTAGATGCCCAACCTATAACTCTTAAACAGGATATTAATTGGCCTGAATTCATGAGCCGGCAAGATATGATATGGGAAAAGTTACCTGAATACTGGCATGAATCGGCTTATCTGGGCAACGGCAGATTAGGATTAATGATTTATAAAGAACCCGGAGAAAACTACTTACGTCTTGAAACGGGCAACTGTGATGTGCACGATCATCGTACAAAAAGAGATGTATTCGGAATCCCCAGACTACTTACCGGATACTTTGCCCTGCATCCCAAAGGAGAAATAATCAGCGGCAAGATGCGTCTTGACCTTTGGAATGCCGAAGCATCAACAGATATTATCACGACCAAAGGGGTTATCCATCTACAAACCTTTGTCCACACTGACAATATGATAATAGCAGTAAAAGCAACTACTGAAGGAGAAGAGCATGACTTCAAATGGGAATGGGTAGCCGCAGAAGCTAACAGTCCCCGCTATCTACTTTTTAAAAAACGGGGACAAACCAATAAAATTCCCAAAGACTATGAACTCAACCCTGCACCGATAATCAACCGGAAAGGGGATATCAACTTATCTGTTCAGAAGTTACTGGCAGGTGGTGAGACAACAGTAGGCTGGAAAGAGACTCAACCGACTAAAAAAGAACGTACTTTATGGATAAACCTTACACATACATACCCTCAAAACAATTCAAGTGAAATATGTAAAACTGAAATCCGGAAAGCTATACGCGAAGGCTATCCATCCTTGCAAAAGACACATCGTAAATGGTGGAATTCCTTTTACCCAAGTAGCTTCATTACATTGCCGGAAGCGCAAAAAGAGAACTTTTATTGGATTCAAATGTACAAACTAGCTTCTGCCACCCGTGGCGACCGTGCCCTAATAGACAATACAGGGCCGTGGCTGACGGAGACTCCCTGGCCAAATGCCTGGTGGGACCTCAATGTACAACTCACATACTGGGCACTGAATGCTTCCGACCATTTAGATCTCGCAGCCTCTTTAGAAAATGCACTTTACAATCACATAGACCAGCTACGTCTCAATATTAATCCGGCTTATCGCCATAATTCGTTAGGAATAGGAGTCGCTTCCAATTTGGAATGTATGAGCACAGAGGTAGGTATTCCAGGAAAAGGAAGAACGCAAGTAGGTTTGCTCCCGTGGGCTTGCCATAACCTATGGCTTATTTATCGCCACAAGATGGATGATGATATCCTGCGAAATAAATTATTTCCTTTATTGAAAGAATCAATCAACTACTATCTGCACTTTCTAAAAAAGGGAGAAGATGGAAAACTTCATCTTCCGGCAACTTACTCTCCAGAGTACGATACTGCGGAAGATTGCAATTTTGATCTTGCACTATTACGTTGGGGATGCCAGACACTACTGGAATCAGCACAACGCTTGAATATTCAAGATCCATTGGCTGAAACATGGGAAGACGTTCTTCATAATCTCACTCCTTACCCTATGGATGAGAATGGATTACTTATCGGGAAGGACATGCCATATGTTTTCTCGCACAGGCATTATTCACACTTACTCGCCATCTATCCCCTATATCTTATCAATAAAGAGCAACCAGGCGATATTGAAACGATTGAGAAATCACTCGTTTTTTGGCAAAGCAAACCCAAGGCGCTCTTAGGCTACTCATGTACAGGTGCTTCTTCCATATCTTCTGCTATTGGAAAAGGAAATGACGCATTATCTTATTTGAACAAATTATTCGGCAAGTTCCTCAGCCCTACTACCATGTATAAGGAAAGCGGCCCGGTTATTGAGACACCTCTATCCGGTGCTCAAAGTATTCACGATATGCTACTACAAAGTTGGGGTGGTAAGATCCGCATTTTCCCGGCTATTCCAGATGCATGGAAAGACATAGCATATTCCGGTCTACGCACGGAAGGGGCATTCAAAGTATCTGCCGGCAGAAAAAAGGGAAAGACACAATTTATTCATATCAAAAGCCTGGCAGGGGAGCCTTGTATTATAACGACTGACATAACTAATCCTGTCTTTAATGGAAAAAGAAATTTCACTGTGCAATCCCTCGAAAACAGTACTTACCAAATTGATTTAAAGAAAGGAGAAGAGGTGTTCATTTCCCCAAAAGGAGAAGAACCGGAGTTTGTCATCTCCCCGATTCCCCATACTTCCCATAATCATTTTGGATTAAAAATCATCCAATAGGATATCTAAAAACGTACAAAACCTGTTTTGTAAATAAATAGGATTAGATTACATTATGGCACATAATAAGCCTGCTATCAGAGTTATAGCAGGCTTATTAAACAGAAATAATATATGATTCAACAAATTTAATATCAAAAAAATCATTTTTGAACAAAGCTTGAACAACATAGCCTAATTATCATAAATAAACAAAGTACATTTGCAAGCAGTAAAATATAACTTTTAATAATTAAAAACCTAATAAAGTATGAAGAACATCTTCTATTATTTATTTACCTGTTCGTTCTGCTTATTTGCATTCAGTGCATGCACAGACGATGACGATGAACTGACCACAAACGGAAGCGAATTTACATATCCGCAACCCAAGCCTAATGATGTTATAAATGAAAAAGTTTTCGATGTTATTAATCTCGATTATCCGGGATTAGAACAAGTTAAAGCACATTATGAAAAAGGTAATTTGTATTATGCCGCAAAAGCACTACTTAATTACTACCAAAGAAGGACAGGGGTACCTGCTAACCCACTTCTTAACTTAATGAATATTACTGCTACAGACAATGATGTAAGCAAAGCTGAAAACGCATTGACATACCGTTTCTTCGTAAATGGTTTTACTGACAAAAGCGATCTACCTTATCAACTAAAAAAGACAGATGGAAAACTTAATTGGAACAACCATCCAGATGGCACTTCTGATGAATATCCCAAACAGCTTCACCGCCATCAATGGTTCATTCCCCAAGCTAAAGTATATCGTACAACAGGCAATGAACAGCATGTTCTTTCATGGATTGACGTTTATGGAGATTGGATTGCGCAAAACCCTAAGCCTACAGAAGAAGTAAAAGACATTAAACCATGGTGGCAATTACAAACAGCCACCCGTTTGGCAGATCAAGTCGAATTATTTGAATATTATAAAAATTCGATCAATTTCACCCCAGAATGGCTTTCTACCTTTTTATGTAGTTTTGCAGACCATTGTGATTACTTGACACAATATAAATATTCCGAAGGTGGTAATGTTTTAGCTACCCAAGCCCGCGCATTGGCATTCGCCGGAACATTGTATCCCGAATTTAAAAATTCCATAAAATGGGCGGAAACAGGTTTCAGTTACTTAGGTAATCAATTCTTAGAAGACGGAATGCATGAAGAGTTAGATCTTAGTTATCACATTGATGTGTTCAACACATGTAGTGATCTTATTAAACTAATAAATGCTAATAACCTAAACAACTCATTTGCTACTAATTTAAAAACATCATTGGAGAAAGCAGGGAATATCATTGTACAATTCACTTATCCCAATTACTTTAAAGGCGTTAATTTCAAAGACAACAGCAATGACAAAGATGATTTTAGAGAATATTATGTTCCTGGATTTAACGATACTCGTCAAAGGTCTTGGAATAGAAGTGTCTTAAACAAAAACTTCACAACTGCCGCCACACTTTTTCCTGATAATGAAGAATTCAAATTTATGGCAAGTTATGGAAATAATGGTGGAACTTGTCCGACAAATGAAATAAGAGTATTCAAAGAATCCGGATATTATATACTACGGAACGGTTGGGAAAAATCATCAACGATGATGATACTCAGCAACAATTATTTAGACAACGGAAATCCGAAAAACTCACCTTGGTCTCACAATCAACCGGATAATGGAACATTTGAACTTTACCACAATGGTCGTAATTTCTTTCCAGACTCAGGAGTATGCGAATACTATAGTTATACCGGTTCTACAGCTGCACAAACAAATGCAAGACGAGCTAAATTCCGCTCAAGTAAGATGCATAACACACTTACACTTAACGGAAAAGATTACACTGCAACTTTAGGAAAATATCTTTCACACGGAACTATTGAAAATAAAACCGAAGTAATTGTTTTTGAGAACAAAGGATACTCAAATCTGACACATCGCCGTTATGTCTTTTTCGTTGAAAAAAAATTCTTTGTTATTGTAGATGAAGGAATCGGAGAAGGGGTTAAAGAAGAGCCGACATTGCTCCATTTCAATCTTTGCGATGGTGGAATAATCAATATTAATAAAGAGAACAAAGAAGTGCGGGCAACTTTTACAGACAACAACAATATTATTATTAGCACTGTATTTGCAAATGGAGACTATACATTGACCGAATCTCAAGAGGGAGAAATGTCATTCAAAACATCCGAAGCCAAATATACAGTTCCTCGTCCTGCATATTATCTCACTATGCCCAAAGGAGAAAGAACAGCTTCTCGTTTCTTAACCATCATTTATCCGAAACAAGGATCGCTTGATGATGTGAAAATCACAGGTAGTATGAATGCAGACTACAACGATAAGGGAGTGTCTGGTATTACAGTAACTATAGATGGTGAGACTTATAATTTATCCTATACGTTATAATACAAATTCAAATTCTAAAATAATACAGAAATGAACCTTAAAGAATTATTTACCAAATGTTTCATGCTCTTCTCAATATGTTTATTGGGGCATGTAGCTGTATCTTGCTCGGATACGGAAACGACCGATTCCGGGAATTTTACGCTCTTCTTTTATGGAGTCACTGACATAGGTCCCTCAATGAGTTGTGAACTACAAGCTCCAAGCTATATTGGAGGCACACCTTATGATTTTGCTATCACAAACGTGACACACGAAGGTGAAACATATACAACAGAAAGTTTCACGGTCAATGCTGAGACAGGAGTCATAAACATTCAAAACACCAATACATTACCCACCGGTTTATACAGTATTAGTGTATCTTGTTTCTGCAACGGCAAATATTATGAATTCAAAGATGCCGTAAAAGTAAATATGCTTCTTGCAGTTCCTGAAGGAGTGTCCGTTACACCTGAAGAAGTCCTCTTAAAAATGGATGAAAACGATTGGGTAAAAGCAAGCGCACAAGTAACTACAGAGAAAGAAAGTCATGTATCCATTACCCAATATGCTATTGCGAAAGATCCTTCAAAAGAATACATGGAATATTTTACAATATCTCCAACTACTGGCAAAATCACTATTGTTGAAAGCTTTGCAAACCAAATCATAGCAGGTGAAGAATATGTATTGGACTTGAAACTAACGACGAAAGCTGGTGAACATATTTATCCGAATGCAGTAACTTTCAAAGCTATTTCTAAGCCACGTAATTTATCATATTCCCCTATTTATGCAGAAGTAGATGAAGGATATGCACACGAATCTGCAATTCCTTCTATCCAAGGTTCAAAAGAAGAACTAAAATACGCCATTAAATCTGTAAATCCGGCAACTACCGCATTTACAATAGACCAAGCAACCGGTAAGATTTCTCTAGCAGAGAATAATGGTTTAGAAAAGAGTGAAACTCCATATGTTATCGACATAACCGTCAGCAATATTTACGGAAGTACTGAATTCACAGAAGCCTATAGCATAAAAATTGTTGAATACACTGCACCTATAATACCAGAAACATTCTCATACGAAGCTCTCTCCCTCTTCAAAGGCGAAGAAGGTAACCAAACCATCAAAAAAGGTTTTGAAGGCGGTAATCCTTATTTTGATTTTGATGAAGGCAATAGTGCGGAAATACAAAAACTTCTAAATAAAAAAATAATAATTGATAATGCAACCGGTTCAATTTCCGTAAGTGCAGATAATAATCTGGAGGCTGACAAGACATATGATATTCATGTAAAAGTAACAAATAGTAAGCCAGTGATAGGAACCGCTATATTCAAACTTACCATAAAGAAAAATCCGAATGACTTTACATTTGTTAGTTACGGAACAAATCTAGAACAGCCTATGCCTGAAATTGGTTCCAAAATGAACCTTGACATAGAAGAAGAAGAGAACGAGGCAAACCGTAATCAATTCAGATTTATCAATAGAGGAAATCTTCCCAAAACGCTTTCCGTGTTCAAGAATGACATACCAAGTAGTGCTACTCAAACATTCAAAATCGCTGAAAGATACGGCAAATTTGCCAATACAACCATTGATGAAAATAACGGAACTATAACATTAGGTTCAAGTCCGATGAGTGCTTATGAAGGTGGCATTCTTTTAATTGAAGTAACATCATCAGGAAATGATGCACCGTCAATATCAAAAAGAATCCCATTATTCTTCAGCACTCCTAAAAATATAAATAATCAAGTTTTACTTTATACGCCTATTGTTGTCAGAGCTAATCCACGTACAGGCGTTTCTAGTAAGACGAAATGTGAAGTTATCAAATGGGCATCGGGTCAAATTTTCAACGGTTATGAAGACATTACAAAGCTTGTTTTAGATTACAGGGCTAATCATACATTCTACAACTTTAGTGTAAACCCGAATCATGGCAGTGGAGCTTTAGCCCAAAACCCCAACCTATTAATATATCAAGTATGGAATAAATATAAACCGGGAAGTACAGAAAAAGATGCAATGTCTTATTACATGAGCACAGGAAACTATGATGCCAAACTTGCTTATATCAACGCCGCAGATCGCCAAATAATAGTAAATCCAGATAAATGGATAGGTAATGATAATGAATATGCCAACGGAGCTGTTACAGCCCAAATCAGACTCAATTTGAATGGAATACCTGAAAATATAGAAAGCTCAGGAAGTCAATATTTCTCTGTCATTATCTGGCTTGACGAAAACTATGAACCTAATAAATAGAAAAAGCAACAATTATGTATAAATCGAATTACCATATATTGAGCAAAAGAGGGTGCACCACCCTCTTGGCTCTCCTAGTATCTATCATCACATTTGCACAGAATGTGACGATAAAAGGAGTTATTTTTGACGAAACAAATCTACCTTTAATCGGTGCAACAGTACAAGTGAAAGGCGGACAGGCAGGTGCCGCAACTGATTTAGATGGGAAATATAGCATTCAAGCACCTAAAAACGGAACACTTATAATCAGCTATATTGGTTATAAGACACAAGAAATAAAGATACAAGGAAAAACAAGCATCAACGTAACTCTTATGCCGGACAATCAGACATTAGACGAGGTTGTTGTCGTTGGTTATGGAACTATGAAAAAAAGCGACTTAACAGGTTCCGTAGCATCTGTCTCGCAGAAGAATGTGGAAGGCTTCAAAACAAGTTCTGTCATGGAAGCTTTAGGTGGCCAAATCGCCGGTGTACAAATCACCCAAAATGACGGTACTCCCGGTTCCGGATTCAACGTAAACATCCGCGGTGTAGGAACTTTGACCGGAGACGCTTCTCCTCTTTATATTGTAGACGGATTTGAGGTATCCGGCATTGACCATCTCGCTAACTCAGATATAGAATCTATAGAAATTTTAAAGGATGCTTCCGCATCTGCTATTTACGGTGCTCGTGCAGCTAATGGTGTTGTATTAGTAACCACTAGATCCGGTAAAACAGGCAAACCAGTCATTGTTTACAACGGTTCTGCAAGTTATCGCAATATCAGCAAAAAATTAGATATGCTATCACCCTATGAATTTGTAAAACTTCAAGTAGAACTGAACAAAAAATATACAGACGGATATTACCGTGAAGGAGTAGATAAAGATGGAAAACCTTATCCCTATCAAACCTTGGATGATTACCTCACAGAAGGAGGGGTAAGATGGCAAGACGAAACATTTAATCCGACTTGGTCACAAGATCACAATGTAACAATCACTGGTGGTACAAATGACACCAAATACTCTGCATCATTCTCACACTATGATGAGAACGGTATTTTTACCAATAGCGGATTCAAAAAAACTACAGGTAAATTCCGTGTTAATCAGAAACTGACCAAATCGATTACATTAGATGCTACATTCAACTATTCTAATATCATACGCGAAGGAGTAGGAACTACAGCAGACAGCGGACGTTTCAATATGCTTGCAATGATTTTACGTGCACGTCCGACTGGCGGTAACAGTATGACAAACGAAGAGTTATTGAACTCTGCTATTGACGTTATAGAATTGACTGAAGGAGATGGAAGTCTCGCACAAGTAAATCCTATCAAACAAGCAGAATCTGTAAATAATAAAAGAAATGCCGAAATGTGGGGAACCAATATGTCGCTCACTTACAAGATAACAAAAGACTTGACTTTCAAAACTGCTGCAACTTATAATACGACTAACACTCGTGCTGATATCTTCTACACACAAGAATCACGTGAAGCCTATCGAAGCGGCGGTAATCCTTATGGACAGACACAGATGACCAAAGATGTACGCTTTGTGAATTATAATAACTTAACTTATAGAAAGAAATTCAACAAGAAGAACACTCTGGACGTAATGCTTGGCCATGAATACTCCTATCGTGGAAGCGAATATTTATTAGGACAAGCCAAAGATTTTCCATTTGATAATCTAGGAAATAACAACTTAGGATTGGGAGCCACTCCCAGCCAGGTAAGAACCTATAAAAGTGAAAAGAGATCACTTTCGTTTTTTGCGCGCGGTACTTACAACTACGACAACCGCTATCTACTGACAGCTACAGTGCGTGCCGATGGTTCTACAGTATTCTCCAAGAAAAACAAATGGGGATATTTCCCGTCATTTTCAGCAGCTTGGAGAGTTTCAGAAGAGGCATTCCTCAAAAATATCGAATGGATTTCCAATATGAAAGTACGTTTAGGATGGGGAATCGTTGGTAATGACCGTATTGCTAACAACCTTTCACAAGATTTATATACAACAAGTAAATACGGAATAGGAAGTAGTCTTGTTACTGTACTCAATTCCAAACACTTGCCCAATAAAGATTTGAAATGGGAAGGTTCTTCCACCACAAACTTAGGTTTCGACTTAGGCTTCTTAGCTAACCGACTGAATGTAACAGCCGATTTCTTTATCAAAAATACTAAAGACTTACTATTAAGCCAAGATTTAGCCTTTGTATCCGGATTTAGTAGCCAAACGCAAAACATCGGTAAAATACAGAACAAAGGCATTGAATTAAGTATCAATAGTACTAACATTCAAACACGCAACTTCAGTTGGCAGACGGATTTCAATATATCTTTCATTAAAAACACATTGAAAGAGCTACAACCTGGAACCTACACCAAATATGACCGTGCAGGATTCAGCGGTGATTTCAAAGGATACGATTACATTGCTACTATTAACTCTCCATTAGGACAGATGTATGGTTATGTATTCGACGGTGTCTATCAATATTCTGATTTCTACCAAGTGGCAGGAAGTGACCAATTCATATTAAAACCCGGAGTGACTGATATTAGTGAACATGCTGGAACAACCGTAAAACCTGGTATGGTGAAATATAAAGATATAGACGGAGATGGTGTAATCACAACCAGTGACCGTACAGTCATTGGTAACGGTATCCCAAAATGGTATGGTGGTATCACCAACACTTTTAAATATAGAGAGTTTGACCTTAGCTTTATGCTTCAGTTTAACTACGGTAACGATATTTATAACGCAACCCGTTTGTTTGCTACTCAGTCACAAGACGAACGCTCCAACCAGTTGGCAGAAGTTGCAGACCGATGGACTCCGACACATGCTTCCAATAAAGTTCCATCCGCCAAAGGATATGTCAAAAATGAATTATATTCCCGCTTCATTGAAGATGGTTCATTCTTACGTTTAAAGAATGTAGTCCTTGGATATACTATCCCAAACAAATGGACTAAAAAAGCATATATATCACGCTTACGCGTCTATGCTTCTGCACAAAACTTATTCTGCATCAGCGGATACAGCGGATATGACCCAGAAGTTAGCACAGCTTCCAGTAATCCAATGACTCCAGGACTTGATTGGGGAGCCTATCCAAAGAGTCGAATTTTCACATTCGGCCTTGAAGTTCAGTTTTAACAACTAATACCAAATAAAATGAAGAAATTTATCTATTATATCATTACATTAGCTTGTATATGCTCTGTAAGTTCTTGTTCACTAGACGAGGAAGTATATACAGAAGCTGACAAAACGACATACATGAAAAATGCTTCAGAAGCACAATATGTATTGTTGGGAGTTTATCGGGATATGGTTCAAGCCAATTTATATGGCTACAATCTCTCATGCCTACTCCCCATCCCTAGTGACTTGGCAAAATGCGAAGGAAGCACAACTAATGGTTTCCGTCAAGTACCGGCTAATGCATATACCCCTGCACAAGCCGACATACAAAACACATGGCAGTCTCTTTATGGAGCGGTCTATGATGCCAACAATTTTATTGAAATGTTACAATTACGTATCAATGAATTTCCTGAAAAAGACCGTTCATTAGCTACCATCTATATGGCAGAAGCACGCGGATTAAGAGCTTTATATTATTTCGAATTGGTACGTTGGTTTGGAAATATCGCATTAATCACCAATACACAACAATCCTATCAGCATCCTTCTACATACACACAGGCAAAACCGGAAGATGTATATAAATTTATTGAAGAAGATTTGCTATACGCTGTAGACAATTTACCTTATGCAAAAGATGATGCGTCACGTTCTGATAATCGCTTCCGTTTATCTAAAGGTGCTGCAATGGGATTATTAGCAAAAGTCTATGCAACTTGGGCCGGACAGCCTGTTAATGACGAAAGTAAATGGGAAAAAGCAGCACAAATTGCTGGGGAATTAATAAACTCCGGCAAACATCAACTACTCAGCGACTACGAACAACTTTGGAAGAATACCTGTAACGGAGTATGGGATGCAAATGAGAGCCTAATTGAAGTTAGTTTCTATGCACCTGCAATCACAGGTTCTTCACTTTTGGATCCTTGTGGACGCATTGGAAAATGGAATGGAGTAGCCTTAAGCGGAAAGAGAAGTAATAAAGGTAACTGGAAAGTTTCCTGTACTTTTCTTCGTGATTGGTACAAACGCCAAGATGACAAGAGATGGGCACTTTCATTCGCAGATTATATATATGCAGAAGATAAAGAAACAGGTAAAGACGGAATTAAAACTCCTGTAAATTCAAACTTTACTTTTGAACAAGCTATCACCAGCGATGAGGAACTAAGTAATAGTGGCATGAAAGATAGTGATATTAAAAAGTTACGAGAAGCTCGTTATAAAGATTTCGATAACAAATGTTGTCCCGCCAAATGGGATACAGAAAAATATGTAGAAGCCAACAATGCATTATTAAGCACTGACTATTCTAACATTAATTGGTATATTCTCCGTTATGCTGATGTATTACTACTCTATGCAGAAGCGTTAAATGAATGGAAACAAGGTCCAACAACTGAAGCGTATACAGCCTTAAATATGGTACGTAGACGTGGATTTGGGAAAGACGTCCAAACACCAAATACCAATGTGGACCGAAGTGGACTGGATTACAAAACGTTCCAACAAGCAGTGCGCGATGAAAGAGCTTATGAATTAGCATATGAAGGACATCGACGTCAAGACTTAGTCCGTTGGGGGATTTACTATGAAACTATCCAGAATACTTATTACGATATGCTGGATTGGTGTGGACAGACTCCTCACTACATATGCTTTGAATTCACTCAAAAGGGTAAACATGAACTACTTCCTATTCCACAACGTGATTTAGACTTGATGACTAGTTTTAAGCAAAATCCAGGCTGGGGAAAATAAGTAATTTCCCTTTAAAATAAAAAGAATAATCCTCTCCAATATGCCCTCACCAAGGCATATTGGAGAATATTAAAACCTTTTTCAACAAAATCGAAACTTGAAAAGCAGAGTTCAAACACCTTTTGGACAATCCTGCAACGCAAAGTTTGCCCTTTCCACTACTTTTGTATCAGTTACAAAACTTCTAAAAACAATCACTTAAAATGAATAACATGAAAAAGAAACTTGTTCTCTTTGCTTCGGTTACTATTGCACTTGCATCGTGCCAGACAGCCCCAAAGGAAGACTACAGTTGGATTAAAAAAGGACTGGATGTAGCTTCTGCACAATTACAGCTTTCAGCAGAAGAAGTTGACGGTACAGGCCAGCTTCCACGTTCCATCCGCACAGGTTATGATATGAATTTCCTTTGCCGTCAGTTGGAAAGAGACTCATTGACTTTCAAAGACTCACTCCGCGCACAACCGACAGCAGAACAACTGGGCAAACGCCGTCTTTGCGGTGTTTACGACTGGACAAGCGGTTTCTTCCCCGGTTCTTTATGGTACGCATACGAACTGACAGGAAACGATACACTGAAAACAGAAGCTATCCAATATACCAATCTACTGAATCCGGTACGCTATTATAAAGGCACACACGATTTGGGATTCATGATTAATTGCAGCTACGGTAACGCAGAACGTCTTGCACCCAACGACACAATCGCAGCAGTGATGAGAGAAACAGCCGACAATCTTTGCGGACGTTTCGACGATTCTATCGGTGCTATCCGCTCATGGGATTTCGGAACGTGGAACTTCCCGGTTATCATCGACAACATGATGAATCTCGACCTTCTGTTCAATGTAGCAAAAGCAACCGGTGACAGCAAATATAAAGATATTGCTATCAAACATGCCATGACTACCATGCACAACCATTTCCGTCCTGACTATACTTGCTGGCATGTAGTGAGCTATAACAATGACGGTACAGTGGAAAAGAAACAAACTTTCCAAGGCAAGAACGATGATTCTTCATGGGCACGCGGACAGGCATGGGCTGTATATGGTTATACAGCTTGCTATCGTGAAACAAATGACAGCACTTTCCTGAACTTCGCCGTCAAAATTGCCGACATGATTATGAATCGTGTAAAGACAGACGATGCTATCCCATACTGGGATTATGACGCTCCCGTCGCAGAAGAAACTCCGCGTGACGCTTCGGCCGCTTCTGTTACTGCTTCGGCATTAATCGAATTAAGCACAATGGTTCCCGACGGAAAGAAATACCTGGATTACGCAGAAAAGATTCTGAAGAGCTTGTCAAGCGACGCATATCTTGCAAAAGTTGGCGACAACCAGGGATTCATCCTGATGCACTCTGTAGGTTCACTGCCTAACGGCTCTGAAATTGATACTCCGCTGAATTATGCTGACTACTACTATTTGGAAGCATTGAAGAGATTCATGGACCTGAAAGGTATCAACTACAAAAATATCTAAGACATAAAACCATAACACCGATTATATCATGAATAAGACTTTAAAGTATATCGTTCTGCTGGCAATCGCTTGTTTTGTAGGCAGAGCTAGCGCCCAAGAGTTGAAAAGCGAAGTATTTTCGCTTCTCAACCTCGACTACCCGGGACTGGAAAAAGTAAAAGCCCTGCACCAGGAAGGTAAAGACGAAGATGCCGCAAAAGCATTGCTTGACTACTACCGGGCTCGCACTAATGTAAAAACTCCGGATATTAACTTGAAAAAAGTCACTATCGGCAAAGAAGAGCAACAATGGGCGGACGACGCACTGAAGCATACTTTCTTTGTTCACAAAGGTTATCAGCCTTCTTATAACTACGGAGAAGACATCAACTGGCAATACTGGCCGGTAAAGGATAACGAACTTCGCTGGCAGCTTCACCGTCACAAATGGTTTACTCCGATGGGTAAGGCTTACCGTGTATCCGGTGATGAAAAATATGCCAAAGAATGGGCATACCAATACATCGACTGGATTAAAAAGAATCCGTTAGTGAAGATGGACAAGAAAGAGTACGAAATGGTAAGTGATGGAAAAATCAAAGGCGAAGTGGAAAACGTACGTTTCGCATGGCGTCCTCTGGAAGTGAGCAACCGTCTGCAAGACCAGACTTCACAGTTCCAGTTGTTCCTGCCTTCTCCTTCTTTCACTCCGGACTTCCTGACTGAATTTCTGGTGAACTACCACAAACATGCCGTACATATCTTAGGCAACTACTCCGACAAGGGTAATCACTTGCTGTTCGAAGCCCAACGCATGATTTATGCCGGCGCTTTCTTCCCTGAATTCAAAGATGCTCCGGCTTGGAGAAAAAGCGGTATCGACATTCTGAACCGTGAAATCCATGTACAGGTATATGAAGACGGCGGACAGTTTGAACTCGACCCGCACTATCATCTTGCCGCTATCAACATTTTCTGCAAGGCATTAGGTATCGCAGATGCCAACGGATTCCGCAAGGAATTTCCGCAGGATTATCTGGATACTATCGAAAGTATGATTATGTTCTACGCAAACATCTCTTTCCCGGATTACACTAACCCATGTTTCAGCGATGCCAAGTTGACAACAAAGAAAGAAATGGTGAAGAACTACAAGTCATGGAGCAAATTGTTCCCGAAAAACCAGGCTATCAAATACTTCGCAACAGAAGGCAAAGAAGGTGCATTGCCGGATTATATGTCCAAAGGTTTCCTGAAATCAGGTTTCTTCGTATTCCGTAATTCTTGGGGAATGGATGCCACTCAGATGGTAGTAAAAGCCGGACCGAAGGCATTCTGGCACTGCCAACCGGACAACGGTACTTTCGAACTTTGGTTCAACGGCAAAAACCTGTTCCCGGATTCAGGCTCATATGTATATGCAGGCGAGGGTGAAGTTATGGAACAACGCAACTGGCATCGCCAAACTTGTGTGCACAACACTGTTACTCTGAACAACAAGAACCTGGATACTACGGAATCTGTTACCAAACTCTGGCAGCCGGAAGGTGCAATCCAAACTTTGGTTACTGAAAATCCGAGCTACAAGAATCTGAAACACCGTCGTTCCGTATTCTTCGTTGATAACACTTACTTTGTAATTGTAGACGAAATGGCGGGCAGCGCCAAAGGTTCTATCAACCTTCATTACCAGATGCCGAAGGGAGAAATCGCAAACAGCCGCGAAGACATGACATTCCTCACTCAGTTCGAGGATGGAAGCAACATGAAATTGCAATGTTTCGGACCTGACGGTATGAGTATGAAAAAAGAACCCGGATGGTGTTCAACTGCTTACCGCAAACGTTACAAACGTATGAATGTATCGTTCAACGTGAAGAAAGACAGCGAAGAAGCTGTACGTTACATCACTGTTATCTACCCGGTTAAGAAGAGCGCAGATGCCCCTAAATTTGCAGCTAAATTCAAGAACAAGGCGTTCGATGAAAACGGACTGGAAGTAGAAGTGAAAGTGAACGGAAAGAAACAGTCATTAAAATATAAACTATAAAAAAGCTGACTAAACAGTCGGTTGTGTCCCAAATTCTCCTCCCTCCGGAAGGAGGGAAATCAGAGATGCGACCGACTGTTTAGTCAGTCTCTTTCAGCATTATGAAAAACTATTACTACTCTTCTCCCCTACTCCTTCCATTGGCTGCATTAAGCCTCGCTTCCTGCGGCAACCAAAAGAAAGAAGAAACCAAACGCCCGAACATCATCTTTATGATGACGGACGACCATACCACCCAAGCGATGTCCTGCTATGGTGGAAACTTAATCCAAACTCCTAACATGGACCGGATTGCCAACGAAGGCATCCGCTTCGACAACTGTTATGCAGTCAACGCCCTCTCCGGCCCTTCACGTGCTTGTATCCTCACCGGCAAATTCAGCCACGAAAACGGTTTTACCGATAACGCAAGCACATTCAACGGCGACCAGCAGACATTCCCAAAACTTCTCCAACAAGCCGGATACCAAACCGCAATGATCGGTAAATGGCATCTTATCAGCGAACCGCAAGGTTTCGACCATTGGAGCATCCTCAGCGGCCAGCATGAACAAGGTGACTACTACGACCCCGACTTTTGGGAAGACGGCAAGCATATCGTAGAAAAGGGATATGCAACGGATATTATCACTGACAAAGCAATCGAATTTCTCGAAGGCCGCGATAAGAACAAACCGTTCTGTATGATGTATCATCAGAAAGCGCCGCACCGTAACTGGATGCCTGCTCCCCGCTACTTGGGTATTTTCAACAATACCACTTTCCCGGAACCGGCCAACCTGTTCGACGACTACGAAGGACGTGGAAAGGCAGCCCGTGAACAAGATATGTCCATCGAACACACGCTGACTGAAGACTGGGATCTCAAGCTACTGACCCGCGAAGAGATGCTGAAAGATACCACAAACCGTCTTTACAGCGTATATAAACGCATGCCTCTCGAAGTACAGGATAAATGGGATTCTGTATATGCACAGCGTATCGCTGAATATCGCAAGGGTGATTTGAAAGGCAAGGCATTAATCAGTTGGAAATATCAACAGTATATGCGCGACTATCTGGCTACCACATTAGCGGTAGATGAAAATATCGGTCGCCTGATGAATTATCTCGAAAAGATTGGCGAACTGGACAACACCATTATTGTCTACACTTCCGACCAAGGTTTCTTCCTTGGCGAACACGGCTGGTTTGACAAACGCTTCATGTACGAAGAATGTCAACGTATGCCACTTATTATCCGCTATCCGAAAGCTATCAAGGCAGGAAGCACAAGCAATGCCATCAGTATGAACGTGGACTTTGCCCCTACTTTCCTCGACTTTGCCGGAGTGGAAATCCCGTCTGATATCCAAGGCGCATCCTTGAAACCGATATTGGTAAACGAAGGCAAAACTCCCGCCGACTGGCGCAAAGCCGCTTACTATCATTACTACGAGTATCCGGCTGAACATTCTGTAAAACGCCACTACGGTATCCGTACACAGGATTTCAAACTCATTCATTTCTACAATGATATCGACGAATGGGAAATGTATGACATGAAAGCCGACCCAAGAGAAATGAACAACGTCTTTGGCAAACCGGAATATGCAGAGAAGCAGCAGGAATTGATGCAGCTTCTCCAAGATACCCAAAAGCAATATAAAGATACCGACCCCGATGAAAAGGAAAAAGTTCTTTTCAAAGGCGACAGAAGACTGATGAAGAACAGATAAAGATTAACCAAAAAACAATTATATCATGGATAGAAGAAGTTTCTTAAAAAACACAGGCTGGTCTTTCCTCGGATTGGCAGCTTCAGGCAGTTTATTGGGAGCTTGCGCACCAGGAAGCAAGGATGCCAAGAAAATCATGCCATCAGCAAGCAACCTCAAAATGTATTGGGGCGACTTACACAACCACTGTAACATCACATACGGACACGGCGACATGCGCGACGCTTTTGAAGCGGCAAAAGGACAATTGGATTTTGTCAGTGTAACCCCTCATGCCATGTGGCCGGATATTCCCGGCGCGGACGACCCTCGTCTGAAATGGGTAATCGACTACCACACAGGTGCTTTCAAACGTTTACGTGAAGGCGGTTACGAGAAATATGTAAAGATGACGAACGAGTACAACAAGGAAGGTGAATTCCTGACATTCGTAGGATACGAGGCGCATAGCATGGAACATGGAGATCATGTTGCATTGAACTATGATTTGGACGCACCACTTGTAGAATGTACTTCAATCGAGGATTGGAAAGAAAAAGCCAAAGGACACAAGGTATTCGTCACTCCGCACCATATGGGATACCAAGGCGGTTATCGCGGTTACAACTGGAATTGCTTTACCGAAGGTGATATTACTCCGTTCGTAGAAATGTATTCCCGCCACGGTCTGGCAGAAAGCGACCAGGGCGATTATCCTTATCTGCATGATATGGGACCGCGCCAGTGGGAAGGAACGATTCAATACGGTCTTGACCAAGGCAAGAAATTTGGTATCATGGCTTCTACCGACCAGCACTCCGGTTATCCGGGAAGTTATGGCGACGGACGTATCGGTGTACTGGCTCCGTCACTGACCCGTGACGCTATCTGGGAAGCGCTCCGCACCCGTCACGTATGCGCCGCGACAGGTGACAAGATTCTTATAGATTTCCGTTTGAACGACGCCCTTATGGGTGATGTAGTTCGTGGCAACAGCCGTCGCATCTATCTGAACATAACGGGCGAAAGTTGCATTGACTATGTAGATATTGTGAAGAACGGCCAGATTCTGGCCCGTATGAACGGCCCGTTGACTCCGGTTGCCCCGGAAGGCGATACCGTACGTTGCAAAGTGAAAGTTGATTTCGGTTGGAACCGTGAAGAAAGATACGTACATTGGCAGGGTAAACTGTCACTGGACAAAGGACAGCTTCATAGCGTGACTCCTTGTTTCCGTGGCGCAGCCTTCACTTCTCCGCAGGAAGGTGAAACAGAGTTCCACACACACGTCAACCGCATCGTATCTGTCGGCGACAAGGAAACCGAACTGGATATGTATAGCAGCAAAAACCCGAACACAACAACTGCAGCCATGCAAGCTGTAATCCTTGATGTTGAGATGCCGAAAGACGGTAAGATTATCGCTGAATTCAACGGCAAGAAGTTTGAACATACATTGGGCGAACTGCTCGAAGGTTCACGTTCGCACTTCATGATCGGCTGGTTGAGCGAAGCAATCCTCTTCAACCGTGCAATGCCGGAAAGCTGCTTCACAGTAGAGCACTATATGGAAGATAAAGAGCCTCAACGCGATACTGACTATTACTATGTACGCGTCCGCCAACGTGACGGACAATGGGCTTGGAGTTCACCAATCTGGGCAGAAAGAGTGTGATTTTCAGCTATTAAGCAATAAATATCAAGCATTACTTTGCAGATATGGAAAAAGAATACGCTATAGGGATAGACCTTGGCGGAACTTCTGTGAAATACGCCCTTATTGATAATGAAGGCGTATTTCATTTTCAAGGGAAGTTACCGTCGAAAGCCGATGTATCAGCAGAAGCTGTCATCGGGCAGTTGATTGCCGCCATCAACGAAGTGAAGGCTTTTGCAGAAAAGCAAGGGCTCAAGGTGGACGGCATAGGAATCGGAACACCGGGAATCGTGGATTGTACGAACCGTATTGTTCTGGGTGGCGCGGAAAATATCAAAGGCTGGGAAAACCTGCACTTGGCAGACCGCATTGAATCGGAAACCGGTATTTCGGCTTTATTGGGAAATGACGCCAATCTGATGGGATTGGGCGAAACGATGTACGGAGCTGGCCAAGGCTCTACCCATGTTGTTTTCTTAACGGTAGGAACCGGTATCGGCGGTGCGGTAGTCATCGACGGCAAACTGTTCAATGGTTATGCCAACCGGGGAACGGAATTGGGGCATGTGCCTCTAATAGCCAACGGCGAACCTTGTGCCTGTGGCTCTGTCGGCTGTCTGGAGCATTATGCTTCTACTTCAGCTTTGGTGAGACGTTTCAGCCAACGGATAGCGAAAGCCGGCATTTCTTATCCGGGTGAAGAAGTCAACGGAGAACTGATTGTACGTCTTTACAAAGAAGGCGACAGGATTGCGACCGAATCCCTCGAAGAACATTGTGACTTCCTGGGACATGGAATCGCCGGATTTATCAATATCTTCAGTCCGCAAAAAGTCGTAATCGGTGGCGGACTGTCGGAAGCCGGAGATTTCTATATCCGGAAAGTAAGTGAGAAAGCTCACCGTTATGCCATCTCCGACTGTGCCGTGAATACGGAAATCATGGCTGCCGCATTAGGCAATAAAGCCGGAAGTATCGGAGCTGCCTCACTTGTATTTACTCAATTTTCCGCTCCCAATCTAATTAAATTATGAAAAGAAATTTAGGAATGCTGGCGCTGATTATGGCGTTCTGGTTCACCATCTCATTTATTACTAATATTCTGGGACCACTCATTCCGGACATTATTCACAATTTTAACCTGAGCGACCTGGCGATGGCGGGATTTATCCCGACTTCCTTCTTTCTGGCTTACGCCATCATGTCCATCCCTGCCGGATTGCTTATCGACCGTTTCGGTGAGAAGCCCGTATTATTCGGTGGATTCCTGATGCCGTTCATCGGAACAATCCTGTTTGCCTGTATGCACACCTATCCGATGTTGCTGGCTTCTTCTTTCATCATCGGACTGGGAATGGCTATGTTGCAAACCGTATTGAATCCGCTTCAACGTACCGTAGGCGGAGAAGAGAACTATGCTTTCATTGCCGAACTGGCACAATTCATGTTTGGAATCGCTTCTTTCCTGAGTCCTCTGGTATACACGTATCTGATTCGGGAACTCGACCCTGTGACTTATACTGCCGGAAAAGGTTTCTTTATTGATTTGCTGGCAGACGTTACCCCAAGAGAAATGCCTTGGGTATCCCTTTACTGGGTATTCGCTTTAATCCTGCTGGTAATGTTGGTTGCTGTCAGTGTATCCCGTTTCCCGAAAATCGAATTGAAGGAAGATGAGAAAAGCGGTTCCAGGGACTCATATCTGGCTTTATTCAAACAGAAATATGTCTGGTTGTTCTTCTTGGGAATCTTCTGCTATGTAAGTACGGAGCAGGGAACCTCTATCTTTATGAGCACGTTCCTTGAACAATATCACGGCGTGAATCCACAGACTGACGGCGCACAAGCCGTGAGTTACTTTTGGGGACTGATGACTGCCGGATGCCTGGTAGGCATGGTGTTATTGAAGTTGATTGACAGCAAGCGATTGTTGCAGTTCTCAGGAGTGTTGACGATTGTATTGTTGCTCTCCGCACTGTTCGGAAACAAAGAAGTATCGCTCATTGCTTTCCCTGCTATCGGATTCAGCATTTCGATGATGTATTCCATCGTATTCTCATTGGCATTGAATTCCGCATCACAACATCACGGTTCTTTTGCCGGCATCCTGTGTTCGGCAATCGTAGGCGGAGCCGGTGGACCGATGATTGTCAGTACGATAGCGGATGCTACTTCCCTTCGCACCGGTATGCTGTTTATCCTCGTTTTTGTAGGATACATCACCTTTATCGGTTTTTGGGCTCGCCCGTTGATTAACAACAAGACAGTAAAACTGAAAGAGCTGTTTAAAAAAGCATGATTATGAAACAACGAACCTATATTTTCCTATTGTTCTCCATCCTGCTGTCCGCAAACGGGTATGCGCAGAAAGGCATCATGCATCTGAGTCAGCAGACACTGATGCACGAAGTCCGCGAAACGCCTTCTCCACTGGATGGACAGCATATTGCAGTCAACCCGCCGCGTTTCATGTGGCCGGATAAGTTTCCTCATCTCGGCACTGTTCTCGACGGTGTGGAAGAAGAGGATTACAAACCGGACGTGACCTACCGTATCCGCATTGCACGCGATCCGGAGTTCAAGTCAGAGGTAATCACTGCGGAAAGGAAGTGGGCTTTCTTCAATCCTTTCAAGCTGTTCGAAAAGGGGAAATGGTATTGGCAACACGCCTATGTGGACAAGAGCGGAAAGGAAGAATGGTCACCCGTTTACCATTTTTATGTAGACGACCAGACACGCACGTTCAATCCGCCTTCACTACAAGAAGTATTGGCTAAATTACCTAAGACCCATCCCCGCATCCTGCTCGATGCCAACGACTGGGACAACATCATCGAACGGAACAAGAATAATCCTGAGGCACAAGCATATATCACGAAAGCCAATAAATGCCTGAATCATCCTTTGAAGCATTTGGAAGAAGAGATTGATACGACACAAGTTGTCAAACTGACCAATATTGTGCAGTATCGTTCCGCCCTGATCCGTGAAAGCCGGAAGATTGTAGACCGTGAAGAAGCGAATATCGAAGCGATGGTACGCGCCTATTTGCTGACTAAAAATGAAGTGTATTATAAAGAAGGCATCAAACGCCTTTCCGAAATTCTTTCCTGGAAAAACAGTAAATATTTTGCAGGAGACTTCAATCGTTCTACTATCCTGTCCATGAGTACTTCGGCTTATGACGCATGGTATAACCTGCTGACACCGGAAGAAAAGAAGTTGCTTTTAGGAACTATCCGTGACAACGGCAAGAAATTCTATCACGAATACGTCAACCATCTTGAAAATCGTATTGCGGACAACCACGTTTGGCAAATGACTTTCCGTATTCTGAATATGGCAGCCTTTGCTACGTATGGCGAACTTCCGATGTCTTCTACTTGGGTAGACTATTGCTACAACGAATGGGTATCCCGTCTGCCGGGACTGAATACCGATGGCGGATGGCACAACGGTGATTCTTATTTCCATGTCAATCTCCGTACATTGATCGAAGTCCCCGCTTTCTACTCCCGTATCAGCGGATTCGACTTCTTTGCCGACCCTTGGTATAATAATAACGCGCTTTACGTTATTTACCAGCAACCGCCATTCTCGAAATCTGCCGGACAGGGTAATTCACACGAGACGAAGATGAAGCCGAACGGGACACGGGTAGGTTATGCGGATGCATTGGCACGTGAATGCAACAATCCTTGGGCAGCCGCTTATGCACGCACGATATTGGAGAAAGAACCGGATATTATGAAGAAAACATTCTTAGGAAAATCCGGTGACTTGACCTGGTATCGTTGTACGACAAAGAAATCCTTACCGGAAGAAGAACGTTCACTAGCTGAACTTCCCATGGCAAAGGTGTTCAATGAAACGGGAATCGCAACAATGCATACTTCTTTGGGAGACATAGATAAGAACGCAATGCTGTCATTCCGTTCCAGTCCTTACGGTTCTACCTCCCACGCACTTGCCAATCAGAATGCTTTCAACACATTCTATGGTGGAAAAGCTATTTTCTACAGTAGTGGACATCGTACGGGATTCACAGATGACCATTGTATGTATTCTTATCGTAACACACGTGCGCATAACAGCATCCTCGTCAACGGAATGACACAAAAGATAGGTACGGAAGGATACGGATGGATTCCGCGTTGGTATGAAGGAGAAAAGATTTCATATATGGTTGGAGACGCGTCCAATGCTTACGGCAAAGTGACTTCTCCCCTATGGTTAAAGCGCGGTGAATTGTCCGGCACTCAATACACGCCTGAAAAAGGTTGGGACGAGAACAAAGTAGATATGTTCCGTCGCCATATCATTCAATTGGGAACTACCGGGGTGTATGTGATCTACGATGAACTGGAAGGAAAAGAAGCCGTTACCTGGAGTTACCTTCTGCATACGGTAGAGCTCCCTATGGAAATGCAGGAACTACCCAATGAAGTAAAAGTCACCGGAAAGAATAAAGCCGGCGGCACTTCCGTTGCCCATTTATTCAGTTCGGCCAAAACAGAACAAGTCATCGTGGATACTTTCTTCTGCGCCTCGACCAACTGGAAAAATGTGACGAATGCTCAGGGAAAGGCTCTGAAATATCCCAATCACTGGCATTTCTCCTCTACAACGGTTCCTTGCAAGACTGCCCGTTTCTTAACGGTTATGGATACACATGGAAACAACCGTTCGGATATGAAAGTGATTCGTAAAGGCAATACCATACAGGTAGGCAATTGGGTTATCACTTGTAATCTGACAGATAAAGGAAAAGCGGCTATCAGTGTCACCAATAAGGCTGAAAAGGTTTCCTTGAATTATGACGCAGGTAAAAAGGAAGGTGCAACGATTGTAACTGACCAAGTGAAAGGTAAACAAGTCAACAAGGTTCTGACAGACTACCTGCCTGATTTTGAGATATAATCAGTGCCATTTATACTAAAAAGATTGTCCCATTCTTCTTTTATTACCCAAAGAAGGATGGGACAATCTTATAGATATACGAATTTATAAATCGTAAATAGACAATCTCGGATACTTTGAATAAAGTCCGGTATTCTGCAACTCTTCCTTTTCAGGAATACGGAACAGGTAATATTTACTATTCGGAACAAAGGGAGTGTTATCCGGCAGACTGATAATAGTATGTCCCTTAACGGATATTTCTTTATCACCTACCATAATCTTTCCGTCATATTCCTTACGCTCTACCGATTGCTGATTACGGATGAGGTCAGTCAAAGCAAAACCTTCTCCCCACAATTCCTTACGGCGCTCTTTCCATATTTCCTGTATCAACGCATCACCGGTTTCCGTAACTGCCGCCGCCGTTGTACCTTCCTTCATACGGGCATCACGCAAAGTCTTTAACAACTGTTGTGCTTCGCTCTCCTTACCTGCCAGATGAGCAGCCGCCTCAGCTTTAATGAGATACATTTCCGAAGTGCGCATCAATACCAAATCCGCCAACATATTGTCGAGATCTTTGAATATGAATTTCTTATTCAACATAGCCCAGTCTCCATAAGCCGTCTGCCCCCAGTCGAATAAATCCTTGCGGTAGTCACCCTCTTCAAACTCTTCCTTGAAATAAGGATCGGCATTGAGACTTGTATAAGCGTCGGATGTGCAGTCTTTGAAATAAAACAGATAACAGGGCATATTGTCGTCAATCGTACATGACAAGCCCCACATCCACTCTTTATTGGTATAATCATTGAATCCACTCTTATATTCATCCTCATTCATCAAATAAGAGTTGATTGCCAAAGCATCTGACGCATAGTCATATGCCTTCTGCCAGTTACGAGCATACAGATGAGTACGTGCCAGCAAGCCCAACGCTACAGAATAATCAATCTGATACTGGGCATTTGCATCATTTCCATGTGAGTAGTTTTCCGGAATAAACAACAAAGCATCTTCTAAATCACTCAAAGCCTGGGCAAATACTTCAGATACACTGGAAGCCGGTTTTCCCGTCAAAGCAACATCGTTATCCGTCGGTTCGGTATATATTGGAACGCAGACAGCATTCGGGTCTTTATCAATGGCAAAAGAATAGTGCGTAGCCAAAATCATATATGCATACCCACGGGTAGCAAATGCCTGTCCTTTAATCCTTGACTTATCTTCTTTCGTTCCTGCCACATCGTCTATATGCTTCAATATACCGTTACAATTATTAATCGGATCATACATCAAATCCCAAAATACGCCATTATACTCACCGCGGGAATATCCGTTTGTCAGATTATAACTTCCGGAGAAACCGTAGCTTCTCGTCCTTACAGCGTCCGAACCGGCAAAATCATCATTCAGCATTATGGAACCCATGCCAATGGATGCATAAGTAGAACCCGTATTAAAAATATAGTTCCACGCACCCCTCAACACACGTTCCGCATTCTTCGTATCTTTATATACATTCGGAGCGTCTAATGAAGTGGTAGGAGTAGTATCCAAATCACATGACACCACCGCACATACCATCAAAATAACTCCACATACGTTTTTAAGGTTTATCTTCATTGTTGTATTCATTTTAAAGTTTTACATTGATACCAAATGAAATT
>NZ_CABUHK010000009.1 GCF_902491285.1 uncultured Bacteroides sp. | reverse complement strand
TACCGTTACTGTACATATTTACGGAACTGGAAGTCATCAAGTCCGAACGCCAGTCGGAATGTGCACCGTCAGAAATAACTGACTTGAAATCACGTGTCCAACCATAAAAATTGGTTGCAAAATATTTAAAGTCATCTGCTGCTCCCCACAGATTACCATCCGCCAACTGGTCCTGCGGATCAAGGTCCAGACACGAATTCAGTGTCAGTCCAAGCGATACAATCAAAAGGGCTTTCTTATATAGTTTCATAATCTTCATACATTAAAAAGTTAGATTTAATCCAAAAGTCACTGTGCGGACAAAGGGGAAACGTCCAGCGGCTGACACTTTGCGACTTGCTTCCGGATCCCAGCCGTCATTAATCTTAGAGTATTCCCAAAGGTCGGCTCCTGCTACGTAAACACGGCATGAACTGATTGCCTTCGTTTTAGCCAGAAACGCGGAAGGTACGTTGTATCCCAACGTCACATTCTTCAGACGAATGTAAGAGCCATCTTCTACCGACCAAGAAGAAGCCTGGTAGTTATAATCGTTAATCTCATTCTTATTGCTATATGTAGGATAATGAGCGCCCCGATTGTCAGGACTCCATGTATTACCCACAGACTGGTTCGAGGTATTCAGGTACAATGCTTTCATCGGTATGCGCCATATCTCATTACCGTTATTATCTCCCGTACGGAAAATAGTACGTTTTGCAGCTCCCTGGAAAACCAGTGACAAATCAAACCCTTTCCATTCTGCTCCCACATTAAATGAGAAGGAGATTTTCGGATCGTCCGTACCCAGATAAACAATGTCGTTCTGATCCAGTTTACCGTCATTGTTTACATCGGCATACATATTATCTCCCAAACGGAAGTTTTGTTCGGTCAATCCGATAGTATTTCCGGTAAGGAATCTATATAAAAACTTCTGGCGTTCTTCTTCCGTCTGTGCCTTGCCGGCATAACGCAGGCCGAAGATACTGTTCAACGGATAGCCTTGTTGTTTGTCAACGAAACCGGATTTCAAAACTGATACCGCACCGATATCCGTCAGTTTGTTGGTATTGAAGGAGTAAGTACCTCCTACGTGGTAAGTGAAGTCTTTTCCAATCTTATCAGACCAGTTCAGCATCACTTCCCAACCATGCGACTTGAACTTCCCATTGTTGGACATACCTGCGTTATCACCCAGAATTCCCGGATAAGAGATGTTTATCAGCATATTGTCATTACGCTTCATATATACCTCGGCAGTACCTGTAAGTCGGGAATTCAATAAGGAGAAATCCAATCCCAAGTTATAATTCTTAATGCGTTCCCATTCACGTCCCAAAGAAGCGATTTTGCCGTTCGTATCTATGATAGTGCCTTTGTTGGGACCAATATAAGCTCCGCTTTGGGATTCAAACTTGTAGAACTGTGTGCCGTCATAGCGGTCAATACCGCTCTGGTTGCCCACTTCACCGTATGAAAGACGGATTTTCAAGTCGTTGAGCCACTTGACGTTCTTCATGAACGCTTCTTCCGTAATACGCCATCCACCGGATATTCCATAAAAGAAGTCCCAGCGGTTTTCCGGTTTGAACTTGGAAGAACCATCATAACGCATATTTACTTCCAGCAAGTATTTAGACTTATAATTATAATTCAAACGGGAATAATAGGACATCACAGCCTCATGCCATTTCGTACCATGTTTGTCTGTCAGATTCACAAGCCCTGCACCATTTACCGTTTCCAATGAGTTCTGGATATCTTTCACCGATACACCAAAATAATCGTATTCTTTCAATTCGTATTGGGCACCGACCATCGCACTTACATTGTGGTGTTGCGCAAATGTGTTATGATAGTCAACATAACCTGTCATAGAGTAGAAATCGGTACGTGAACTCGTTTTTTCGTAAGACGATTCTTCCTGCTTGTAACCGTCGGCTTTAGTATTTATTTTAGTTCCGGCATAATTATAGGACGTTATAGCCATCTTTTTGATGTCACGTGAAGCTACTCCGGAGTTATAACCAAGATTGGCTACCACATCCAAGTGCTTATTGATATTGTAAGTGAACTTCTCGCTGATATTGATTTCGGATACTTTCAATTTATTATCGCCACCCAGTTCGGCAAACCAGATAGGTGACAGCCAGGTTCCCCACGAATACGGTTTCCCGTCGATGGTAGAAGCCGGAAGACCCGGTTGCGGATAACTGGAAGTCAGCGTCCTATTCAGTTGGGATGGAGCTACCTGATCCTGACGGTTATAAGCTATGACAGATTCAATAGCGAAGTTATCAAAGACTTTCAGTTTGTTAGTCAGACGAAGGTTGAAACGCTGGTTGTTATTATTTCCCCATTTCAAGTTACTGTCATCATACATATATCCTACGGACAAACGATACAAGTTTTTCTCCGTACCTCCGGAAATAGCCAGGTCATGTTGCGTGGAGTAAGAGTTGCCGAACAATACATCTTGCCAGTTGGTATCCATAAATACGAAGTCCATTACATCCGAATAACTGGGAGCAAAAGGATTGGCGCTATGCTCCAAATCAATGTATTTGCCTTCGTTTGCCAATGCCATTTTCGCATATTTAACCCATGAATAAGAATCCGGCTGACCATCGTTCTGACAAGTCTGCAACACAGCATTCGCCCACTCGTTCATTTTCATCAGTTCCGGCTGCAATCCCACCATCTTGTAAGTGTATGAACCGCTATATTCTATTCTCGCTTTTCCTTCCTTTGCCTGCTTGGTGGTTACCAATACGACACCACCTGCCGCCCGGGAACCATAAATAGCTGCCGATGCATCTTTCAGAAAATTGATAGACTGGATATCAGAAGGATTAATATTACGCAATGCATTTACACCGTCATAAGCTACTCCATCAATTACAATCAATGGCTCCGCATTATTTGCAGAAACAGAACCACGCAATTTCAAGCCCCAGCTCTCATCTCCCGGTGCTGCTGAATTACGAGTAATCGTAACACCCGGAACCTGACCTTGCATTGCCTGTAACGGACTTGACATCGTCCCTTTATTCTTCAGCATTTTATCGGATACTACCGTTACGGCACCTGTCAATGTCTCTTTCTTCTGCGAACCATATCCCACTACCACCACTTCGTCCAGCACTTCGCTGTCTTCTTGCAATTTTACATTAATCACCGTTTGCGCAGCTACATCTATAATCTGGTCTTTATAGCCGATATAGCTGAATTTCAGTTTGGCTCCGGCAGGCACACTAATCGTATAATTTCCATCAATATCCGTAATGGTTCCTTCCGTTCCGCCTATCACAGTTATGTTCACACCAATCAACGGCTCACCCGTGGCATCAACCACTTGACCCTTCACTTTCTTCTGAGCCTGCGCCACAACCTGGCTATCGTACATATTCGTATCGGCCCATGCCTTTGAAACAGGACAAAATCCCAGCATTAATCCTAACGCAAACACTGCTGTTTTGTTAGGCCGCGAATTAAAAATTAATCCTCTTCGTTTCATAAAATTAAATTTGAGGTTTAAAAATAATATTTATTTCTTGTTTTCTAAAATTAAATGAGGCATCAGGATGTCTCTCCATAGATTCTTTTTCCATAAGCACAAAGGATTATATATTAAATAAATAAGATTAAATACATTTTCTGAAGAATTCACGCATTTCGCGGCGACCTATAAATAAGTGGTTCTCTACTGTACGACGGCTAAGTTGCATTTCTTCTGCTATTTCGGCAGATGTCTTGCCTTCATAACGACTCAATGCGTAGACTATCCGACGCTGTTCGGGGAAGGTAGAAAGTTGCCGCTGCTCAACGGAAGCCAAATCATCGGCAATAATCGTTTCTTCCGTCTCATTGGACGAGGTTACGGCAAAATCATACATATAACTGTCTATCTCCTGCTTCTTATAATAACGGCGGATATAGTCGGTTACTATATTACGGGCAATGGTGAACAGGAAATACTTCACTGTATCCGGACGGAGCATTTGTTTATAGTCCAGCAGACGTATAAATACGTCTTGGGTTAAATCCTCAGCTTCGTAGCGATGAGTGATACGATAAGTAATATAGGTAAGAATCACCTGATAATATTCTTTATAAGAATTGGTGATAATGTTGTCGGAAGTGTTAGTCGTTGTATCCATAATACTATCTTTTCGGTTTTAATCACAATGCAAATATAAAGGGGATTCCGGAGATAATAGCAGGAAAACAGGGCGTATCAATCTCAACGAATCGAGATAGACTTATTCCAAATTATATCACTCGATATCAGTATATTACATTTATATTTCATTGAGTCTCATTTTATAAAATGAGACTCAATTATCCCCATTTAGAGAATCTTGAGAAGATAAACAAGTAGAACATTTGGGTAAATCAAGTACTGGATATCAGTGAAAGATGTACGTGAAACTGATGAAAGAAGTACTTACTCTTCTTTGGCAGTTCCACCGATGCTACGGATATATTCGTTCGGAGTGACTCCCGTACTCTTTTTGAATGACCGGAAGAAAGAAGCACGTGAGCTAAAGCCGCAAAGTTCTGCCAATGCGGTTAATGTATAGCGGGAATAATGGCTGTCCTCTACCATTTTCTTGAATTGAGTGACGCGGTATTCATTGATAAAGTCGTAGTAGGACTGGTTCAGATACTGGTTCAAAAGATACGATAACGAATGTGAAGAAGTATCCAATGCGGAAGCCAAGTCACCCATTTTCAAGTCGGGATTAATATAAGGCTTTTCTTTCTCTACATAACTCACCAGTTTCTTATGAAGCTCTTTGCATTCCTCTTCAGTCAACCTGTTGGTCTTATACTTCTCTTCGGTAGCGGCGGACGGTTGTTCTGAAATCACTCCCGGTTGTTCGGCAATCGTTTCCGGCTGTTCCGTCCCTTGTTCTTTCCGGGATATTTCCTCTGTCGGCGTTGAAACCACCTGAGCGGGAGAAGCAAGCAAGCGACGCATGCGTTTCCATACATAATAGCGTATAAAGGCTACAATTCCTATGATTAATAAGACAGAAAGTGCCCATCCCCACCAAGGAATCATAGGACGTACCGTCACTTGGCAGGTAGCTTCCGAATGTTCATTTCCCGGAAGGCGGACACGGAATGTATAAGTCCCGGAAGGAAGTCCATAATAAGAAACTTCGTTCTGCGCAGCCAATAGTTTCCAGTCCTTATCAATTCCTTCCAACTGATATTCGTACAGCAAGGCAGAAGGCAATCCGTAGGCAAAATCCGTAAAGCAGAAGGTCAGATTATTCTGATTGTATTTCAGAGACGAACCGGTAAAAGAAACACCGTTAGCCAATATATCCGTAAATTCTATCGGACGTGCCTTGCCACGTACTTCATCCACACGCTTCGGGTCAACGTAAATCAATCCTTTGGTATTGCCGAACCATAGTATTCCTTTATCGTCTTTATAGGCAGCCCCGTTGGTGAAAGTCGGGCCGGGCACTCCGTCGTTGAAAGTGAAAGCGTCATACTCTTCCCCTTCTTTCTTTATACGCAGCAAACCGTCATTACAGCCTACCCACAACCAACCTTGATTATCCTCAACAATCGCCATCAGAGAATTGTCGGGGAGCGTGGAAAATACGGACTGGTTACGGAAACGGTCCATCGTCAAGGTAGACATAAACAAACTCCCTTTCTCACGGATAAAATAAAGGTTATGTTCGGAGTCTTCATAAATCGTCCGTACTTTGTCCTTGTTCACGAATCCTTCAGGAAAGACATTGGAACGCAGGCTCTGGGAAGCCGGGTCATAAATACACATACCGGTTTCCGTGGCAATCCACCCTTTGCCGGTAGAGTCGAAACTGACCTCATATACATTGCCTTCCGGCAGTTGGGAGTTGGCACTGGTAAAGTGCTTTATCTGTTTTGCCAGTCCATTATAGCTGAACAGTCCTTGCGAAGTGCCTATCCAGAGATTTCCTTTTGTATCCGGTTTCACACAGAAGATATGTCCTTTCTGAAAAAGCTCGGTATCCCCCTGGGCGAAATATTTAAGAGATAACGTCTCCGGATTCAATACCATCATGCCGCCACCATACGTACCGATATAATATTCTCCTTGATAGAAGCTGATGGTCAGTATCAAATCCGAGGTCAGGACAGGTTTTACAAAGCTCTTCACTATTCCCGTAGCTTCGTTTATATAGAACAAGCCGTCACGCGAACCGATAACTTTCTCCTGCCCTCTGCTTATGAAAGAGCGGATAGAAAGGTTTGCCGAATTGAACGAAGGCGGATAGGCATATGTACGGAAAAGACCGTTCTGGTAGAGTGAATAATCCAAGCCTGCCTGGAAATGTCCTACCCATACGGCACCTCTGTCATCAACGAGCAAGGAGTAGACAGAGTTACTGCGAATCCCTTCCTTATCGCTTACATCATGGTAGAAACGACGCGTCACCTGCTGGTCTTTATGTGAAAGGAAATGGACGCCATTGCCGTCGGTAGCTATATAGACGGTTTCTTTTCCGTCACTGGAGATGTCGGAAATAACATCGCATCCTAAAGATACCGTATGGGAGAACGTCTTCTTTTTCATATCGAAACGTACTACCCCCTGACTCATTGTCCCCAAGTAGAGCGTCTCCCCAATACGGGTAAGGCAACGGAAGTAATCGGCTTCGGGCACATTCTCCTGAAAATGCCAGGAATCAATCTTTCCGTCTTTCAATGAATAGGAGAACAGTCCTTGCACCGTAGCCAACCACAGTGCGGTTTTATCTTCATTCAGACAAATATCCATGATTCTGTTACAGGCAGCCAACATATTCCGGTCTGTCAATACTTGGAGCAACTGGCCGTCTTTATGAATGAACAAGCCTTTCTCCGTACCGATATAAAGAATATCTCCGTCGGACAGTAACGTATTGACGGCAAAGTCTATCTTTTCGGGAACAATCCTCCCCAATTGACTGCTTGCGCGGTTCAGCCGCCAAAGTCCGATGCCATTTCCCACCCAAAGTTGTTTATTGGCAGTTTCCGTGATGCAGTTCACACGTTTCATTCTTCCCGACTCAATGCCCCGGAATTCAAAATGGCGCACTTTCACGCCGTCAAAACGGTCGAGACAGTTATCCGTCCCCAACCATACAAAGCCTTCGGAATCTTTATAAATAGCATTGACCAACAGTCCGGATAGCCCGTCGGACATGACGACATTACGGAATGTGTAATTCTGGGCTTGCAGTTCCATACCACAAACCAAATATATTAATATAAGAATCAGATATTTAATCGTGTTCTTCACTTACAACTGCTTCCTTTCATATTAAACATGTGACAAACATACATAAAAATCTCCAAAAGAGCACATTCCTTTTCCTAAAAAAGTAGCCCCTTCGTATTTGTTGTATATGACAAACAAATACGAAGGGGCGTGATTATTTACTCAATGCTATTGAAAATTTTATTTGCACCTGCTTTAATAACAGTCTTAATCTGAACCTTTTTCTACCAATTCAATCATATAGCTATAAGTATATTTCTTGTCAAGCAAGCGATATTTATTGTGCGGATACATTCCCCAACTATTATCACCGCCTAATCCGCGTTGCTTCAAGTCAACGTGCAGAAAGATATTCTTTTGCGGAACAATATCAATAGTATGCTGCAATTTACGAGTCAAACCGGGGTCAAGGTCTTCCGGCGAGAAATGTAAAGCGGAAAATGCGATAGGTTGTAAGCCTGTAATTCTCACTCCTTGCCCTTCACTATCCAATAAGGTCAGCCAACGAACATCTGTCTTATTTCCCGTTTCCTGTGGACGTATATACCAATAGAACTGGTTTTCAACTTTGTCTTCATATCGTCCGATAAATGAACTTGAATAACGGTCGATATAGTTCTCCAAAGGCCCTCTACCGTAATAGGTCAAGTATTCATAAGGTTGATGCAATTCCATACGCATACCAAAACGGGGAAGTTCGGGAAGTTTCGTTCCTGTCAGGTCAATACTCCCTGTCACAATGATAGTTCCGTTATCCCGTATCAAATATTCCATCGTATAAGGCGCTTGAATATCGCTTAAGACCCAATCAACCCTTACGGATAACCCTTTTTCATTCTTCTCCCCTATTGTCACTTTCTTCACATAGCGGTTGACATGAGCCGTCCGCCAGACACCTGCCAAAACGGGCATTTTATTCCCAAAATCATTATCGACCGGAGCACGCCAAAAGGCAGGTTCGGGATATTGCCTGATAGGTTGCTTGCCATTTATCATATAATCAAACAAGATTCCCTTTTTCAAATCAATCTTACCTGAAACGACCCCCGATTGAAAAGACAAAATATTGTCTTTCGTTTCATAAGACAGTTTTCCCGAGCAAGGTGGAAGCGATGTAAAAAAACTACTTTTATTTAATTGCATCTGCTCTCTAGCTACTTCATAGCGGGCAGGTACTAAATCGGTAGCAACCCGGGTATACGCATAGAGATTAAGGAAATACTCATTTCCGTCTTCCGGAATAACGGGAAGAGATAAACGTATCTCTTTCTCTTCGTGAGGTTTTAAATCAACGCTAAAATCCCCTGTAGATATTTTTTCTCCGTTTTTGTATATTTCCCACATGAAAGCATATTCATCCAGACTGGTAAAGTCATAACGGTTTTTAATGGAAATAATTCCTTTCCCCAAGTCTTTTGCGCTAAACTGAATGTACTGATACACTTTCTTCACTTCATACGCTTGTGGTTTAGGAATACCATTGGCAGAAATCAAGCCGTCAGTTCCTGTGTTTAGTTCCCCTTTCTTATCTTCCAGCCATTTATAGCTCCCCATCTTACCATTATACGTCCAATAAGTACGTCCGTCTCTTGGTTCGGTCTTTACCTTAAATCCTTGATCCATAAAATCCCAGATAAAACCGCCCTGCAAGTTAGGACTGTCATAAATAATATCCCAAAGGTCTTTAAAATTGCCATTACTGTTTCCTTGGGCGTGAGCATACTCACACATGATAAATGGTCGCTGTTTGCCGGACTTCCGATATTCTGTTATTTTCCACATATTGGGATACATCGGACAGACAATATCTGTATTCCAATCTTCCCAAGCCTGCTCGAACTGTACAAAACGACCGGGGTCATATTTCTTCAAACGCTTATACTCATCGTGGAACACGATTCCATTACCACATTCGTTTCCTAACGACCATCCGATGATACATGGATGATTTTTATCCCTTTCCACCATTCGGGTGATACGGTCGACATGGGCTGCATACCATTCGGAACGATAAGCAGGATGCGGGATGGTATCTTTGAAATAAGGAACCGAACCCATTCCATGAGTTTCAATATTGGCTTCGTCCACTACATAAATACCATATTGGTCACACAATTGATAGAATAACGGATGATTTGGATAATGACTGGTACGAACAGCGTTCATGTTCAGTTGTTTAATCAATCGCAAATCATTCATTATGATTTCGCGGGTCTGCACATGTCCCAACGTATCATTGTGCTCGTGGCGGTTGACACCTTTTATATAGGTGGGTACACCATTCACCAGTAACCGTGCATTCTTTATCTCAATGCGGCGGAATCCGACTTTATGAGCTACTACCGTCTGTTGCTTGTCGCCATTGGCTCGAAGTGTCAGAATACAGTCGTAGAGCGAAGGGTGTTCAGCGCTCCATTTCTGCACATTATGCACAGTGCCTTCGAAAGTAAGTGTAGTACTTATGCCTGAGATACAATATGCTTTCTGCGCAGATAGGACAGTCTCCCCCCCTGCGTCCTTCAATTCGAGTGTAAGTGTCCCCTTTTGCAGGGTTGCATTGGTATTGAACGAACGCAAGTCTACAGTAGCCTGAAATTGCCCATGTCGGTAGGTATCGTTCAGTCCTGCATGCAGAAAGAAATCCCAAATGGTCGTTTGGGGATAAGCGGTCAGGAAAACATCGCGTTCGATACCGCTTAGACGCCAAAAATCCTGGTCTTCCATATAGCTGCCATCATGCCAGCGATACACTTGTACAGCAAGTAAGTTCTCTCCTTTTTTCAAATAGTTTGTCACATTAAATTCTGCCGGAGTCTTGGACGCTTTAGTCATCCCCACTTGCTGCCCGTTCACATAGATACGGGCGTAGCCACTGATGGACCCGAAGTGCAACAACACTTCACGCCCCTGCCAGTTTTGAGGAACCGTAAATGTATGCCGGTAAGTCCCCACAGGATTATCAACATCAATATAAGGTGGATTGGGCGAAAACACATACTGAATATTACGGATTATCGGTTCACCGAATCCTTGGATTTCCCAATTGGAAGGGACAGTAATTGTATCCCAATCATTATCGGATAAATCTGTACGATAAAAATCCTTTATGCTTTCTGCGATAGAGGGAGCATAAACAAATTTCCACGTACCATTCAACGAGTGCTGCCAAGGCGATTTCTGGGAATTATCGTTCACAGCATCATCTGCCCGCTCGTAGAGACGAAAGTCAGCGTGTGGTTTCTCTTTGTTCCACTCATATTGGGTGGGATTTTCCCACTCGTTGTTTTGCGCCTTTGCCATTGGGGACAAACCACAAAAGAGACAAGCAAGGAATAATAAGGTAGAAAATAATCTATTTATCATAAGACAAAGAATTGTGAAGGGTTCATTGAGTAACAACAAGGAGTTAAGAAGCCTAACCTCTTAACTCCTTGAAATCTGTAGGAAAATCTCAAAAAGTTATTCTTCAGTATACAATAAAGTTCCAAACCCTAAATCACCGGCTTCGGCAGTACCACGCTCACCATACCCTTCAGGACGTTCTTTTTCGGCAAAAGCTTGCGAATATGGAGCATTCAGACCTTTCACCTTGGCATAATGGTTGTAAAGGAGTTCCCATCCCGGACGGGCACGCCCCTTACCGTCGACCGACACCTTCTCATGCCAACCGTATTTAGGGTGATAGTAAGGTTCGAAAGGCATTTCCACATCTTCGGTCGAAGTTAAGTTGTACTTAGCTGTATATTCGCAAAGGTCGAGAATGATGTTGTCGTTGTAAGCAAAAAGATCAATACCCAAGTTATAGGCTGTACGACAGAAGTAAGCATGTAAGCCTACGTTGAGAGTAGCGTGTCCCTGGTCGCGTCCCATTTCTTGGCTCTGTGCCAAATGTCTGCCTTTCACTTTTCCTGCAGGATCCTCGTGCATACCTTTCACCGACCATTCAATACACCCCATACCTTTTCCGTGATAGAAAAACTCCAAAGCTTGTTTAATCTTGGCATCGTCATCATTCAGCACACCGATAGAAAGAATAGTGAGCATGGCAGGCAAATCCCAACTCATCCAGCCCGAAATGGCTGAAGAATTAAAATGGTTATCCAAAAAATCATCACAAATGGGATAGAAAGTTTTATCCATCCATTTCTTGAATACTTCAAAATCTTCGGTTTTCCAGCCTTCGTAATCCCGCATCAATTCAGCGGGAGCAGCAAACTGGTATCCGATAAATCCGGCGGCAAGCAGGCGATGGCTGTCGTCGGGCCATGTTTTATAATTCACCCCCTTACAAGTCTTAGCCCATCCGTTCAGAATTTTAATAGCTGCCTTGGCATAATCTTCGTCTCCTGAAATTTTCCAGCGTACAGCCAACTGATAAGCGGCACCGGCATCAAAAGCGGCCGTATTAAAGTTTCCTCCTTTCGAGTGGCGCACAATTTCTTCTTGAGGGTTTGAGTTGTAACTCAGTTGGGCAAATCGGCTTTCGCACAATTTTTGCCAACCGCTTATCCAAGGTTCGGCACGTTCGTTCACTTTACGGCGTGCGCGTTCAAAGTCGGCTTCGGTATTCACCAGGCAAGGGTGCTTGATGGTGTACTCATAATTTTCATTGGGGTTGATTTCACGTTGCCATGGTTCGGGAGTTCCGTTCTCGAACTCAACACTACAACTGGTCAGCAACACAAGCATTACGCTGCCTACGAAGGTATAAATCAGATTCTTCATACATTCAATTTTCATTTTGTTATTCAATCAGTTTCCAGAGAAAGTAGATGCAATTATTTGCCACTTTCGTTCTTTATCAAATTTTTCAGTTCTTGTTCCGATTCGAAAGTCTTTATCCAATCCACATAGATGCTGCCTGTTTCATTGGCTTCATACCAGATTTTCCAAATTTGAAGTTCCACCGTGTCGTACTTCGTCAATGAGGTAGGCATATACTGTTGGTTTTTGCCGAGGAATTTCTTCGTGAAATCAGCATAGAATACTTTGTATTCACCGCAATCTACCACAGTCATGGCATTTTTTCCTTTATCGGTATCTTCGCCATATTTACCGGCTACGGTAATGCCACTTCCACCCCAAATGTCGAGATACCACTCTATACCTGTCGATGCTTCGAACACATTTTGGGGGAATTTCACTTTAAAGGCCAAAATGGGATAGTTGGTTACGTTAAACCCAAAACCACCGGTGCGGCAAATGCGGACAGCTTTGTAAGCCTTATCTTCACCGGGGAAAATACGAAGTACTCCGTCATTCTCCATCCATTCAAATTCCCGGTGGGTAAAGTTGCCGAACGGCTGCCAGATGTTCTCAATGGTAAACTGGTCGTTCATTAAACCTTCGCTTACGTTGACACTCATCGTAGCTTTGACAGGTTTACCGTCACCATAGTCAGCCAGAGCGGTAATCACTGCATTGCCATAAGCCTTCGCCACGAACCGGCCTTTTTCGTCAATCTCTACAACATCCGGCTTACTGCTTTCCCATGCGATGTACGAAAGCGTAGCATCTATCGGCGTTACATTCATCTGCGGAGTGTAAGTTTCGCCTAAGGCCAGTTTGTCTGATTCTTTCACAAATTCCATACTTTCGATATAGATAATAGGCTTCACCTTTATTTCAAACTCTTTCGTGAAATGTTTGTCATCGGTAGCGATAACTTGGATGCGTGCCTTTCCTTCGGCTATACCCTTCACCTCGCCTTTTTCATTGACAGTGGCTTTATCGGGAGTAAGGCTTTTCCAAATCAAGCCAGGGTAAGTGGGGTCGGCCGGGGTAGTCTGCCAAGTGAGTGGCAAAGTCGAGGTTACAAACACTTCGAGTTCTTCGTTAGTGAGATTGATGTCAGTGATGTGAATAATTTCGTTTACCACCTTCACATTGATGGTCGAAGTAGCAGAATAGCCCACAGCCGGCTTAGCCGAAATTACCGTGCTACCTGCCTTCACTGCCGTAATGCGTCCTTCGGCATCTACGGTAGCCACATCAGGTACAGTCGATTTCCATACCACCTCTTTGTTGAAAGCCTCATTAGGACCTACGGTATATTTTATCAAAGTGTCAGTGCCTATCAACAGAGGCAGTTCGGGAGTCACTTCAAGGTTGATTTCCTTAACGAGTACTCTTTCTTCTAAAACAGGGGATACATCGTCATCATTGCACGAAACGGTCATCACTAAACCAGCCGTCATCAGTGCTGCAAACGCACCCTTTTGAAGTATATTTTTGTATGTCATAATTCGATTACTTTATAAATGAATAATGAATGGATTATTGATTCCAACCCGGATTTTGTTTCAAGTTGGAGTTCAGTTTGAGTTGGTCGGTGGGCAGTGGCAACAAGTAATGCTTTTCGTGCCAGTTGCGTCCTTTTTCGTGGATAATGCAACCTTCGCCATCTTTGTCCTTAAAAGAAGCATCAGGCCATCTGTTTTCAAAATCGGTACCTTTCCACTTCACCCCAGTGAGGTTCATCGGCATTTCGTCTTCGGCCGTTTTCCAACGCTTCAGATCATCAATGCGGAAATTCTCATCAAAAAATTCGATGGTGCGCTCACGACGAATTTCTGTGCGCATATCCAGACTATTTGCCGTAACAAAGTCGTTAGTCAAGTCAGGCATTTCGGGGTTGATGCGTTTGCGTGTCAGGTTCAAGCTGATGGCTAAGTCTTCATCCGATATTTGTCCATCGCGTTCAAACACGGCTTCGGCATAGTTCAGCAGTACCTCGGCATAGCGGATGACGGGGAAGTCATAGGCTTCCATACCGGTAGGCACTCCGTCGCGTTCGCAGCACCACTTGTGAGGAAAGTACCCTGTACCCGTTTGAGGTATGAAGTTCCTATGCGAGGCATTGGCTATTTCGGCAGCATTGCCGCTCCAATCGATGCGTCCGCCGCTTGTACCCCAGTAAGTTTGTCCGGGCACCATAAGCTGATTGTTCATGCGGTTGTCGCGATTTTTATATTCATCATCCATTTTCGTATAATTCCACGTTTGAGGATTGATAGGCAATCCATTGCTTTGCAGATACATATTAGCCATTTTACGAGTAACATACAAGGCATTGCCCAAACGCCCTTGTGTGATGTTGAAGCCGATAGAATTGATAACAGGATCGTGGCGGCGGGTAAAGATATACTCTTTATTACCTGTTTTATTGATACTGGCAGGATTCGACTTTTCATTCTCCAAGATAAAGAGATATTTATAGGCTTCCGTACCCAATTCTTGAGGAGCAAAAAGTTCGAATGCTCCGCCCTCTATTACATCATGAGCCGCCTGTGCTGCGGTATTGAGCAAATCTTTTGTACGTTCGGTATTTTGACCGCCAGTATGAAATTTCTCCCATGTACCTTCATAAAGGGCTACCCGCGAAAGAAATGCCAAAGCAGCTTCGCTGGAGAGACGACCTTTGTCGCTGCTACTGATAGCCTTATCAACAGGTAATAGTTTAGCGGCTTCTTTCAAGTCGTCAATGATAAAGTCAGCTACCTCGGTACGAGGATTGCGGGCCTTCTGCATCTCAGGCGAGTCGATGTCGAGCGGCGTGCGGGTAATGATAAGGTCACCGTAGGCCTGCAACAACTCGAAGTAACAATAAGCACGGAAGAAACGGGCCTCCCCCACTGAAATGGCGATGTCGGCTGGTTGGTCATATGCATCAGCCTGTTGCAACAAGGTGTTGGCTTGACGAATACGATTGTAATTGTCGGTATAATGCTTGTCAGACGACGGAATACTGTTCGTTCCGTTACTATAGATGTTCACCGTGCTACCGGCAAACAAGTCCGATCGAATATCAGCATGCTGACTGTCATCGAGCCATCGAAAGTCGGCCGACCAGCCGTAGAACTGGGTGGCAAAAAGTTTGAAGTGTTCGGGCGACTTCCAATAATTGGTATCCGCCAATTGCGTCTTGGGCTCAAGGTCTAAACACGACTGCATGGTCATGGCGCAAATAATTCCTAAAATATATGCTATTTTTTTCATTGTTATCTTCAATATTAAGAATAAAAATTAGAATGTGGCATTCACACCGAAAGTCACGGTGCGGTTAAACGGATAGCGTTGCTTTTTTTCTACCTTACGGGTAGCTTCGGGATCCCAACCATCGGTGATATACGATTTTTCCCACAAGTCGGCACCCGATACATAAATACGTAAGTTACTGATGAAACCACTCTTATTTATCCATGCCTTTGGCAATGTGTAACCTAGTACAACCTCTTTGAGACGCAGGTAAGCACCATTATCGGCCGACCAGGTAGATGGAATGTAGTTATAGTTATTAATGTCATTACTGTTTGAATAAGTCGGGAAATGGTTATTGGGAGTTTCGGGACTCCATACATTGCCTACCGACTGGTTGGTAGTGTTCAGCCAAATAGCTTTGAAAGGCACTTTCCAAGAGTCAATTTCACGATAGATGGTACGCTTGCCCACACCTTGGAACACGGTATTGAAATCAAATCCTTTCCATTCGCATCCTAAATTAAACGAGAACGAATATTTGGGGTCGTCGGAACCGAGAAATACAAGGTCGTCTTGTGTCAGTTTGCCGTCTTTGTTCACATCTTCATACATGTGGTCGCCCAAACGCAAGTTGGCAGGTAGGGAGATAGAGTTGCTGCCCACATATTTGTCCACATAATAGTCCAATTGGTCTTGGTTTTGTACTTTACCCACATAACGGTAGCCAAATACCGAATTGAGCGGATAACCATTCACAGCTTCGTTATAACCTGCGCTTATCACGATGTTACCTCCATCGACGAGTTTGTTGGTCATATAGGTTAATGTACCGCCAACGTGGTAGTTAAAACCGCCTATCTTGTCACGCCAAGTCAAGCTGGCATCGTAACCATTGGCTTCAAACTTACCGCTATTAGTACTGGGAGCAGTTCCACCCAAGACACCGGGGTGCAGACGCGAAACCAGCATATTGTCGTTTTTCTTTTTAAAGACCTCAAACGTACCCGTAAGACGATTGTTGAGGAATCCGAAGTCAATACCTAAATTATAGTTGTAGATACGTTCCCAAGTACGCACAGTGCTCACCAGTCCGGCAGATTCTACGTATGTTCCTTTCGAGTTGCCCAACAAAGCGCCATTGTTCGATTTGTAATTGTAAAGTTGGATGCCGTCATAGCGTCCGATACCATTTTGGTTACCTACCTCACCATATGAAGCACGTAGTTTCAGTTCATTCACATAGTCACGCAAGTTCTCCATAAATTTTTCTTCAGTGATACGCCATCCGGCTGATGCGCCCCAGAAGAAGTTCCAGCGATTCTTGGGCAAGAATTTCGAAGAGCCGTCGTAGCGAGCATTCACCTCGACCATATATCTCGACTTATAGTTATAATTCAAACGACCGAAATAAGAGAGAATGGCTTCTTCCCAACGGTCTACCTTGTCTATGTAGATTTGTCCTTTACCATTAAGTGATTCGATTGCCGCTTCCACGTCCATTGCTTTGGTACCGCTATAATCGTAAGCGACATAGTCGTATTGAACACCTCCCATAAGCGATATGTCGTGAACCTCATCAAATAATTTCTTATAAGTGAGGAAAGCTGATGCCGTGTAATTGTCGGTACGCGCAGAACTTTTAGTATACGATGATTTTTCTTTTGCGGGATAGGGAGAGTTCTCATTTTGAATCGGTGTACCGTCATATTGATACCAATCAATCGAAAGATATTGTTCGTCACGAGCCGCATTGTTCGTTGAGTACCCCAAAGTACCCTGAAAATCAAGGCCATCCAAAATGTTCACTTTCAAAATTTCGTTCACATTCATAGTAGTCACCACAAGTTTGTTGTCGCCACCCAATTCAGCCGACCAGTTAGGAGTATGAATACCTCCCCACGCATACGGTTTGCCATCAATAGTCGAAACCGGTAGCCCTGGCTGCGGGATGCTACTACCTAATACACTACCGATCTGTGTAGGAGCCACCTGATGTTGACGACTGGCTGACATATTGGTTTCCAGGCTGATACGGTTGTTTATCTTGAAACTGTTGAATAAACGTACGTTATAGCGTTCGTTCGAGTTGTTCCCCCATTGCAGCGTCCCTTGGTCGTTCAAATAACCCAACGAAAGTCGATAGGTCGATTTTTCCGAACCTCCGCTTACACTGAGGTTATGCTGGGTAGAAGTGGCATTTCCCCACAGCACATCAGTCCAGTTCATATCATGAAACACAAAGTCAGCCACACCGCGAAATCCTCCCGGAATGGGATCTTCATCAGGATTGTTTCCACCATGTAGGTTAATCCAACTCCCCTTCATCGCTTTCGCCAAACGGGCATAGCGAACCCAGTTGTCATCTTCGCCATAACCGTCATTCAAACGGGCTTGGAGCACACCGTCCGTCCATTCGTCCATACTCATCATGCGAGGCTGCAACCCCACAATTTTACGTGTAACCGAACCACTATATTCCACTTTGGTTTTGCCGGCATCGGGACGTTTGGTAGTTACCAAAATCACACCACCCGCAGCTTTTGCACCATAAATAGCAGCCGAAGCATCTTTCAGGAAGTTAATGGTTTCAATGTCGTCGGCATTGAGTTGAGCCATCTCGCTTACACCACTAGCCGGTACACCGTCAATAATCAAAAGAGGTTCTACCTTGTTCTTCGATACAGAGCCACGTATTGAGACACCCCATCCTTCTTCGCCGGGAGCAGCTGACGAACGAGTGATGCGTAAACCCGGAACCTGACCTTGCATAGCCGAAAGCGGATTGGCCACTGTACCTTTGTCCTTAAAAAGTTTTTGGTCGACCACTGTTACCGAGCCTGTCAACGATTCTTTTTTCTGAGTACCATAACCTACCACGACAACTTCATCCAGCACCTCTGTATCTTCGTGCATGATAATTTTAGCCAGATTCGTCCCTTTTACAGAAACTTCCAACGTTTTATAACCAATAAAAGAAATCACCAACGTACCACCTGATACATTATTCAAAGTAAAGTTTCCATTCATATCCGTTATCGTACCATTGGTAGTGCCTTTCACTTTGACATTGGCACCAATAACAGGTTCTCCATAGGAATCCACGATTTTACCTTTGATTGCCCCAGTCTGTGAAACAACCTGTACTTCTCCCACATAGGCAAATACCGCCTGCGGAGCACCTGCTACAAGAGCAGAGGCTATCACCGTAGAGAATAGAAATCTTCTCGATGAGAATCTGAAGAGATTTTTTTTCATATACATAAAATTTAAAACTAACATTTATACTATTTATTCTAATATTAGATACACTGTTGAATATACTCACGGATTTCTTTCCGACTGATAAACAAGTGGTTTTCCACCGTACGGGAAGAAATTCCCAATTGGGCGGCAATATCAGCCGAGGATTTATTTTCGAAACGACTCATGATATAAATCTTCCGACGTTGTTCAGGAAGCTGTTTGGCTCGCTCCCATTCACATGTCAATAGATTATTGGCAATAATCTGGCTCTCCACTTCATTGGTACAAGTAGGAATCCGGTCGAAAAGATAGGAAGTTACTTCTTGAGCTTTGTAAAAACGACGCAAATAGTCCGTTACCAGATTCCGGCAAATCGCGAATATAAAATGTTTCACTGTTTCCGGACGCAATATCTGCTTATAGTCCATCAAACGCAAAAAGACATCTTGTGACAGGTCTTTTGCTTCTTCGTCCTTACCTATTTTATAATAGATATAAAGATAAACGGAATGATGATAACTCTTATAAGAGTCAGCAACCAGTTGAGTGGATTTCATGTTTATATTTTCCATTGCTTAGATTTTTGTTTATCATTACGCTGGCAAATATAAATGGTAAATACGGAAAAGAAACAATAAAAAAGGGCGGATAGATTTCATCCTATTGGAAGGGAAACAGAAGTCACAATACTTACTGGTAATCAATTAATTAGACAATTAAAAACCAGAGTCTCAAATTATTATATGAGACTCCGGCAATCAATCTTCATTAGTTCGTCCTATACTTTGGACATATTCGTTCGGGGTTATTCCGGTCGTCTTTTTAAAATAACGGAAAAAGGAAGTACGAGAACTAAAACCACACAGTTCAGCTAAAGCACTTAAGGTATATTTTGAATATTCATCCTCATTAAGCAACCGTTTAAACTCAGCTATGCGGTAATCATTCAGATAATCATAATAATTCTTGTTCAAGAACTGATTAAACACGTAGGACAATGTATATGGAGAGACGTTCAATACTGACGCCAAATCCGCAATCTTTAAATCAGGGTTAACATACAGTCTTTTTTCCTGCATCAGCATATCCAGTTCGTTTGCCAGCCGATGACATTCTTCCATACTCACATTGCTCTTTCTGTATTTTTCTTCAACTACCGGTTTCCCGGTTTCTATGGCGTCCGCCGCAAGAGCCGGAGAGTTCTTTTTTCTCCGGTAATAAGCATAGCTTAAGCATATTATTGCAATCAATAATAGAATTGTTCCCCATAAGGTCGCGTTAAAAGAGGAAGCAATAGTCACTGATAAACAGATTTCCGAACCGGGCTCACCAATCCGACGGATTTTGAATTGATATTTCCCGGAAGACAAGTCATAATAGGTCAGTTCGGATTTACCACCCAACAACTGCCAATCATCATCCATCCCTTCCATTTTATATTCATAAGACATATATGCAGGATCGGAATAGGTAAATCCGGAGAAACAGATAGTCAAATTCTTGTGCGACGGTTCCAAAGAGACTTTATAGAGATGCTGTTCTCTCTGTATAGCAGGGTGATAAGGTTCTTTACCATTCACATATACATCTGTGATAGCCAGGGGATAACTATTTTCTTCATTTATATCACGTAAATCCCTGGTCAAATAAATCAATCCTTTGGAATTGCCGAACCAGATTGTTCCCGAAGTATCTATAACAGGGCAACAGGTAATAAAAACAGAACTCGGCAACCCGTCCACAAAAGTATAAGGAACAATTGTACTTTTTTTATCATAACGGTACAAGCCCAGATTCGTACCAATCCACAGCCACCCTTCACGATCTTCGATCATAAACATGGCATCTTTCCCTTCCAAAAGAGTGCCCGGCTGGAATCTTCGGAAATGAGTCATCGACAAATCTGAAATAAAAATAGGGCCTTTATCCGGAAGGAAATAGAGCTCGTGGGAAGAGTCTTCATATACTGTCCTGATTTTCTCTTTATGTATAAAGCCTTCGGGGAATACATCTGATTTTATACTACGAGTGGAAGGATCCCAGATACATAAACCGGTAGCCGTACAAATCCAGCCCTTTCCTGTAGAATCAAAACATATATCAAGCACATTCCCTTCCGGGAGTTTGGAGTTCGAACTGGTATAGTGATTGAGTTGTTCGCCATCTTTATACTGATATAAGCCCATTGAAGTGGCAATCCACAGACAACCGTCATTGTCCGACTTGATGCAGAAAACATGCCCTTTCACAAAAGGAGTCTCCGAAGGTTCAAAATCATGGATAGTTAATGTAGAAGAATCCAGTATATACATGCCACCACCATACGTACCGATATAATACTTTCCCTGAAACGGGTAAATGCACATTATCATATTAGAGCGTAATTGAGGTGACTTGAAACTCCTAAAACGCCGTTTCGTCTCATCGACATAGAAGAGGCCATTGCGGGAACCTATCAATCTTTCATTCTCATTGATAGCTATGGCCCGTACCGGTATGTCTTTTGAATCAAAATAAGGAGAATAAGAATAGGTAGAGAAAAGCCCGCTCTGATACAGTGTATAATCAAGTCCCAACTGATAGAATCCAACCCATATCAATCCTTCCCTGTCCACCAGCAATGAATAGACAGAGTTAGAGCGGATTCCGCCATTAGTACCGGGTTCATAACAGAAAGATTTCATAACCTTATTTTCCTTGACAGATACAAAATGTACTCCATTTCCGTCTGTTCCAACATAAAGTATATCTTTTCCGTCACCCGACAAAGAGGAAATTACATTGCATCCCAAATCAATCCAATTATCCTTGAACTTCCCTGTCGGTATATCGTAAACAACCACTCCATGTTCCATTGTTCCTAAATAGAGCCTGGAACCAATTCGTGCCATTTTCCGATAAGTATAATCCTGTCTATCATTGTCACCGTATGGGCATAAAGATATTTTTCGGGTAGACAGATTCATTGAATATAGTTTGGAGCGGGTCAGAATCCATAATGTATCTTTTTCTCCCATATTCAAATCGACTATGAAATTATCCGATGACCACATATCCGGATTGATAGTAATCTGCTCCATTTCATTATTTTTGCAGACAAACAATCCTTTTTCACTGCCAATATATAAGTTTCCCTGCGCATCGGTCAATAAAGAACGAACTCCAAATTTTATCACTTCAGCAACAAACGGTTCTAATTTACCGGATTCTTTATTTATCCGCCAAAGCCCCATATCGTTTCCCATCCAAATCTGATTGCCTTGTGTTTCTGCAATAACATTCACCCATTTCAGTTTCTCATCATCTCCGAATATCGGATAATGCTTGAAACGAAAGCCATCAAAACATTCAACTGACGTAGCTGTTCCAATCCAGATATAGCCTACGGAGTCTTTATACAAGGCACTGACCGTTAAATCAGATAATCCATTTGTTTCTGACAGACCACGGAAGGAATAAGAAATCGGATAGGCAGACAGAGAAAAAGAAATAAATATAAGGCTTGTTATATGTCGTATCAGATTATTCATAGGATTCATATTTGATGAAACAATGCAAACCTACATAAAATATCCCGAATTTTATGTAGGTTTATACAAAAACAAAACACATTCCTCATTAAAAATGAGTGTTAATCTACCAGCTTTATACTCAATTGGAATTGTTTATAAACAACAGGAATTCTCTTATTATTAACCTCTACTCTTACAGGCTTCTTCTTACTCCTGAAACTGGCATGGATCTTCGGTTGCCCGTCTATCCAAAGATTGAGTTTCTTATCTTCTTCCTTTTGGATAACGAATAACTTAGCCAAAGAAGAAAAATAGGTTTCCTTATCGCGCCTTAATGCACTGCCATGACAGATAAAGAAATCTTTGGCGTCTTTGGCTTCCGTTCCTTCGGGATAAGAAACTGCAAACATATAGGCATCTGTCATCCAGCCGTCCGGCATAATCCATGAGTTGCTGTGCATCAGTCTGCCATCTGCCAACTGGTTAATATACAAGTCAGTCACTTTACCTTTGTGACGGATACGAAGACCAATCCAGTCCTGCCCTTCCCGCCGTTCCATTTGCGGCAGGTCTTTTTCATTGGGAGTCTCCTTCAAAATAATAGCTGTCAGCCCTTTTACTCGATTGACTTCTGCCGGCAAATGAAATGAATAATAGGTTTCAGTACCTTTCAAATCTTCAGTTGGAGCCTGTATTTCTTCCCAATACAAATCCTCCGGATAGTCGTGTACAAAATCAGACTTAGCAAGCAAACGGGGATAAAGAGGACGAATCACAACGGAAGAATTACCATTCGTCACATTCACGTCAACTCCCGACTTCTTATAAGTCCCGTTGGTATGCCACAGCCATTCAAAACGGCCGACCTTATGCGTCTTTAAATCATCAATCATATAAATCACATTATCCATCCAAAGGAAATGGCGGAAATTACGACTGAAATTATTAGATACAGGACCTGTTCCATTAGCCAGGACATATTTCACATTTCCCGCATCCAAAAGATGATGTAAATATCCTCTCAAAGTAGAACCGCTGTACTGCTGCTCACGGGGTTGTCCCTCGCCATTGAACAGTACTACATTATGCGCCTGGCTTTGAAAGAAATAATTCCGATAAGCAGGATTAGGATACCAACAGTTTCCCCCGTCTTTAATAATATCTACCCCTTTATGAAAGACAATAAATGAATTGGCATCTGCGTGAGAATGATTCCATGTATGACCGCTTTTTACAGCCAGCATCGTAGCATCCTTTTCCCACGAATCACGCATCGTAGCCCAACCAAAATCGGCAAATAATTGAGAAGTCGGCAGTTGAAGGACAGCGGGCGCCTTACTCAAATCAGGAGTGTAAAGGAAACCCATAGGACGATTCAGGAAAAAGCCATCACGATGTTGTCCTTGTTCCACTTGAGATATATACCACAAAATAGTTGGATCTTTCATCCCCAATGCATACAATAACATCATACTGGATTCTGCCGATACATTTTTATGGCTATCTCCAAAATTCAAACTATGCAGCATACCCGTACGTGGGTAGCAGACTTGTGAAAAGTAACTCGGCAATTTTGCCAATTGAGGAATATCACCCGGATTCTGTCCGGGATGAGTGTTTATCCAAGCTATCCTAAACAACAAAGCTTCCTGAATACCAAAGTTAGCATAATTCAGACTTTCATACATTCCACCGGCCTCATCAAAACTCTTTGCTTTCTGTTGCAATACATCACCGGCAAAATCGAACCATTCAGGAAGAGATTCGTGAAGTTGTTCCACCCATTCCCTGGCTTCGGGGATTTCGTTTTGAAGGCTCAAAGCCAATATTCCACCCTGACAAACACAGGAGGTCCACCAGTTATGTCCCATCGAATTCAATGAGTGAATACGGGTCGGCTCCAACAACCAGTCTCCCAATGCCGGTTCCACGGCTAACCGTTTCAATCCTTCGGCTATCTTTTTTCTTTCTGAAGAAGACATGACATTGTATGCAGCATCATACCCCACTGCGGAAAGAAAACTCTTATGAGCCATACCCAGTTGTGAACGCCATGCAGGAATACGTGCCATCATTTCCACATCTCCCCATGATTCGGCTTCCACAGTTTTCAGGAGGATTTCTTTGATTGCGTCTGCATACTCCTTATTATCAGTCATCAAATAAGCTAATGACAAATAGTCTAATCGATTAAAATCTTTCTTTTGCAAAGCTTCATCTGCTGTTTTCTTAATATCTCCCCATGCTTCCTGCAATTTAGGTTCATGCTGCATACGCTGTTTCACTTGCTGTATGCGTTGTGGAGTATACAGTAATGAAGGATGATTTATTTTTTGTGCTTGTATATATAATGAAGAAACACACAAAAAACAGATAACAGCAATAATAGTTTGTTTCATGCTACTTAGTCTATTCTATATATAATCAGTTACAATATTATTCTTTATTGAACGTTTTTCAAAAATTCTTCCAATGCTGCATTAAATTCTTCCGGGCGTTCCATATTCAGCATGTGTCCGCAATCGTCAATTACTTTCAGTTTTCCATTGGGAAGATATTGTAAAATGGGAGGTTCTTTTGAGAATCGGTTACCGGAAGAATGACCTTCAACAATTAAAGCAGGTACATCGGGATGATTCTTTTTCAATTCCTCGATGGCATCCAAACCAGCTACCACCCGTACTTCTTTGTGTAAAGGTTGCCACGCATCCCACTCATCGATCATTTGCCATAGAGACTCACGCATTCGTTCCCGCTGACTTCCTCCTGACTTCATCAATCCTTCAAACCACTCTTTCTTCATCACATCTACCCCTTTCTCTTTCAAAGCAGCAATCTCCTTATCACGTACTCTTGCTTCTTCCGGAGTCATCGGTTCACTTGGGCCTTTCGATTTCCGAATGTTTCCACTGGCTAAAAAAGCAGATAACATCCGATCCGGGAAGTACGCCAACATATCGGCAGTAATAAAACCACCTAAAGAAAGTCCGACGATATGTGCTTTCTTAATGTGCAAAGAATCCATCAAAGTAACTAAATCTTCAGCGTGTGTAAATTGATAGTCTTCCGTTTGTGAAGACGAAATGCCATATCCTCTCAAATCATAGCGGATCACACGATATTTTTTTGCCAGTACGGAAAATTGTTCATCCCACATACGATGATCCAAAGAATGACCATGAACAAAGATGACGGGAGCACCTGTGCCGGCTTCCTCATAGTAAAGAGAACCGTTGCCCACTTCAACGCGGCCTTGTTTCACAACCAACGGATGTCCCTTTACAATCTCTGAAACAGTTCTCGAAATTACAGGACTACCATAAAAAGACGAGAAACCATCTTCTTTACTGGAAGCACCGACTACATGAGCAATAAAGAAGCCATAAACATTCTCCCGTTTATTGATCCACGGGTAAGCGCCAGCCCATCCTGGTGAACTAATCTGATAAGCTTCACCTGTCTTCTTATCGATTAATTCACGCCATTCTCCCAATCCGTAGATTCCATTGTGGGATTGTCCTAGCCCTTTCGCTACATAATTATCCGAGTTATTCGAAGGGATTATTGCGTCTTTCACTTGGTCGGCCTGCATTTCCTTTACAGTTTTTGCTGATATAATCCGCTTATCGTTATACATTCCTTCATGATAAATCATAGATAGAAAATGAATATAATCGTTCAAAGTGGTACACAGACCACCACCCAACATCGGGGCATGCCCGCCATCGGTATTTATCGGAGTAAAATGAGAATTCTTCATTTCCAATGGTTGCGCCAATAGCTCCTGAAAGAGAGTTTCAAACTCTTTCCCCATTGCCACTTCCGCCATTCTTCCGGCAATCTGCATGGCAAGTCCTCCATATTGGAACTGACTTCCCGGAGTAAAGACCGTATCTAACGGCAATATCTCAATAATGGCAGAATCCAGATGATTGTAATTATCTATCCGAGGTTCGGGAAGATAGGGACGTACTCCGGAAGTATGAGATAATAGTTGTCGTAAAAGGATTTTTCCTTTGGCATCTCCTTTAAATTCCGGCAACCATTTCTCCACCGAGTCATCCCAACCTAAATCGGTACTGTCTACTACCGCTCCAATAACAGCAGCCGCTACCCACTTTCCGGCAGAGGCTACATATACTTTCGTATCGGGAGTGTAGTTGCCATAGTTATTCTGGAAAATAACGGAATCATTCTTCACTACGCAGATGGAAGCTCCAGGATAATATCCCTTACTTACCCAACCTTGAATAACAGAGTCCAATGAAGAGAAGTTATAATGACTTCCCCGTACGGACGATACATTGCAGGAACCCGCAATAAAACAGAGACTTACAAAAAGTACGATTAATAATCTTCCCTTCATTTCCTTTATCTATTTAAGTAATAACTTCCTATTAGGTACGGAATTACACAGATTACGCTGTTGCTTTATGCAATCATAATTCTAAAAACCGTGAAATCCGTGTAATCCGTGCCTAAAATTTTCTATTTAGACTGTAAATCCCAATATACCACATAACGCTGATGGTGCAAATCATAAAGCGGACGAATTACGTCTCTCTGTTCCGTTGTAAAGAGCAGGTCTTTTCCTATACGTTTCAAAGTACGTTCCGGATGCTTCATATCTACTTTCAATGAGGTACGCAGTTCGGCTGGAACATGAAAATTATAGGTATAGTAATCATTGTAAAGAGCAGGATTAGAGAAAGGTGCAGGAGCCTGCATACCTTCCGTGCCTCGTTCTCCGGCAAGCACTAACGGCCCATACAGTAAAGCCACTTTATTCGGATTATCGGGAGTGGCTTCCATCTCAAGCTGCATCGGGTAAGTAGCCGAAATACGGTCATCGTCCTTCCAGTCACGGGTGATAGCAATATAAGAACCCGGCTTTTGTTTTACTGCCACTTTTTTACCGTTAACAAGAACTTCTACTTTTCTACTCCATGAGGGATATCTTAGATAAACAGTAGTGCGTACCGGCTTCTCGGCACGAATGGTAAACCGAGTTGTTTCCTCTTTTGGAAATTCTGTTTCCTGAAGAAGAGTCAATTCTTTTTCTTTCCAAGTGACCTGGGAAGGAATAAACAGATTTACGTAGATTCCCCGGTCATTGTGATAATAGATAGCTTCACCATATTTGGCATGATTTTCAAATCCGCTACCGACACAACACCAGAAAGAATTCTCTTTTGTACTGTATAGCTTATGAGAGCCGGAAAGCAGCGGAAGAAAATAGGCTACCATTCCTGTTTGCGGGTCTTGCTGACCGAGGATATGGTTGTATAATGCCCTTTCGTAATAATCGGCAATAGACGAGTCGCCCGTCCAGCAGAAAAGATGGCGGCTGAGTTTCAACATATTATAAGTGCAGCAAGTTTCTCCTGTATAGCCGGTCAAATGTTTAGAGAACTTCTTCGGGTCAAAAAAATGTTCTTTATCGCTACTGCATCCCGGAGCAAAAGTATGGTGGTCAATCATGGTATGCCAAAAGAATTCCGAAAGTTTTTTACTTGTCTCATTCTCTGTCAGTTCATAGTTACGCGCTTCGGCTATGACTTTCGGGATAAATGTATTCGTATGTTTGGTTCCTAAATCGTCCCGGAGTTCTTTTAAAGGGTCAATTACGTCATTATGGTAGAAGTATTCAGCCAACCAACGGTAACGTTCATCGCCTGTGATAGCATACAAATTGTAAAATGATTCATTGATACCACCAAACTCATTACGTATCATGAGTTTGCGGGTTTCTTCAGTGAGCGGTTTTAGTTTGTTATAAGCCCAATCACCCATTTTTGTCACCACTTTCAAGGCTTGTTGATTGTCTGCATACAGATATTGGTCTATTAGGCCGGAATAAAGTTTATGCAATGTGTACCAAGGCGCCCAAACGCTCTTTCCTTGAATATTACGATTTATCAGTTCTTCGGGATAGGCACTTAAATAGCCGCCTTTCAGGGCATTTTGAACTTCGGTCAGTCCATTGACAAGGCTATCTCCTTTTAGTTTGAAAATCTCATTTCCGGTTGCGGCGTACATCAAGGCGTAAGCTGAAAGCAAATGTCCGGTAGTATGTCCGCGAAGCTCACAATCCAAAGATTCCCAGCCACCGAGCTTCTTCACTCTCATATATCCGCCTTCACGACCGGCAAACACTCCGGCATTTGTCCGGAAACTATGCAACAGGCGATTCACGTCAATAGAAGTCATCCATGCGGAATCCCGCAACATATTGTCACGAAAACGACTCGGTAATAAACGCACGTCTTTCAAGTCAAAACTTTGTACCTGCACAGGAGCCACTGTCTCTTTTTTCATTTTTCCCTGATGCTGACCGGGGTACACAGATTGAGCCGACGATAGAGCCGATACTGCCAATAATGCGATTGCAACTAAGAATTTCTTATTCATAATCATTTTTTATATCCTTTATTTATAGGATACGAATAAGTTCTGCCTAACACTCAATGCAAAAATACGAAATTCTGATTTAGCGGCGTAGCGACCAGACAAAGTTTCCTTGCGGGATGTTGACATTTTAATTAATAACCGTACGGTTATGGACTAACTGTTTTCGGGCTTAAAAAAGAGTAAAAGAACGGGATTATCCGATGCATTCTCAATAAATGCAGTAAAAAATATGTTTTTAGAGATTAAGAGCTTTTTAAACGATGAATTAGAATGTGTAAAACGAGAAATATAAAATAGTTATTTGGTTAATACATAGCATAATATACCTTATTATATTCTCAAACAATTCTCACTGCTATGAGAAAAAATACTCATCGCGATGAGAAAATATTCTCATAACGATGAGAATTAATTCTTATCACCGTGAGAAAATGTTCTTATCACAATGAGAAAATATTCGATTAAGTTTCATTCATTTCCCGTGCGGATATGAACTAAAACTTTTGGTGCGGTTACCCTGATAATCTTTCACTAATTCAATATTTCATTGATAAATGAAAAAACTTCGTTCAATCGGTTCGGCTGTCTGTACTTTTCCAACCAAACCATATTGCCAAGCCACTACGGTCACTTTTAACGGAAACTTGCTGCGTGGAGGAATTTGAGTAAATATCAGTTTATTTCCTTCTATCTCCACCGGTCCTTCTTTCACATAATAATATACGGGCAGTCCGCAATCAGAAGTTGCCTGAAGCGCAATCTCCTTTGTTTCCTTGTTCACATCCTCAATACCCGGGAAAAGAATATGCTGGCGTTTACCTTCCGTATTACGATAAGGAATCCGGAAACTAAGTTCTTGAACGATACTTTTATATTGACGGTCGCCGTCATTGCTTGCCAATAAGCAAATATCTCCCGTGCGACGCTTGTTGTACATCCCCATACGATAGAAACGAACAGTAAAAGTTGTATCGTTCACTTTCTGTACCGGGCCGCAAATGCGGGTTATTTCGGGGAGAGTGGACGAATGTTCTTTGGTGATCACTGTATGTAAGCTATCCGTATACACAGCTTTCAGATGGAAAGTCAGTCCGTCCTCTTCCGGTAAGAAGCGGGCGGCTACTTTCACGTGGGATTTTGGATTATAGGTGAGTAATTGCCCCTTTTGTACAAAACCCAGATACTGGGGTTTCTTCCCTCTTTCCTGCCGATAGCGCTCTTCCGTCATTTCAGCCATTTCCTTATCGAAATACCAGAATGCGTCGTGCGAGTCTCCTTTGTATTGTTTGTAAGGAGCGGCCTTAGCACGTTTCTTCTGATTGGGATGCCACCTTTCGGCAAGCCAACCATTCTGCGGATTCAGTTTTTTCAAGACTACAGGTTTATCTAAATCATATGTTCCAGATATACGATATGCTAATGCTTTCTTTAGAAACAATGCAATATATTCAGCAGTGCGGTTTGCTATATCGAAATGTCCGCGCCCTGCATCACAAAGAAAAGAGATACAGCTATTAGGATACATCATACGGAAAGCCAAAGCCGGATTCACTCGGTCTTCCCACCATTCGTATTCACCTTCAATCATCAATCCCGGAATACCGTCAATCGTACGTTTCCCCCACTCCATGTTATCACGCCCATATCCGGTTAGATTGGTACGTGGCGCATCTCCGTGTAGAGAGATAACAGCCAAGGTACGGTCGGGATTCCATGCAGCGAAGTTCCACGGATAGGTAGCCATCGCTGAATGTCCTAAAGGGACAACAGGCGCATATTTCAATTCACTATAACCACTGACATTCGCAAAATCCTCCATCATCTTTTCAAAGGCTTCCTGACATCCGGTAGTTATGTCCCATCTTTGATCCCATCCGGGGGTAATCCATATCAATGCCATACCGTTTTCCGACATTTTCTCCCGAAATAAAGGATTCTCAAACAGCGTCTCTTCTGTCATGTTATGATTACCGATTATCACAGCTTTCACTTGTGTACAATCGGAAGGTATCCACAAAAATGCTTGCGGATGATTATTCGTTTCGTTGGAAGTAATGCCCGATATCTGTACAGACCACTGCCATTCGGCTGCCATGCTACTTGGCAATAAACTGACAACCAATATTCCCAATATAAAAATTCGAAGTAGTTTCATGTTTAATTCATTTATTATTTTTCTATATAATACGTAGTCATGACTATATATACTCAACCGAAAAATATAAAAAAACTATTATAATAGGAAGCCTTTCATCAACTATTCCACAAAAACATTGTATCTTTATTCTCCAATAAAGAAAGGAATTATATGGATTTACGTACAGCAAATGTTACAAGATATATTCTTCCCTTACGTGAAGGGGGTTCATTACCGGCTTTAGCCGAAGCTGACGATGAATTTAAGTATGTCGTAAAATTCAGAGGGGCAGGACACGGGACGAAAGCACTGATTGCCGAACTGATTGGTGGAGAAATTGCCCGTACACTGGGTTTCAGAGTACCGGAGATAGTTTTCCTGAACCTGGACGAGGCTTTCGGACGAACGGAAGCGGACGAAGAAATACAGGATTTGCTTCAATGGAGCCGTGGATTAAATCTCGGTCTGCATTTTCTATCGGGAGCATTAACCTTCGATCCTGTTGTGCATAAAGTAGGCGGTAAGACAGCCTCGCAAATTGTGTGGCTGGATGCCTTATTGACTAATGTAGACCGTACTATCAAAAATACGAATATGCTGATGTGGCATAAGGAATTGTGGTTGATTGACCACGGGGCTGCTTTCTACTTTCACCATTCGTGGACTACTTGGCAGAAGCATGCTCTTAGTCCGTTCGTGCAGATAAAAGACCATGTACTGTTGCCGTTTGCCGATAAATTGGAAGAGGTGGATACTGAATTCAAGCAACTATTGACTCCTGATAAAATCCGTGAAATAGTCAATGCGATTCCTGACGACTGGCTGAACTGGACAGAAGGGCAGGAAACTCCGCAAGACTTGAGAGATATTTATATTCTATTTTTAAAAGAAAGGATAAACCATTCCGAAACATTTGTAAATGAAGCGCAAAATGCAAGAAAGGCACTTATATGAATATGCAGTCATCCGTTTCGTCCCCAGGGTAGAACGTGAGGAATTTATCAATGTAGGTATTGTACTGTTTTCCAAACGGTGCAAATATCTCAAATCCCTTTATACGATAAATGAAAATAAATTGAAGCTCTTTTCTTCGGAGTTGGATATTAATTGTCTGAAAGAAGGGTTACAGGTCTTTGACAAGATATGTTCGGGAAATAAGGAAGGGGGAGCGATAGCCAATATGGATATTCCCGACAGATTCCGCTGGCTGACTGCGGTGAAAAGCTCCTGCATACAGGTATCCCGCCCGCATCCGGGATTTTCCGCTGATTTGGATAGAACTTTGGAAAGGCTGTTCGAAGAATTAGTTCTTTAGAAAAAAGTACATGCACGGTTTTCAATACAAAAACCATGCATGTATCATTCACACATTTATCCTGAATTAGAATTCAGTTTCTTTAAATATAGCTACAAACTCACCTTTTTTATTAATATATCCGATTACAGAATCTTTGTATCCTTCTATATCAGCATGACAAATAGCCAAGCCTTCACTAAACATATACACTAAAGAGGCATTAATCAGTTCATCACCTAAAGGAGACATAAAAGACTGATGTTTATATAAAATCATACCCTCACCAAAATTAATACAAGGTTTATGACTCATATCATAGAAAGCCTTATCGTCATATTTTATAACAGAAGTAGGTTTAAAGTCCTTTCCGATAGTATAAAAACCTCTATACTGAGAATAGGAAGCAAAAGCATGTCCATTATGAAACGGCAATGTGCATCCTGAAGATTATCGTGAACTACATTCCCTTGTTTATCAATGAAACATTTGGTTCCATCTTTCTTTTTCACGACAGCATATCCCTCACCGAAATATGAAGGTTCATTCGTATATTTCGGAGTAATAACCACATTACCGTTCGTATCTATAAATCCCCATTTTCCATCTACCTGTTGCACAGCAGCCATTCCGTCACTAAAATCCTGAACTTTTATATATGCAGGCGCAACAATCACTTTCCCGTTCTTATCTCTAAATCCATAAGTACGATTCTTATAGCTATAAAATGCAGCCAAGCCATCACAGAGCGAACGAGGCTCTTCCAAGTTTCCTTGAACCGGTTCCGAAAGGTTAGGGAAGATCAATTGACCTTTTGTATTGACATGAACAAGTTTATAATATTTGCTATATCCCTTTTGTACAAGTACAAGGCCAGCTGCAACTCCATCAACAAAATTAGTGACACGAATCACTCCTGGCAATTTTACGACTTTCTCTCCCTTTTTATTAATCAGCCATGTCACACTATTTTCATGCACAGGGCAAACTCCTTGACAAAAAGCAGGATACGGAGAATTAAAAGGAAGAGTATATGTAAACTGGAAAGCTTTATTGCCCAAGCTATCAATAAAAAACTTTTCTTTCTTTGTACTTACAAAAGCCATTCCATCCTCAAAAGCTCCCATACCCAAACCATATCTTGGATTTTCTTCTATGGTAATCACCTTTGTATTTGAGGTGATAAATGGACGAATAGCTTTGGCTCTTTTAGTATAAAAATCTGCTACATATATCCCATTCTCTGTTACTACTTCTTTTGCATTAGCTTGTGAAGCTTCGACAGACTTATTCTGATTTGAGTTCTGTTCTCCCGTTTTTGTTTCCGTTCCCCCCAAAGCTTTATCCACTTCCTGAATGGCTTTTCCTAATTTTTTTAAAAACTGCGCTGAAGCATTAGGAGCGACTAATAATAAAGCAGAGCACATAAATGCACTAATTAAATTTCTTTTATTCATTATATTTTGTGTATTAGTTAATACTGTCTTATTTTACGTTTCATGCAGGCAAATGTAGACAAAAAGAAAATATGCCTTTATCCCGCACAAGGTTGTTCTATCAATTAATGAACCTTGTTTCCGTAGAAGCTTTTATTTATTCATAAGGCTTCTTTTACTTGATTTAACTCCATATACCACGAATCCGGAGAACAAAACATGCTGAAAACGACTATATATATGGAAGACCGGATGCAAAGACAAAGTTATCCGTAAAAGTGGTAGCAAAACCCGTAATCTATATAAATACAGATTACTTTTTACTGAATAACTTTGCATATAGAAAAAGGTAGTAATAATGTTAGAATACGCTTTTAATTTAATATAGCTTGATTATGGAAAAGGTAAAATTGAACAATGGCATTGAAATGCCTATTTTGGGTTATGGTGTTTATCAGGTTACTCCTGAAGAGTGTGAACGTTGCGTGTCGGATGCAATCAGTGTAGGTTATCGGTCTATTGATACGGCACAAGCCTATCATAATGAGGAAGGTGTAGGAAATGCAATCAGTAAATGCGGTGTGCCGCGTGACGAGCTGTTCATCACTACAAAAGTATGGATTTCAAATGCCGGTTATGAAAAGGCGAAAGCTTCTATTGACGAGTCGCTGCGTAAGTTGCAGAGCGATTATATTGACTTATTGCTCATTCATCAGCCGTTCGGGGATTATTACGGAACTTACCGGGCTATGGAAGAAGCATACAAGGCCGGCAAACTTCGTGCTATCGGCGTCAGCAACTTTTATCCCGACCGTTTTGTAGACCTGGCGGAATTCTGCGAAATCACTCCTGCCGTCAACCAAGTGGAAACGCACGTTTTCAATCAACAGATAAAGTTACAGGAAGTAATGAAGGAATATGGCACTAAGATTATGTCATGGGGACCGTTTGCCGAAGGAAGAAACGACTTCTTTACCAACGCAACTCTTCAGGAAATCGGTAAAGAGTATGGCAAGTCAGTGGCACAGGTTGCACTACGTTATCTGATTCAACGCGATATCATAGTTATTCCCAAGTCTACCCATAAGGAACGTATGATTGAGAATTTCAATGTATTTGACTTCTCTTTAACACCGGACGATATGGCTGCTATTGCTGCACTCGATACAGCTAAAACCTTATTCTTCTCCCACAATGACCCGGAAATGGTGAAGTGGCTGATTAATTATGGTAAATAATAGCTCACTATAATTTCCTTTTTTTAGGCACGGATTACACGGATTTCACGGTTTTAAGAATTATGATAACATAAAGCAACCGTGTAATCTGCGTAATCCGTACCTAAAAGAAAGAAATATAAATTGACTTACTTAAGTGGGGTAAAATGCAACGCAGCTCCACCACTCGCTTTCAACTTCAAGACAAGTTTATCGCCTGCCTTTATCTTCTTATGAGTGCTGCGTACTTTCGTCCGTGTATCCAGTTTGTCATCATCTTCATACAGATGAAGCAGATACTTCTTTCCCGGTTCCAGAAAATCCGTAGTCAATGTAACCGTGCGGGCTTCCGTATTTGTCATTGCTCCTACAAACCAGTCACTTCCCGAACGACGTGCCTGAACGATATATTCACCTATTTCTCCATCCAGTGCGCGACTATCATCCCATACGCTTGGAATAGCTTTCCAAAACTCCAGTTCTTCTTCTCCTTTATAAAATTCCGGTCGGTCATACCAGAACATAAATTGCAAAGGACTGTAATACACTGCCGCCATTGCCAATTGATGTGCTTTCGTATTCTTCACTCTGTTATTGAAGTAGCAAAGTGTATAATCTCCTGCACCTGCCAAGTAGCGGGTAAAAGGAAGCATTGTATTATGAGTTGCATCCGGCATTTCTTCATTTCCACGGATACCTTCCTGTGTCATCAGATTGGGATAGGTACGGCTGAAACCCGTTGGGCGATATTCGTCATGAATATCCACCATCAGACCATATTCTCCACATTTGCGGACTGCCTCGTGCAGCCAGGTACTCCAACGCTGATTACCAATCTGTACAAAACCGAACTTGATACCTTTCAACCCCCATTTCTTATATAAAGGCAATAAAGTATCCAGTTGTTGCACCAACGCACGTTGATTGACATACACCGTGAGCCCGATTCCTTTCGATTCGGCATACTGACACAAAGCAGGTATATCAAGGTCTTTATCCGGAGAAACAGTAGTAGCGTCCGAACTCATCTTCATTTCCGGCCCATACCAGCCGGCATCCATATGCACATACTGAATACCACGTTCCGCTGCAAAGTCAATAGCAGCTTTCACCCTGTCTTGTTTCAAGTCGCCCGAGCGGAATACTTTTCCCGGCTTAATCCAGGAAGTGTCAGCCAGTTTACAAGCCGGATTCAAGTTTAAGACAATATCATTGTTATTAATCAAATCGACCGGACGTTCGGCAGCCATGATAACGCGCCACGGAGTATTATAAGGAGAAATTATATCGACGCTGCTATACAGGCTTGTTTCCAAAGTAGAAGGCTTGTCTGCCGATAGACGGAATTTACCACGGGCATAATCCACCATTTCCGCTTCCAACAAAGCCACGGATAACCCGTCGGGCAGTTTTAAAGTCAAAGGACGTTCGCTTTCCTCTTTCCCCCATCCTTCCAGCGGACGAAGTACGCAAGGACCTTGTGCCCAGCGCTCATAATAAGCCATTGTTCCTTGAGGCATTGTGAAGCTGGTTTGTTCGCCTATGATATGTAAGAAAAGCCCGTTTGTTGTTTCCGGAAAATGATAGCGGAAAGCAACTCCTTCATTGTAGGCACGCACTACGATGTTCATAAAATAATTCTTACGCTTATCATAGCCACCTTCCTGTGCTCCATTCCCTTCACCCTTTTTGAATTTCAGAGTCATCTCATTATAACAATCACGAATCTCGGCACGTTCCCCATATACAGGTTTCCATGTTTCATCCGCTTTCCGTTGCTCAGTTCCCGTCAACTTCAGATTCTCACACCAAAAATGGCAGGTATCATTCGGAACACCCAATGCAGATTCAAATAACTGGTTTTCAATCAGGATACCCAATTTACTTTCTTCAATTACCGGGCGGTTCTTGTAAGTCAAGGTATAATACATTTGTGCATTATCCTCTCCCACCGCACGCTGATAGAAGGTAAAACGATACGCTCCGTCGGGAGATGTCAACTCCTGACGAGTTTCTGTCATTACCTCCTGCGCTTTCAACAATGCCGGTATCACCAACAATAAAAGCAAAATTCTTTTCTTCATTCTATTTACGTTCATGTTTATTCTTCTTTCCTATTATATACGAACGAGAAAGAAATTATACTCAAATAGTTTATTCACCGGAAAGATTATTCCATCTGCTCCCTATAAAAAGTAGGTGTCATCCCAGTCACCCGCTTGAAGATGCGGTTAAAATGTACAGGAGATTCGAATCCGCATGTCGCGCTGATTTGTGATATATTCATCACACTACTATTCAACAGTTTACAGGCATACCCGATACGCATATCAAGTACATATTCTTTAAATGTCTTTCCTGTGTTTTCCTTGAAATAACGGCAGAAGGCGGTAGGATTCATGGCTGTATAAGAAGCTATCTCGTCCAGACCGATAGACTCGGTATAATGTTTGTTAAGATAGGCAATCACTTTTTCCATTCTTTCATTGCGCATAATAGAAGGAGACGGTGTATAATGGGAAGTAGTCAGATATTTCCTGTTATCGTTGGTAGCCATTATTTGCAGAAGTGAAAGCAACAGGATGATTTGTTCTGCTCCTTTAGCAGAAGGTATCTGTTTTAATAGCTTGATAATTTTACCCGAACGGGAAACGGTGAACCTAATTCCCCGGCAAGCATCTTCCAATAAGTTCCTGATAGGGATGAACTGTGAATATTGAGAAATGGAGTAATGCATAAAGTCCTTCTCAAACTGGATATTCACGCCTTTTACTTTCAAGCCGGACTCTTCTCCGTTATCCGGCGGACTCTGCATACTATGAGGAAGTTCCGAACCGAAAAGAATCAAATCCCCTTTTGCATAAGAGATTATGCTGTCACCTACCAGGCAATCTCCCTCCCCTTTCTCCACATAGATAATTTCATACTCACTATGGAAATGCCACGGGTAAGTGAAACGCGGATATTCATAAAAGCGGGCACGGACGGGATTGGAAGTCGTAATAGTCAACTTCTCATTCATTATCTTCTTCATAAAATCTCCTTTCTAAACTACTTTTGCAAAGATAAGTAAATATCTTGCAAAGATACGCATCATAGCGTGTGTAAAAACCCGCTATTTTTGCATCAATTCATAAAAACATTTGATAGAACCATGAACGAATTATTTAGTATTGCCGGTAAAGTAGCTGTTATTACCGGAGCAGGTGGTGTACTGGGTGGAAATATTGCCCAACACTTTGTACAGCAGGGAGCAAAAGTAGTAGCTATCGACATTCGTCAGGAGCAACTGGACAACCGGGTAGCCGAACTGAAAAAATACGGAGAAGATGTAATCGGTATTATCGGTAATGTACTGGACATCACCAGTCTGGAAAAAGTAGCGGAAGAAATCGTTGCCAAATGGGGACGGATTGATATCCTGTTAAACATTGCCGGTGGAAACATGCCGGGAGCTACTCTCGAACCGGAGCAAAACTTCTATGACATGGATATCTCCTGCTGGGAGAAAGTCACCAATCTGAATATGAACGGAACAGTTTATCCGTCCATGATATTTGGCAAGGTAATGGCTAAACAAGGCAAAGGATGCATCATTAATGTATCATCAATGGCTGCATACAGCGCTATCACCCGTGTACCGGGATACTCTGCCGCAAAAACCGCCGTAGCCAACTTCACTCAATGGCTGGCTAGCGAAATGGCACTGAAATATGGAGACGGAATTCGCGTAAACGCCATTGCGCCGGGCTTCTTCATCGGCGACCAGAACCGCCGCGTGCTTATCAATCCTGACGGCTCACTGACCGACAGAAGCAAGAAAGTATTGGCCAAAACTCCGATGAAACGTTTCGGTGACATTAAAGAGCTGAATGGTGCCGTACATTTTCTGTGCAGCGAAGCCGCCAGTTTCGTAACAGGAGCGATGTTGCCTATCGACGGTGGTTTCAGCGCTTTCAGCGGTGTTTAAATAACAGCCTGTAATAAAGAGAAAGACTATGATGGAAAAAACATGGAGATGGTTCGGCAAGAAAGATAAGATTACCTTGTCGATGCTCCGACAAATAGGTGTAGAAGGTATTGTCACAGCCTTACATGACGTGCCGAACGGAGAGATTTGGACTGTAGAGGCTATTAATGATTTGAAGTCTTACATCGAATCTTATGGTTTGCGTTGGTCGGTAGTAGAAAGCCTCCCAGTATGCGAGGCAATCAAATATGCGGGGACGGAACGTGAACAGTTGATTGAAAATTATAAAGTAAGCCTTGCCAATTTGGGCAAATGCGGAATAAAGACCGTATGTTACAACTTTATGCCTGTTATCGACTGGATACGTACTGACTTGCAGCACGCCTGGCCGGACGGAACCAGTTCCTTATACTACGACCGTATTCGCTTTGCTTATTTCGATATCCGGATTCTGGAACGCGAAGGAGCAGAAAACGACTATACCGAAGAAGAACTCCGCAAAGTCGCCGAACTGGACAAAGTAATCACAGAAGCGGAGAAAGATGCCTTGATTGATACAATCATTGTCAAGACACAAGGTTTCGTTAACGGCAATATCAAGGAAGGGGATAAAAATCCGGTTGCTATTTTCAAGCGGCTGCTTGCCTTATACAAAGATATTGACCGCGATACTTTGCGTGCAAATATGCGTTACTTCTTATCCGCAATCATGCCCGTATGCGAAGAGTATGGCGTCAATATGTGCGTGCACCCCGACGACCCTCCATTCCAAGTTTTAGGTTTACCGCGTATCGTCACCAATGAAAGTGATATCGAATGGTTCTTGAACGCAGTAGATAATCCACATAACGGATTGACTTTCTGCGCAGGTTCTTTGAGTGCAGGCGAACATAATGATACCCGTGAGCTGGCAAAGAAATTTGCCAAACGTACCCACTTCGTACACCTGCGTAGTACGGCTGCCATACCAGGTGGAAACTTCATTGAAAGCTCCCATCTCACAGGAAGAGGACATTTGATTGACCTAATCCGTATCTTCGAAAATGAAAATCCGGGACTGCCCATGCGGGTAGACCACGGACGGATGATGCTTGGAGATGAAGACAAAGGCTATAATCCGGGATATTCTTTCCACGGACGTATGTTGGCTCTGGCACAGGTGGAAGGGATGATGGCTGTGGTGGATGATGAGAAAGAACGGCAGATGAAGTTTTAGCCTCACTTTCTTATAAATATTATTTTGAAATACAAGAAAGTAGCTTTACTTTTATATAAATAATGCAGCAAAAAGCACGAATAGATGCTATTTGCCGCATTTTCTATTTATAGGCTTTATATCGTCACCAAACTAATGTTACTTCCTTGTTCTTGAATTTGAATTCTTTTTCCCATATTCTCCATATGCTGCTTCGGAATCATACCAAATATCTCCTCAACAGAATACCCAATATCCGGATAATGGAAAAATTATCCAAATCTCCTTATCTCTCTCCTTCGATTATTTTACCCTTCTCTTATTATCTGATATGAATTTTGCCAAGAGATAATTCTTTTCCTGCTTTCTTTATAAATAAACGCAGTACACAAGCTCCGGCAGAAAGAGACAGCTCTCCTATCTTTCTTTCCTGCCATTGTCCGGATGCCGGAAGGAAGAAGAGAGCCGTTTCAGTCCCTTGGTCAGATGCTAAAAAGAGCTTTGTTTTCGTTTCAGACTGATAAGTTACATAAATGGTATATTTTTTTGTAGCCGGAACTTTCACTGTATAATTCAGCCATTCTCCGTCTTCCACTTCTGTCACCACATATTCATTTCCATTCTTCTTCAATTCTACCGCCCCATCCGGACGATACTCATTCCCCCGTTTCGTTCCTATATTATGGTAAGTATGTCCTTCGGGGTTTTCGGACAGGCAATAGTAGTCATAATCGGCCACTTGAATCGTTCCGGGCAAAGCATGTATGCCGGAAACCCGCTTTCCCGAAGAGAAACTGACCGGTTCACCAGCCATCCAGGGAGTCAGTCGCTTCGTTAATGTCCCCCATCCTGTCCATTCATAAAACCAATGCGGAGCTACTCCCCAGTTTTCGCAACCATGATGTTCTATCATATAGTCACGATAGCGCTTCAGCCAGGTATAGTCCTTTTCCGGCAGACCGGCACGCACGGCATAATGTGCCAGAGCCATCTCCCGTGTTCCACCACTTCCGGCGACATCCCCACGACCATGGGGTGAGACATTCACAGATTCCCAACGTCCGCTACGGCTTTTCACTTGCAGATACTTACCGTTTCCAAAGGTCACTTCTTCCGGATTCTTCGTAAAACCGATCGGCTCCCAAGGCGTTTGCTGGTCGTCGTAAGACTGAATACTTGACAAATTATAACGATAGTTCCATTCCAGTCCTGATAAAATACGATTATCCAGGCAACTATAAAGGGAGTCACCCTGATTCCATGCCATTTCTGCTATGGCTACATAGTTATGAACTCCTGCCAATACATGCCCCTGGTCACGGCTGGATTCCTGACATTGCCCGTTCGGATAAATATAATATTGCAACTGTTCATCATAGCCATAGTCGGAAACCGTCTTTGCTCTTCCCTGCAATTGATAATCAAGCATTACCGGTGTCTCTTTTATTGGTTCTTTACTGGTAACAGCAGGACCGGAAGGATAAGGAAGGTCATCTTGCCGATGTTTCATCCCCAACAAATACCGGTAGGCACGGTCATACATTATTTCATTATCCAGGTAAATAGCCATTGCCATCATACCACGTGCCGCAAACAAACCCTGATTTCCGAAACGTGCCGCATCAAAATTATAGATATTCCAATAGAAAGTCACCCCATTCTTCGAATCATCCCAATAATCGGCATATTTAGAAAAGAAATCCTCCTCATTGCTATATCCCGGGTAAACCAACATATCTTTAAACCTTTGCCGGTCTTCTTCCTTCCATCCCGCATAATCCCGCATCAGTTCCGCCGCATCTATCAACAGATAAATCTTCCCATTATCCAAAGGCCCTGTCCCACGGCTGCTTGTATTTGTATAATAAGAATTGGCATTCAAATATTCCACGGCTTTGCGCGCATAGGCTTCATCTCCTGTCAGGTGCCAAAGCAGAGCCAAATCATGAGCACGCCTGCCATCTACACCGATTGTCCCGTTAAACTGCCCTTCCCGTATCTGATTTCCACGTTCGACTACCGGTGCTGCCAATGAAGAATAAGGTGACGCTTTCAGTTTCAAAAAAGTAGAATAATAAGGCTCCACTTGTGCTTCAATCATTGCTTTCATCCTATCCAGGTCACCTTTCGTGTAGGTAATGCCGGGATGCACAAAATCCCGTTGTGCTTGCACCACCTGATGAACACTTCCAAGCCATGCAAGCAAAATAAGACAAATAATCTTGTTAATCATAGTGCGATTTGATTTCTATTTATTCCAAATGATGAGCAAAGATAACATTTTGCAGATAAAATCTGACTAGACTTGGTTAATTAAGTTCTCTATTCAACTACAAGTACAAAACCACCCCGGGGAAGACAATCTATATTCACTGTTCCCTGTTCTTTCGGCAATTGAAGGTGCTTCATAATATCCAACTTTTTTTCATCACTGCCATCTTTAAATAATATTATTTTTTTTCCCAGATTCGGTAAAGCATCCAAAGTAAAGCTCAATGTTTGCTTATCGTCAGTTCCGTTAATGCCCCCGATATACCAAACATTACCTTTACGACGAGCCAAGACTACAGATTTCCCCGGATATCCACTTAATAATTTTATATCATCCCAAGATGCCGGCAACCGGGATAGTAACTTTCTGACTTCCTTTGGCATTGACTCATACACAGAAGGTCTATCGGGCATATGTTGCCATCCGGACTCAAAGATAACAGGTAATGCCAGTTCATGGCCATAAGATGTAATATGAGGATGCTGGGAATCGGAAAAAGTACCGGGCGTATAGTCCATCGAACCGACCACGTTTCTCGTAAAAGGCAATGTGGCATTGTGTCTCGCAGCCAGTTGGGTTAATCTCGGAGTATTATTGTACCATTCTGCTCCGTACACTGCTTCCATCGTCATTAAATGCGGATAAGTCCTTTGCCATCCACGGGGAATGGTGGCTCCATGAAGATTCACCATTAATTTATATTTTGCAGCATCTTCCAGCAAATCCAGGTAATAATCCATTGTTTCCACCTTATCGCCAGCAAAGAAATCAATTTTAACACCCGACACCCCTTGTTCAGTAAGCCATTGATATTCTTTTTCTCTATTTTCTTTCTTGTTTAACCTGTCCATAGGTCCCGGAGCTCCTTTTCCAACCCATGCAGTACAGGAATTATACCACAAAAGAGGTTTAATTCCTTTTTTTAACGCATATCGCAATGCATCATGTACGTCTCCGCCATTCTCCATTTCATGCCATTTCCAATCAATCAAACTATATGGCCATTGCATCTTCACAGCCAAGTCAATATAATCCTTTACAATTTTAAAATCTTTGGAACCGTTATTATACGCCCAATATACCCATGAAACAGCTCCCGGTTTTATCCAGTCCGTATTTGCCAATTTACAAGGTTCGGACACATCCGTGACTAAAGTAGATTCCACGACATCAGCCAAAGAGCCTATAATAAGCAGCCGCCAAGGAGACTGCCATGCTTCTTTAAAAGGCAGGTTATCAGTAGCCAAACGCACTTGATACTCATTCGGTTCTACCCCATTATATAAAAAAGACGCACAATGTCCACGCAGAATATCAGCTTCCGTAATTAACATAAAAACTGAATCTTGTAATTCAACAAGAGCCGGATACCCCCAACAATATGTTTTTTTCTTTTCTACAGTTGATGTCCCATCCGTAACTAAAGGATAAAAACCTTCATAATCTTTGCTATGTTGCTGAATCCACCTCTTATTCCCTGCGGATATCGGGTAAGTAGTTACTTCATTAAGAACATGCTCATCAGCAGAAACAGCTTTTATCCCATATTTGAAAGCAATTCCGTCATTATATACTCTGAAAGTAACTGCCAATTCCCGCCCTTGTGAATTAACGAAATTATAAGTTTTTTCAAAAGCCTCGTTGGTACAGTGACTTCTTTTTCCTATCAACATTTCATAATCATCCTTTACCAATTCTGCTTCTGACACAGATTTCAACTTTAAATCTCCCGCAAAACTTTGCTGGTCTGTATTTATTCCCAAACGTGTCTGTGAAAGTATACAACGGTTATTGTATTCTACCGTGAAATAAGCCTTTCCTCCATTTCCTTCCGTTGCCGAAACTTTTAAATAAAGTTTACCGTTTGGAGAAGACACACCATAGGATTCTTTTGAATAACACAATACGCTACTTGCCAGCATTATAGCTAACAAAACTACTATATATTTAATTTTTATCATTGTTCAGTCTATTATTTATAACCTAAAAAAGACAACTTCATAGGAAGGCTGTTCGGAAATAGCCTTATTTTCTATCTTCAAAGAAAGTACCACCTGCTCATAGGGATTCAACGGTCCGACCGTACCCTGTGCCTGGATTTTTCCATCGCATAATACTTTTACCCCCGTCCTTTGAGAAACGGACAGGCCAAAGTTTTGTACTTCAACAGTTAGTTCTTTTTTCGCATCGTCCATGACAGGGCGACGTGCCGAAAGTAATGGAGGCGTATAACAAACAAACGGCAGACGGGCATATCCGTATATCAAATTTCCTTTTTTATCTTTTCCTATCATCTTGGGTGCAAACTCTTCCTCCGTGATACCACTGTTTTTCCCGTTAAAAACCACAATCAAATCTTTACCGGATTTCTTTGTCCGAAGAGGTTTACAGCCTCGCCCGAAATTGACTTCCGTGTACGAGCCAAAGCGTAAAGACTCTATATCAACTTCTGTCTGCGGATCAAAATCATCTTCCGCCTCGATCTTGACCTCAATAGTCCGTGTATCCGGTTTTATCGGTTCCTGATTCAAGACAGAAAGTAATAATCCCTTGTTCAGTGGAATACAAATATTCTTGGAACTATGATGGTCACTGGGAAGGTCATTCCACTTAATAGTATCAATAACGGCAAAATTCATCTGAACGGCACGCCCTTGCTTGTCTTGAAAAACTTTCGGACGTTCATATTTGAACCAATGCTCCACATATCCATCTTTATGGAATGATACACCGGGCATGTATGCTTCTCCTTGTTCGGTCACCCAATGTACCCCGTCTTTCGAACGTTGGTAATAGGCGATTCGTCCCAGCCAATCATTTACAATCAAATGGTATTGAAGAGAATCCCGCCATACAACAGGATCCTCAAAACGTCCGTCCACGTCCGGATATACTCTTTTATCCGTCAACTGGTTGTAAGTGGAAAGACCGTCACGACTCACCCACACGCCACCACCGCGGCAGACCATCAGATAAGAATTATCCTGCCGCCGGGCAAATGTGAGGTTAGACAGGCCCTCTATAATTTTCCGATCCCGGGCGTCAAAATCAAACTTGCCGTATGTCCATGGGCCGTCCATGCTATCAGCAATATAGTAACCGTCAATGACATAAACCACAATACGCCCATCCTTCAAGACGAAGGCTTCCGGATTATGTCCCTTACCTATGGATCCTTTTATGACAAATGGGCCATGTAAATATTTGCTAGTAGCATGATAAACAGTAGAATGCGGCCAGAACATATGCCCCTTGGGAGAGTTTTCAGGCCATCCGCAAACAAACAAATGGTAATTACCATCGGGAGTCTGCAATATATTTCCACCCCAGAAAGAAGTTGCAGGAAGTTCAATGCCATTGTCTACGTATCGGAGACGCACACTATCGGTTCCCCATACATCTTTTGCGGTAACACTTCCCTGCATAGGTAAGAAACGATCCATAAAACGTCCACCCTCAATCAAATATTGCCATTCTTCCGGTCGCTTGCGCTCTGTGATTTGCGCATCCATACCGGCAAAGAAACCGCACAGTCCAATCAATAGTAATAATTTCCTCCTCATTTTATATCTGTTTTTGTAAACGTAATCCCTTCCACATGCGGCCCAATATAAAAGCGGGCCATATCTGCCGTCTTATACCATTTCGGTTTATCCGGCATTTCATCATAAATAAACTCGCCATTAATAGAAAGATTCTCAAAACGGACATTTTTCACTTTGCGCTCTTCATTATGCCCTTCTATGATTGACAGTTCTGCATTCTCTCCTGCATATGATACGTTTTTGAACAATACATCTTCAATTCCTCTTCCGGGAGCCGTACAATATTTTTCATTATTAAAGATACGCAGATTCACAATCTGTCCCTGTCGGATGTTCTCGATGCGGATATTCTCAAAACGCACTTTACGCACCAGGTTATTATCACCTGCGTTGATAGCAAGGCAACCTTGATAATCCACCTGCTTCTCCTTATGGTCTAATATATCAATATTAATATAATTCAGATTTTCGAGTATTTCCGGTTCTTTTGTGTTTCCGTGAAGCCCTATGAAAATGGGGTGAGCTACATCAGCCCAAAGGGTAGAATTCCGCATCGTTATATTTCTGCATCCTCCCACAAAACCAAGACGGGTTCCATAAACCGTAGTACAGTCGTCCGAGGTACGGCAGAAAACGCCATCAAACAAAACATTGGTGCTGGCAAACACATTCATGCCATCCCCCCATGAATAATAACTTATGCATTTCACATTACGAATGGTGACATTGTCCGACCCGCCTGTAGAACACTGCGTAGCCGCAATACCTTCCACATATACATTCCGTGAATTTGCAATCCTGATACCTCCTTTCACTGTGTGGTCAATGATTCCTCTTCCTATCAACTTGACATCATGTACATTATCAATCACTACACGTCCCATCAGAAGAGCTCCACCCGCCAGATAGACTGTTTTCCCGGAAGGGACTCTCAATTCTCCGTTTTCTAAGGTATGGATGCCCGGAGCATAATAAAGTACATCCGGATCATTTTTATCCGGCACTGATTCCTCTATCGGATTAGCAAACAAATGCAGGTTATGGAAAATATCTCCATTCACTTCTACCGACAAGTTTCCGGGACGATCCAATGAAAAGGTTACTGTATTATTCTCTATTTGAGAGGGTATATTATATGAAAGAGGACGAATTCTTGCCGCATTCACTTTTCCCCGATTATAGGTAACAGCCACCTCTACCGTTCCTGAAAAATCAAAAGTCGCCATTGAAGCACTTTCTACATGATGTTTTGTATTCCTTACTTCATCAACCTTGACCAGATAGGTAGATAATACAGCCCATTCTCTCCCTTTTTGCCGAACCCGGACTGTGAAATCATCATTTAATGCTGCTCCCCCGGGAGCGGCATAGGTTACCAAAGGTTCTTTTATAGAAGCTGATATGCAATTTAGTACTACTGTACAAAATAATAACAAGACCCAGAATCTCTTCATCATATAATATCTTACAACATTTATCATTAAATTTCCTGTCAAATATAGAATATACAGGCTGATAGTCCAAAGATACCAGCCTGTACTTATTAATAATCTAATTTCTTATCTCGGATACATCAACGTACCGTATCCCAACAAATCATAGGCACCCCCATTATCACCGGTCTGTGCACCGGTTTCCGGATGCATCTGATTTACCCCCATCAATGTATAACGCATCCATTGGGGCTCTACATTCTTGATTCTAGCATAATGCCAATAGAGCACTTCATACATCGGACGTGTTGAGCCTCTACCGTCTGCGCTAATTTCCGTATGTACTCCATGATATCCGTTATATTCCACAAAAGGAACATCCAGCATTGCCACGTTATACTTGGTTACATATTCCGATGCCTTCAAGATAACATTGTTGTTATAACCGAAGAAATCATCTCCTTGATTGTAAGTCATTTGAGCAATCACTCCCAACAGCCCAATCACCAATGTAGAGTGTCCCTGGTCACGACCGCTTTCCTGAATCTGTGCCAGGCCTGCATTCTCACCATCAAATACATGAACAATTGTTTTTCTCAGACAGCCATTACCGTCACCGTTTAATAAATACTCAACGGCCTCATTGTAAATGTCACGACGGTCGGCCAAAATACCGATAGACAACATAGATGCCAGATTAGCCAGTCCCCAGTTCGCCCAGTAATTCAGCACATTAGCTCCATGATGCCTGACAAGAAAATCATGATTGGCAGCATAAAAGACATCTATCATCCACTGCTGGTATGCCTTAAAATCATCAGAGTTCCATCCGGAATAGTCACGCATAAGCTCTGCGGCATTAGCAAACTGATAGCCATATAATCCGGCTGCCAATGACAGATTGGAATCACCATTGATAGACTTGCAGGTAGTAGCCCACGCATTCAGAATATTAACGGATGCCTGTGCATATTTCGCATCACCTGTAACCTTCCAGGCCAACGCATAATGATAAGCTGCATGAGCCTGATTGGCTGCATTATTATAATTATCAGATTCCGGTTCCCAAACAGTACCTCCGCCTCTGATAAGTTTCGCTGTAGGATTAGGAACAACGGTAGTATTGGGAAGCCCAAGCCCGTCAGCAAACATCGCTTCCGAAGTAGCTGCCTGAAAATGGTTGTTTTCCAAAAGTTTATTCCATCCTTCAATCCATGGAGATTCACTATTTGCCACTTTTTCTTTCACACGTGCCAGTTCTTCCGCACTATGCAATCCGCCCGGATGAATCATTGCTTCACTTTCATCCTTTATCACGATGTTATGGGGAATTTCCTCTTCACCATTATCTGTCACCCAATTTCTTTCTATCGGGTCAATATCGTCACCACAAGCCGTCGACAACGACAATAGACTGAAGAACATCAAATAATATATCTTTTTCATATTTACTCGTTTTATAAATTAGAACTATTGTACATCACCTACATAAACTAATTTGAGTTCAGTGACTTTAAAGCAAGAACCATTTGGCAAGTCGGCTGTAAAGCCCAGGCAAACCTCTGTTGTCTCCGACAAATCAAAAGAGATAGAATGAGTTGCAACAGGATCATTCTTACTATGATTAACAAATTTCCAGAATACATCCCCATTAGTAGCCGACAAATCTTCGGGATTGGGTAATTCAGTCTTATTCTTACTAATCGCAACATTAGGATTACCTTTCAATACGACCTCTCCATAAATGACATCCAGTTTATATAAACCTTTGGGCAAGGTAATCACCTGATACATTTTACCATTATCTATCGACTTTGTACCTGCAACAGCATCGTTGTTCCAACCTGCCTGCATTACCAACGCCACTCCTTCACCTTGCTCATTCAGATTCAATCCTCCAACGGGTACTGTACACCAGTTCTTATTGATATATCTGTTCAACAAGTTCTGCGCAGCTTCATTCACAATCCAGCCAGCCGGTTCAGCCCAAGTATTTGCATCACTTCCCTGTCCTTCCTTATATTCATTACGAGCAAACGGAGCCTTATAATTTTTCAGTACATAACTTGATATGTCCGTATCAGCCTCCAACACTTTCAGTTCATCCGTAGAAGTAGAAGAAAGCTCATCCTTTGTCACAGTAACTTTACCGCCGACAAAACCATCCGGAACAATCGCCACTATTTTCCCGTTCTCACAAGATTCAACGGAAGCAGCAACTATATCACCGAATTTCACTGTGACAGCAGCGGCATCAGTGCCGAAGCCTGTACCGGAAATTGTCACTTTGTCTCCCGCAAATGCAAAACTTCCACTCAACACATTATCAGATTTCGCAGCAGTGACAGTCGGTTTCTCAAGCAAAGTGATTTTCAATGTATTCTTTGCCGCTTTTCCCTGAATCTGCACTTTGACGTCAAACTCTCCAAATACCGTAGTTTCAGGAACAATAGCCTTTATTTCTTCATCTGTACATGAATTTATCGTGAAAGGAACCTCTTCTCCATCTATTGTACAATACAACTTCACATCTTCTTTTACTGTACCGAAATTCTTACCGGTAATTGTAACCTCCGCATTGCCTGTTACCCTTGCCGGTGATATTTCCGTCATTTCAGGATCGGGAATAACCGTAAAAAGCCAGTCTGTCGTTACAATCTTCATTTTGTTCGCTTCAATAGTCAAAGGACCACTAGTCGCATTTTCAGGAACCTTCACGACCAATTTGGTATCTTCACAAGTTAGTAGCTCCACCGGCTCTTCCATACCTGCAAAAAATACTTTCACCAACTCTTTCGCCGCTCCGAAGTTGGCCCCTTCAATAGTGATTTCCGTCCCGGCATAACCACGTTGGGGTGATATATTGGAAACTGACAGAGCAGGATCTTCATTTGTCAGCCGTACTATTTCTGCATCATCATCACAAGAAATGGTCAGCAATGAGAACAACAACGGTAATATTAAATATATCTTTCTCATCTGTTTCTTTGTTTTTATAGTATGATTATAATAATTCTAACTTTAATTCCGTCGCTCTGAACCAGCCGTTGGCGGTTAGAGAACATACAAACCCGAGGGCTACTTCAGTGCTTTCCTCTGTAAGCTCAAATTCGAACTGTACAACGGAAGCTGACCTATTCTCTCCCTCAAACAGATAGAATCCTTTAACCGATTCATTATCTGCAATGTCAGTAACATCGGGCAGCTCACTTCCCGCAGCAACAGCTAAATAAAGCGTACTGGTCTTCACTCCATACTCCTTCATATTTACTGTCAGACGGTATTTTCCCTTCGGTAATGTCGTTGTCTGATAAAGCTTACCATTCGTAAAGTTGTTAGCTCCCCATCCGGCCTGCAAAAGTAAGTTATCACTATTCAAACCTGCCACTTTCTCTGACGCCCCTGTATTCTGCATACTGCGAGCCGCCGCATTTACAGTCCAATCAGCCGGCAAATAAGTTCCGGGATTAGTCCCCAATTGCGCATCAGTCATATTAGGGTCTATTTTGAACGGTTGCCTGTAGTTCTTCAAGTAAGCAACTGAAACGTCTCCTTTGGCAAACGGATTCAACACAGCTCCGGCGACTACTTCAAAACCATTGACTACAATGATTAACTCTCCGGTAGGAAAATCTTCGGGAGCTACCGCCCGAATCTCCGTTTCCGACCAGCTAGCCACAGTAGCTTTCACACCACCGAATTTCACAACAACATCTTCTTTTGCCGTACCGAAGCCTGTACCCTTGATTGTAACCGTTTCTCCGGGACTGACAATAGTAGAACCACTTTCTGTTATCATTTCAGAAACAATGGGCGAAGGCCAAATCTCATAATTTCCCACATTTACCGAATGAGTCCACACCTGCAAAGTTATGTCACCATTCATAGCTCCTCCAGGCACTTCCACTACCACACAATTATTGTTACAAGACAATACATTGTCCGCCGGTATTCCTCCGAAAGACACTTTTACCGCTTCCGTACGGTCACCGAAATTATGTCCCAATATTGCCACGCGGGACTTCACATAGCCTGCAGCAGGCGAATATCCCGACACTTCAGGAGCAGGATATACATACTGTTTGATATTACTGTCTTTTTCGCAATTAGTAAAGACTACTGTTCCCAAAGCCAGCAAGCAGTAACTTATGGTTTTTATAAATAAACGCTTCATAATCTTATCCATGTTAAATAATTAATCAATATCCCGGATTCTGTTTCAAATTCGGATTCAAATCAATCTGTGTCTGAGGTATCGGCCACAAATAATGCTTCTTTTTGAAAGAATGGTTTGCAGCACTGCTGATGACCACACAATTCAGAACTCCGTCTCCTGTCTGTACCTTTTCTTCTCCCCAGACAAAAGTCTTCGGCGCATAACGTCCCGTAACAGTACCGTCTGCCGATTTGAAATCTGTCGCATAACCATCACCGCCAACAACCATGCCACAACGTGAAGCGTTCAGTGCCTCTTCCGCAATTCCCCAACGTTTCAAATCATCGAAACGGGCACCTTCCATATATAGCTCTATTGCACGTTCACGACGAATCTCTTCCAACATATCCAATCCGTTATCTTCAACCAGCTTGTTAGTCAAAGCAGCTACACCGGCACGGGCACGCAATTCGTTGATTCCTGCCAACTGTGCATCAGTCACTTTTCCGTGACGTTCATAACAAGCTTCCGCATAATTCAGATATACTTCCGCCAGACGTAATACCGGATAGTTAGCCGATTCATCATTTGCCTTACGATAAGTCGGATAGTTGTAAGCCTTGAATTTCGTACAGTCATACCCGGCCAATCCTTTGTCCAGTGTCACCGACCCCGGTGTAGGTTCTGTCCCGCCATTGATATAATTCATTAAACGATAATCACGGTTCTTAAATTCATCCCCGGTTTTATGATATCCCTGAAACAAGTCGGATTTGTCAATCGGTTTACCGTCCGTACAAAGAAACATATCAATCAATTTACGGCTCGGAATCATTGACATAACGGTATGGCTCAAGTTCACTCCGCCTGTCCTTAAATTAATATCATAAACACCATAGAGGATAAACTCCTTATTACTGCTTTTAGTCAATCCCGCCGGATTACTTCCCGCATCTTCCAGGTTAAACAAATATAAGTTGCTTTGATTCTTAATCTTCTCATTGCTATTATAATTCCAGATTTGATACCCGCCTCTCTTCGTCACATCCTCACACAAGGTGATTGCCTCGTCCAGAAAGTCATTTACCTGATCTTTGGCAGGACCGGTAGATCCGGCAAAGTCCGTTGATGTCCCGTTATACTTTCTCCAGGTAGCTTCATAAAGCAACACACGTGCCTTAAAAGCTTCGGCAGCCCATTTGCTGACACGTCCTTTATCAGTATCAGGGATATTCTGCTCCATAGGAAGAGCAGCTATCGCATTTGTCAAATCCGAAAGAATCAGGTCGACTACCTCATAACGGCTGTTTCTGAAAGATTTTAGTTCCGGAGAATCTGTATCCAGCGCGGTAGTTATCACAGGCACGCCCCCAAAAGCCTTCAACAACGTAAAGTAATTATAGGCACGGAAGAAATAAGCTTCCGCCAGATAAGGCGCTATCTCCGACTGGTTGCCCGGATAATTCTTCGCTTTCTCAAACAAAATATTAACGGTACGTATATAGCCATAACACTTATCCCAACGTTCATCTGAAGATGAAATAGCAATCGTTCCACGTCCTACCTCCGATGAAGCCAGAAAATTGGAAGCCAAGTCCGAAGAAGAATCCATAAAGTTGTAAATAGAGTACTTGCCATACGGCGTACGCCATCCTAGAAGCTGTCCATAAAAGCCTGTGGCATAGTCTTTAAAATCCGACGCCTTTTTAAAATACACCACATCCGTCCGCTGATCTTGCGGATCGAGATCCAGAAAGATGTCCGAACAGCTTGACAAGCCAAGCAACAAACCGGAAAGAATCATTATATATAATTTTCTCATATCCATCAAATTTATAAAAGTTACAAAATCAGAAACCAACATTAATACCGAACGACCATGTTCTGGAGAACGGGTAACCGGAGTTTTGCGACATCTCCCCCATTTCCGGATCAAATCCGTCTTTTATACTCGTTGCCTCCCATAAGTCGTTACCGGAGAAGTAGACGCGGACTTTTTCCAGTTTCGCTTTTCTCGTCCACACTTGCGGCAAGGTATAACCAACGACTAACGATTTCAGACGAACATATCTGTTGTTTTGCAGCATGAAGTCATTGTTCTCGTAATTCCATTTCGCACGTTCCGTATAGACAGTCAGACGTGGAAACTCCGCATTGGGATTATCTTCCGTCCAAGTCTGCCCTATAAAGTTGAAATTCTGATTGGTGTATCTGGTAGCAAACGGATAAGCCATCCAGCCTTGTCTCATAATCAACTGCTTGCCAACTCCCTGAAATAAGGCGTTAAAATCAAACCCTTTCCACGAACCGCCAAGCGTAATGCCGAATAGGTAATGCGCATTACCATCTCCCATGTAAATCAAGTCACTGGACGCGCCGCCATCGGCAGAAATAGAACGGTCTCCACTTAAATCCAGACGTTTGATATCGCCCGGACGAAGTTCCGTGCTGCCGCCTGCCGGCAGGGATGCCAGTGCTCCCGTATTACCATATTTCGCATAATAAGCGTTCACCTCTTCCTGCGACTGGAAGTAACCGTCCGTCTTATATAAGAAGTAAGCATTCAGCGGATAGCCGTTCAATGTTTTATTCTTTCCGGCGGCAATCGTATTGGCTCCTTCCAGCTCCATCAACTTGCTACGTGTATCACTGACATTCGCCGTAACATAGTATGAGAAATCTTTTATGCGATCCCGCCAGGTCAAGGAAACTTCCCATCCCCTTACACGCAAATGACCGCTATTCGTCTTAGGAGCTCTAGCCCCCAAGATGGCAGGATATGAAACTTCGGACAACATACCTTTGTTGTCTTTGATAAAATAGTCCCAGTTGAAGACCAGACGGTTATTGAGGAAATTCAAGTCCACACCGATATTCTTCTGCTCCACGCGCTCCCATGTCCTCGTCAGACTAATCAAGCCGGAATTATTCAATGAGGTAGAGATGTGTGTGCCGGCGGGTGAACCCAATATGGTGGTTCCCTGATTAATAGTTGACACGTAATCATAATTACCCAGTCCGGCGTCATTTCCGGAACTACCATAACTCAAACGTACCTTACCGAAGTCTAGACCAATAAAAGAAGAGATGGGCTTTATAAAATTCTCTTGTGTAAATACCCATCCCAAAGAGAATGAACCGTAATTCTGGAAACGATAACCGTCCGCAAACTTGGAATTACCGTCACGACGTCCCATCAACTCAATCAGATATTTTTCCGCATAATCATAGTTCACTTTAGCAATGTATGAATATGTACCATTCTGATACTTTCCACCACTATTTCCCTGCAATGTGCCATCAGCCAGATTCAAGTCATATACTCCGTCATTCTCAAAGTCCTTGCGTCCGGCAGCCAGCTTCTTCACTTGCTTCTTTTCCGCATTGATACCCATAAGGGCAGACACATTGTGCACGCCGGCAAATGTCTTGTTATATTTCAGCAGAGCAGAATAATATTGATAGAAATAATTTTCGGCAACAGTCAGGTAGCCCGGATTATTATGGTCCAGATTCGACGGGTCTGTGGTATTCAGTCCCGTTACCGTAGAGCTGACCAGTTGCTGGGCAGGATTTCCGAACCAGTCATAAGTCTGCACCGGAGTCACCCAACGCTCACGTCTGAATTCTTCATTCTGGAAAGAAGCCATACCTTCAAAGCTGATTCCTTTCCATATATCAACGATTGCTTTCATATCTATACGGGTAGTCAATGACTTCTTGATATCGCGTCCGCCGTCGGTTGTTGCGGCAACCGCCTGGCGGTCACCTACATTACCAAAGTTGGCATACCACTGTCCGTAAGGATTCTTTGCAGGGAAGAAAGGCATATCATTGCCATACAATGAATTGTCCAACCCCACGGAAGGAGATTCCGTATCTGTATTTACCAGACTTGCCCCTGTTTCCAGTCTTATCCATTTGGCTAACTGATAACCATAGTTCAAACGTAAGTTTATCTGCTTCTGTCCGTCATAAGCGGTAGCCAGATTCGCCTGATTATCGGCATAAGCGGCCGAAATACGGAAATCGGATTTATCCGTGGCACCGGAGATACTCAGATTATGCTGATAAGAAAAACGAGTGGCAAACATTTCTTCCAAACGGTTGGCATTGCCGATAAATATGTCTCCATAATACTGGGTGGGATAGATTCCTTCAATCCCCTGAGCCATTTTCTCCATGTTTGCCTGCGAAACCCATGCCCACCAGTCGGGCACTTTTTCTTCCTTGTTGGCAGCCAGCCACATTTGGGCATATTCTGACATGGAAGGCGAGAATCCCGTAATACCATTGGTATTGAAGCGCATATTGAAGTTATAATCGACACTCACTTTTCCTTTACCTTTTTTGGTAGTAACAAGGATTACGCCATTAGCAGCTTTCGCACCATAGATAGAGGCTGCACCATCCTTCAAGACACTGATACTTTCAATATCGTCAGCGTTCATATTCTGAAAAGATTGTCCATTCAAAGCGGGAACTCCATCAATGATAACCAACGGGTCACCCCCATTGACTGATGTCGCGCCACGAATCTGGAACTTCAAGTCTTCATTTCCCGGACGGGCGGATGAACGGGTCACTGCCAGGCCCGGTGTCTGCCCCTGCAAAGCCAGACCGACATTGGTTACCGCACGACTTTCCAATGCCTTCCCGCTCACCTGCTCGATAGAACCGGTCAGCGTAGCTTTCTTCTGGGTTCCGTAACCTACAACGACCACTTCTTCCAACGCATTATTGTCTTCTTTCAACGTTATCTTTATTTCCGGACTACTGCCGATAGTCACAATCTGTTCTACATACCCGATATAGGTAACCTTCAACTGTTTTGCACCATCAGACACTTTCAAGCTGAATCTTCCATCAAGGTCTGTTATCACTCCTTCTTGCGAACCTACAACAACGACATTACAGCCAATCAACGGCTCACCGTTCTGGTCTGTAACAACTCCTTTGACTGTCCGCCCCGTTTGGGCGACAATCATGTTTTCTTCTACTCCGGTGTTTGCCAGTAGCAACGTACCGGACGAACCGCCTACCAGCATAGCCAAAGCTATAACGGCTCCTTTACTAGATAAGAAACTGGGTTTAATTCTCATAATATTAATTTAAAAATTGAATTTAGTATATTTTTCTATATAATCAACCTGCCAACTGTTGTTTTAACGAAGTGCGTACCGATTTGCGGGCAAGCAGCAACTGCCCTTCAACGGTGCGGGTAGACAGGTAAAGCTTGTCTGCAATAACAGGCGAAGCCATCCCACGAAAGCTAAGTTCATAGATTTGACGGCGTCTGCCAGGAAGCGCATTCACTACCTGACGGTGTAATATCTGAAGCTCCTTGGAATAGATTGTATCCTCGGTTGTATTCCGACCCGTCTCTTGTGCATTATATATATAGGAGAAAATCTCTTCCTTTTTATAATAGCGACGAATCTTGTCTATCACCAAATTCCGTGCAATAGTAAAAAGCAACGGGCGAGCCGTATCCTTATTCACAAATGCCCTGTGTTCCCATAAACGTACAAAGACATCCTGCGCCAAGTCTTCCGCCTCATAAGAGTTATAGATACGGGAAGCGATATACCTTTTGATGACATCATAGTATTGAAGGTAGCATTCCGAGAAGAAATCTTCTAATGTGGTTACATGTGCGCTCATAGCATTCATAATTAGTCATTGATTGATGATACAAAAGTAGAGCAAGAAGGTATCTTGGAATGGTAATGTAGTAACAAATGATACGAAATTGGTAACATACATGCTTGTTGATAACAAAAATCCCCATTTCATCGAAGAATATGGCTGTTACAATTATTGCGTTTCCTTCCTTTATCCTATGTTATCCTGTGTGTTGGATTCGTTTCAGTACAGCTTTATACCCAATCCAGCAGTTCTTGTCGTCTCAGCTATTAATAGAAAAGTTATCAGGTCCCTATTGCAAACTTCCTTTCCTCTAGTAGTAAAGTTATTCTCGCCATATTGTAATCTTCAAACGCAAGTTGCGTTTTTATAAATGAAAGCTTTGATTATAAAAATAGAACTTGCGTTTTTATAATCAAAGCTTGCGTTTATAGTTTAGTGTAAGCCGAAAGGAAGTTTACCACTAGAGAAAAGGAAGTTTAGTCTTAATAGATAGGAAGTTATCTATTAAGAGATAAGAGGTCAGGTAGTATCGGTTATCAGTAGTTTCTTATAGTAGCATATACGCCATAACTATGTTCTTCAATAGCATATAGCGGTTTTAGCGAATATACCCGTCCGCCATTATTCAAGGTAAAGCTACCATTATCATCACCTTGCACCTTCAGCCCATTCAGTATATCCTCAGGGGTTCCTTTCAGGATAAGTTCGGAGCCATTCTCAAATGCCAGAAGGATAGGACCATAGAATATAGCAATCATGTTCTTGTCGTCAGGCATGGTCTTGATATAAAAATCATAGTGAAACACTAATCTTACCTTGTCTTTATTCTTCCATTTCCTGTTTATGCTTACGTAAGAATCAGGAGTTATTTCCGTCTGTTGTTTTTCTCCATTCACAAATACGTCTACTGCCTTAGCCCAGGACGGAATAAAGAGATTCAAGCCGAATGCGGTCTGTTTCTTTACAGAAACCGAAAACTCTACGGAAGAGTTCATAGGGAATTCACCGGATTGTTCCAGGCGAATATTCTTTTCTTTCCAGTCCAGTTCGGAAGGGACATAGAGGTTCACCCAAAGCGTAGAATCATTATGATAATAAATACCGGAGTTGAGCAGTGCAAATGCTTCTATGGTCGAGCCATTGCAACAGCGAAAATCATTTTCTTTCAGGAAAGCCTTTTTGCGTGGGGAACCTAAAGGCAAATGATAGACACAAGCTCCCGTGTGGGCACTTTGCAGTGCCAGGATAGAATTATAGAATGTATTCATATAGACATCTGCATAGATAGGATTCGCTTCCCACGTGAAAAGAGTTGAAGTCAGTTTCTGAGTGTTATGAGAAACACAGGATTCGGCAATCTCTTTGGTCAGTGTATTGCTAAGATGTCCGGGCACTCCCCAGTGTTCGGCCGAAAGAGAAGTACGGGTCACAACGTTTGGCCGGGGGCCACTGCTCGAACCGTTTACATACGTATGTTCTTTCATCAGCATATTCCAGAAATTCACTACTGCATCATAATAGGGTTTATCACGCATGATTGAATAGCGCTGGGCGAATCCGTTCACCAATACCAGATGGGTGTTGGAATGTAATCCGGACAAGATATTCTGATTTTGCGATAATGGGATAAGAAACCAGTCCCTGTCGAATATCTTCGCCAAAGCCAGATGTTTCGGATTCTTAGATACTTTATATAACTTGTATAGAACCTCATTCATCGCCCCCGCCTCGTTGGAAGGATTGGCGCCTACACTGTAAAGAACCTTTTCAATGGTCCGGGCATCAAGACGCGACATACGGCGGTCTACGTAAGAGGCCATCTGTATTACCATATCATACGCTTTCTTGTTCCCTGTCCGGACATATGCATCCAATAACCCCTGCATAATCTTGTGATAAGTATAATAAGGAGCCCATACACCGGAATAGCGGGTTTCGAGTACCTCAAAATCTTTCTCGGGGAATGCACTCAAGTATCCATTTCCCAAGGCTTGCTGGCACTTATACAGTTCCTCAATCATATAATTCAGCGCACCGGCCAATTGCGCATCGTGATATTTTTCCACTGCACAGGATATGGCTGAAAGATAGTGTCCGACAAAATGCCCACGCAACCCTATTTTAGGAGCTTCCCACCCTTCCAGCGGTTGCGCATCCGACGGCAGTCCTGCATTCACCCTGAAATTATGCAGCAATCTGTCCGGTTCCAATGATTTCAGAAACCTGGTGTTTAATTCTTCACGCTGCTTAATCCAGGAAGGTCTTAACGTGACTGCCGCATTAGAATAAGGCTTCGCTTTTTCAACTCCAGTATTGAACATATCCTGGGCGAAAGAATGAATTTGAAAGAAAACCAATAAAGCTACCAGTAGTGTATATTTATTTTTCATAACCGTGATTCATCTATTGTTCTTGCAAAGATAATTCTATTACTTCACTTTAATCCCTTTTACAAACTCATTCGTTATGAAATCATCCGTACTTTTCATCTTCACTCCGTTAATCATCACATTCTCGAAAGTTACATTCTTTATCCCCCGTTCTTTATCGAAACCTTTCAAAAGAGAAGGGTTCTCTCCTACTCCATCATAAGTGATATTGCGGAACGTTATATCTTCAATGCCGCGACCGGGCTGCTTGTCGTATTTCGGATTGAAACGCACATTGATATGAAACAGACGCCCTTCCTGAATACTTTCCACGCGGATATCTTCAAATAACACTTTACGTACCAGATTCTTATCCCCACAGTCTATCGCCATGCAACCTTGATAGGGAGAATCGTCCTCATCATGTTCAAGGATATCAATATTGCGGATAGTTATATTTTCAAGAATCTCTCCTTCCGCACACGCGGCATTCCCATGTCCGCCGATATTAATGGGATGAGCGATGTCCGCCCAAAGGACGGAGTTCTGTAACGTCACATTCTTAGAACCGCCGTAATAGCTCCAGCGATGCGCGTAGATGGCGATACAGTCATCACTGTTCCGCATAAACACATTGTCTATCAGCACATCATTGCAACACATCATGTCAATGCCGTCACTCCAACCTTTGCAACTGAAGGACTTCAGGTTCTTAATGGTCAGCCCTTCAGATTCTCCGCCAAAAACAGTATAATGGTCGGGATTCACTACTGTGATGCCGTCAATCAATACGTTTTTGGAATGAGTCACTTCAATGCCACGAATCGGGTGTTCCAGAATACCACGCCCTATAATCCGTACATTTTCCGCCTTATCCACCAGTAATTTGGCCTTCACTACAGCGCCAGGCGCCAAGTAGACAGTCGTATTGGACGGAATCTGTATCTGATTATTGGGCACATCCTGCGGACGATGAACACCCGGGCCGAAATACATCACTTTCTCATTGCTTCCGGTATACGTCTCCGTTTCCAAAGGATTGGCAAAAAGATGAAGATTGTGCAGGCGGTCACCGTTAAACTCTACGGATAAGTACTGCGGTTTCTCCAGCATAAACTGAATGGTATTCCGGTTCACCGTGTGCCGCACGCCTCTCGCCAACGGCCGAATCTGCACATCCTGAATCAGCCCGTTATTCTTCTTCACCATGACTTCGACAGGACTGCCCATATCAAACTGCACCATGGAAGCCGACTGTACGTTGTCCATATCCACGTTGACATTATATTCGAACAAGTCTTTCCATTCTCCCCCAGGCACACGCACCCGGACGGTATAGTCATCGTTATGCGGCATACCTGCATTTACTCCTTCCGGATAGGTCGCCAACTGCGCACTTGCCATTGTTGAAAAGGTGATAGACACAGCCAACAACCACTTTCGTCTCCCCGATAGCACTCTAAATATATTCATTCTATTCATGATTAAACTGATAACAAAAAAATCCTCTTTATTGCTACTACGAACAACAAAGAGGATTTGCCTATCCTTTCATCAAATTTATTCAGTTAATATTCACATGATAGTTATTCCTGCTCATTTCTACACTTTTCCGCATACTGGGTGGGCAAGAGTTCAAACATATCCTTAAAGCATTTCGTAAAGTAGCTCGAAGAGCTGAATCCCACCCGGTCGGCTATTTCTACGATGTTCAGTTGGCTGCCTTGCAGTAATTGGGCAGCCCGTTTCAGACGGATACTCTTTATGAAATCGGTAGGTGTATGCCCGGTGATAGACTGTAACTTCCGGTAGAGGTTCATACGGGTCATTCCCAGGTCACGGCTTAAATCTTCTACCGCATAGCCAGTGTTATCCATGTTCTTTTCCACACATTCGAGCGCTTTCTGTATCAACTGTTCATCCAATGGAGTAATCGTTATCTTGCCCGGATTCACCTCAAGATTCTTACGGAAATTCTGTTTTCTCTTTTCCTGTTGCTCAATCAGTTTCCGTACACGAATCAGCAACATGTCAAAACTGAACGGCTTCGACATATACGAATCGGCTCCCACCTCATAACTGCTGATTTTCACATCATCCGCCGTGCGGGCGGTAAGCAGGACAACAGGTATATGAGAAGTCTGCACGTTCGTCTTGATACGGCGGCAAAGCTCGATACCATCCATTTTAGGCATCATAATATCACTCACTATCAAATCGGGATTCTCATCGACAGCCTGTTTTTCCCCTTCTTCCCCGTCGGCAGCTTCTATCACTTTATAAAATTCACCCAATTGTTCTTTCAGGAAAGAGCGGAACTCTTTATTATCTTCTACAATCAGAAGTTTCTTGCGACCGTCATCTGCCGGAAGAGCTTCTGCGGACAAGTCTTCTACGGACGGCTGTTCCCGCTCTGCCGGAGAGGTAAGAGAAGACTCGGGCATCACCTCCTTTTCCGGTTTCAAGTCGACAGGAAGCCAGACAGTAAAGACGGAGCCCTGACCGACATGGCTGTCCACAGCAATCTTGCCTTCATGGATATTCACGTATTCTTTAATCAAGTGCAAGCCGATACCACTTCCCGGCTTCTCGTCCACCTTGTTCTGCACCTGATAGAAACGGTCGAAGATATGCGGCAAATCGGTTTCGGAAATTCCAATTCCCGTGTCGGATACTTCCATACGGGCATACCACCTGCCGTCCAGTTCTTCTTTGGATAGTTGCAGTTTGATTGTCCCGCCTTCCTTCGTGAACTTAAAGGCATTGGATAACAGATTATTCACGATTTTGTGTACCTTATCCCTGTCAAAATACATATAGAGCGCCCTACACTCCGACTGGTTGATGAAATTAAAATGCTTCTCTGCCGCCATCGGCATAAAGCTATGGGAGATAGAAGTCACAAATTCTTCTATATCGCCATTCATCAGATGCAGCGTCTCTCCTTTCATCTCCAGTTTACGGAAATCGAGCAGTTGATTGACCAACACCAGCAGTTCTTGCGCATTCCGGTAAATGTTATTCAGTTGCTTGCCGATTGTTTCGTCAGCGACTTTACGCCTTAACATATCCAAAGGAGTGATAATCAACGTCAGCGGAGTACGCAGTTCATGACTTATATTCGTAAAGAACCGGAATTTCATCTGATCCAGTTCTTCTTTCTGTCTCAGGGCTTCCTGTTCCTGCGCCTGGAGCAGCTTGCGGCGATTGCGGCGGTTCAGAAAGGTTATCACTCCACCCATCAGCAAACAGAAGAGAATAGAATAAATAATCCGGGCGGCTATCGTATCCCAAAATGGGGGATGAATGGTAAAGGATAGCGCCGACTCTTCTCCCCACACTTTATTGCTGCCGGCTGTGACGACCTTAAATACATATTCGCCCGGTGGAAGATTATTATAAGTCACACGCCCCTGCCCGTTTTCAGATTGAAGTTCAGTCCAGCCCTTATCAAACCCTTCCATGCAATAACGGAAGAAGGTCTGTGAAGGGTTCATGAAATTCAGCCCGGAGAAGTCAAGCGTTATGAAGTTCTCATCATAGTCCAATGATACTTTTTCTACGGAGTTGATAGCTTTATCAAATAAGATACGTCCGTTGTATTCGTTTCCCGGCAGCACAGGTGTGTTGAAAAGCCGCAAGGAAGTAATAAGAGGACGGTTCGGTGCTTGCTCATGGGCAATGTTTTCCGGCGTGAAAGCATTGAAGCCGTTCACCCGCCCGAAATACAAGGTTCCATTCTTTGTTTTCAGCGAACTGAATTCGTACAAGTCGTCCCGCTGCCAACCCGATTCGGAAGCAAAACTGATGACGTGGAAACTATAATCACCGTTGCCGCTTTCTACCTTAATCTTACAAAGGGAATTAATAGTAGAGAGCCAGATATCCCCATTATTATCTTCCTGTATGCTCTGAATGGTGGTATTGAACAGACCGTTTTCCTTGCCAATCCGGTATATCTTCTGCTCTTTTGTCACTACATTAAGCCCGTATTGCGTGCCGAACCACAACGCGTCCCGGCTATCTCTCAGAATACAATTATACTTATTACTCTCATGGTTATAAAGCGCATTACCCGGCTCGTCTATTTCCGGAATATATACAGAATCTTTCTCCGGGTCATAGAAATACAATCCGTTATCCGCCCCGACGATAAGGCGTCCCTGATTATCCAATTCCAATGTATTGGCTGTCTTGTATTTTTTCAGGAGAGGATGCTTGTTGAACAATAAGTCGATTTCTCCATTTTCCGGGTTGAATGCCCCGACACCGCCATATACACTCAGCCAGATACGTCCTTTCTTGTCTTCAAGGATAGCGCGGATATTGCTATAATCGGGGTCGTTCTGATAATTCATATTCGGATAAGAGTAACTCTTCACTTTTCCGTCAATAATAGAATACAGCCCGTCATGGAAAGTTCCCAGCCAAATACGATTATGACTGTCCCTATATAGCTTCCTGCAAATCTGATGATTAAGCTCTTTATAAGGAATATCCATCACGCCCGTTTTCGGATTATACCGGTACAGCCCTTTGGCAGTCCCTATGAGCACGTTTCCGTTCTTCGTCTCCAGCATACACCGGACTGATTCGTCTTTCCAGTCACCAGACACATTTTCCTTGTTATACACCGGAAAGTTATTCATTGTAGGGTGATAATAACAAATGCCCTGATTGTAGAAACCAATCCAAAGTCCGCCACTTTGCTTGTCGAAGAAGATACTGTGAATGTCATTCTGAATAACTCCGCCTGTCAGCAACGGGAAAGTTTTCAGATGAGTGACAGAGAAATTTCTCCGGGTGATGTGATATGCACCATTAGAGACTGAACCTATCCAAAGATTGCCATCATTATCAGTCGTAATTGTCGTGAGCATGGTATAGTCGTTCGTGTAGATATCCGTCATTTCAGTCCATTCATTCGTGTGGGTATCATAATATCCGGCTCCCCTGTCCCACATCAGCCAATAGTCTCCATTGTCCAGTACTTCCAGAATCGCCTGGTCTTCGGATTTCATTTTGCCGACCAGGAAGTCTTCCTGCCGGACAAAACGTTTCTGCTTTAAGTCGTAACAGCGAATCATCCCTTTCCGGTGCACCATCCAGCACAAATCTCCATAGCTCGCCACTTCACGCAACGTTCCGTTATGCCGGACAAACTCATCATTTGTGCAAATCTCTTCCAGTTTCTTTTCGGAAGGAGCATACGAGTAGACCGAATATCCGGAAGTTACGAACCAATAGCGTTGATTGGAGTCGATAAACATATCCGCTATCTTCTCCTTCAATCCAAAACGAAAGAGCAGCGAATCAATATTGTTTATATATCGCTCCGTAGAAAGGTCGAAGACACGAAGCAAACCACGCTCCTTCATCCATATGCGACTGTCTGCATCAACGTACTGACGGGGAATAACGTGGTCATAGTCTATGTAATAATTATCTCTCGTATCATAGGGAAAGTCGGAAAAGCTGCTACCGTCATAGAGGCTTAACAAAACAGTGGTACGTACTCCCAGACGACCGTCAGGAATACGAAATATACTCTTCACGTAATTATCGGGCAGTCCATTGGCTACTCCGATATGCCGGAAGATATAGGGAGCTTGTCCTGCGTCCAGCCTTGCCGGACATAGCAAACAAGATAAAATAAGAAATAGTATATAACGTGTTTTCATGCCGCAAAGATATAAACGATTATTATGCAATATATAACTATCTACGTGAAGCCCTGGCAAAATACGCTTTATACTGTTCCTGATTTAACTTTATTTAATCAGCACTATGCCAATATGTAATACACAAAAAGGGTTGTACAACCTTGAATGCTCAATGATTTGTACAACCCTTATCTGATTAAATCTTACAAACTCCTTATTGGAAAGTAGGCATCTTAAACCTGTATAATAATCCGCATACCATAGAAGCTACGCGGTCAGGCCTTCCCTGCTCGATGCCATCGTATGTATCCGTTCGGATACCCACCTTAGGTTCGGCATACAAATAGACGGAAGAAGCTACCCTCAGTTTGAACTGCACACCGGCATCCAGTCCCGGCACTACCTTAAACTCACCGTTACGACGTGCCAGACCGGCAGTAACTCCCATAAAAGGAACGACATCTATCACATGGTCGGGACTGTATCCTTTCGCTAACGTAGCCAGGCTCATCATGTAGTCCATTCCTAAACCGGCATAATGCAAAGGTAATTTATTCTGCGCTTTCGATTTATACAGGATTGTCCCGTTGATACGCCATGCCGACAACGGAGTGTACCACTTGCCGAAACTTCCCTTCGCCTCCACACCTGCGTTCTTCACCAAATCCTTGTTGCCAACCAGCAAGCTACCCATTCCGAGTGCTCCCGATACGAAGTAACGTTTGTCATCCTTACCAAATTCACTACGATTCGCTGCTTTTGAGTAAGGGACGAAGCGGTAATGGAAACCGGCATTGACGCCTACCAATACGTCTTTCTGTATAAATCCCAAATTACCTTCAATGAACTTGTCGCCATATAATCGAACCTGCGGCTCGATATACAAACCAAGAAACTCATTCACATGCCATAGTGTCTGTATGCCCGCATTAATGCCCGGCTGGAACTTATGGTCTGAATTGGAAGTATAAGCCAAATTGACACCCACGGAACCTATCAAATCAAAGATACGGTCAGGGTTGTAACCGCTCATGGTAGACGTGATATTCCACAAATAATCAAGACCGCCGCTGACGCTGATATGTCTGAGTCTACCCTCCTTAACATCACCGGGAACTACATAATTCGTAAAGAATCCACCTGTACCCACCAGGCGCAAACCGGAATAAGTACTCAGCCACTTACCGAGAGAGACCGAAGCCTGCGGACCTAAAGAGCCGAGATTTTCAATATTCGTTTTATTCAGGAACATTTGCAGACCGACTCCCGAAGTCATAAACAGATTGTCTGCGACATGATTACTTGAGAATCCGTTTGCCGGACGTGCCGCACGGTCAATCGTATGATAAGTCAGACCGAAATTAAGTTCTCCGAGCTGGTCTGTATTGCCGCCCAATCCACGACCACCTGCATATCTCTTGTGATAAACATTGAAACGAGGTTCTATGAATAAATCTACGGAACGGTTGAGACGAAAACTTCCCTGTACACCCACTCCTATTCCCGGAGCATACTTGGCAGAATTTTCCACTCCTTTTGTTCCCGCCAGGTTAACACCGGCAATACCAATCAGATTGAATATCCTGTCTTCATCATATCCCCAAAGGACATTATTGATATTCAGCATATAGTCCGCATGCAAATCAACATGCTTGAAATGCCGGCTCTTACTGCCGACGGGCGTATCCGAAAATCCAACCGTCCCGGACAAACGCAGCCCGGAAGAAGGACAGAACCATTTACCGATTCCGGCTGAGAATTGGGGGCCTATACCTTTGAACGTATTCTTAAATCCTGAGACTTTCAAAGTACTGATACCTCCGGATAAAGAAATAAACATATGATTCAGGAATGAACTGTTATCAAAATCATCAAAATGAATCTTAGTACCCATCGGAGCAGCAGGCATATAAGTCAAGCCGACCAGCACCGAACCGCCCATCTGATAATTTCTCCAACTTTCCGTATGCGCCAAACCGTCATTATACCAACCAATCCGTGGCTCTACGAACAAATCCAATGTACGGGAAAGACGTATATTTCCCTGTAAACCGATATGGGCGCCATAATAAAATTCACCCCCACCTTTCAAATTCGGATATTTTTCGGAACGTTCACTGTTATCACCGACTTTAGAATAACCGGCTTCTATGCCTGCGATTCCAAATAACTCAAAACGACGGTTGGCATTATATCCGTATGCCAAGGAAGACATATTCAGCAGATAATCCAAGCTACCGCCACCCATCTTTATTTTAGAATCGTATATTTTCGATGGCAGATAACCCATATTCACCCCTATCCTGAGTCCGTGAACCGGAGTAATCCACTTTCCCATAAAGAGATGAGCGGTCATACCTAATCCGTCCTGGACATCCTTACCCGAAAGCAAGCTATACGGACCTATTCCGGCAGAGAAAAAGAGATGTTCATTGAACTTATTACTCCCAAACTTCTCATTTGCAGGCCTTTTCTGCAACATATATTGCAATGCACCATAATCCTGTGCCTGTAAGGTGACAGCAAGCATCAGAAACAATGCCACTGCCATATATTTATTTTTGATTCTGAGGATATTCATCGTTTACTCTTGTTGTATTATCATTATTTAAGTTTCTGCTCTTCCGGCAGCAAGTCAATAATATCACCGTCCACTCTCGCTGTTTCCAGTAAGGATGGATCGAGTTCAAGGGCTTTCTCAATACTCATAATAGCATCGCCCACTTTCTCCAAACGGTTAGCGGCAATCGCTTTCACATAATATTCGCGGGCAGTTTCTACGTTCATGGCAGAAATCTTTTCCCATGCTTCCTCATTTCTCTTCATTGCCAGCAACATCACCACCTCATTGAAAGGACTGGTAGCTGCCACCTTTTCGAAAGCATCCTTATAATAACCTGCCAAAGCCTGTACGATTGCCTGCAAATCCTCAGAAACCGCTCCTTCGGGAACCAATGTCAATACAGAATCCGCCTTCGTATATTTTCCTTCGTGCAACAGGGCAATAGCCTGATTGGACAATAACTCTACCGGCGCAGACTTGCTGACAAACGGTTCGAGGATACGTGAATCCGGCGCATCTTTCTGTATGGTCGCTACCGCCAGTTCATTGGCCGCATACGTAAAGTTGTCGTAAAGCTCAAGAGCTTCCCTGCAATACTTCTCCCTTTCATCCGGAGTTTTTGCTATCGTAATCATACGATAATATTCGAAACGGGTCAGTTCCTTCGGATTCTTGTTGTAAAGTCCCCTAATCTCATCGTCGGTCAGGAAACGGAAGATTGAATAGCCGTACGTATATTGCACCTTTCTCAGCTTAGGCAGATAAGTAGCAGCAATTTCCTTATAGAAAGGTTTCGACTTCAAAACATTATTCAAGCGGTAAGGAACGGATTCATATTGCTTGATTAAATCCTCCACTTCCTTGGCAATCTCCGGTTTAGAGTCTTTTTTCAGCAATTCCGCCACCTCTTTCCAAGAGGCTACCGCCGCATCCGATTTCACTTCCAGCAGCTTGCGCGTTTCCGGATCCAGTTGCGACAGGATACGTTCCAATGCCTTGTTCGTACGCAGTTTCGCCAGTTGCAGGTTTCTCTCGTATGAACCGTCCGGTGAAGCCACACCTGTGATATGGAAACTCTTCAAAGAAGCATCCGGGTTCGTTTCAATAGCACGAAGTTCCTGGTTCAAGCGGTTCAGCTCCACTTGGTTCTGAGGATTCTTGTCGTCCAAATCGGCTTTGCCTACCAAGAATGTCAGATTCACTTCCCCTTTCGTATCCCGTAGCTGCATGACAGGTTTCGGAAGATACTTCTCATCCGTCAGATTGAAAGCGGAAAACTTGTACTCCAGAAAGCGCAGCGGGTTGACAGTTCCGCGTGCAATGGAGAAAGAATCACGGTAAATGATATTCCGATAGTTCTCCATCGCAAGATGCACGTCCGCACGGTAATCATGTTGCAGATACTCTATATAAATAGAATCATGGTAGGCAATAACATCCCCCTCGCGTGAAGAAGTCGTTTTCACCTGAATGTATTCATGCAAAGGGTCTTTATCCATATCATAATCGTACATCCGGTTTTGCGTCGTATTGTAAGTACCACCGTCGAATACCACAGGACGCATCAACAGACGTTTTTTGAGTGTCACATCATAAATGGAAGGCTGCAATACCAACCGGCGATGCGAGTTAAACATTTCCTTAGGCACCGGGACACGGGTTTTCAGATGGAAATAATTACCTTTGATTTCGATGTCCGTAGGTTCCGGAATCACTTTGTCCTTCACTTTGGAAGTAATCGTTACTTCGTTCAGCTCGATGACGGCATCTTTCAATACTACATTCAAAATCTGCTTTCCTGCCACCTTCACTGTTTTGTCTTCATAACCGACACATGTAAACTTCAACGAGCCGTTTTTCTCAACTAAGACACTGTAACGGCCATCCTCGTCGGACATTTCTATACGTTCGTCATTGACCGGATTCAGCACATTCACATTCGGAACACTTTTTCCCTGCGGGTTTGTGATATGCCCCTGCACACGGATCCGTTGGGCGGATACATTCATGCCGACGAACATCATCGCCACGAGAAGTATACCTGTTAATCTATCACGTTTCAAATTGATTTTCATTCTCTTTTCTGACTAGCTAATGTTCGTTCTACTTATCGAATAATATAAACAAAGGATACCCCCAGCTTGACAGGCGCAATGGTAGTCTTAGTATCATTGACCGCACCCGGTTTCGGAGTACCCTTATCGTATTTAAACTGACGGTAGCGCAACACACCTACGCCGGCAGTCGCTTCAATGTTCCAGTGGTTGCCCAGTACCCACGCATATCCATAGGTCAATCCGGCAGCATACGCATCACCTTTGTGATGCACATCTTTCACCATCATATTAAAATTATTCACGAAAGCGGTGATTCCAAGAAAATGGCTCACCATCGGACGATTTAGCCAATAACGTACTTCCGGCTGAAAATGCGTGAAAGTAGTTTTGAGATTGTCAGTACTGATTGGGTTTGCAGCAATCCCCATATTCAAGGAGATATGACGACCCAATACGAACTCGGCTTCAACGTTAGGACTGGCGGTCAGCCATCCCAATGCATTCGTTTTTACAGCCACTCGTTGTGCGTGTACATGTACACCACAAAACAATAACAGAAATGATAACGCAGCTATTACCCTGCGACCATTCCTCATCACATATACCATAATTTATTTCCCACTAAATATTTCCCACTAAAATATTTACCCACAAAAAAGGGCTTCCTGTCCATATTATATACAATTTGAACAAGAAGCCGCAAAATTAGAAAAAATATGGCATTAAAAACGTTTAAACACGCTTTTTTTGTTTTTTATTGTAACATTTCTTCCCCTTAGAGCACAATATGCCATGTCACGGATAAGATATACAATTATTCCTTCTTACAAATGAAACATCAGATACGTAATAATACAGGTTCTGACGTAACACCGGATTTCATCTTCTTACCATTGATAACAACCGTGCAAGGAGCAGAAGAAAGAATATACCATTTGCCCGCCTTCTTTTCGAGCAATACATTGGCGGCACTATCTGTCTGAACCATTATTCCGGGCGCAACCAACTGCGTTCCATTTCCCAGGAATAAAGTCCGGTTTCCCGCATATTCATTGCTGATAACCGCATAGTCCGCTTTCACTTTCATTCCCTGATAAGTAGCAGTCTGCACCGCATCGGACAAGGAGAAAATATGGTCTATACGCCCGTTCTTGCTTTCCACACAGATGCCTGCAAAGTCTTTCAACCCCGGCTCTTCCGCATCAAAGTAAGAAACAGACTGAATAGCGGACGGCTCGTTCTTCGTACTCGGCTCATAGATGGAAACGAAAGGACGATTCCACGCTTCCCCATGCTGCCGGGCAACGAAAGTCAGCGTCGGCTGCTCCTTTATATTATAAGGCATATTCGGCGTACGGCTCAATCCTTCAGTCATAGGAGCCAATGCCGTAAAGACCTCGCGTTCCGGTTCCCCCTTCATCCAAAGATTCATATATATGTCATCACCACCCTTATCCTTCCTATCTATGGTGAAAGTCGCCTTGACATCCTTGTCGGTTGCAGCAACCTTCTTGTTATATAAATAGGAATAAGCGTAAAGATGCGCGCCGGCAAAAGCCAATTCTTCCGTGGGTTGCAGATTCAGGTCGGTGCCATCTGCCGCTGTCAATGTCAAAGTCTGTCCGAGGTTATGGTAGAAATAATCGTGCATCTTGTCCCCGCCTTTTTCCTTCCGGCTACGGAACACATCGACATAATACCCCGTCTCCGCTCCCGTAGTGACGATACTCATCATACGTGTCTGGTCTGCCCTGCTTTCCGGCTCACGGAAATAAAGATTACTGTAAGTGACGGAAGTAAACCCTTTCCCCGGTTCTGCCGAAGCCGGGAAACAAGAAAGCAAGTCAAAAGAATGGTTACTCTTCATCACCGGATAGCTCGATACCCCATCCACACAAACGGTATTATGACTGGGGAACTGGGAATAATACTCCGCATAGTCCAGTCCGCTATATAAGAAAAGCCCGATACCCGCATCCGGTCCCAGCACATAGCCTTTCCCGTAAAGTTCCATCGAGATGCCGTTGGCGTGCATATGATTTCCCTCGCTGCCATTCAATGAAATCATCAAGCTATTGCGCGGATGCATACCGTTGCGCTGTACCAGCCAGGACACATTAGGCGCATAAAACAAAGGAGAGACATAATCCTCTATATTTCCCGGTTTCACTTTCGGGTTCAAAACCAACGGTTTATCCTCAAAGAAAGAGTTGACCGATACGCGTACATTCTTCTTTTCCGTTTTGTCATTTCCCATCTCCGGGTTCAGGCATTTCAGGAGGGCGGTGAAATAGTTTTCCTGTTCCTTTTTCCCGTTCGCCTGCGCATTCTGTATCATACGAATAAAGAAATTCGTACTCAGATAACTCGGATGTGTATCCCCAAAGCCGCAAATCATACGGTTAGGGAACAGATATTGGGGCGTGGTCGCCACTGCTTTCGACAACACAGGCATCGCTTTCACCAAATCATATTGCAGGTTCACATCAAACTGGTTCACGAAATTGGCATAATCATTGATTACCACACTGCTATATCCCGGACATTCCGCCCAAACTCCCGTATTGGAATCGAAGCCATAATCAGCAAGGCGCGTCAGGCTCCACTGACGGATGCCGGAACGGTTCATCACATAGTCAATATAATATTCGCGTCCTTTTCCATCGGCATATTCCTTGTTGTCTTCCAATACCAGCCCTACGTTCATTATAAAACGTGCCTGCAATAAATCCCAGTTGTTGTGAGGCACACCGTTTGCAATGATATTATCCGCCCATTTCTTGAAAGCTCCGGCATAGATTTCCATTTTGTCCGGATAATTATCTTTCAGATAATTATACAGAAAATCATATAAGGGGACAGCGATATGAAGCGCATCTTCATGGATTACTTCAAAGGAAGTCAACCCCACTAATGTCTGCTGATGACCATGATTCAAATCGACAGGCACATTCCGGTAATAAATACCCGTCATATACGTATCAAAGACCCCTGCGGCAAGTTTGGCAAACTTCTCTTCGTCCGTCATCCAATAGAGGAAAGCAGCGTCACGGGCAATCCCCAGGATTTCGCAGTTCAGACTCTCTATATTCCGCCCGGTCTTGGACGGGTGTACACGCTCCATAGGACGATTGGGAAGTGCATTATTACAGAAAGTCACGTTTCCGTTCCCGTCATCATCATAAGGAACGACATCCGCCAACTTGGGACGGCCGTGGGTGGCAGCCGTTCCACGTGTTCCTGTATAGCGCACCGTAGGATACGGAGCTTTCTCACCGCCCGCATGATCGAACGTTTCGCCCTTTACATATACTTCCGTGGCATGAGACTTCCAATACATTGCCAGACGGGACAGCAACCAGGACGGTTGAGCATCCGTCAGGTTCGTATATACTTCCGTCCGTTCCTTCAATTTATCGAAAACATCTTTCGCCCATTCTTCCTTTTTAATCAGTTTCCATGTTTCCTGTTTTCCAGCCGGAGTAGTCAGCACCCGCGGGTGCTCCTGCGGCATCTTTTCCGGCAAAGGAATCTCCTGTCCTGATGCACTGCCCAGAAAAGATAAAAAACAGAATCCCAATAAAATTCGTCTCATACTTCAATTTCTTTTTTAGGTTTGATACCTATTAAATACGAAGATAGAGATTTATTTACCTAATCCTTCCGGTAAAGACCGTTTTTTATTTGTCCGGGACTATGTTTTTCCAAACAAAGAATTATATTTGCAAAAAACCTACTAACAATTCTGATTACTTATGAAAATCTTATCTATCCATGATTTGGCAACAATCAGGAAAAGAGCGGAACACAAACTTTCATTACGTGAAGAAAGTAATGAGAAAGTCACCGAAAAATGTTGCGGACTGGCATCCGGCACGCAACACCTTCAAATCCTGATTTGCGGCGGCACAGGGTGCAAAGCCTCTTCAAGCCAAGACATTACGGACAATCTCCGGTCAGCCATCCAAAAGAACGGCATTGCCGACAAAGTAGAAGTTATCACAGTGGGCTGTTTCGGTTTCTGCGAAAAAGGACCTATCGTGAAAATCATCCCCGACAACACCTTCTATACACAAGTCACCCCCGAAGACGCGGAAAACATCATCACCGAACATATCATCGGCGGTCGGAAGCTAGAAAGACTGCTGTACACAGACCCGAAAACGGAACATACCGTCAGCGACTCCAAGCACATGGATTTCTACCGGAAGCAACTACGCATCGCCCTGCGCAACTGCGGCTTTATCGACCCGGAAAATATCGAGGAATATATCGCCCGCGAGGGATATTACGCACTGGCGGACTGCCTTCTCAATAAGCAGCCGACGGACGTAATCGACCTCATCAAACGCTCCGGCCTGCGCGGACGTGGCGGTGGCGGCTTCCCCACAGGACTGAAATGGGAGTTTACCCATAAGCAGCAATCGGACATCAAATATGTAGTTTGCAACGCGGACGAAGGCGACCCCGGCGCATTTATGGACCGCTCCATCATGGAAGGCGACCCTCACTCTATCGTAGAAGCCATGTGTATCTGCGGTTACTCCATCGGTTCCAGCAAAGGACTGGTGTATATCCGCGCCGAATACCCTCTTGCCATCAGCCGGCTGAAAACAGCTATCGAGCAAGCCCGCAATTACGGTCTGCTGGGAGATAACATCTTAGGAACAGACTTCAGTTTCGACATCGAGATACGCTATGGAGCAGGCGCCTTCGTCTGCGGCGAAGAAACCGCCCTGATTCACTCCATGGAAGGAAAACGCGGCGAGCCGACTCTCAAACCGCCTTTCCCCGCCGAATCCGGCTACCTGGGCAAGCCTACCAACGTGAACAATGTAGAGACGCTCGCCAATATCCCTATCATCCTGACGAAAGGCGCCGAATGGTTCGCAACGATTGGAACGGAACGTTCCAAAGGCACAAAAGTATTCGCCCTTGCAGGAAAGATAAACAATGTCGGACTGATTGAAGTACCGATGGGGACTACGCTCCGCGAAGTAATCTACGAAATCGGCGGCGGCATCAAAGGCGGAAAGAAATTCAAGGCGGTGCAGACAGGCGGTCCATCGGGCGGCTGCCTGACAGAGAAGCACCTGGATACCCCCATCGACTTCGACAATCTTCTGGCTGCCGGCTCCATGATGGGTTCCGGCGGTATGATTGTGATGGACGAAGACGACTGCATGGTATCCGTCGCCCGCTTCTACCTGGACTTTACCGTAGAAGAATCCTGCGGGAAATGTACGCCTTGCCGTATCGGCAATAAACGCCTGCTTGAATTGCTGAACAAGATAACCGAAGGAAGGGGCACGGAAAAAGACCTGGACACTCTCGCCACTTTGGGACAAGTTATCAAAGACACCGCCCTCTGCGGGCTGGGACAGACCTCCCCGAACCCGGTTCTGTCTACGCTGGACAATTTCCATGACGAATACCTGGAACACGTCCGCGACAAAACCTGCCGTGCCAAACAGTGCAAATCCCTGCTGACCTACACCATCAATCCCGAACTTTGCATCGGCTGCCATCTGTGCGCCAAGAACTGTCCGGCGGACGCAATCATCGGACTGGTACGCAAACCGCACATCATCAGCCCCGACAAATGTATCAAATGCGGAATGTGCATGGCACGCTGCAAGTTCAAAGCCATTCTCGTCTGTTAAAGTCTATTTACCATGGAAGAAAAACAAATTACACTCCAAATAGACGGTCATTTTATCACCGTCCCCGAAGGAAGCACCATTCTTGAAGCCGCCAACAAAATAGGTATCAACATACCTACCTTATGCCACATTGACCTGAAAGGAACCTGCATAAAAAACAATCCCGCTTCCTGCCGCATCTGCGTGGTCGAAGTCATCGGACGGCGCAACCTGGCTCCTGCCTGCGCCACCCGTTGCACGGAAGGCATGGTAGTAAAAACCAGTACCCTGCGCGTGATGAACGCCCGCAAGGTAGTAGCCGAGCTGATTCTTTCCGACCATCCCAACGACTGCCTCACCTGTCCGAAATGCGGCAACTGCGAACTTCAGACACTGGCACTGCGCTTCAATATCCGCGAGATGCCTTTCAATGGAGGTGAACTGTCTCCCCGCAAACGGGAAATCACCGCTTCCATAGTCCGCAACATGGACAAATGTATTTTCTGCCGCCGTTGCGAAAGTGTATGCAACGATGTGCAGACAGTAGGCGCACTCGGCGCCATCCGCCGCGGTTTCAACACGACGATAGCTCCCGCCTTCGACCGCATGATGACAGAGAGTGAATGTACTTATTGCGGCCAGTGCGTAGCCGTCTGTCCGGTAGGCGCATTGACCGAACGTGATTACACCAACCGCCTGCTCGATGACTTGGCAAACCCGGACAAGGTAGTCATCGTGCAGACCGCACCTGCCGTACGCGCTGCCCTGGGAGAAGAATTCGGATTCCCCCCCGGCACACTGGTAACCGGAAAAATGGTATACGCCCTGCGCGAACTGGGATTCGACTATGTATTCGACACCGATTTCGCAGCCGACCTCACCATCATGGAAGAAGGCTCCGAAATCCTGAACCGCCTGACACGCTATCTCAACGGCGACAAGTCCGTCCGCCTGCCCATCCTTACGTCCTGTTGTCCGGCATGGGTGAACTTCTTCGAACATCACTTCCCGGATATGCTGGATATACCGTCCACCGCCCGTTCCCCGCAACAGATGTTCGGCTCCATCGCCAAATCCTACTGGGCGGAAAAGATGGGAATCCCCAGGGAGAAGTTAGTAGTCGTATCCATCATGCCCTGCCTGGCAAAGAAATATGAATGCGACCGCGACGAGTTCAAAGTAAATGGCATCCCCGACGTGGATTACTCCATCTCCACCCGCGAACTGGCACGGCTGATTAAACGTGCCAACATCGGCTTCCCGCTGGTACTAGACAGCCCGTTCGACAATCCGATGGGCGAATCGACAGGCGCCGGCGTCATTTTCGGCGCCACAGGCGGCGTAATGGAAGCCGCCCTGCGCTCCGTCTATGAAATCTACACCGGAGAACCTCTCAAGAATGTAAACTTCGAACAAGTACGCGGACTGAACGGAGTCCGCCGCGCCACCGTCAATCTGAACGGATTTGAACTGAAAGTAGGCATCGCACACGGACTGGGCAACGCCCGCCATCTGCTGGAAGATATACGGAACGGGCACAACGAATATCACGTCATCGAAATCATGGCCTGCCCCGGCGGCTGCATCGGCGGTGGCGGCCAACCGCTGCACCACGGCAATTCGGAAGTATTATACGCCCGCGCCAATGCGCTTTATCGTGAAGACGCCAACAAACCGCTGCGCAAGTCGCACGATAACCCGTACATCAAAAAACTATACGAAGAATATCTCGGCAAACCCCTGGGCGAGAAATCGGAAATGCTATTGCACACCCACTATTTCAACAAATCTATGGATTAACTTTAAACGAAGAGTATTATGTCAGATATAAAACTAGCCTGCGACGTGGCGGAACAAGTCAGAACGATTTGCGACAAGCACGGAAACAATCCGGGCGAATTAATCAATATTTTGCACGAAGCGCAGCATCTGCACGGCTACCTGCCCGAAGAGATGCAGCGCATCATCGCTTCCAAGCTCAATATCCCCGTATCGAAAGTATATGGGGTGGTCACTTTCTATACGTTCTTCACCATGACCCCGAAAGGGAAGCATCCCATCTCCGTCTGCATGGGTACGGCATGCTACGTGCGCGGTTCTGAAAAGCTGCTTGAAGAATTCAAGCGCGTACTAGGCATCGAAGTCGGCGAAACCACACCGGATGGAAAATTCTCATTGGACTGCCTGCGCTGCGTAGGCGCCTGCGGACTGGCTCCGGTAGTGATGATTGGCGAGAAAGTGTACGGAAGGCTGCAACCGATAGATGTAAAGAAGATTATCGAGGAATTGGAATAAATGTCCGGAATAAAAAAGCGGTTGCTTTGAAAAAGCAAAGCAACCGCTTTAAAACATTTTTTAACAACAGACAAAAAAAGCGGAGAGAACGAGATTCGAACTCGTGATACCCTTTAGGGGTATACACGCTTTCCAGGCGTGCCTCTTCAACCACTCGAGCACCTCTCCTTATTTTTCAATAAAAAAACAGGGTAATGGAAATATACTTTCCACAAAAGAAATAGCAGCTTCAAAGCTGCTATTTTCCAGCGGAGAGACAGGGATTCGAACCCCGGGTACCTCGCGGTACAACGGTTTTCAAGACCGCCGCAATCGACCACTCTGCCACCTCTCCAAAACTTCCTTTTCAGAAGTGCTTTTCGTTAAAAGCGGTGCAAAGGTACGAACTTTTTTTAAACATGCAAGAGTTTCCACAAAAAAAAATTTCGAGAAGATTTCCAAAGGATAGCAATATCTAGGTATTTTATGTTGAAAAGCATAAAATGGAGCATATTTATGCTGATTATATGAAAAATGATTGTAACTTTGTGCGCTCTAAAGAAAAGGATAACTACAACCTCTAATTTTATCATTTATGGAATTAAATAAAATCTTTAAAGATGGTCTTTGGAGCAGCGAAATCAACGTCAGGGATTTCGTAAGTCATAACATCACTCCGTATTACGGAGATGCTTCTTTCCTCGAAGGACCTACCGAACGCACAAAAGCCGTATGGAACCGCTGCCTCGAAGCGCTGGCGGAAGAAAGAGCAAACAACGGCGTCCGCTCGCTTGACAATGTTACCGTATCCACCATCACTTCCCACAAAGCCGGATATATCGACAAGGAAAACGAATTAATCGTCGGTCTGCAGACAGACGAACTGCTGAAACGTGCCATCAAGCCTTTCGGCGGTATCAACGTAGTGAGCAAGGCTTGCCACGAAAACGGCGTGGAAGTGGACGACCGCGTAAAAGATATATTCACTCACTACCGCAAGACGCACAACGACGGCGTATTCGACGTATATACCGAAGAAATCCGCTCGTTCCGCTCACTGGGATTCCTGACCGGACTTCCCGACAACTATGCCCGCGGACGTATCATCGGTGACTACCGCCGTATGGCGCTCTACGGTATCGACCGACTGATTGAAGCCAAGAAAGAAGACCTGCGCAACCTGACCGGTCCGATGACCGAGGCCCGCATCCGCCTGCGCGAGGAAGTGGCAGAGCAAATCAAGGCATTGAAGGACATGAAGGTTATGGGCGAATATTACGGACTCGATTTGAGCCGTCCTGCCTACACCGCACAGGAAGCAGTTCAATGGGTATATATGGCTTACCTTGCCGCCGTTAAAGAACAAGACGGTGCAGCCATGTCATTAGGAAATGTTTCTTCCTTCCTCGACATCTACATGGAATATGAACTGAGCAAAGGAACCATCACCGAATCTTTCGCACAGGAACTTATCGACCAGTTTGTCATCAAACTGCGCATGGTACGCCACCTGCGTATGCAATCATACAACGACATTTTTGCCGGCGACCCGACCTGGGTGACCGAATCTTTGGGTGGACGTCTCAACGACGGACGTACCAAAGTGACAAAGACTTCCTTCCGCTTCCTGCAAACACTGTACAACCTCGGCCCGTCACCAGAACCGAACCTGACTGTATTGTGGAGCCCGGAACTGCCGGACGGTTTCAAAGAATTCTGTGCCAAAGTTTCTATCGACACTTCTTCTATCCAGTACGAAAACGACGACCTGATGCGCGAAGTACGCCAGTCGGACGACTACGGAATCGCTTGCTGCGTGTCTTACCAAGAAATCGGAAAGCAGATTCAATTCTTCGGTGCACGCTGTAACCTGGCCAAAGCCCTATTGCTCGCCATCAACGGCGGACGTTGCGAAAACACGGGTACGGTCATGGTGAAAAACATCCCTGTACTGACCAGTGACACGCTGAACTTCGAAGAAGTAATGAGCAACTACAAGAAGGTATTGACTGAAATCGCCCGCGTTTACAACGAAGCGATGAACATCATCCATTATATGCACGATAAGTATTACTACGAAAAGGCACAGATGGCCCTCGTAGATACCAACCCGCGCATCAACCTTGCTTACGGTGTAGCCGGACTTTCCATCGCGCTCGACTCACTGTCTGCCATCAAGTATGCGAAAGTTACCGCCCGCCGCAACGACATCGGTCTGACGGAAGGTTTCGACATCGAAGGCGAATTCCCTTGTTTCGGTAATGACAATGACAAGGTAGACCATCTGGGTGTTGACCTGGTATATTTCTTCAGTGAAGAATTGAAGAAGTTGCCGGTGTACAAGAATGCCCGCCCTACCCTTTCATTGCTGACCATCACTTCTAACGTGATGTATGGTAAAAAGACCGGTGCTACTCCCGACGGACGTGCCAAAGGCGTTGCCTTTGCTCCGGGTGCCAACCCGATGCACGGACGCGACAAGAACGGTGCTATCGCTTCTCTGAGCTCCGTCGCAAAGTTGCGCTACCGTGACTCACAGGACGGTATCAGCAACACCTTCTCCATCGTTCCCAAATCACTGGGAGCTACCGCAGAAGACCGCATAGACAACCTGGTTACCATGATGGACGGCTACTTCACCAAAGGCGCTCACCATCTGAACGTTAACGTTCTGAACCGTGATATGCTTTATGACGCTATGGAACATCCGGAGAAATATCCGCAGCTTACAATCCGTGTTTCCGGTTATGCCGTAAACTTCGTGAAGTTGAGCCGCGAACACCAGTTGGAAGTTATCAGCCGTAGCTTCCACGAACGTATGTAATCTATCTACTCTATATGACGATAAACGTACATTCATACGAAAGTATGGGAACATTCGACGGGCCGGGCTTACGGCTCGTCGTTTTTCTTCAAGGCTGCAATTTCCGCTGCCTGTATTGTGCCAATCCCGACACGATAGCCGGCAAAGGTGGTACGCCTACCCCGCCGGAAGAGATTGTCCGCATGGCCGTGAGCCAGCGTCCCTTCTTCGGAAAGCGCGGTGGAGTTACTTTTTCGGGCGGAGAACCTACGTTTCAGGCGAAAGCGCTTGTCCCGCTGGTCCGAGAACTGAAGGAGAAAGGGATTCACGTCTGCATAGACAGCAACGGCGGCATCTGGAATGAAGATGTAGAAGAGCTTTTCAAACTGACCGACCTCGTATTGCTTGATATCAAGGAATTCAACCCCGCCCGCCATCAGACACTGACCGGAAGAAGCAACGAACAGACCATCCGCACGGCGGCATGGCTCGAAGAGAACGAAAAACCGTTTTGGTTGCGTTATGTATTAGTGCCCGGATACAGCGACTTTGAAGAGGATATCCGCCAACTGGGAGAGGCTTTGGGAAAGTACAAGATGATTCAGCGTGTAGAGGTGCTGCCTTACCATACGCTAGGCGTACACAAATACGAAGCCATGGAACAGGAATACAAGCTGAAAGATGTAAAAGAAAATACCCCCGAACAACTTGAAAAAGCTGCGGGAGTATTTAAAGAGTATTTTGCTACTGTGGTGGTCAACTAACCGCCACAGTAATAAATAGAGAGAATCACCATGTCTCTGTTTTCACCTCGAAGCAGGGACATTCTTTTATCCGCTCCCAAGGGTCTACAATTCCGTTGTAATTAGTGTCGGGACTCAAATCACGATGTCCCACCACCTTTGCTTCCGGATAACACTGCAACAATTCACTTACCAGGCGATGCAAGGCTTCCTTCTGCCGGGAAGTGCGCGTATCCGCCGCCTTTCCGTTTTCATCCAGTCCGCCTTCATAACACACCCCTAAACTGACCGCGTTGTAACCACGTGCATGAGCGCCCACCGTATCTTCGTCACGCATCGGCTCTATCTGTCCCGACTTGCGTACGTAGTAATGATACCCCCAACACGAGAATCCCCGGAACCGGTGAGCCGTGTCCACATCCCGCGCCGTGAAGTCACGGTCGGCACGGGTGGCGGAACAATGAATCACAATCAGGCTAATCTTCCGCATCATCCTTCTTCCTTTCCGTCGTCTTCACGTTGCACACTTCCTTGTGCGTAGTGTTGTAACGCACTTCTCTCACTACTCTATCATGCTTTCTCTTCCCGAAAAAAGGAATGATGTACATGATAACTTCCAAAATCTTGCTTACGATTTCTTTCATCTTTTCTTTAAAATTAATTGGTTATCAAAAAAGGAGAATATCAAGCAGCCGGATCCGGTGTTTCGCCATCGTCGCCCGAACCGCCACCGTCATCGGGGTCTTTATCATCCTTGCCGCTATCGCTGCCCGATTGAGCTACCGCACGCGTCGACACTTGCTGATAACTCAGGATTTTCAGCAGTTCCGCCAACGTCTTTCCGGGACGGAAAATGATATGCGCCCCTTTAATCATCGAGCTTGAGAACTCTTTGACCGATGCCGCGCCCTCACTATTCAAACCGATTTGCAGACTGCCCAAATCACCCAACCGCACGATACGCCCGGCTTTCAACGAGCGTTTCGCCTCATAAAGGATTCCGGAAATCGAAGCCCGCACATCCGTCTCCGTACAGGTGGAACGACTGGTAATCGCCTCGCACAATTCTTCGAAATCCAACTCACCGGCTGCCTGCGCCTGTGCGTAATACTTTGCCGCTTCATCCTTCTTTGCAGGATTCTTGCGCGGCACTACCGAATAAGAAACTGTCATTGCCATAATAAAATAATTTCAAATTTTGTGTACATTAGAAATGCATTTCCATCTTGTTAACGACACAAAAATACAACCTTTTCCACAGCCCATATTCCCCAACGAAGTTTCCTGATTTCCAACGAATAAAAGTGAAGCTAATACTTTAATAAACCAGTTATTTTCAGTAACTTTATAGCATATTACAAGAACAAACCGATATGAATTACAAAGAAAATTCCTTTATTATCCGCACCTATACGAAAGCGGAACTGGCTCACCTTTACAACCCCACCACTTGCATAAAAGTAGCTTTACAAATTCTCCGCCGGTGGATTATGTATAATCCACCTCTCCTACACGAGCTCGAAGAAGAAGGGTATCGCGCACGCAACCGTCTGCTCTCTCCCCGACAAGTAGCAACCATTGTACGTTATTTAGGCGAGCCCTAATCCAAATAACTTCCGGCCATTATATCAAAAGTTCTTTTACATCTCGCAACAAATAAGTTCCTTTGCAACCGCAAATAAAAAAACAACTAAAGAATGAAACATTTTACCATCTTCCTTGACTTCTACCGTATCATAGCGGAAATGACCGAAGAAGAGATTGTATCCACCATCGGCAGTTCCAAGTATCGGGATATGGTCGAGGAAATACGCCGCACTTTTCAAGAGCAAGGAGAAAAAGCAGCCAACGAGAAGAAGAAAGAGCTGCCATCCGTCACATTCTCAGCCAGCTACCGGGGTGGACGCTCGAGTGCGACACTCATCAGCTATCAAGGATATATCGTCGTAGATATCGACCACCTGAATCAAGAAGAGTTGACACGCATCCTGTCTCTGGCGAAAGAATGTAAACATACCCGCATCGCCTTCATCAGTCCCAAAGGAATGGGACTGAAAATCATAGTACGCGTATGCCGCCCGGACGGGACATTGCCCGAAACGATTCAGGAAATAGAAGATTTCCACAATGCCGCCTACAACAAAGTGGCTTCTTTCTATGTCCAACTTTGCCAGGTAGAGATTGACACATCCGGCCAAGATGTGGGGCGCACCTGTCTGTTCTCGCACGACCCTCATATTTACTTCAATCCCGATGCCAGTGCTTTCGTAGTGGAGCAGCCGCCCATGTTCTATAAATCGCAAAAGAAGAGGAAGAAAGCACCCGGAAAGGAAAAGCAAGGAACAACAAAAGGCACAAATCCGGTGAATGAGGAAACTGCGCTCAAGCATCACTTTGCGCACGTTTCACTAATGGTCATTTTGAATTATTATCATAACAAATCCGAAGAGTACACCACCGGAAACCGGAACAATTATCTGCATCATCTGGCGTGTACATACAACAGGCACGGAATCCCGCAGGAAGAAGCGGCAGCCTTCATCAAAAGCCAGTTCACCGACCTTCCTGCGGACGAAACGGATTCATTGGTTGATAGTGCGTACACGCACACCGAAGAGTTCAATACACGCAAACTGAACAGTACCCAAAAACGGATGCTGCAAATAGAACAGCACATCAGTGAGTGTTATGAAACCCGTTATAATGAATTGCTTCATATCATGGAGTATCGCCGAAGGGTTCCTGACACCGAACAGCCGGAACCTTTCCGCATCCTGGATGAGATGATGGAAAATAGTATCTGGATGGAGATAAACGAGCTGGGCTATGCTTGTAACGTAAAGATGATTCAGAACTTAATTTACTCTGATTTCAGCGCAAGCTACCATCCCATCCGTGAGTATTTTGATTCGTTGCCCGAATGGGACGGGACGGACTATATCCGTATCCTGGCGGACAGCGTACAGACAAGCCGCCAGAGTTTCTGGCAAGAATGCCTGGAGCGGTATTTGGTAGCCATGTGTGCAGCCGCTACCCGCGATGAGATTGTAAACCATACAGTTCTGCTGCTTTGCAGCGAGGTGCAGAATATAGGTAAGACAACTTTTATCAACAACCTGCTCCCGCCCGAACTGCGTGCTTATCTTTCCACAGGCCTGATTAACCCGAACAACAAAGATGATTTGGCTAGAGTAACCCAGGCAATGCTCATCAATCTCGATGAGTTTGAAGGTATGAGTGGACGTGACATGAGTGCGTTCAAAGACTTGGTCACCCGTAAAGTGATTAGTATCCGCCTGCCATACGCACGCCGTTCGCAGAATTTTCCACATTCCGCTTCCTTTGCAGGAACGTGCAATTATCAGGAGATACTTCACGACACAACGGGCAACCGCCGCTATCTTTGTTTTCATGCCGACTCTATCGAGTTTATAAAAATCAATTACGCGCAGCTATATGCACAGATAAAGTATCTGCTCAATAAACCGGGGTATCAATACTGGTTCACGCAGGAAGATAATGCACGGCTTGAAGAAAACAACGAGGGTTTCTTGTTTCACACGCCCGAAGAGGAACTTGTATTGACCCATATCCGCCAACCGGAACGTTTTGAAACGGTACAGTATCTCACTGTCAGCGAGATTGCCGAGTTAATCCACGAACGTACCGGTTATCAGTATTCAACCGGTTCGAAGATTCAAATTGGCAAGGTAATGGCAAAGCATAATTTTGAGTTCAAGAATGGAAGAAACGGGAGAAGATATGCTGTATATGTTATCAGTACGGAGCAGATAAAGTCGAACAGGCTATATGAATAATAAGAGGAAGTGTTTATAACATAAATGCAGAGCTGTCTTTTACAACTCTGCATTTTTTTGTTTCTATAGATTCATCGAAAATTCGATTCTACACCCCAAAGCATTCATTATCCGATAGAAAGTAGATACCTTAGGTTCAGTCTGCCCACTCTCCACTCTTGATATATAAGAGCGGTCGGAACCGATACGCCGGGCTAATTCAGCCTGACTGATTTTAGCCTTTTTCCGCGCATCCTCAATAATCTGCCCCGTGTAAAAAGCATAAGCTTTTTCTTCTGCTTCCGCACGTTCAGAGGTGCCCTGTTTGCCAAAACGCTCATCAATCAATGCACTGACATCAAAAAGTTCTTCATTTGTTTTTACTTCCATAATACTCCTTTCTTAATATCTTTGCTTTATCAATCTCCTTTTTAGGTGTCTTTTCAGACTTTTTTTGAAAACCATTGAATAATATCACAATACGTCCTTCGTCAAAACAAAAGAATATCCTTTATATGCAATTATTTTCCTTTCCATATCACAAAGGTACAAATCGTTGTTCAACTATACAACAAAACAGTCTGTTTTATATTATTTTTCATCCTATTTACCACATAAGTGTGAGGGGTGTGAGGGAGGAATTGCAACCTTTTACTCTTATATTTTATTTTTTCCTATCTATATTTTCTAATAAAATAGACACGAATGTTAGAAATCCTCCCTCACACCCCTCACACTTTCTCTTTTTCTTCTTTAAAAAGACAGCGGGAAATCCGAAAAACACAACCGTCTTTTTCAGATTTCCCGCCACGTTTTTAAAGTTAAGTTTGAAGCTATACTCCCAACACTATATTAGCATCAATATTCAATTTCCTACTTATCTCACGAGCCACCTTCAATGTCGGCTCACATTTTCCCGAAATATAGTCACTAAGACGTGAAGGACTGACTCCTATTAACTGAGATAGTGACTTTTGATTAAGTCCCATCTCGTACATACGAAGTTTCAGGACATCGACAAGTGAAGGCTCTCCCAAAGAAAAATGTTCTTCGGAATAGTCAGCAACAAGATTAGAAAGAAGTTCCAACTCTATGCTGTTAGGGTCATCCAAAGGAGTATCATCTTTCACCAACGGAAGAAGCTCCTCTACTCTTTTTACAGCCCATTCATATTGGGTTTGGTTCTCTATCTTCGTCATACTTTCAAATATTAGAACAATCTATTTTATCATATTCTTTATGAGTACCAATAAAGCGAATATATACAAACTTTACAGTAAACTTAATAACTACTACCAACCGATAATTGTTGCCTTTAATATTGAAAACATAATGCTGATTACCTACATTGTCAGCACTATTAAAAGTTTTCTTTATATCCGCGAAACAAGTCCACTCACTTCTTTTGACTATAACAGCCCATTCTTGCAAAGCGACTTTTGAATCGGGATGCTCCTCTGCATATTCTTTTAATGCCTGTTCAGTAAATATTCTCATTAGTTACTCATTTTTCATGTGACAAAGATAAAAACATAATTCTATTTTTCAAAACTTTATTCTAATATTTATAATTCAAGAACAAAAAACAATCATTATTCTTGAATATAGATAGTGCTTACATAATAGATTAAAAAAAGCTGAAAGTGGCAGAAATCCGACAATGATTATGTTTTCAGATTTCCCGCCACGTTTTCTAATCAGCTTCCGGGCCACCCCGGACTATTCAAAATTCCCTTCCGAATAATCTTTAAAATCTCCGGAACGCTCTTTCTTCTCATAAGACACCAACGTCTCCACACTAAGCACTTTCCCATTTTTAGGACTTATGACATCTATCACATTCGCCAAAGAGCGGAAAGTCTGTTCACAGTTCGCTACTCCGTCATACGTAAGACGACCGTGGTCGATAGCCGCCAGCACTACGGAAATGTACTGCTTCGGGTCACCCAGATATTCGATTGTGGCAGGCGTATGCGATTCAAGTTCCCGAACCAACAGACCGACTAATCTTTTTTTTGGTCGAACAGCTCGATTAGTTTTTCACTCTGCACATTGATTTGTGCATCTACTTCACGAAGTTCATTTTTCAATGAACAAAACAATTCATCATTACATGAATTTTCCATAAAACTATTATTTAATTGATTATAAAAAAGCCATTCCAGGAAGAATAGCAATCATTACTTACTTCCCGGAATGGTGACTAATACCTCGAAAACAAAGACTTATATTCTAACCTAATGTACTCACTTTAATTGACTTCTTTTGATTTTGCATTCCAAACTAATAAAGCAAACAATACTGAAAGTAATGCCGCACCAATCCAAAACCAATTGATATATGTAAAGTCATAAACATCTACTCCATTCTGAACGGTCTTTTGCCCTTCTATCAGTATACCGCTCATCACATCTTGCAGTCCGGCTCCGATGTAACTGGCAATGCCGACTACCCCCAAAGCGGCGCCCGATGCATTACGGGGAGCAATATCCACTGCCATTAAACCACCCAGAAAACAGATCAAGACTCCGATACCTAAGCCGAAAAGTACCATTGCCAATGCATCTATCCAAAAATGAACACCTGGAACTAAGAGAAACAGGCAGAGAGCAAACACATTCATCACCCCAAATACTAAAGCGGGAATATTACGACTGCCGGAAAAGAACCTGTCGGAAATGATACCGGAAAATACCGTGCCGATGATTCCGCAAATGGAACTGATAGATATGATGAGACTGGCATCCAATGTAGAGTATCCCTTTTGAGCTTCCAGATAAAAAACGCCCCAACTATTTACCGCATAGCGGCTGATATACATAAATGCACTTGATAAAGCCAAAATCCAAATTGCGGGATTCTTCAAAACTGCTTTTTGAGCTTTGTTGAAATCTTCCGTCTGTTTACCGGATGAAGACTGGGAATCTGCGGAGGAAGAATCTTTGTCCAACAAGAATCCCTGACTCTGTGGCGTATCACGCATGAAGACAAGCATCATCAGGAATCCCAGGATACCAATTACTCCGGCTCCAATCATTCCATATCTCCACCCCATCCAACTAACCAGCAATGCTATGGAGATAAACGTCAATGCTTCGCCCAAATTATGACTGGCAGACCAAAAACCATAGAAAGTCCCCCGCTCCTTACTGCTATACCACCGTGTCAGCGAAACGACACCGGACGCCGCCCCCATTGACTGAAACCAACCATTCAATCCCCAAAGTATGACAAATGCATAAAATGAACTGGTGAAGCCCAAATACAGGTTTATCAAAGCGGAACATACTAATCCGGTAGACATAAAACGTCGCACATTGCTACGGTCGGCAAGAAATCCATTCGTCAGCTTACCCACTGCATACACGAAGAACAGGCAGGAGCCTATGATTCCTAATTGAGTTTCGGAGAATATTCCTTCCTCTACAATCGGCTTACGCACTACATTCATACTGAGACGGCAAACATAGTAGATGCCATATCCGGTAGTGGCGGATAGAAATGTAGCCCAACGGATACGTTTAAAACGGGCAGAGTGTTCGGAATCAGTCTCTCCCCCGACTGCCGGAGGAGAGATTTTGTAGAAATTCAGCAACTTCTTTATCATAAAAGACTATTTTATTATTATTTGCAAGTCGTGAATAAGGGATTCTTAGCCGGCATCGTTGCATTAACTTCTGTACGCCAATGATGCAGTTTTTTTAAAAGTTCGTCAGTTAACACTTTATTCTGTTCTGCAAGGTTATTGCGTTCGGATATGTCTTTAGACAAATCGTACAACTCGACTGTACCGGTATCATAAAATTCAATCAATTTATAATTATTCCAACGAATGGCACCCGAAGGCCTGCCGCCCTGATTGGAATAATGAGGAAAATGCCAATAGACAGCATCCCTATCTAAATGTTCTTTTTTTCCATTCAGCAAAGGCTGAAAAGAAATTCCATCCAAATGTTGTTGTGGCTGCATCTTGCTATTTGTCATTTCTAAAATTGTAGGATAATAATCGGTAGAGGTTATTACTTCATCGCAAATAGTAGCAGGAATCGTAACTCCCGGCATACGTATAATCAGAGGTTCACGAATACCACCTTCATAAGTAAATCCTTTCCCACCCCGCAATGGGCGGTTGGAAGTTGGCGAGCCTTCAGAAGTAGCAAGACCTCCATTGTCCGAAGTAAAAATCAAAATAGTATTATCATAGAGTTTCAGGCGCTTTAACTCATTTATTATTCGCCCGATATTCTCGTCCATACTGGCGAGCATAGCAGCATATACAGCGTTGCTATGTACAAGCCTTTCATGATGAGAAGCATCTTGATAAGGTTGCATAGACTTCCATTCCGGATTCTCATCAAAAGTACGGCAAGTGTCCAAGTTCATCCGTAAAGCCTTTTCTTCAAAATATTTCACTTTATCCGGTTTCGCCAACAATGGAGTGTGCACCTGATAAAAAGGCAGATTGATAAAGAAAGGAGCATCTTTGAATTGACGTATGACACGGATACATTCATCACCCAACCGGTCCGTCAGATATTCTCCCGCCGGCCCGTCTTTCAAATAAGGATTATGATAGGGTGAAAAATATCCTCCTTTACCTGGGCCACCTTTATTACAACCTGCTATATTTATATCATATCCCTGATATTGAGGATAGGTCAATGAGTCTACCGAACAGTTCCACTTACCAATATGAGCTGTCTGATAGCCTTCCTGTTTCAATGCTTCGCCAATAGTCAATTCTTCCAAAGGCATATTTTGCACAAAATCGACCGGGAGTACCGGACAATATTCTTCAATCTGTTTTTTTCTTGAAGGAATGGAATAGCCGCCGGGAATATAATCAGTCAAATGCAGACGTGCCGGATATTTTCCCGTTTGAAAAGATGCACGTGTAGGCGAGCTTACCGGACAAGCAGCGTAAGCGTTCGCAAAACGGACACCTTCTTTAGCCAGTTGGTCTAAATTGGGTGTCTCATAAAAACGACTGCCATAACATGACAAATCCGTCCACCCCAAGTCATCCGCTAAGATGAAAATAACATTCGGACGAACTTTCTCCTTATGCTGTGATTGGCAGGATACCAGCACTGTTGAAATCAAAACTGCACCTGACAATATCGAATTTTCTTTCATGTATCGTTATTTTTTAAGTATAAAACAGGCTTTTCCGAACTATAAAGTCCGGAATAAGCCTATATTAAAAATAAATGCAAACTTACTATTAGTCGTGTAGTTTCCTGCTTCTCAAATAGTCAAGCAGATATTGAGGGCGGTCGGTTTGTATGATTCTTGCCCCAAGTGTATCGATAAGATATCCATAGCCGTCATCAGGATTCTTTAAGGACATATCATCATCATGCCCGCCAGCCATTGTATCCCAAAGGGTGTTGTACCAAATCAATGCCCGTCCGTCAAGAGACGATTTCAATTTGACAGGAAGAGGATTTGAATCCTTGACGAAAAGCAATTCAAAAGCGACCGGTCGCATATCTTTAATAAAAGTTTCAATCTGCTGTTCCGCACCATGAGTATCCAAATTGACAATAGGCATATAGATGACATCATTCAAATAATCACCAAACTGCTTTTTTACTTCTTCGGCGGATTTATTTCCTTTCATTATGATTTGTTTAGTCGTTCCCGTCTTTTTCATCAATGCATATACCTGCTCAAAGTAGCGGTCGGCTTTATCTAAATTCAACATGATTTTACCCTTAGCATGTAGTAGAGCTTCTTCAAGTGTCGGTACATTATGAATGGTACGAATTGCACAACCGTTCTTCAGTTTCAGTTTGCGTATAGAATCCAATGTAACTTCGGCTATTTTCCCTTTTCCCGTAGATGTACGGTCTAATGTGGGGTCATGCATTAGTATCAACTGTCCGTCTTTAGTACGCTGCACATCCAATTCAACAATATCCACTCCCATTTTTATTGCATTATCTATCGCCTCCAATGAATTCTCGGGGAAATTACGCCAATCTCCACGATGAGAGGCAACTATAACTGTGCTTTGTTCACGGTTCAGTAGCTTCTCACGTATCAAACTTACTCTATCCTGCGAATAAAGTTGAACTGTTGCCAGTACAGCAACTACAATTAATATGAGTTTCTTCATCTCGTTTATGTATTATTTATCTTCTTCCTATTTTCTTCAAGTATGCATCCAGCAGGAACGGGTGGTCACTAAATATTATATTAGCTCCTTTTTTCAGTAACCACCCATAACTATTCTCCGGATTGTCCATTGCCATTTCATCATCATGCCCACCGTTAAACTCTGCCCACAATGAATTGTACCAAATACGGAATCCTCTGTCCTTTATTTCCTTAGCCCGGTCTATCACAGGAAAATCATCCCTTGTGAAAGAAAGACTAATAACAGATGTCTTTATATTATCCATAAAATCATCCAGTTTCTCATCATCACCTTCTCCCTTGCAAACCAATACGGGAATATAATTTACTCCGTCCAGCAGTTTACCATAAGTTTGGGCTACATGCTTGCTATCTGTCGTTCCACGTAGAATTATTTGTTCCAAGCATCCATGTTTTTTCGCAACCTCTATAACTTTTTCTTTAATGGGCTGCCATTTGTCTACCTGAATTAAAATTTTACCTTTAGCCAGTTCCAGCACTTCATCGAAAGTAGGTATTCTTTGGCGTGTAATCACCCCGATAGGACTTTTTAATTTTAAATCTTTCAATTCCGCCCAAGTATAGTCAGACACTTTACCGGTTCCTGTCGTTGTACGGTCTATCGTCTGGTCATGCATCATGACTATGATGCTGTCTTTTGTCATTTGTACATCAATCTCAATACCGTCAAATCCGGCATCAATACAGCTCTTATACGCTTGAAGTGAGTTTTCCGGAGCATTCCGCCAATCACCACGATGAGCAAAAATCATCACATAATCAGATTTACCGCTGTCTTTCAAAGTATTCAAAAGAAAATCCAACCGATTTTGAGCATGAGTGGAGAAAACTCCACTCATAAAAAGCATAAATGTTATAATGGTTAAATATTTAGTATTCATGATGCACATTTCTTATTTTATATCCCACCAAACACGCGTAGTTATCTTATCTTCACCACCGAGTAATTTTAATCCATTCTGATATTCTGCTTTATTTTTAGTGATTTCATCCTCCGGATATAAATAACGGGCCGGAAGTTGATTCACTCCTACTGTTTCATCATCTGTATGTATGCGGTCGTAAAGATGCGGACGACCGGTACGGCGTATATCAGCATACATCTCTACCGAATTGTAAGGGAACAGAGCCAACCATTTCTGTAACGCAATCTGTTCTAGCTGTTCGGACTCATCGGCAGATAATTTAACGGGTAACTGATTCATTGCCGGAGTGTTAAAATGACCTCCCGGAGCCATCGGCAATTTTTCGGAAGTTGTGTAAGCCGTAATAGCTGCATCCGGGATTCCCCATGTTTTCATGGCACATTCAATACCTTTCTTATACAATGTTTCAACAGTTCCACCCATATTCCATCCTTTAATCACTCCTTCCGCTCTCAAGAAATAACTTTCAGCCGCATTCATTACCATTAGTGGCTCTGTATTTTTAGAATCGGAATCAGAAAAACGCGAACCCAACAAGGATAATGTATTTTTCGCATGTTCTGCAAGTCCCATTTCAATAGAATTCATGCCATTGCGCGCACCTCTATAATTGCTATTATATGTCTCGTCAACAGGCTTATTGAAGAATACAGGCAAACGCGGGTCATCGTAACCCACCAATATACTTTGCATTGCCTCACTCATGTAAGTTTCTCCCCAAGCGGAAAGCCAACCATAAGGAGTAGTTGATGAGGGAGTAGCAATGAGGAAAGCATCATCACCGGCAGTTTCCATAACTCCGGCCGCTACTGCTTCTTCTGCATATTTTGTAGCGTCTGCAAAGTTTACATCCGAAATTCTCATGGCTAAACGTAATTTCAACGAGTTAGCGAACCGATACCATTTTTCTACACTTCCACTATATATTTGGTCGTCTGTGCCAAATGCATTAGCAGTTCTATTTTGAGCCAATACCGCAATAGCTGTATTCAAATCCGTAAACATCTGTTTATAAACATCCTCCTGTGAATCATATTTCACGCTTACTTGGGCATTATTTGCATCAGAATAAGGCATCGGTCCATATAAATCGGCTACACGATGAGATATTTGCACTTTCCAAACTAAAGCAACCGCGTGTGCCACCGGCAATGTGCTTTCAGTCATTTCAAGTACGGTTTCTAATTGCGGAAGTGCTTTCAAATAGTAAGTAGCCCATGCTCTTCTCGAGAACTTATCAGGAGCGGCAAACCTATCCGACTGAAAAGACGGGGTTACATTCGTAAAATACTGAACATACAAATTGGACATTACCGAACTTACCAGTTCAAACTCGTAACGGTCAACATACATTCCCCAATATTGCGAATATGCGAAAGCTGCACCAACGTGTGCCATCCCAAGCTCCGGAAGTTTCGTGTCATCTTTATTCAAATCCTCGAAATCAGAGCATCCCCATAAAGTTACCACGGTCAGTAACAACAGATATAGATAGTTTATTTTCTTCATAATTCTAAAGTTTATTCATTAAAAAGATACGTTCAAATTAATACCGAATGAGCGGGTGGAAGGCAAAGCAAAAGCTTCCAACGCCTGATTATTTCCTGTACCTACCGTCATTTCCGGATCAAAGATTCCTGCTTTATTTTGTAGGTAACAAAGATTCTTACCATAGATTCCTAAGGATAATCCTGTGAAAGGCAATTTGCCTAATACTGATTTCGGGAAAGAATAGGAAAGTGAGATTTCTTTCAGACGAATGAAGGATGCATCATATACAAATACTTCACCCACCGGATTGTTACGTCCTCCTAAAGTAGTCCACACAGCTTCCGCATTGACTTCTTTCGAATTCTTCTCTCCACTATCCAACACTCCGGGAAATACAATACCGCCTTCACGTCCGGCCAATGTACGGGCAGTAGAACCATACCCACTTAATACTGCGTCTGTGAAAGATACAATCTTACCTCCTTGTTTAGTATCTATCAAAACATTCAATGATAAATTCTTATATCTGAATGTATTTGACCAGCCGCCTGTCCAGTCCGGATTTGCATTACCGACTTTCACTGTTTTCTTAGAGGTCAATTTAGGTAGTCCGTTTGCCCCCACCAGTATTTCACCGGCATCATTACGCTGAAATCCACGCACATAAATATCACCAAAGGAACCTCCTTCTTCAGCCACCACATTTGCTATAAAATCTTCAGAGCCCAAAGTGATGGTTTTCACATCTTTTGTCAGTTCTTTTATCGTATTCGTATTCTTGCTAAAGTTGAATTGAGTAGTCCAAGAGAAGGCTTTTGTTTCTATCGGAGTACCGTATAGCTTGATTTCAACACCTTTATTCTGTACCTTACCTGCATTTATAAAACGGTTCTGGTAACCTGAGGGCAAAGGCATAGGTATAGAAATCAACTGGTTAGTAGTGTTTGAGTTATAATAAGAAAAGTCCAGTCCCAAACGGTCACCAAAGAAGCGAACATCGACACCCATTTCAAACGAATCTGTTTTTTCCGGTTTCAAGTCTACTGCAGGCAATTTACTTGATTGGTATACATATCCATTATTTCCTCCTGCGATATACGAATAGGTCTGATTGACAATAAAGGGGTCTGTATCATTACCCACTTGCGCATAAGAAGCTCTCACCTTTGCAAAATTAAACCATTCGGGCATCTTGATTATATCACTCAATACAGCCGACAAACCTACCGATGGATAGAAATAAGAGAAGCTTGATTTTGGCAGAGTAGACGACCAGTCATTACGACCTGTCACATCCAAAGTAAGGAATCCTTTATATGTTACTTGTGCAAAGCCATAAAAAGAGTTCAGCTTACGACGGAACAAAGAATTGTCTCCTACCAGGTTCTTTGCGTTGGATTGTGAGAATAAGTTTTCTGCCAGTAATTCTGTATTTGAATAGCTGCTTCCTTTCCTGTTTTGATAGAAAGTACTTCCACCAAAGTTTACGTCAAAAGTCCAATCCTCACTCAAGGTTTTGGCATAAGTCAGCAAGAAGTCATTGTTCCATTCAAAAGAATCATAAGAATCTAATATATAGTTACCATTCGGCGCTCTTTGATAAGTATCATTATATAATTTGAATTCACCCGAATCGTGATAATAATCTACACTGGAACGCAACATCAAGCTCAATCCTTCAAGTATAGTCCATTTTACAGATCCCATTGCCAATATTTTATTACGTTCGTCTGACCGTACATTGCGATTAACAACCCAATATGGATTCTGAGAAAGGTCTGCGCCACCTGGCAGCCAATGATGTTGTAATGTCTTTATCGTACCTCCTGTACTTACATATTCGTATGTTTTAGCATCATCCAACACGATATTTCTCGGCATGGTATAAATCTGGCGTACAGGGTTGAAAATATTCTCCCCCGTCCAGGGTTTACCTTTTACCTTTTGGTTCATATAGTTTATTTTTGCATCTATTTCTACACTCTTACTTAGTTTTGAATTCAAACGTAAAGAAGCGGAAGCGCGATTCAACCGGTTCTGAGGAACAATTCCCGTCGCATAATCATGGTTCAGAGAAAAACGGGCTTGTGTCTTTTCTGTCCCGGTAGACACCCCAACAGAATTAGACCAATTGATACCTGTATTAAAGAAATCTCTTACATTATTGGGTTGGGGAGTTAAAGCGTACTCCTTATTTCCGGCATAATTAGGATTGTTAGACCAATGTTCGACCATCTGGCCTTCCATCTTAGGACCAAAATTATATAAAGTGTTTTTATTATATTGTCCTCCTGAACCTTGCGCATATTCATCTTGCAGGTCTAACATTATATTGGGAGAATCTATTGAGAAAGAAGATGAATAGGTGACGCCTAACCCTTGTCCGACAGTTCCTTTCTTGGTAGTTATGATAATTACACCATTACTGGCGCGTGAACCATACAAAGCTGCCGCAGATGCTCCTTTCAGAACATTAATAGATTCGATATCAGCCGGATTGATAGAAGAGATACCGTCTCCTGAATCAAATCCGCCCGTTAATGCCTTACCATCCGAACCTTGTGAACGAGTGGTGGAAGACGTATTGTCAATAGGTACGCCATCGACAACAATCAAAGCCTGATTGTTACCACTAATAGAACGGTTTCCACGCAATGAAATCTTTGAAGAACCTCCTAAACCGGAAGATACTTTACTAATATCCAAACCTGCTACTTTACCGGAAAGAGAATTGACAACGTTCAAATCACGTACCTGCTCCAGTTCTTTTCCGGCAACAGCCTGTGTGGCATAAGATAAGTTTTTCTCTTTACGGGAAATACCGAGTGCCGTAACAACTACTTCATCCAACACTTTACTGTCCTCTTTTAGTATAATTTGAGCTAAATCTTTACTGTTTGAAGCACTAAGCTCTACCGGCTGATAACCAATATATGAAATAGATATCATCGCATCCCCTGGTACATCATCTAGTTTGTACTTTCCATCGAAATCAGTTATTGTCCCCATAGTAGTTCCTTTCACCAAGACACTAGCCCCAATAATAGGTTCGCCTTTTTCATCGGCTATCGTTCCCATTACTTTTCTAGTAGTTTGCTTCTCCTGAGATTTACGAATCAAAACAATTACGTTTTCTTTTTCTTTTTTGTAAGTCAAGTCCATTCCGGTCAGAAGTTTGTTCATAACCTGTTCAATAGTTACATTCTGCACATCCAACGAAACTTTCTGATTTAATTCAGGAAGATTCTCATTGTAGAAAAATTTGTAACTGCTTACCTGCTCAATCTTCTTTAAGGATGCTCTTAAAGAAAGGTCCTTCACATTTACCGTAACTTGAGAGTAAGCGGTAAAAGAAATACTTAAAAACAAGACTAGACAGATAGCCCGTAATGTTCTCCAGTTCTTACTTCTCCCTTCCAACGTTCCAGGGAGTGCTTCAAAGGTTGTTCCGTTTTTCATATATCAAAACTTTTAAGTTGTTTGATAAGTATACAGACTGTTATATCCGCTCGTCCAATCGCCTATCGTACTTTAACTCTCGTTAACTTATTTGATTCAGAGAATAAAAAAGCCATTCCAAAGAAGTGGGCTCCGGAATGGCTCTATTCTATATTGTACTCAATGAACGATTAAACTACTTTATATTCACCAATATTACGTTCTTCAGCATTGAAGGAGACACCGACTTTTACTAACTCACGCCCATCCGTCCGGTAAGGTAACAAATATCCTTTTTCATCTATTTGCCTCAGAGCTTCGTCTACCGTTCCTTCCAACTTAAACTCAAAAACATAAATGCGGTCTTTTGTTTTCACCACAGCATCGGCACGACCTTTTGCGCTACGGACTTCTGCATCTACATATTGTCCCATCAACTTAAAGACGAGATAAAAGATAACCTGATAATGACGTTCGGTCTTTGTATTCAATTCATAGGGAATGTCGGCAAAGAAAGATTTCATACGTTCCATAAAAGCATGAACGTCGCCCGACTGAAGTTCGCGGACAAACTTAACAGCATTAAAATCTGTTTCATCGGAAGAGATGGGGGTGTAATAGGGTATCAAGAATTTAAGGAAACCATATTTCACTTCGTCATTCGGAAAACCTAGCGTATATAGGTTCAATGATTTATCAAAGTTTTTAATGGTCAGATAACCACTTTGGTAAATCATCGGAAGAGGATTCTTCGTCTCTGCACGGTATTCGGCAAACCCGGAGCTTCCTACTTCCAAGCCATCTATCAGCAAACGTAAATCATAATCACTTTGTTTCAGCAAGTCTACAAGATAGGTAGGAGTACCGGTCTGAAACCAATAATTATCAAACATTAATCCATCAAATACATTGAGTACACTGAAGGGATTAAATAGTCCTTCTTCGCTGTATGTAAAGTGATAGCCATCGTACATCGCTGTCATTTTATCGACTGTATCTTCAAAGGACATCTCCTGCACTTCTGCCAACCGCTCCAACTCGGGAGTAAATGTGGATACTAATTCTTTTTTAGTAATACCACAGATATTGGCGTATGGAATCTTCATGCTAATATCATTCAGTTGATTCAAATCACTGAACACACTTACTTGGGCAAATTTAGTGACTCCTGTCAAGAATATAAACCGGAGATAGCGGTCGGAACTTTTCAGCACACCATAAAAGGCTTTCAGAATACGACGGTATTCATCCAACAGGTTCTCGTCCAAAAGGGCTTGCAGTAAGGGTTTATCATACTCGTCAACCAATACCACAACTCCTTTTCCTGTTTTCAGGCAGGCCTGCTCAATGACATAACTAAAACGTTCTTCAGGACTACGGTCTTTCTTCTCATCACCATAGACGGCTTCCCATTTCTCCAAATATTGGTTTAGCATGGCAACCAAATCTGCTGCCGTCTCATATTTCTTCGCATTCAAATCAAGATGCAGAACCGGATATTGCTCCCACTTTGTCTCTAACTTTTCAATTGCCAAGCCTTCAAAAAGGTCTTTACGACCTTGAAAATAGGCTTCAAAAGTAGAAATTAGCAGACTTTTGCCAAAACGACAGGGACGACTAAGGAAATAAGGCTTTCCCGTATTTATTATTTGCCACAAAATAGCCGTTTTATCTACATAAAGGAAACCGCCCTTACGTATATTTTCAAACGTCTGTATCCCTATCGGCAATTTACGTTCTAATGTATTCATTGCATCTTCAAATTAGTGTACCACAAATATAGACGTTATTCGATGAATAAACAAAGATACTCTATGAAAGTTCCACTTATTTCTCCTTCAAGACAATCACCGAACCGTCCATTTCATAATAGAAAGGTGAAGTAAGCATCAGGATATTCAAAGCGTTCTGTATGCCACCACCCGGAATGGTTCCCGTAAAGTATTCTTTTGGCAGTTTACTGGAATCGAAGCGGATTTCTACGTCATAAATGCGTGAAAGGGTTTTCATTATATTTTCCAAAGATTCTTTCTCGAAATAAATGTTTCCTTTCGTCCATTCGATGTAGTCATCCGGGTGCACCTGGGCGGTTGTTATCTTATGAGTGGCTTTATTATATTCTATTTTATCGCCGGGCTTCATGATATGCGACGTTTTCTGCGCATAGACTCCCACTTTTCCTTCCAAAAGAACGACTGTCACGTCTTTGGCGTCTTCATAGGCGGATACATTGAAAGAAGTGCCGAGTACTTTCACTTCCAAATCACCGACTTGCACAATAAAGGCGCGCTTTTCATCATGGGCTACTTTGAAATAGGCTTCGCCATTCAGTTGTACACGACGGACTTTTTCTCCGAAATTATTCAGGTAGCTTAATTGTGAAGCGGAGTTTAGCACGACATTCGTTCCGTCCGGCAATTCAATGGTTGCTTTGTCTCCTTTATCGGCTTTTACTATAAAGGGAGCTCCCGCTGTTTGAGAAGAATCTATAAGATAGTAGGTAAAGAAGGCGACACAGATAGGCAGAAGGATGGCGGCAGCCCATTTCCACGGATTCATGCGAATGACCTTTCGTTTCTCCTCCCCTTGTGTCTCTTCTTTGATTCGGGCAAATAGTTTGTCACGCAGTATCGGATTAATGTCGGCATCCGATTTGGAAAACTCCTCTTCCCACCAGCTTTGTAAGCGGCGGTCGTTCTTTATCCAATCGGATAGCTCTTTAATCTCATTATCCGTTATATTTCCTTCGAAATACTTATCAATCAGCTCTTTATAATATATTTTATCCATCTTCTTACTTATTTATAGGTATACATTTTCATCCTATCTACTATCCAAAAATGTGTATTACAATTACATTTCATTAACAAAGAAGGCGAACAGAAGCGCAATTACCTTATCGTAATGCTTCATCAACTGTTCACGCATAAACTTCACAGCCAAAGATAATTGTGTGGCGACCGTGCTTTCGGAAATCCCCATCATCTCGGCTATTTCCTTATTCGTATAGTTCTGACGCTTGCTCAGGATAAAGATTTTCTTGCGTTGAGCCGGCAGTTCCTCTGCCAAAGAGTCGATATATTCGTTCAAGAAACGCAGGTCAATATTATCTTCTGTCTGCGAGTCACGGTCTACCCCACTCTTCATCAGATATTCATTGTAAACATATTCAATGGTCTGACGCTGATACATATTCATCAGTAAGTTTTTGGCTATCGTACAGAGAAAAGATATGAATGAAGCATCGGGATCTACTTTCGCACGCACTTCCCATATACGAATGAAAGTGGATTGCACCACTTCTTCAGCCATATATTGATTGCCGGAAGAAAGCCGCA
>NZ_CABUHK010000008.1 GCF_902491285.1 uncultured Bacteroides sp. | reverse complement strand
GCATCACCATATAACGGCTGACCGTAGAAAATGAAAGGACTTCCATACGTTCTTTAGGATCGGCATGAACGAATACCATCATCGGAAGCAGTACAGTATTGACAACTTTACGACGGTCGCTCCATTGATGCACCTCTTGCTGGACAGGAACGAAAGTTTCGATTCCCATCTTAAACAAACGCTCGGCTACTTTCTTCTCGTGATGCATACGAACCAATGCTACATACCAGCGTTTTGAGTGTGCTACGCCTTCCCCTGTCCCACAACCGGGCACGGTGCTAATAGACTTTTCCTTTGTGAAAATCATATTTTTTTACCCCATGTTTATCCGTTACTTCTTAGGTAACGGATGATATACGGCCAGAACGCATACAAATACAATAAAAAGGAAAAAAGGCAACATGAGGGAAGAAAGGAAATGGATACCTAATCTTCAAAACAAACGTTTTTTGAAGTTAGGAAACAGAAAGTCACAGAGCATGAAGGGATTATTCCCCATGTTCAGAAACTTTTATGTGGTTATATTTAAGAGAAAAAGGAAAAAAAGAAGTTTTTGCTTGTTTCCTATTATTATTTTTATCTATCTTTGTAGCAAATAAAAATCCGTTACCTAAGAAGTAACGGAACTATGAAGTCCCTAAACCCTAATACTTTAGCTACATCATTCCGAGCTTATTTAAAACTCTTCACGTAAGAATAATTCAACTTATTTACTTTTGTTCTCTCTTCCAGTTCAAAGCCTTTTAAATAGATTTGTGTTGTCTTGATTGATTTATGCCCCAGCGATTCGCTTATCATTTCGATAGGAACCCCTCTGTACTTCGCAGTGGTGGCCCAAGAATGACGCAACGTATAAGACGTTACGGACGAGCGTATCCTCAACTGCCTCGACAGGCACTTCAAATCATTGTTAAAACGTCTCAAAGCCGACTGATACTCGCGATACGCCTTTTCCTCAGTTTTCTTATATTCACCGCTCAATATTCGGAAAAGATAGTCGTTTTTGCCGGAATTAGCCACACTATATTCATTACACAAACGGGCAATGGCATCCTGCGCCGAATCCAGAATCTCGATGCTCATAGGTGTACCGGTTTTCATACGGTTGTACTTCAAAAGTCCCTGCTCCATATTAGACTTTTCCAAATGGGCAAAATCCACAAAAGGCATACCGCAGAACTGGAATAACAGATTGGCGACAGCCTGCGTATGGCGAAGTTTCTCCGTCTTCGGATCTTCATTCAGCAGCGTATGAAGCTCGTGTATCGGAATCGCCTTTTTCTGCCGGGTATCGACACCTGTAAACACATCCCGGAACAAGCCTGGTATATAAGGAGCCTGCCTACTGTCGACACCACGGTTGTAGATACAACGCAGCATACGCATATATGTAGAAATCGTATTAGGCTTCAAACGCAAAGCCATCAAATAGTTGCTATACGCCTTCAACGTATCACGGGTCACCTTACCGAAAGTAAGGTTTTGATTCCCGCAAAATTTCGAGAAAGAACGGATAGCATGTTTGTACACATGCGCCGTTGAATAACGGCCCTCCTTCCGCAAACGCTCAATGTAATCGTTTGCACAATTAGTAAACTGATTTTTCTTCATAAATAAATAATTACTCATCTGGTTAGCCATCAAATGACGGATTGAATATAACAAGATTACAGGTAAAATAGGTCACTATTTTAGGAATACTCACTGTTTCCCATTAAAATTCGAATATTTTCTAAAAAAAGAATCGCGATGATGCAGTATTCCGGGAATTTCTGCATTTACCTTACAAAGACAAGAAATAAAAAAGATAATCAGACCTATATCATAAGACCTAAAACCTAAGCTTGACAAGTGGGGAAAAATAGGAAAGAGAGAGAGTTTTATTAACGTCCCCAAATGAGAAATCCCTGCTAACTTCACGGTCAGCAGGGGTTTTATTCAGAATTTAATAATGACAGAGTCAATGATGGCAGAGCTCAGAGTGGCAGCAGAGTTCAGAGTGACAACCAACGCACCCCACCGATACTTCCCCTCTTCTACTTGCAGTATTTCTTAATCAGTTCGTCCACGTTCGGATCGCCCAGTTCCTTCGCTTTCTTAAAGTTTCCGCAAGCCTCGTCCGTCTTCTTCAACTGTATCTGGCAAAGTCCCAGCAAACGGTAGGCTTCACCATACTTCGGATCTGCCTTCAGGATACCATTCAAAATTTGAATAGCCTCTTCATAGCGTCCTACGCGCAGATTTACCACAGCATGCTCAGCCTGATAAGTCAGGTCTGCCGGATTCAACTCGACAGCCTTCGCAATATCATCCAATGCACGTTGATATTGGCGTGCTTTCAAAGCAGCCTGTTCGCGATAATAATAGAATACATCATTCACCTGACCGTTGACAGCTTTAAAATAAGCATCATAATCAAGCATCGCATTTCGCGGTTCTCCGGCATTCATATTTATCTGTGCACGTTCCAGCAAATAAGGGGCAAAGTCGGCGGTAATCGGTTGCGGGCAACGGGCGATGCAGCTATCCATCAATGCCAGAACTTCTTTCGGTTCGGCTTTCATCAGCTCCTTCGTCTTGGCAGTACTGAAAAACGTGGCAGCAGAAGCCATATTGCTGGCATTTACTTTTTCATAAGCCGCCAAAGCTCCGGCATAATCCTGCCGGGCAAATAAAATATCCCCTTCCAGTTGCACGTAGATAGGCAGCGGGTCGATAGCAATCGCCTGACGGACATTCTTCAAAGCAGTATCATACGTCCAGTCTTTATACGTTTTCTCCGGTTTCGATAGTTGATAAGCATACATCAGCTTACCTATATTATAATATACATCATCCTTCTTCTGCGCTATTTTCAGAGCCTGATTAAAGTCGGCAACGGCTTTATCGAACCAGGATTGATCGTCCTTACCTTTAGCTATGTAATAATTCGCACGGCGCAGATACCCATCTACATTAGCAGGAAACTGGCGGATAAAATCATCCAGCAACATACCGTAATCCTCTCCCGACAGGCTGGAAGAAGCCATGAACAAGTACACCAATGCTTGATCTTCCGTATCGGGCAACCCCTTCCGGATACCGATACTTTTCAGTGCCGCATCCCCCAAAGAAAGAGCGCTAATCTTCTGGGACATGGCAAAGGCAGCTCCGGCAGCATAGCAGGTAGTCACCGTGTCAAGTCCGGACGACTTCTGCGCGATACCGAACACCTGACCTTCCACGTTCATCACCGGACAGCTCACCATCTTGTCTTTCATCTGCATGCTCAACGTATAGTAATGATATTCGCCAGCCACCTTGGCAACCTCTTTCACCTTTCCCGATACACAAGCAATACTTTTCTGCGTAGAATAAGGAAGCATCCACGCATCAGCCCCCACTGCCGGCGCTGTTTTTGCCACCACCAATGCAGGAACTTTCTTTTCGGTAATAGCTACACGAAACTTGATAACATCATACATATCATTCGCCCCCAGTATGGTACTGACAGGCATTTGCTTGCCCTCGGCCGTGATAACCACCGCACGCTCGGCACCTTTAAAAAGAGAATAATCGGACAGAGCCAGCCCGTCTTCGGATACAAAAAATCCGTTTCCGGTATTCAGCATCTTATCATTCTTGTCGTAAGTCACCACAGAGAAGACAGCGCGTTTCGCCTTCTCTACCCATTTAGGAGTTTGTGCCATGCTTCCCTGTGCCAGAAAGACAAACAGCAAAGGCAGGATTAAAATCTTCTTCATATCAGTCGTTGTTTCTTTGTTTCACAGCTTCATAAATCAGGATACCGGCAGCAACGGAAACATTCAGAGACTCGATTGTCCCCAACATCGGTATCTTCACCCATTCGTCGCAGAGCGCCAGGTTCTCATAAGACACCCCCGTATCTTCCGCACCCATGATGATGCATAAAGGTCCTGTATAATCCGCTTTCGTATACTCATAATCCCCCTTCTCGGTGGCAGCCACAATACGGAAACCGCTGTCTTTCAAGTATTGCAGCGTCGAACGCAAATTCTGTTCACGACATACCGGAAGCGTATGCAACGCCCCTGCGGAAGTCTTCACGGCATCCGCGTTCACCGACGCACTGCCACGGGCAGGAATAATCACAGCATCTACGGCGGCACACTCGCAAGTACGGGCAATCGCACCAAAATTACGTACATCCGTCACCCCGTCCAGCATCACAAAAAACGGATTCTTACCCTGTTCGAACAAGAAAGGGACAAGATCTTCCGTCTTCTGATAAGTCACCGAAGAAATGAAAGCAATCACACCTTGATGATTCTTCCGTGTGATACGGTTGATACGCTCCACCGGAACACGCTGAACAGGAATCAGCAGACCTTTCAAAGCTGCAAAAAGTTCCTTGGAAAGTTCACTCTGAATGTCTTTCTTTACCAGAATTTTATCAATCTCTTTTCCAGCCTGAATGGCTTCTATCACGGCACGAACGCCGAAAATCATTTCACTTTTATCTAACATCGCGGTTATTTACTATTTTACTATTTACCAGTTAACTATTTGTCTGCCCCTAATCGCTACTTGCTGTTTAACAGAGCTTTGGCGTTACTGAGAGCGGCTTCGGTCAGCGTAGCGCCACTCAACATATGAGCAATCTCCTCTACCCGTTCTTCATCGGTGAGACGGCGGATATGGCTATTCGTTTCCGTATCACTGTCTTTCTTATATACTTTATAGTGCGCACGTCCGCGGGCAGCGATTTGCGGCAAGTGGGTGATGCTGATTACCTGGCGGTTCTGCTCGCCCATCTCCTGCATCATGTCCGCCATGCGGTCGGCTATCTCACCGGATACTCCGGTATCAATTTCATCAAATACGATAGTCGGCAACTTCACGGCTCCGGCAATCATCGCTTTGATGGAAAGCATGACGCGGGCTATTTCACCGCCCGAAGCCACGGAAGATATACTCTGCAACATACCGTTCTTATTGGCGGAGAACAGGAAATTGACCGTATCTTCCCCTTGCAATCCCGGTTCTTTCTTGAGTCCCATTTCCACCTGAAAACGAACGTTCGGCATTCCCAGCGGAACCAGTCGGGCAGCCAGTTGCTTTTCCACCTCACGGGCAGCCTTCGTACGGGCTTTGGTGAGCAGTTCCGCCTGCTGTTTCACTTGTTTGTACAGCCCTTCCTTGCAACCGGTCAATTCGGCAATACGGTCATCATAAGAAGTGATAGCGGATAGTTTGTTACGATACTCTTCCGTCAACGCTATCAGTTCGTCAAGTGTCTGCACGCGATGTTTCTGCTGCAGGGAATAAATCAGGTTCAACCGCTCGTTTACTTCATCGAGCCGCATAGGGTTGAACTCTACGGAATCGCTTTGCGAAGAGACCTCGTGCGAAATATCTTTCAATTCGATATAAGCACTTTCCATCCGTTCGGTAAGTTCCTTGGCAGGCTGATACACCCTTTGCAGACTGTTCAGCGTGTTCAGGCTATCCTTCAAATAAGAAAGTAAACCACCTTCATCGGAAACAAAAGACTGTTCCACCCGATAAAGCCCCGCCTTGATTTCTTCCGCATGACTCAGCATTTCGGCTTCCTGTTCCAGCTCTTCCTGCTCGCCTTCGGAAAGGTCTGCTTCTTCGAGCTGCTCCAGTTGGAAACGGATATAGTCTTCATCCGCACGGCTTTTCTCCGCCAATGCCACCAACTCCGCCAATTCGCGCTCAGTCTGCTTCCATTCGGCATAACGGGCATGGTATTTCTCCAACGCAGCATCATTATGTGCCAGGATATCAAGCACATTCAACTGGAAACCTTCTTTATTGAGCAACAGATTCTGATGCTGTGAATGTACGTCAATCAACAGTTCGCCCAGTTCCTTAACCTGTGCCAGCGAAGCGGGAGTATCATTGATGAATGCCCGGCTCTTACCGGACGCATGCACTTCGCGACGCAAAATGCACTCCTCGTCATACTCCAGTTCATTATCTTCAAAAAATGGGCGCATACCGTAGCCCGATATATCAAAACGAGCCTCTATTATACATTTGGAAGCTCCACGACGAATGGCCTTCACATCAGCACGCTGCCCCAGCAGCAGTCCGATAGCTCCCAGAATGATTGATTTTCCGGCTCCCGTTTCACCTGTTATAACAGAGAAGCCTGTCTCGAAACCGATATCCAGCTTCTCTATCAATGCGTAATTCTGAATGTATAGCGAACGTAACATTGGAATAAATTGAGAGTTAAGAGTTGAGAGTTGAGAGTTCCAATCCATCAGCCAGACGGTCGACAATATCTTGCGCCACTTCCGTTTTCGGTTTCAGCGGATAATCCGTCCGGCCTTTCCGGTCGATGATACTGATTTTATTGGTATCGTAGCGGAAACCGGCCCCTGCGTCATTCAATGAATTGAGCACGATAAAGTCGAAGTTCTTGCGTTCCAGCTTGCCTTCGGCATTCTGCTGCTCGTCATTGGTTTCGAGGGCGAAGCCTACCAACACCTGTCCTTTTCTTTTCGTGGCTCCCAGAGCGGCTGCAATGTCCTTCGTTGCCCGAAGATGCAGTGTCAGTTCTTCTTCCTTCTCCCGCTTTATCTTCCTGCCGGCCACTGTCTCCGGACGATAATCGGCTACTGCCGCACAGAGGATTGCTGCGTCGGCATCAGCGAAACAGGCTTGCGAAGTGGCATACATTTCCTCCGCAGATTCCACATCGACACGGCAGATACGGGAGTGTTTCGTCTCCAGTTGCACAGGCCCCGCAATCAGCGTAACTTCCGCACCACGGCGGGCACATTCTTCCGCCAGGGCAAATCCCATCTTTCCCGAAGAGTAATTACCGATAAAACGGACAGGGTCTATCTTTTCGTAAGTCGGTCCGGCTGTTATCATAATCTTTCGTCCTTGCAACTCACCGCTTGCCGAGAAAAACTCGTCTAATGTGCGGATAATGACTTCCGGCTCCTCCATACGTCCCTTCCCTACCAGATGGCTGGCAAGCTCTCCCGTTCCCGGTTCGATAATATGATTGCCGAACGAGCGCAGTATATCCAAGTTCTTCTGAGTGGAAGGATGGGCATACATATCCAAGTCCATGGCAGGAGCTACGAATACGGGAGCTTTCGCCGAAAGATAAGTGGTTATCAGCATATTGTCGGCTATTCCGTTCGCCATCTTGCCGATGGTAGAAGCGGTGGCGGGCGCAATCAGCATGGCATCCGCCCACAAGCCGAGATCAACATGACTGTTCCACGTACCGTCACGCTGGGCAAAAAACTCGCTGATGACCGGTTTGCTGGTCAAAGCCGAAAGAGTGATGGGAGTAATAAATTCTTTTCCCGCCGGAGTAATTACGACTTGCACTTCCGCCCCTTGCTTAATGAGTCCGCGGATAATATAGCAAGCCTTGTACGCGGCAATACTGCCGGTAATTCCAAGAATTATCTTTTTTCCTTTTAGCATTATTTTGTAATCAAATTACTCATTTCACGCAGACGGATTTTGGTCAATACCGCCTTAGTGTTCAGCGTGAAATCGCTGTTCAAAATCCAACTGTAATATCCGGGATCTTTCTTCAGAACCTCGGCTACGGACATTCCTTTGTATTTTCCGAAGTTAAACACTTCCACCCCATTATCATCATACACCATGCGTCCTGCAAAGTCCACATTCTTGCTGTAACTGGAGTAATCTGCCAGATATGCAATATCATTCTCAAGGTCGGGATAACGGTCAAGTTGCGCCTTCAACACTTCGTAGGTAGCCCGTGTATCCGCTTCTGCGGTATGCGCATCCTCCAAATTCTTTTCGCAATAGAACTTGTAGGCGGCAGACAGGGTACGTTGCTCCATTTTGTGGAAAATCACCTGTACGTCTACAAATTTCCGCTTCGTCATGTCGATATCTACTCCGGCACGCAGAAACTCTTCCGCCAAAACCGGAATATCAAAACGGTTGGAGTTGAATCCAGCCAAGTCACAGCCCTCGATATCACGGGCAATGTTCTTTGCCACTTCTTTGAAAGTAGGACAGTCGGCTACATCCGCATCATAAATGCCATGCACGGCGGAAGACGCTTCCGGTATGTGCATTTCGGGATTGATACGCAGCGTTTTCGCCTCCTCGTTCCCGTTCGGGTACACTTTCAAATAACAGATTTCAACAATACGGTCTGTGTTGATATTGGTTCCGGTCGTCTCAAGATCGAAAAAGACGATGGGGTTTTTCAGGTTTAATTTCATTTCTTGTTATTTTATAATCACCTCAGATTAAACAGATTCACACAGACTCAAATTCTCTCAAGGAAAATCTCATCTGTGTGAATCTGTCCAACCGTATGGTAAAATTTAATTAATCGTTCAGCATCATAGGCATCAGTAGCATCAACAGGTCTTCGTTCTCTTCCTGTTCGACAGGGATGATAACTCCGGCACGTGACGGGTCTGCCAATTCGATAACCACCTCGTCAGCCGAGATATTATTCAGGATATCAATCAGGAAAGTAGACTTGAAACCGATGCTCATTGGGGTACCTGCATACTGGCATACCTGTGTTTCTTCGGCAGAAGTGGAGAAGTCGATGTCCTGTGCGGAAATCACAATCTGGTTTTCCTGCATACGGAGCTTAATCAAACTGCTCGCTTGCGACGAGAAAATAGATACACGGCGTAGGGCACCTACCAACTGCTGGCGGTCTACGGTCACCTTGTGAGGGTTGTTTTGAGGGATTACCGAGTTGTAGTTCGGATAACGCCCTTCGATGAGACGGCACACCATGCGGTATTGTTCAAGCATGAATACGGCGTTGCGTTCGTCAAACTCAATAATCACGGTTCCCTGTTCTTTCGGCAGCAGGTTCTTCAACAGTGTAGCTGGTTTCTTCGGCAGGATGAAGGCTGCGCGTTCGTTGCCTTTGGCTGCCAACGTCTTGCAACGCACCAGTTTATGACCGTCCGAAGCCACCATGGTGATGTCTTCTGTTGTAATATCGAAATAAATACCGTTCATCACGGGACGAAGTTCGTCGTCGGCAGTGGCAAATACGGAACGGTTGATACCACCCAGCAATACCTCCGCATCCATTTCTACGCGGACTGCATTGTCGCCCAGCGTGGCCGACTGCGGAAATTCATCCGCGTTCTGCCCCATCAGGCTGTATTTTCCGTTCTGGTACTGCACTGTGATTTCGTAATTCTCCGGATTGATGTCAAATGTCAACGGTTGTTCCGGTATTTCTTTCAGTGCATCAAGCAATGTTTTCGCTACTACGGCAAAACGCCCGTTTGTATCGCCATTCACTTCAACGGTAGTCACCATCGTTGTTTCGCTGTCGGATACAGTCACAGACAATGTTCCGTCTTCCAGTTCGAAGAGGAAACAATCGAGAATTGGCAGCGCATTTTTTGAATTAATCACACGGCTGATGGCCTGTAAATGGCTGGAAAGAGCAGTACTTGAAACGATAAATTTCATATATTTTCGTGTATTTAAGTTTTAAATGTTCTATCGCACAAAGTTACGAAAAAAGATTCGTGCCACCCAACAAAACAAAAGAAAAAACAGAGTTTGTGTGAGGGATATTCCTAAAAAATCGTAACTTCGCCGCAGAATTTAAATTAATCGCAATGGAATTTACAGGAAAAATTATCGCTATACTCCCCCCGAGAGGCGGAGTTTCAAAGACTAGCGGCAACGAGTGGAAATCACAAGAGTTCGTTATCGAAAACCACGACCAATATCCGCGCAAAATGTGCTTCGATGTATTCGGTGCGGACAAAATCGAGCAGTTCAACATTCAGATGGGCGAAGAACTGACCGTATCGTTCGACGTTGATGCCCGCCAGTGGCAAGACCGTTGGTTCAACAGTATCCGTGCATGGAAAGTTGAACGTGTCGGCGCAGGTGCTCCGATGGCTCCAGGTGCTCCCGTTCCACCGCCAGCTCCGTCAGCTACTCCGGACTTCACACCGGGCGATGCAAAAGACGACCTGCCATTCTAAGCCGAAAAGTATTCCGCTTAACGATACAGATAAAAAAACTCCCGGTGAGAATGATTCTTGCCGGGAGTTTTTTTTACGCCCACACTTTGTAAAGATTCCGCCGCGGGCTGAACAGGCTTCATCCCAGGGATGAACGGCAGTCTGCTGCGGGACGGGAAAAATCTGCCCACGGGTTACGGAAGGAACCAGGCAACATCAACCACAGCACTTCTCCTTTTCTCAGAATCCCATCAGCAACAGCAGCAGTTTTTTCTCTTTCTTTTTCTTTCTGTTTTTTATATTCTTTTCTACTCTCTTCTCTTCTCTTGGGTTATGGTTGGGTTTTTACGCCCTGCCAGAAGGCGTTTCAGAAGTTTTTTTGATGCAAAAAAAGAGGCATACTTTTCGACTAGTTTTTTGTAGGTTTTCCGTAGATATTCCATTGGGTTTTCATTGGGTTTTCTACTTTTCAAATCCGGTAATTCTTAGTTGAAACGTCCCCTTCTGCCACATAGAAAAAAGACTGTCGGATGAAATTTCCGAGCAGGATTTTACTCGGTTTTATACCGCAAAACGATATTGGGATACACCACTCCATCAGCACAGGTGAACTGGGCAAAAAGTATAAAATTGCGAAAAAAGCCGGAGTTGCGCAGGAAGAAATCCGGCACGAAATGGACTTGTTTTTCCGCCTGATGGAACAGGTGGTCGAAGTCTGCCATCAGCATGAAATGATAAGAATCGGAGAGGCTATCCATTCCTGCCCGGTACGCTATCGCTCCATCAAGTACGTCGCCTTTATCCAACTGGCGTATGTAGCGCGACAGGCTGTCTTCATCGGGAGCCAGCAATAGACGCCCGCCATAGAATACGGCATACATATGCGGTGTCGGTTCCACAAAGGTAGTTAGTTGCGTAAACAACGTTGTTTGAGGCAAGCGGTAGACGGGGTATGCCTTATTGGCAGTATAACAAAAAGTTATACGGGGCGTCTTCGCCCCTTCTTCGGCAGGAGCAGTGTTGACAAGTGAGCGCAGCATCCGTTCTGCTTCCGTCACGTCCAGCACAGACAGGCTCAGAACAGCCGCCGCACCCTGCAACGTGTCTTCCCGCTGAAACAGGCAGGCCACCAAATCGTGTCCGGTATTCTCCATCAGATAGCGCGACAATTCCCGGTTTCCTTCCTGCATCTCGGCAGTACGGCCTGCGGTCGCATATGCCTGCATGTCTCCGTAAGAGAGCAAGGACGTCCAGTCCGTGATGCTTTGTCTGCTGAAATAAAAAGCGGTAGAAGGCAATACTTCACCCGGAAATCCTTTCACGGATTCCTGTTGGCGGAGCAGGTTGATAAAGTTAAAGCAGGTATCCGCGTCATGGCTGACTCCTGTAAAATAGATAAAATCGTCCTTCATCTTCATATCGAACTCCGTCCATCCCATCATGCCGTTCACACGGGTGTATATAGTGGCGGCAGCCGTACTTTTCTTCGGAGCAAGCACTCCCGTGAACGTAGGGTCGTCCGCCAGCGAACCGCCTTTCTTATAGACATCAATAACGTCTTCCACCAATTTCTTTTGGAAACTCAACGCCATGAAATCGGGTGTCAGGTAGCAGGCAAGGAAATCGCCGTCCGACAGAGGGTAAATCATTATTTCCTCTCCTTTGTAGTCGAATTTCTTCGGTGGATAGAGCGACGAGATGTATTTCTGCGTGAATCTGTCAATCAATTCCCTGTCTCCATTTCCCAAACGGCAATAAAGCACTTGATTACGGTCATTATCCGGTTCGTGGAAGCTAATCAACATTTGATTCATTTGCCGGCTCAAGCCGTGGGGACTGTCTTCCGAAAGCGCATAGAGCGACTGTTTCAGGTAAGAGAAAAGTTTGGAGACGTGTAGGTATTGGTGATTCTTGCTACACGTCAAACCGTCTATCTCGGTGACAAACTCGAGCACGTCATCAGTTGCAAATACTGCGGAAGCGGTGGTCGGCACCAGTTCGTAGAGGTTGAAATCCTTCTGCCCTTCGGCTGCCGACAGTCTGAAAAAAGAGTATAGGGCGAAACCTGCGCACAAGAGTACAACAGAAGAAGTGACCGCTATTTTCACTATCGTACGAAGTTTCATAATATTCGCTGTTTATCGGTTAGGTGCAAAAATAATAAATTCTACAAAGAAAACAAAACTTTTGCTAAATATTTCACCGACAATCAGAGATGGATTTCCAATCCGTCATATGCCAGGTGAATATCCTCCGGGAGCTCCCGTTCAACCTCGGCATGCAAGCCCATGTCATGGCTCATATGTATAAAGTAGGTTTTCTTTGCCTGAATACGCCGCGCGACTGCCAACGCTTCCTCCAAACTCTGATGCGTGGGATGCGGGGCAATCCGTAGTGCATTCACTATCAAAACATCTATCCCCGCCAATTGTTCAAAAGATTCTTCGGGCATGGTCAGCATATCGGTGATATAGCCCAGTTTCCCGATGCGGTAGCCTAGAATCGGCAAGCGTCCGTGCATGACGCGCAGGGGAAGTATTTCCGTATGGTTAATAAAAAAGCTCTGTCCCGGTTCTATTTCCTGCAAAGGGATGTCGGGCACGCCGGGATAACGGTGGTCTACGAAACAGTAGGGCATGCGCAGGCGCAATGCTTCCGCTACATATTCTTCGGCATAAATCGGCACGGAACCGAAGCGGCAGAAGGGACGCAAATCATCCAGTCCGCCTACGTGGTCGTAGTGCTCATGCGTGATGAGCACGCCGTCTATCCGTTCGTAAGGGAGATGCAATACTTGTTCCCGGAAATCGGGACCGCAGTCTATCAGTATCCGTGCGTCGTCTGTCTCTACGATAGCAGACGTACGCAAGCGATTATCTTTCGGGGCGGCAGAAGTACAGACCGCACACGTACAGCCAATCTGGGGCACTCCTGTCGATGTTCCACTTCCTAAAATTATTACTTTCATTTCTCTTGTCACACAAAATTTACTTCAGGATGAATGTCTATGCCGAACTTCTCACGCACGGCAGCCCTCACAGCATCCGAAAGCGCAATAATGTCACTGCCTTCCGCCCCACCCCGGTTCACCAGGACAAGCGCCTGCTTATCGTGCACTGCCGTGGGGCCCAAGGCTTTTCCTTTCCATCCGCATTGGTCTATCATCCATCCCGCGGGGATTTTCACCCGCCCGTCAGGCAGTTCATAATAGGGCATCCTCGGATATTCCTGTTGCAAGGCCAGCAGTTTTTCTTTAGGGACGATGGGGTTCATAAAGAAGCTGCCTGCATTTCCCATTACCTTCGGGTCGGGCAACTTGCTTTCGCGGATGTCAATGATTACTTTCCGGACTACCGGCAACGTCAGTGCAGGGTATTTGTCAAGCTCCTGACGGATGGTTCCGTAGTCGAGTGTGTAATGTTCCTCTTTGCCAAGCCGGAAACGCACGTGGGTGACAAAGACCGACTTATTCTCAGGGCGCTTGAAGATACTGTCGCGATAGGCGTACCGACATTCTTCTACGGAATAAACGCGCTCCTCACCCCGAATGTTCACTGTCTCCACAGCGGTTATCAGGTCTTTCGCCTCGACACCGTAGGCTCCGATGTTCTGCACGGCACTTGCTCCCACTTCACCGGGAATCAAGGAGAGATTTTCCGCGCCGTACCATCCGTGTGCCACGCAGTATGCCACAAAGTCATCCCATACAACGCCTGCACCCACCCGCACGGACACGAAGCGCGAATCTTCTTCCGTCACTTCGATTCCTTCGATGCGAGAATGGAGTATCAACCCGTCATAGTCTTTGGTAAACAGCAGGTTACTGCCGCCACCTATATGCAAAAAAGGTGTCGTAACGGCACCTTGAGCAATCTGTTGTTGCAATTCTTCTACTGAAGTATATTCTAAAAAACGGGCGGCACTGACATCAATGCCAAATGTATTGTAAGACAAAAGAGAATACATCATCTATACTGTTTTAGGGTTATATACTTGTATCTTCAAACTTATACAGCTCCCATTCTCCGGCTTTCCGGCGGAAATAAAGGATGTTGGAGAAGCCGTTGCCTATACCTTTCAAGGCAAGGATTTTCATATTGGAATTGTCATCATTCCGCTGTCCGTAATTGATATTGGAGAGACGCTCGGAAGGCAGTTCGGGCTTGAAGGCGAACCACTGGTTGACATCGAGGCTCGTCTCCAAAATGGAAAAGTCATCATCGGGGTCACTGGTGACGAAAGCCAACGGGTCGCTCACACGCTGACTCTGAAAGAGACTGTCGGTGGCAAAACGCCCGAAGAACTCTACAAAGTTCTCCTTGTCATTCCGTTCGATAGGACGCAGATTGATTGCTTCCAGTATCCACGCTCCTTTGATACGCTCAAAATAATACCTCTTCATCATCCGTGTCTTGACGAATATCCATTCTACCTGTACGGATGTGAGCGAGGTGTCTCCTACCAAGTCCATATCTTCTTCTCTATCAAACAGGAGCGTATAATAGTGCTGTTTGGTGAACAAGTTGTCATGCTTCCAGTGGCGTTCGTCGATATTCGACTTCTCGTCTCCATTGTAGTAGGGCAACGGAAATTTCACACGCTGACGCTGCAAGGCATCATCGGAAGCAAAATTATAGACAAAATCGTCGAAAGATTCGTCAGCCTGTATAGGCTGCGGATCTTCCGGCAATTTATCTTCGGGGATAGAATCAGTCTGATGACGGATTGAATCCACTTCTTGAGTAATAGATGCGAAGGGGTCAATCTTGGATTTCTTGTTGTTACAAGAACTCAGCATACTGAGCAATATGACCCCTGCAATTAGTTTTTTCATTATTTCAATTTCTCTCTTAACTTTTCAAGCATATCCACCGTCATGCTTTCCAAATTGTAGGCCGGCTTCCACCCCCACTCTTCACGAGCACAAGTGTCGTCCAGGCTATCGGGCCAGCTATCAGCGATGCGCTGCTTCAAGGGGTCTATGTCATAAACCATCTCGAATTGCGGCACGTGCTTCTTGATTGCCTGATAAATCGTCTCCGGGTCGAAACTCATAGAGGCGATATTGAAAGCATTGCGATGTATCAATTTTGCCGGGTCGGCTTCCATCAGCGTAATGGCTGCGTTCAGCGCGTCCGGCATATACATCATATCCATCAGGGTGCCTTGTTTGATGGGGCACACGAATTTTTCTCCTTTCACTGCCGAATAATAAATGTCGACAGCATAGTCGGTGGTTCCGCCACCCGGAGGTGTCACGTTCGAGATAATGCCCGGAAAACGGACTGCGCGCGTGTCGACACCATATTTGTTAAAATAATAGTCGCTCAGCAACTCGGTGGTTACTTTGGTGACTCCATACATCGTACGAGGACGCTGGATAGTATCCTGCGGTGTTTGTGTGTGCGGCGTAGTTGCACCGAACGAGCCGATAGAACTGGGAGTAAACACTGCGCATCCTTGTTCGCGCGCCACTTCCAATACGTTCCACAATCCGTCGATACCTATTTTCCAAGCCAACTTGGGCTTCGACTCTGCCACGACCGACAACAGCGCGGCAAGATTATAAATCGTATCAATCTGATACTCCTTCACCACAGAAGCTATCGCTTCTGCATCCGTCACATCTGCAATAGCTGACGGGCCTGACTCTTTCAACTCTCCTTTAGGTTCTGCACCCGGGATGTAACCAGCTACTACATTTGCATTTCCGTAACGTTTACGTAGCTCCATCGTTAGTTCGGAGCCAATCTGTCCGGTGGCTCCAATAATCAAAATGTGTTTCATTTTTTCTTCGTACTTAAATTATTAAGCTAAATAGCGCACAAAGTAAGCACTTTTTTTTCAGATTTTAATCAAAAAGACATTGTTATTCCAAGAAAAATTGTGTCCTTTGTAATCGAACTTAATTACTCAAACACTATGTACGGTAAAATGAAAGATTTTCTCAGCCAAACATTGGCTGAAATTAAAGAAGCCGGTCTTTATAAAGAAGAACGACTAATTGAAAGTGCGCAGCAAGCTGCCATCACTGTAAAAGGTAAAGAAGTGCTGAACTTCTGCGCCAACAACTACCTGGGACTATCCAATCACCCCCGACTGATTAAAGCTTCCCAGGAAATGATGAACCAACGCGGATACGGTATGTCGTCCGTACGCTTCATCTGTGGAACACAAGATATACACAAGGAACTGGAAGCCGCTATCTCTGACTATTTCCAAACAGAAGACACGATTCTATATGCTGCCTGCTTCGATGCAAACGGTGGTGTATTCGAACCACTTTTCTCGGATCAGGATGCCATCATCTCGGATTCTTTGAACCATGCTTCTATTATCGATGGTGTACGCCTTTGCAAAGCCAAACGTTACCGCTATGCCAACGCTGACATGAACGAACTGGAAAAATGTCTGCAAGAAGCACAAGCTCAACGTTTCCGCATTATCGTTACCGACGGGGTATTCTCCATGGATGGCAACGTCGCTCCGATGGACCAGATTTGCGACCTTGCCGAGAAGTATGATGCACTGGTTATGGTAGACGAGTCTCACTCTGCGGGTGTGGTAGGTGCTACGGGACATGGCGTAAGCGAACTATATAAGACGCACGGACGTGTGGATATATATACAGGCACACTGGGCAAGGCCTTCGGCGGTGCGCTGGGCGGATTCACCACCGGCCGCAAGGAGATTATCGATCTGCTGCGCCAGCGGAGCCGTCCGTATCTGTTCTCCAACTCACTGGCTCCGGGCATTATCGGTGCAAGCCTTGAGGTATTCAAGATGCTGAAAGAGAGCAATACGCTGCACGACAAGCTCGTTGAGAATGTTAATTATTTCCGCGACAAGATGACGGCTGCGGGATTTGATATCAAACCGACCCAGAGTGCTATCTGCGCTGTGATGCTGTATGACGCGAAATTGTCTCAGATTTATGCAGCACGCATGCAGGAAGAGGGTATCTATGTGACCGGATTCTATTATCCGGTGGTTCCGAAAGACCAGGCACGTATCCGTGTACAGATTTCCGCAGGACACGAGAAGGAGCATCTCGACAAGTGTATCGCTGCCTTTATCAAAGTAGGTAAAGAACTCGGCGTACTTAAATAAAACATTTTCTTTTCTTCCGTTGTTATTATAGCAAGCATAAGATTGTGGCAATAACAACGGAAGATTTTTAATTTATATATGGAAGAACTGACTCTCACCACTCCTACCCTGCTTTTCTCGGCAGTCTCACTGATTTTATTGGCTTATACCAATCGTTTCTTATCGTATGCACAGCTCGTACGCCAACTGCGCGACCGTTACATGGAGAATCCCACGGATATTACCGTAGCGCAAATCGAGAATTTACGGAAACGTCTGAACCTTACCCGCACCATGCAGGGGCTGGGGATTGCCAGCTTGTTCCTTTGCGTGGTCAGTATGTTTTTCATCTATATCGGATTGCAACAGCTCTCTGCCTATGTATTCGGGGTGGCTTTGTTGCTACTCATCGCTTCTCTCGGCGTATCTTTTCGGGAGATACAGATTTCTACCCGTTCACTGGAGATTTATCTGGGAACAATGGAGAAAGGGAAAAATAAAAAATAAAAAAAAGCCGCCCGGAACAAATCCGGACAGCTTTCTCATCATATAGTATAAATATATTCTCAGACTATTATCAACGTTGTCCCAGTTGTGAGTCAACAAAGAAGATACCAGTATCACCGGCTTTCTTGATTTTATCAACGATTCCTTGTGCAGTAGCTTCTTCTTCTACTTGTTCGCGAACGAATCCCCACAGGAAGTCTTGGGTTGCTTTATCTTTTTCAGCAGCAGCTACGTCAACCAGCTTGTCTATCAATGCAGAGACATGGCATTCGTGTTGGTAAACGTGCTCAAACACTTCCAGCGGAGTGCCCCAACCGTTAGGTACTACATCTATTTTGTCAACGGTGGCAGTTCCACCACGTTTGATGATATAGTCGGCCATTGCATAAGCGTGTCCCATTTCTTCTTGAGACTGCTTTTTCATCCAATGTGCAAATCCACTGAAACCTTCTTTCTCAAAGTAGAAGGACATTGCCAAGTAGAGATTAGCAGACCACATCTCAGCCGTAATCTGTTCATTGATTGCCTTTTGTAATTTTTCTGAAATCATAATCGTATTCTTTATTAAGTTGTTAATGTAGTTTCTTATTGAACTCATTACAAAAATAACAAGATTTCAGTCAAAATTGTTCCATGCTTCCCGCATTTTTAAACTACATTCACACTTCAGGCGTGGATACTTATTTTTTAATTACACCAGCTCGTCGGAAGTATATCCCTTCGGCAGTTCACGGCAGTTGTAACCGGATGCCATGATTTCACCGTATGCACCTGCCGAACGAAGGGCTATCAGGTCGCCACGTTTCACTTTGTTCAGGTCGATTGCCTTACCGAAAACATCGGACGACTCGCAAATTGGCCCTACTACATCGTAAGCTTCTACCGGTTCTTCGGATGTAATATTTTCCATTTTATGGTAGGCTTGGTATAGAGCCGGACGAATCAGGTCGGTCATACCTGCATCAAGGATGGCAAATTTCTTCTTCGCTCCCTGTTTTACATACAGAACTTTGGATATTAACGTACCGCACTGACCAACAACCGCACGACCGAGTTCGAAATGCAAAGTCTGGTAGGGACGCAATTTCAGTTGCCCGGCATAAGTGGCAAAGTAGTCTTTGAAGTTCGGGATTACCTGGCGGTTGGGATGTCCGTAGTCAATGCCGAGACCACCGCCTACGTTGATGTGTTCCACCAGGATACGACGGGCCTCCAGTTTATCCTGCAGTTCGTTGACACGGTTGCAGAGGGCGATAAAGTCGCCCATATCGAGAATCTGCGAACCGATATGAAAGTGAAGCCCGATGAATTTGATGTTCTTCATTTCTTGGGCTACGTCAATCACTTTGTCCATATCCTGCATACTGATGCCGAATTTGTTTTCAGCCAGTCCGGTAGTGATATTGGCGTGAGTATGCGCGCCGACATCGGGGTTGATACGGAAAGCGACATTGGCTATCTTATTTTGAGCGGCAGCCAGTTCGTTGATTACTTCCAGTTCGGAGATGGATTCTACGTTGAAGCAGAAGATGCCGTATTCCAGTCCGAGGTTGATTTCCCAATCGGCTTTGCCCACTCCGGCAAAAACGACTTTGTTGGCAGGAAATCCGGCACGGATAGCGGCACGGATTTCTCCACCGCTTACACAATCGGCCCCCATTCCGCTCTCACGGATGATGGTAAGCACTTTCGGGTTGGCATTTGCTTTGACAGCATAATGCACTGAATAATTAGGATATTTGGCAACCTCGTGGTTTATAGCCGACAATGTATCACGCAGCACCTTGGTATCGTAGTAATAAAAAGGGGTCTGCAAAGTGCGGAACTTATCGATTGGAAATATTCCTTTCATAATTCGGAAAACTTGTTTAGTTAGTTAAAAAGAGCGCTTTTATCAGATTGGTAAAAGCGCTCGTGTTATTTGTGGAATTATTTGTTGTTGAAAAGCATATTGCTCAGCGACTGTAACGCTACCTTCTTGTCGCATTCCCGAATGAGGAAAGAGATGTTGTAGTTACTTCCACCGAAAGAAATCATTCGCACTGGTATGTCGCGCATCGCATCGAGCGCTTTTGCTTCGAAACCGACGTTTTCCCATTCCAGGTCACCTACAACGCAGATGATACACATTTCTTTGTCAACAGTCACTGTTCCGTATTTTTTCAGGTCATCGAGGATTTCGTTCAGATGCTTGGTGTTGTCGATGGTGACAGATACACCTACTTCCGAAGTACAAATCATGTCGATGGATGTCTGGTAGCTTTCGAAGATTTCAAATACTTTACGCAGGAAACCGTGAGCCAACAACATACGGCTGGATTTAATCTTGATGGCTGTAATGTTGTCTTTGGCAGCTACCGCCTTGATTTTACCTTTTTCCGTGTCGTTGGATATCAATGTGCCGGGAGCTTCCGGATCCATTGTGTTCAACAAGCGTACGGGGATATTGGCATATTTGGCAGGCTGGATACAGGTCGGGTGCAGGATTTTCGCACCGAAGTAGGCCAGCTCAGCTGCTTCTTCAAAGTGAAGCTGACGAACCGGGGCTGTCTTGTCAACAATACGCGGGTCGTTGTTGTGCATACCATCGATGTCTGTCCATATCTGAATTTCGGAAGCATTCACGGCTGCGCCAATCAGGGACGCGGTGTAATCGCTGCCACCACGTTGCAGGTTATCTATCTCACCGTAAGCGTTGCGACAGATGAAGCCTTGCGTAATGTAGATTTCCACGTCCGGATAGAGGTCGAGTTGCGCCTGCAACTTCTCCTTAATATATACAGGATCCGGCTCTGCGTTTTTGTCAGTACGCATGAATTCCAAAGCCGGAAGCAATACGGACTTCGCGCCACATTCCTGCAGGTAGAAGTTTACCATAGCCGTAGAGATAAGTTCGCCCTGTGCCAAAACCACTTTCTCTTCAAACAAAGTGAAAAGGTCTTTCGTGTAGGAGCGGATGTAGTCGAAGTGAGATTTGATGACTTCCAAGCCTTTCTGTTTATATTCCTGAGTTGCAAAAAGCTCATCAACGTGCTGTTTATATTTAGCTTCCAGCTTATTGATAATCTCGTTGGCACCCTCCGGATTCTTCTTATACAGATAGTCCGAAATTTCCACCAATGTGTTTGTCGTACCTGACATAGCTGAAAGGACAACAATCTTCTGTTCACCATCGGTAATCAATTTGGCTACTTCCTTCATGCGCTGAGCAGAACCTACGGAAGTTCCTCCAAACTTTAAAACTTTCATTTTCGTTACTGTTTTAGTTATCTATATTTAAATCTATTTCTATTGTTCTCTGCCGGGGCATGTATTCGTTGGTGACATCTACTATCTGATGGTCGGCACAACGGTATACCCTGCCGGGGTATTCTTTCAGCAATTGCAGGTTGTGCGTCGTCATCACTACGGATGAACCGGTCTTACAAATATCGTGCAATAGCTCGACAATGGACTTCCCTGTTTCTACGTCCAGATTTCCGGTTGGTTCATCCGCCAGAATGATGTCCGGGGAATTGAGCACGGCACGCGCTATTACGATGCGTTGCTGTTCGCCGCCGGAAAGCTCATTAGGCAGTTTGTAACCTTTGTTGGACATTCCGACCAAATCGAGCACTTCTTCAATACGTTCCTTTATCTCTTGTTTGTTTTTCCAGCCTGTGGCGCGGAGCACAAACTCAAGGTTGTTGTAAACGGTACGGTCCGTCAGCAGTTGGAAATCCTGAAACACAATGCCTAACCTCCGGCGTAACTGCGGGATGTGCTTGCGTTTGATGGAACGCATATTATAGCCCAGCACTTCCGCTTCACCGTCGATTACATCCAGTTCGCCATACAAAGTTTTGAGCAGGCTCGTTTTGCCGGAGCCGACTTTTCCTATCAGATAGACAAACTCGCCTTTGTGCAGTTCAAGATTGACATCATTCAGCACACAGAGTTCCTGTTGATGGATTTCTACGTTCTTATATTGAATTAATGCTTCTTCCATGTACTGCTATGTCTTTCCTGCAATTCGCGTGCAAGGTCTTCGATGCGATAGCCTTTTGAAGTGAGTAATACAATCATGTGATAAATCAGGTCGGCTCCTTCGTAAATCAGGCGCTCGTCTGTTCCATTGGTTGCTTCGATGACTGTCTCTACTGCTTCTTCACCTACTTTCTGCGCCATCTTATTGATGCCGGACTCAAATAGACTCGTCGTGTAGGAGCCTTCGGGCATTTCTTCGTGACGTTTGTCGATGAAGTCTTGCAATGCTTTCAAGAACATTACAGGTTCTTCGTTCTTCTCCCCCCAGCAAGTATCCGTACCTGTATGGCAAACCGGACCTACCGGATTCACTTGTATCAGCAGGGTGTCATTGTCACAATCGGCTTTGATAGAAACTACGTGAAGGAAGTTACCGCTTTCTTCTCCTTTCGTCCAAAGACGGTTCTTTGTACGGCTGAAGAAAGTTACTTTTCCGGTTTCTACCGTTTTATCATAGGCTTCTTTATTCATGAAGCCCAGCATCAAGACTTTACGTGTTTCGTTGTCCTGTATGATAGCCGGAACAAGTCCGTTCATTTTATCAAAATCCAATTCCATTTTATTTAATATCTTAATTTACTATTTACGCATAACAATACCTTCGACGCAGCCTGAAGGCTAATTTTTGCACCACAGTAATTACCTGATGGTAATTCCTTCGACGCAGCCTGAAGGCTAATTTTTGCAACGCAGTAATTACCTGATGGTAATTCCTTCGACGCAAAGATACGATTTTAATTCGGGAATTTTAATTTCTCCGAAGTGAAAAACGCTGGCTGCCAGCGCCGCATCTGCTTTTCCTTGCAAAAAGACATCACGGAAGTGTTCTTTGCAGCCTGCACCACCCGAAGCAATCACGGGGACAGAGAGTTGCCCCGCCAATGCGGCAAGTGCTTCATTCGCATACCCGGTCTTTACTCCGTCATGATTCATGCTCGTAAAAAGGATTTCGCCCGCTCCACGTTCCTGTGCTTCTTTTGTCCATTCAAACAGGTCTTTGTCGGTTTCGATACGTCCTCCGTTCAGGTAGCACTTCCAACCTTTTTCCGTTTGCTTGGCGTCTACTGCCAATACACAGACCTGCGAGCCGAAATTCTTGGCAATCTCATCAATCAGTTGCGGATTGCGGATAGCGGAGGAGTTGATAGATATTTTGTCGGCTCCGGCATTCAGCAGACGGTCCACGTCACTCAGTTCGTTGATTCCGCCGCCTACGGTAAACGGAATATTGATATTGGCAGCAATACGTTTCACCAAGTCCGTGAATGTCTTACGCCCCTCATGACTGGCGGTAATGTCAAGGAAAACAAGTTCATCGGCTCCTTGTTCACTATAAGCCCGTCCCAACTCTACCGGGTCACCTGCTTGACGCAAATTAACGAAATTCGTTCCTTTCACGGTTTGTCCGTCTTTGATATCCAGACAAGGTACTATTCTTTTTGCTAACACAATCCTATTTTTATTTACTGTTTGACAATTTAAAATCAGACAATCAAAGGTCTCAATCCAAAAAGATTTTCAAGTCTTTCAGAGTGAGCCGCCCTTCATACAGTGCTTTTCCAAAGATCACTCCTGGCACTCCGGCTTCGTTCAAGGCAATAATGTCATCGACATTACTTACTCCACCGCTGGCCATTAGATAAAGGTCGGGGAATTTTTCCAACATTTCCTTGTACAAGTGAATGGAAGGCCCTTTCAACATCCCATCACAACTGATATCTGTGCAGATTACTTTTCGGACACCTTTATTTATATAGTCTTCGAGAAACGGAAAAAGCTCACAGGCGCTTTCGTCCTTCCAGCCGTTTACGGCTATCTTATGCTCTTTTACGTCCGCCCCCAAGATTATTTTATCACTTCCGTACACTTCCAGCCAATGACAGAACAATCCGGGATCTTTCACGGCAATGCTGCCGCCCGTCACCATTTGCGCACCGCTTTCGAAAGCGATTTTCAAGTCTTCATCACTCTTTACTCCGCCGCCAAAATCTATTATCAAGGAAGTACGGGTAGCGATTTGCTCCAACACCCGATAATTGACTACATGATGAGAAGCAGCTCCGTCCAAGTCCACCACATGAAGTCTGCGGATACCATTGGCTTCAAACTCCTTGGCAACTTCCACCGGATTTTCGTTATATACTTTCTTACTGTCGTAATCTCCCTGGGAAAGGCGTACACACTTTCCGTCAATAATATCAATGGCTGGAATAATTTCTATCATCTATTATTTATTTGCTAAAAGTTTATTATAAACGATGAACGAGTTTATTATAAATTATGATGGAGTTTATTATAAACGGCAACATAGTTTATTATAGATTCAAAAAGTTCGTCAGAATCTTCTCTCCCGTCTTACCACTTTTCTCCGGATGAAACTGGGTGGCATAAAAGTTATCTTTATGCAAGGCGGCACTAAACGGGTGAATATAATCAGTCGTAGCAGCGGTAAAGTCGCAAGTCGGCACATAAAAACTATGCACGAAGTAAACAAATTCTTCGTCGGTAAATCCTTCAAAGAGTTTACTGTTCGTTTCTCCGATTGTGTTCCAACCCATATGAGGTACTTTGTCTTCGTGCTTCTGCGGAACAAAACGCTTCACGTCTACATCAAAGATATTCAAACAGTCCACTCCCCCTTCTTCGGAATAACGGCACATCAACTGCATACCGAGACAAATCCCGAATACAGGCTGGCGCAGATTCTTTATCAGCTCGTCCAATCCTGTCGCTTTCAGATGGTTCATGGTAGTTTCCGCCTCTCCTACTCCGGGGAAAATTACCTTATCGGCTGACTGGAGTTCTTCTTTATCGGCAGTAATCACCGCTTCCACTCCCAACCGCTTCAAAGCATAATCCACAGAACGGATATTACCGGCATTGTATTTTACGACTGCTACTTTCATCAACTAAATATTACTGTTTTATTTTTATAAGCCAAAATTTTACGTTCAATGTGCTTCTGTACCGCACGTGAGAGAACGATTTTCTCCAAGTCCTTTCCTTTGTTGACAAGGTCTTCGATAGCGTCTTTATGAGTGATACGCACTACGTCCTGTTCGATAATCGGACCTGCATCCAGTTCTGTCGTCACGTAATGGCTGGTTGCACCGATAATCTTCACACCTCTTTGGAAGGCAGCGTGATATGGCTTCGCACCTACGAACGCAGGAAGGAAAGAGTGATGGATATTGATAATCTTATTCGGATAAGCGTTTATCATCTGCTCGGAAATCACTTGCATATAGCGTGCCAGTACGATAAATGTGATTTTATGCTTGGCAAGCAGTTCCATCTCCTTGCGTTCTTGTTCTTCTTTTGTTTCTTTGGTAATGGGGAACAAATAGAAAGGAATGCCGAAACGTTCGGCCACATGTTGCAAATCGGGGTGGTTGCTTATAATAAGAGGTATCTCCACATTCCACTCTCCGGCTGTGTAACGAGCCAGCATATCGAAAAGACAGTGTGACAGCTTAGAAACAAAAATAGCCATACGCGGTTTTACATCCGAAAAATAAAGACGGAAATCCATTTCGTATTTTTGACCATAAAGTGTTCTGAAATAATCTTCAATCTTTTCCTGGGGAACCAGAAAATCTTTCAACTCCCATTCAATACGCATGAAGAATATGTTTTCTACATGGTCTACATACTGGTCCAAATAGATAATATTTCCTTTGTTTACCGTAATAAAGTCTGTCACTTCCGCAAGGATTCCCGGTTTGTCGGGACAGTGCAATAACAGTTTGGCTGTTGTCATCATTCTTTTTACTAATTTACGATTCCCGGCAGAATATTTTCCACCTTTCTTATTTTAGTCCGCAAAAATAACGATTTATTGCAAAATTACGAATTATTCAAGCAGAAAGTTGATATAAAAACGGTAATTTCTTACAGATAGAAAGATTTCGAGAGTTCTTTTCTATGAAGAGGATGACAAACTTCAGGATAGTGACGCTATCGTCTTTGGATAGCGTCACTATCTCATTATAATGGCGTCACTATGATAACCGGATAGCGTCACTATCCTGATAGAAGAAAAAACAATATTTTTTTTCATTACAAAAGTACTCAAAATGAGACACTAAGCGTTTTTCTTGTTTTTTCTTGAAAAAAACTTTTCCTAAAACGCTTGCAGATTTACAAAAAACAACTACCTTTGCACCCGCAATCGAGAGAGATGCAGATTAATAAAATGAAATTCTGGTGCGTTAGTTCAGTTGGTTAGAATACATGCCTGTCACGCATGGGGTCACGGGTTCGAGTCCCGTACGCACCGCTTCTTAATGAAGAGGCGGAAAGAATAAAAAGAGTTAGTCTAAATAAAATTTGGTGCGTTAGTTCAGTTGGTTAGAATACATGCCTGTCACGCATGGGGTCACGGGTTCGAGTCCCGTACGCACCGCTTCTTAAGAAAAGGAAAAAGCTCTGTAAACATTGAATTACAGAGCTTTTTTCTTTTATCACTCCCTCCTGCACACACCGAGCACATCAAAAGATATTTTCTTTTCATACATAAGTTTATGATGCCGTATATAAACGGCAAAACGATTTGCGAAGTTATCACAAATCGATTTGAATAGTTTTCAATCTTGTTAACATAAAACGAAATGTGTATTTTCAATTTTTATTTAATAGTAACTTCGTGATGTGCAGGACGGCTTTCTTTTTACTCCATTTCTTCGTACTTTGGGAAAGTTCATCTTCTTTTATAGGTAACTGATAACCAATTGCAGAAAAGTATTAATCGGCGGGGCGTCCTATTACAACAACTCGAAAATCTATATTCATAAGCCCAATATTGGGATCAATTGTCTGTATATTAAAATGATCATTGTACCGCCCACACTCTGTACCCATAGTCCAACGCTCGCCATCGACTGCCCAGGGAGTCGTTTGTACAATTACAATATAATCAGTATGCCCTTGTGAGTGATATAAGGTATATTGTCCGGTACTTGTGCGTTGTATGCGTGATATTATCATTCCGTCACCCCACCTTTGGACAGAATTTAAATCTCTTTCAACAGCAACAAAACCAAGGACTCCGGGCATACTCCAATGGTCGTTCTTGTCCATTTTCCAGTCAACGCCACCAATAGCGTCAATGCATAAATTACAATACCCCCCAAACATCATATCCTTTCTCATCGTACTACCACTGGCGCGAAGCATGAGTGCCCTGTTGAAAGAGTTCCAATTTCCTGTAGCGGACATATAAGCAGACACGTCGAATCCGACCATGGCGGACAATGTGTTTCCAAGTGCCGCTTGCCTTTGATGATCACCAGAATCCGTTTGGACGGAAATCATGGCATCTCGTCCGCTAATGTTTTTAAGCCCGGATCCTTCAATTTCAAAACCACCAATAACGCCGTCATTTGCATTTACCGTTCCAGTAAAAGTTCCCTTATTCGCGAACACCTCTCCTTTAAATTTGTACTTTTTATTGACTGGATCAAGCTCGAACACTACTTCATCATCAACCAATGCGAATATCCCGGTACGCTTCGTCCCGTCAGCTCCGGTGAGACAATCACGTCCCATAGCGACGCCTGTCAGCTTCCCGTTACTGTCTTTTGTGCCGGAAAACATCTTGGGAGACACCATATACTCACCTCCTATTTCCGTCTTATTATTGTTCCATTCCTCAATCCACGGAAGAAGGTTCGCATCTTGACCGTCTTTTCCTCTGAATCTGATAGGAGTGCCCCATTCACCTGAATCTGCACTTTCTGCCACCTTCTGTGAAATCCAAACGACGGATGCCGTTGAATTTGTATGCCAACCTTCGGTTGTACCATTCCCTGTAGGAACGGCAGGTTCGGTTTCGCTGTCATGATAGGTTATGTAAACTCTCATACCATCCTTACCGTTTGTACCGTCCGTGCCGTCATTACCATCTGCCACCATTAATTCCCAAGCTGTGCCGTTATAGATGTAGACACGCCCGTTGTCAGTGTCACGATACACCCAGTTTTTAACAGGGTCAGCTGGAGCGGTAGACAAGTCACCTTTCCATACAATGTCCAGACCATCCTTTCCGTCATTACCGTTAATTCCGTCCAGGCCATCCTCACCGTCAACGGTCATTACATACCAAGCATTATCTTGATAGACATAGTTCTTCTTGTCGGATGTATTGCGGTAATACCAGCCGTTCTGAGGATTGGAGGGATGAGAAGTGAACTCGCCTTTATATACAAGACTGCTACCGTCTTTCCCAGGTTCGCCTTTCAGGTTCTTTTTTACTTCACTATCCAAGTTATCCCAAGTAAGTTTCACGCCACTTCCGAAATGGAAACCGTCAGTGTCCCAATATATAGCCCTGTTGAATATGTCACCGTTGCCTTCCTTGTCCCATCTGATATTGCCTTTTGCAATGAATCCGGAACTGTCGGGATTGAACTGGTACAGGATTGTCCCGTCATCGTCTACACCTTTCAGCATACCGTTGACGCAATAGAATCCTTTCAATCCATTCGTTCCCGGTATATCACCGCCCACACGAACCTTCAGGCAGTTGCTCCAGTCCTTCGAATAAATACCGGCCAGCACGTCAATGGCAGGCTGTGCATTTTCATCAGCGTGCATATAGATAGCGGAATGCCTTCCTGCGTACTGTGTTTCGTATGAACTGTTACCAAATTGCACTATGTCGTCACCCACTATGGGGGGATTCGTAACAAAGGTAACCCCGTCCTCGTTCACTTCCGATTCAAACTCCGATACCGGAATGCGGATTACTCCGTCAACGATTGATTCTATCTCCACGTGATACAATCGCTGGTTGCCTGTAAACTCCTGGCACCGGATGAAGTCATGCTCCATGAAACTCATGTCCTGTTCTTCGAGTGTGACAAGGTAGGCAGTCCCGTCTTCCGACATCTGGACTGTCTTAATCTTGCCACATCCCTGTGTAATAGTCTGCGCACCGATTATCGCCCTGATCTTAGACACCAGAAGCTCGAATACGGTGAACTGTCCACGTACACGGATAGCGTCAATTTCAAGCATCCACTTGCCCTTGACATATTCCCAAATTTTCCAACCATAACCCGAAAAACCGGATAAAAAGAATTCTACGATTTTCTCACCCATCTTTATTCCGGATGAGATAAATCCGACAATTGCCGAACTGGATAATCCTGCCATATTATAATATTAAGATAGTTTTGTAACTTCGACTATACAGATTGGGGATATTCTGGAGTAACCGGGTTCTGCTGAAGGATCGTTATTATAACCTTGGGCAACTAACAGATAACCATCTGAATCCACTGCTACATCGTCGAATGTATACCAATTAGAATTATTGTTGATTACTTTAGTAGACAAGTCGGATGCTAATACTTGTTGCACAGCATTTTGAACGTATAAATTCCAAGGTTGGGTATTGGGTACAGAATTTTTGTCTGATAATAAAAGTCTGACCTTATAGTTACCCGGAGTTAACCCCTTTAATATTACGACACTTTGAATTTCAGCCGTGTAAGAAGTGAAATTACCACGTGTGGGAACAACGATACTTTTGGTAGAGCCATCCCAAATCATTGAGTTGGGATATTGTACTTCCGCTCCTAATGTCACCCCTTGCCAATAAACAGGAGCGCCTGTTCCGCCTAGGACATCCTTGGACAACTTTGCTCCCATAGCTGCATAATCAGCTTTGTTATATGGTATATATCTACCTGTCAAGGTTCCAACGTAGTTTCCCTGAATATCTTTTAGATCCACAGCTGCATTACCGGAGTTTATAGGCTGGACAAAGCCGACGCCATCCACATTCCCTGCCGATGGTATGTTTGCCAGTAATATTATGACAGGCGGTTCTGTAAGAGTTACGGAATCGCTGCCAACGCTTGATTCAGAAACTTCATTCTTCAACTGTCCATACAAAGTTTTAGCTCCAGAAGTTGTAAATTCGTAAACAATATTATCTTTCCATGCTTCCCATGCAGCAGACGCCAAGCCTGCTGACGTTTCCGCCAATCTGTAATGCGTTGGAGTTCCCTGACTGATTTCAAATGAAACAGGTACGGTATAGCCGGCAAAAGAATCTTTCCCTTCCGCCAGTGTTATGCTTGTCAGGCCAACGGGCTGCACTACCTGTATAGAATCAGACTTGATCGAAGATTCTGTCGTCTCATTTCCGACCTGCGCATATACTGTCAAATTACCATCCACTATTTTTGAGTCATATTGAACTGTCGAACCGCCCCACACAATCCAGTCTGTACAATCAGACAAATCCGCCTGTTGGCCGATCTTGTATTTGGTGATGGTATTCAACGTCTCAAATTTAACCGATACAATACCGGAATCTGTGCTGGCATCCCCATTGTTGACAGTAATACTGTCCAACCGTGCCGTAACAGCATCTATCAACTCGATGGCGGCTGATCTGGATACCGTTTCAGTGCTGGCGTTTTTCAATTTTGCATACAGTATTTTGTTTCCATAAGATGCGGATAGTTGCACTATCGGATTTTCAGTGAATTCCACCCATGATGCTCCCGCAAACGATGAATTTTCCGAAACCATGTAATGAGTTGGATATCCGAGGTAGTCAAATGTTACATTTACATTTCTCTGTATCGCCGAAGCTGCTCCGTTATCTATCGTGATGCCTTTCAGAGTCAATGTCGGCTCAAGCAGAGTTATACCGGCTGATAATACTCCGGTTTCCCCATACGCATTCTTTAGCTTCACATAAACGGTTTTAGCATTGAATCCGGAAGACAACTTGAATGTCGGTTTTTCCACATATTCAATCCATGAGGCTCCTGTAAACGACATATCCTCTGAAACCATATAATGGGACGGAGCCTGACCGCTGTAGGTAATGTTTAGTATAACATTCCGGTCTTGAGTGAATTCCTGCCCGGAGTTGATCACAAACGATTCAAGTACAGGCGGTGACACCCATTTATTGATTCTTGCCAAATACGGCTCCTTCAATCCCGGTTTCAACATCTGAACAAAATAATAAGCGTCATCATACGCATACTCCGCATTATAATCTGCCTCAAATGATTCCACATACTTGTTCACCCGTTCCAACAACAACGGGTTGAAGTCAAGGTTAACCAGCAGCCTGCCGTCATTCATAGCGAATGATGTTCCATACACATTGTCCCCCGATGTGACAGACACCCCTTCCAGTGACGGAACACCTGATATGAGTACGGACAAGTCCCTGAAAAAGAAATTGGCGCCCTTCGGCACATACATCCTGTAATGTACCCCCGTTTCCGTCACAGTCTTAACAGACAGCGTGTTTTCCCTCATATACCAATATTCAAAGAATTCATCTAAAGTAGGGAACCATAGATTGTCTAAGCCGATATCTCCATACAATCGATGCAGATTCTTAATGAATACCGATTCCCAGTGCGATCCTCTGTGTGTGGAACCTATCAACCAGTAGATCGATTCCTTATTTTCTGTTGCATTAAATCCGGATAGAATATCAAGTAAATCCTGCGCATATTGAGGATTATCATTATCGTATACCATATCATCTCCGTAAGCAAACAATCTCTGAATTGTTACATTATTTTTGCTTAAAGTAAAATCGGGACTGAATGGATAAACTTTTTTAATACTGGGGTCTCCTCCCTGCGCAGTAATGACCTGAATGTTGTCATTAACCCGGCTGAAAGTTATATATTTGTGGTCGCCATTCGGTTCCACCATTAATTTTGGGGTAATGCCTATGTACTCCTTGAAAAGTGCGACCGAGTCCTCGACACATTTATCAAATTTTGCCTGTGTGTCGGTAGTAGCAGTATCATAGCCTATCAAATCGTGATAGGCTACCATGAACCCGAAGTCAAAAAAAAGTTTAAACTCCTTTTCTGACATCCACGGTAGAAAATAACCGAAATCCTGGCCTATGTATTGGTTTTTTAATTTATCCGGCCAAGTAGCAACAGTAGTTGCATATCTTTTCTTTATCCCGGCACCATCAGTACATTGTGCGGGTTTTTCCGGATAATAAGCGTCAGAAACATACTGCTCTATCTGCGGGTCACCCTGCATACCCAAATGCCATGTAAGAATCCTATCATCAGGTAATTTAAATCTTTTAGCTATATATCTTTTATTAATCAGCGAAAATATATACTGGTATATAGCATAGCTATCGTCCGTGATATAGCTAAATACCATCTTCTTATTATACTTCAAAGGTGGAATCTCCAGCGAAATAGCCTCCTTATTAACCGAGCTTGGAAGCGTAATATCAAACTCAACCACATCACCCCAGAATTTGCAATATTGAATGTGCATCAGACCGTTTACCTCTTCAGATACCGTATTCCTGCATTTCAGCACAACACACGTCTGCAATTGAGAATTAATGTAAAACCGTGTAATGTCATAATTGAAATTGAAAAACTCCTTATTCAATCCTTTTCCGGTTGAAGCAACGAATGATTCTACGTTAACATACGTCCCAAACCCTAGAGGCTCATCCGCAATCACATAATCTTTCGTTTCTCCGGCAGCCTTTGGCAAGTTGGATAAAGATACTGATCTTTCATAGATATCTATTACTTCTCCATTCATCTTATATTGACCGGCCAATTGTTCGGTACCGGAAATAACAAGAGGTTTGACGACCTTGTCGTTTAAATCCGAACTTAACTGGTTATATAAAGAGCTCTGAATCTTCGATATTTCATCCGGGAACCGCTTATCCATATTAGCTACCGCAGCATCTGCCCGCGCTGCGCCATCCAACGCCGGTTGTTTCAACGATTGAAGCCATTCTTCTTCGCTGCCGGGAAAGCCATTGTCGACTGCCTGCTGATACGCGCTTTTTCCTTGAGACGAAAGTTCGTACCAATATACCCCGTCATCTGCCGGGACTACACCGGTTGAATCTTGTAAAGCCAAATATTTGGCATTTTTATAACGCCAAATATCATTATATTCAACTTCTGTCTTATTGTTCCAGTCTCCTCTGGGAGTGATGGATATCTTGCCTAAATCTATATCATTAGCCATTTTGCTGCAATATTAGGTGTCCATTAGTTACTTTGAATTGATTCTCATAATTATTCGTTGGTACACTTAAAATCAAGTGTCCTGTGCGTACATTGATGCCCATTGTTGGATAAACAATCACGCCGTCTTTACCCTTCATTTTGTCCATTTCGATCGTTTCCCATAGAATTCCGCCTTTCTGCTTAACAAGTACTACGTCTTGGGCGTCAATATCATCTGCTCTATCTGATACATTGTCCAATCCGCCTAAAGTGCCGGTTATTCCCTCGTTTACAGGTAATTCGAGTAATGCAGTAGATAATGAACCCTCATCTCCAAGTTCTGTGATAGAGTCTTTATCCAACTCTGATAACGAATCGGATATTTGAGATTGTAATTCTGATAGTGTTTTACCAGAGCGGACAACCAAACCTCCGTTAGCTGATAATAGAAAATCGGTACTATCAGGTTGGTCCTTACGAAGAAATTTCTCATTCATCGGACTGTCTTCATCCAATTCGTGGGCCTTATCCGCATAGCCTGCTTTTACTTTCTCATGAGTAACAATCAACTCACCTGTTTCATCATCGACAGTACCAACACGCACCATCAAATATTTGTCATCTCCCTCGTCAAAACCGATACGTTCAAGAGCAGGAAGGTTTGTATGAGTATGTCTATCACAGGAAGAATTTCCTTCACCTGCTCCAGATACCAGTACAGCTGCAGAAGAGGCAGATTGTCCCTTTTCACGCATTCTTTTACTGCGTGGGACGGCCTGACGTTCTGATATGACAATATTATATTTTTCTTTCATTGCAAGCAGTTTGTTTATTCGTACTCTATTCCCTCGAAATTATCCGGAGTTATCTCCGCCAATTTCACATTACTTTCATCTTCACGTACGTTCTGAACATCCCCTACCATTAAATATGTGCCGGGTTCGCTAACATCCGTATATGTACCGAACCTGTTTAATAAGCGGACTGTGCCGGAGAGCATATTCATGCGTCTGTTATAGTTACTGTACCAAGTGCCAATCAACAGCTTTTCCAATGATGCGGATACTCCGGCACGGGTAAATATCTGTAACGTTGTACGGCTAGATACATCCAACAACATTCCCATTCCGAAATTTGTGGAGGTACATGGTGTTCCCACAATCGTTTCAATCTTCTTTTCTTCTTTTGCAGAAGAATTGAGCCATGTTTTATATTCAATATCATTACCAACCACTTCTTTTCCGTATTGATTGACCAGAGTCAATTCCGGAATTTTGAACAAAACCCAGCGTGGAATGGTATGCGAGTCAGTTGTAAGACCGTTATGTTTATGTGGATTAACCACGCGGGCGAAACAACTTATAATTGTCAGTTCCAGTGTACATCCTTGGTTTCCGGAAGGAATAGGGATAAGATCACCTTCCCCTGATGCTGTACGCGGAATATACGAGCGCAGATATCCAACCCGATTCATTTGCCAGCCACCCCTCCAACCTGTATATCCACCACTGTCATAATACCTTAGAGAAGTCATTTTAGGAGTACCATATTCTACATCTCCATCCACCCATTTACCGTTTATCTCTTTATAATGCCGGAAAAATCCTTCCTCCTCTGATTCTTTGTCATATACCCTATTTTCATAATGCATCTTTATATTTCCGTCCGTATCAATAATCCGCAAGATATATGATATATTATATTCCTTGATATCCTGCATTTTCTCATAGGCACTTTTTCCGTTTAATGCCGTCGCTTCTTCAAAAGGGTTATATCTGCCATCAATCATCGCTTCGACTTTTAATCGCAGCATTATATCAGTCAAACAAGATTTTCCATCCAGAATTACACCTGGAGAAGAATAATTAAAAACAACACGTGTTTCCGGTAATGACAAAGTACGCCGTACTTTAAAAAGCCACGGTGCTCCATAATCACTTCCAGAGGTATCTATGGGAGTTTCAGTTCCAAAAAGCGGCATCTTATATACATCCCTGATGCGCGATGCTATTCCGAAGGCCTCACTCCCGGAAAAGACAGGAATAATCCTGAAAAGTAAAGCCTTGTCAGGTCTTATCTCCAGTTCTTCACTTACCCCGGTTGTTTTTTTAAGGTCAATCATAAAGCCGATATTATTATCCACAAACGGACTTTTGCTTAGATCCTTGGCTACATAGTACCGTTCCGCTCCTTCATCAAGCATTTTTTCTGTCAATGTAGTAGAATAAAGTTTCTTTTGAGGATAAGGACTGAAAGTAAGAGTCACATTCTTATATGTCTTGTCGACTCCCAATACTGCGTCATCACTTTCCCAGCGAATTTGTTCGGGTTTAAATTCTGCTTGTACGGCATTCAAATCATAGATAAACAGTTTTCCTTCACGCTGGATCAGACGTAGAGCAAACGGACGAAGAATTTCGTCAAGCACTTCGCGCATCGTCAACGGCACTCCCTCCTCATCATAAAAGTTCTCACAACTGATTCCTACATTATCCAACATTTCACCGGAAACCGAGCTACAAGTAGTTGATATGTATCTTTCAATCCCCCGGTTATTTATTTTAGTCTCAGCAATAAAGTTATCAATCAAGACACTTATCGAACGTGTCCCCCTCAAAGAGAAATTCATCCGGTCAAGCAAGGAAAAGTCACTGAACGTCAGCTTCACCTCATATTCATTTTCATAAGAGAACGGTTCTTCATAAGCTTCTGTATCCAACGTACCGCTCCAGTACAACACATCATCCCGATATGCATCCATGCGGATACTTCCTGCTTCAACAGTATACAGGTCTTTATATTGCCGGTTTACCTTGCTGACTATTTCCAAGGTTGCGGCACTGCCCTGCACCGGCTCCAGTTTATCAGTTTCCGCCCATTCGAATACCAACGGGGTTTCTGCCGGAAAACGAAGTTCCGCAACAGCCGGATAAGGAACATCCGCATCCTGCCATATCTCAACACGCCACAGTACACCTGCCACACTGAAGAACTCCCCCTGATATCTTAATTGCTTTTCCATTGTCTTATCTTGTACGTTGATTATATCGGTCTACCTTATTTAAAACACCACGAAGCATTCTGCCATCTATCTTGAATTCTACAATTCCACCCATACCACCGGAAGGTTGAATCAATTGGCGGAGTTTGTTGAGTGGTGCAACTACTTCCGGATTGTTCCGAGCACCGGAATATTCACCGAAAATCCCCATTGTGGGACCGTATGCCAGTCCACCGTTTGCAAATTTGGGTAAACTCGCCAAAGCAGCCAACACACTCGCCACAGCAGCCACCGCCAGAATAGGACCGACAATAGGGATACTTGATGTAGCTGCTGCAGCACCGGAACCGGCTTGTGCGGTATTGGCTGTCACTTCCTGTCGTTGTACACCTATTAATGCCAGCATCTGTGGAATAACAGCCCCTATGGACTGGACAACATTTCCTGCCCAGTTCAGCCATTCTCCCGCAGCTCCTCCGACAGCTTGACCTATACTGCCCATTGCACTGCCCACCGCTCCCATACTTTCAACCATATCCTGATTCTTCTGATATGCTTTGTCAACAGCTTCGTTCCATTGTTCAAAACCGGACTTCTTAGGTTCCAACTTCGGCATATCAAATTCAGGGAGTTTCATTTTCTTGATGTAGTCATGTGTTAGTATGTCCGGCTGCTGCTTGGGATGTTTGTTATTCTCTTCATTCTGAAAATCTTCCGCCATTTTTCCAAGCGTACGTCCGGCATCGGAAGCAGGAACCACACCTACATTAATCTCACCATAAGTACTCTTAAAAGCCTCCTTCTCAATCCATATTTTTACGCCTTCGATTTGACTCTTCAACCTGTCAATCTTAACCTGTAACTCTATGGAGGCTTGTCCGACAGGATTAGCGGACAGTTCTTTTTCATATTTAGACAGTTCAGTTTTCATGACATCAATACTGCCACTTATAAAAGCCGGGTCGCCTCCGATACCCATCGCTTTTTCTTTAGCCTTTTTAAGGGTCTCTAGCTGATTGATCTGAACCTGTATGTTACGGCCCTCCTCGTCCGATGCCGTTTGTTGCGCGGCTTGGAGCTCTTCTATTTTCTTCTTGATATCAGACAGAGTAAGAGACTCTTGCTTTAGGTTGTCATTTTTCTTATCCCCTTCTCCCTTCACCGTTTTCAGAGAAACTTTAGGTTCAGGAATAGTTTTGCCGAATACAGAAACAATGCGGTTATATTCTTTCTCATAGTCAGCCCTTGCCTGTTTGATTCCATTAACATACGTCATGACCGGATTAGTTGTATTAACTTCCCCCGCTTGTCCATACACTTCTATTACATCCAGTTTCTTAATAAATTTCGCCCACCGTTCAGGTATTTCCTTCTCGCCTTTACGAATGCTGTTAGCTATGCCATCAAATACTCGTGCACCGGTTTCCTCACCAAACTTTTGAGTGAGCACGCTACGCATTTTAGTCAGCATCTCGCTTTCTTTACCGGCTAATGAGTCCCCCGCAGAAGTTAATGCTTTTTCCCCGGCACGAGCTCGTGCTGTATTGATGATCGCTTCAGACAGCAAATCATACGCCTTGCGCGCATTATCTACCTTAATCTCTTCAATGCCCAATCGTTGCAAGTAATCGCCATAGGTTTCCTGTATCCGATCACGGGCACGTTTCCATTCATCCGTTCCCTCCTTCGCATTCAACAACGGAGCGAATAGCGCATCCAGTTTCAGACGTTCCGTCGTGACTTCTTTCTGCATGCCAGACATTGCCTCATTTAACTTGTTCTGAGCCTTCTCCGCTTCACTGCTGCGTGTGGCTATTTTATAAATGGCAGCGCCCAAAGCAACGGCAGCGACAGCGGCAAGCACATACGGACTGGCTGCGATTGCTATATTCATCAACTTTGTGGCACCTGTGGTGGAGACTATTGCCGCACGGGCAGCAAGCACCTGCATCTGGTATACATAGAGGGCGCGCTTGCCCAGGTTCACAGCCCCGTTATAAGATAATTGGACTACAGTGGCAACTTTACCGGCTATTCCGACTTTGTTCAGCGCTCCAATGACTTCCCTAGCACTAACGAACATTGACATGAGCAACAGGGAGTTTTCACTTAATACAGCCGCGTAGGCAGAGAATCCTCCCAGCGTATTGGAGATACTGATTTTCAGGTCGTCTACCTTCGCGCGCATCACTTCCAGCTTGTGCGCATTGGTTTCCGTCCGTATAGCCGCCTGTTCCTGCGCAACGTTGGTTCCGGTCAGTTTATGAGTCATTTCATCAACAGCTGTTGCATTCTGAATCAGATACTGGGCGGCGGCAATATTCTCCATACCGAAAAGTTTACTCAAATAAGCGGCATCCGTCAACTTCGGTTTAAGGGCATCTAGGGCGGAAGAAAGGGATGTTTTGCTCAGGTCAACCCCCAATTCCGTATTCAATTTCAGGATGATGTTTCTCAAGGCGGTTCCGGCTTCGCTGCCTTTCAGGTTGGCTTTGGACAGTACTTCAAGCGCTCCTGCACTCTGCTCCACTGTCAGGCCCATGGCGGAAGCGGCTGAACCTACTACCTTAAAGCTTTGTGAAAGCTCCCCGATTTCGGCCGCCCCATATTTACTTCCCGCCGCCAGCACATTGATAACCCGTTCCGCCTCATTGGCCGATAATCCGAACTGGTTGATCGTACCTGCCAGAGATGTGGCGGCTGCATCAATGGTCATTCCTGAGGCTTGCGCCAACGTCACGCTCTTTGCCTGCAAGTTGTTCAAACCGGACATACCGATTGTGGCAACATCTATCTGGCTGGCAAGAATCGAATATGCACGGGCGGCCGTATCAGCTCCGAGACCGGAATCTTTTCCGAGTTTACGGGCATTCTCCCTCAGTGCTTCAAGGTCATCACCAAGAATACCGGTAATAGAACTAAGGTCAGCCATAGACTGTCCGAAGGACATACCTCCTTGAGACAATTCACTAAAACTACTGCTAAGGCGTTCCGTCACTCCAAGCAAAGCGTTGACGTCAGGCATTTTCAATTTGCTGCAGAGACTTCCGAACCGGGCGGTTGTCGAACACACTGACTTCGCCGATTTATCAACGCCATCAAACATTTTTCTAACGTTGGCCAATGCACCTGAAATATTATTTTTCAGGTTCAAAACGATGTCAAATGAAACTTTTTCCATATATTTGCGTAGTTAAAGTAATGAGCCTATGACTTTTATCGGATTCTTATTAGTTGTATTCTTCGGAGGTGGAGCGTTGCTATTGCTTTTCCATAGGGAAAAGTGTGAATTAACCGAGAAGGATATCGACGAGCTCATCCACGAACTGGAAGAAGAGAAGAAAAACCTCAAGCCCCATTCCACAGAGCCTTGATTTCGTCAAACCTTTCCTGTGTACTGGGCTCTTCCTCCGCTTCCTTTGCAGGCTGTACATCCCAGGAGAACCGGCATACGTCAGTCAATTCCAGCCCTTTCTTACTGTAAGGTTTCAATATACTGCAAGCCAGAAAACGTGACTGTTTCCACTGTCTGCGTTCCGCATACGTTTCTTTTTGTTGCCAGGCTTCAAAGACGGCTGTAAACTCTAATGGGGTGAGACGGCAGAAATCATTCAGACACATCCCGACACACCCCATAGCCAGTCCTAACAGAGATTCGATTGTTACACTTTCGTCCCCTTCTTTTTTTTTGCCCCGTTTTCTTCCATAGCCATTCCATTCTGAAAAGAGGTGAAATCGTCCAGGTTGATACCGTCAGCAAACTGCTCGAAGGTCAATTGGAAATCCACCTTATCAGCACGGCAAGCACTACGTACACAACAATACATGAACATTGTCAACTGTTCTATGTCAGCACCGATCTCATTTACATCCTTACCCGTTTCATGTTTGAAGTCGATCATTGCCCCCATTGTAACACGGGAGGGATATTCTTTCGCGCAAATGATTACTTTATTCATTGTAAGATTCAACTATTAGAAATGACACACTATCCTTGCGGAGCCACTGTTTTAGTGGCTACCGGACCGGAGTTTTCCAAAGAGATAGTATAGGTAGAGTCGTCATCCGAAGGAGATGTCTCTTCCAGGCTTGTGATAAGGAATTTTCCTTCACGGTATTTCGTCTTTTCCTCTCCACGTAGCGCATAACGTACCGTTACGGGCTCACTCTTTTCCCAAAGTTCCAGTAATTTGTCATACCCCATCTCATCTCCGTAGAACCGGAATCCTTCCGAACTGATTTCGACGGACAGACCGCTCACTGATTTTTCCTTCCACTTGCCGGCATTAGCCGCTTTTGCCTTTTCCGCCAAAGTCGGCTTTACTGCACGCTCTTTGGTTTCTGCCTTATTACTGACGGTACAAGTCTTTGAATGCCCCAGTGGGGAAAAAGCATCTTCGACCATTAATCCGACAAGCATGTCACTACCATGCACATATCCTAGTTCTGCCATAAAATTTATATTATTTAAATTCATTTCAATCGCCGTTTGATCACTATTAGAACAAGTACAGCAACAGCTATCCGTCCTGTCCATATCTGGAACCACTGCCATCCGGTCGGTTCCTTCACAATCTGCGGAGGAGGTTCTTCCACTTCCTCACCGGTCTCGTTGCGGATGCGTGCCAGTTCTTCACGAAGGAAGATTACTTCACGTGCCAGGCTGTCGCAAGTGGCACTTACCTCTACTGAATCTTCCGATACCCGCGTCACGTTGACGGTTGCCTGTCCGCTTCGGGTACTAAAGCCTGTCCCTACTGGTATCGATTTCAGTGTCTCTGCCGGAAACACCGTTTTTGCAATACTCGGAGGTACCGGCTGCTGTATCAGAGCGAATCCTCTTGCGCTGTACAGGCTGTCTAGGGAGATAGTTCTCTCCAGTCTTTTCGGGCTTTTGCAACTCATCACGCACAGGGCAGTTAGTAGCAAAACGGCAACTGTTGGACTTTTCAACAGCCCGGCGAAGTTTTCCGAGTTCTTTTCGAATCGCATTTATTTCTTGCTTTAAAGGTTCCACAATTTCATCCATCAGGATTTGCATCGCTTTCTGAACGTTGTCCAGTTCGCTGCCACGAGTGTTCACCTGCGCATCACGGACTTCCGCCTTCAGCTTCTCCACCTCCTGAATGTATTTCCGTCTGTCGGTATACATCCTGAATCCTCCGTAGGTGATGATAACCGTAAGGATACCACAGACCAGCTTCATGTATTCAAGTGTATCCATCTTATTCCTCCTTAACTTAGAGTAGGTCCCATCCTGCCTGTACGTCTTCCATCACTGCCGGAGTGCCGTTTTCCACTTGTGACATGGCAGCTGCAAAGACACACATGGTTCCCCTGTCGTTCACATCAGGAACATAATTGGAAGGTACCTGCATTTCCCTGCATACCCGGCTGATATAGCCCGAGGTATTGTTTTCTACAGATGGTGCCCAGCGGTTGATGAAGTCCGATATCGTGCGGCATCCGTTCAATTTCCGATAGTTCTGCAATAGCTTGATCATGGCACGGTAACCGTAAGCCATCGTCTTGAATTGTTTAAAACTACGGTCGGTAGAGGGAACAATCTCCCCTTGCCACACGGTCTTACTGTTCCGGATGTTACCGGGATTATTATTTCTCAGTCCCCTTGTCATCATCTTCCTGTTCAGCTTCAGGTTTCTCAGCTTCAGTCTTTGCTGTTTCTGTCTCTGCTTCCTTAGTTTCTTTCGGCTCTTTGGGAGTTTCCACTTTCTTGATCTTAGCAAGTTCGCGACTTACCAGATCATCAGCGCGTTCCTTGTCTACTTCCAGCTCTGTTCCTGTCGGATACATGGTCTTGTGGTCGAACTTGTCCTGAAACTCCTCCAGGACAATCACCATTACTTTTTCTTTCTTTGCCATCGTCCGTTCTCCTTATCCTTCAACAGTTGGTTTGAACTCACCGTCAGTACGCCAGTCGAGTGCGATAAATTCCTCACCGAAGCCAATTTGCGTATCTGCCTTCATCAGCATCTTAAAGAAATAAAGCTCGCTGGCATTCGCCCATTTGTCAATTTGAATCACGTTTTCGTCGTTCTGCAGATTGACGGCGGCGAACAGATTGCCATTCATGCCACTGTCACAAATGGTGGCTACCATCAAGCCTTCCGGCCATTGCGTCAACACTTCAAACGGAATGCCCTTGTAACGTTCCTGATTGATATCCGTAGGAGCCGCACCTTTATTTGCAAGTTGCGTCAGTTCGTCATCATACGTGTCAAAGTCCGTCACGCTCATCAGAATGCGCAGGTTGGGATTATTGCGCATGGTCACCGGAATCACTGTACGCAGTTCTTTAAGACGTTGCAGCATCGTAGTTCCTACACTTTTTACCTTCACGATATCCGCATCTTTGGCAGCCTGTGTCAGGATACCGTCCATCAGGAGCGCATCGTCCGAACCGTCTTCGTATGTACCATTAATGTATTGGTAACCCAGTTCGTGTCCTACCTGTTTCAGCAGTTCCTGTAACAGGGTATTCTGCACATTGCCGGGCAACTGGCGGAACACCAAGTCTCCCGAAGGCTGGAACGGACGCCAGATATGTTCGAACGCGCGGGGATTGAAGAGCGTAAATGCCATCATATCCTTAGGTGTCAGTTTCTTTTCACTATAAGCAAAGTCCCCCTTACTGTCAGCTTTCGTAGGGTCTTCCTTTCGTTTTTGCAACATCTTTCCCGCCTTAACGCGTGGAATGCTGATTGCGCTGTTCACTCCGGGGATAACCATAATCAGTCCCCTGCTGACCAACTCATTGCCCGTAGTGGCAAGGGTCAGTACATTTTCCAGCACTTCGCCGGAATAGTTGGTAGTATTCAATCCTTGAATTGCCATTGTCCTTGTAAGTTATTAGTTGTTAGTATTTAACCTTTTGTCTCCCACGTATTTGCGGGGCACTGCCGGCACTGCGTACGCTGCTCCCGACATTCTTGCCAAAGTAGGACGAACCGCCCAATTTGGCATTCTTTGGATTTTTAATCGGTATCATATCTTTGCGTATTACAGGTTATTTCCGGATGTTCTCACGTATTTCCTTCTGACGTTTTTCCCAAGGACTTTCACCGGCTTGCGGTCCCTGGTTCTCAAACTTGTCTTTCAGCAGTTTCTTAGGCTTCATAGCCTTTAGTGCAGTCAAACCGTTTTTGAAATCAGCCTTCAGAAGGTTCTTATAGGTATCTTTCTGATCGGCACCAATGCGCCCGTCTGTTACAGCATCCGTTACGGCTGTCTCGATCCGTTCCTCTTCCTGCCGGCTGAGTTGTTCTTTCAGTTCACCGTTCTCCTTTTCCAGGTCATCGGCCTTGTCCGCTTTTTGGGCAGTATCGCCAAGCATGGACATCACTGCCGCTTCGTCCGCGCAGTTAGCAAAGCGGGGAATCTTTTTAAAGTCTTCCAATTTCATTTTATCAGGGTTTTGTGGCTGTTGCTCCAGCTCCAGCCGGTTAGTAAATATGCGGTATATGTCATCCGTGGTACTCTCTTCGGGTACAGCTTCCACATCGTAGATAGCGTCAATGAGTCCGAGGGAGAGGGCTTCGTCCGCCTTCAGCCAGTGGTCGGTACCATCGAAATAGGCGTTTTTCACTTCTTCCTTATCCCTGCCGCAACGTCCGGCAATAATTTCGGCAATGGTATCCTCTAGGCTTTCGATAGTAGAGATCATGTCCTGAAGATCCTTTTTGTTACCGTAACACCCACCACTGACATTATGCAGCATCATGCGGGAATAACGGCTCATTTCCACCCGTTTTCCGCACAGGGCAATGACTCCCGCAATGCTGGCGGCAATACCGTCTATGTAGATAGTGACGTTACTCTTGCATTGCCGGATAGCGTTGAAAATGGCTATACCGGGATAAACATCACCGCCAATGGAATTGATCCGGATATTCAGGTTCTCATAACTGCCGTCCATGTACATCACTTCGTTCACGATGTCACGGCTGGCTATCTTGCCGTCACCGCCTTCGTCACTGATTTCTCCGTAGAGCAGCAGACTGGCAGTCTTTTCATTCAGTATGGATTTAAAAAGAATCATATTTCAGCATTTAGGATATAGTGCCGGCAGCGATGCAATGTGCGTCTCCGGCTTTGAATCTGTCACAAACTTATAGTGACAGGGGCAACCGTACAAAAAAGTGTGTAACGCTTGCGGGCAAGTATGCAGGCGCTGTGGCATTGTCTGTAACCTCTTTGCGCTTTTTTCCTGTTCACCTCCGGGATAATGACCTTTGTGTAAATTCTAACGACTTATCATCATGGCAGATTTGACCACACAACAGAAAAAGGGTTATGCCCGCACATTATATCTGAAAGATAACCTGACACAACAGGAGATCGCGGACAAAGTAGGTGTATCACGCAACACCATCAACCGCTGGATAGCAGCGGAGAAATGGGAGGAAATGAAAGTAGGCATGACACTTACCCGAGAACAGCAGGTTGCCAGCCTGCACCGGCAAGTAGCGGAGATCAACCGTGTGATCAGTGAGCGTGAAGAGGGAAAGCGTTATGCCAATGCCGCCGAAGCCGACACACTGAACAAGTTGGCGACAGCTATTAAGAAGATGGAAACAGATGTAGGTGTTGCCGACATTATCAGTGTAGGTATGAAATTCATCAACTGGCTGCGACCGTTCGATCTGGATAAGAGCAAGGAGTTTCTTCGATTGTGGGACGCTTTTATAAAGGATAGTTTATGACACAGACGCAAAAAGACCGTGATGCGCTTAGGGAATGGGCAGTCTTCTATGAATCCGGACTTCGCCGCCAAAATTCCGACGTCAATCTGACGCAGGCGCAGATTGCCAAGGACCGTGCCCGTCTGGAAGCTGATCCGATAGAATGGATCAGCTTCTTTTTCCCCGAGTACTGCAAGTTTGAATTTGCAGAGTTCCAGATAAAGGCTATCCGACGTTGCATCAAACACGAGGAATGGTTCGAAGTATTGTCATGGGCACGGGGACTGGCGAAAAGTACGACGGTGATGTTTATCGTCATGTACCTTGCGCTTACGAAAAAGAAGTGCAACGTGATGATGGCTTCCGCCACACAGGACAGTGCTGTCCGGTTGCTCGATCCTTATAAGAAACAGTTTGAAGAGAATGCCCTGATACGTGCTTATTATGGTGTGCAGGTGAATCTCGGCAACTGGTGTGCCGAGGAGTTTGTCACCAAATGCGGTTGTTCATTCCGTGCTGTCGGTGCCGGAAACGCTCCTCGTGGCAGCCGCAACGGCGCTGTCCGTCCGGATGTGCTGCTGGTAGATGACTTCGATACGGATGAAGGCTGCCGGAATCCGGACACGATAGACAAGAACTGGACATGGTGGGAAAAAGCACTGTACGGGACACGTGACACGGCGGTAAAAACACTGATTGTTTTCTGTGGAAATATCATTGCCCGTGACTGCTGCGTGGTACGTGCCGGACACATGGCTGATCATTGGGACGTAGTGAACATCCGTGATGAAAAAGGATACAGTACCTGGCCGTCTAAAAATACAGAAGAAAGTATTGATATCGCTCTGTCTAAAATCAGTACTGCCGCCCAGCAGACGGAATACTTCAACAACCCGGTAACAGAAGGCGAAGTATTTAAGGAGATCACTTACGGCAAAGTACCTGACCTCAAGAAGTTCCAGTTCCTGGTCATTTACGGCGACCCGGCACCCGGCGAGAACAAGAGCAAGAACAGCAGTACGAAAAGCTGTATCCTGATGGGGATGATCGGTCCGAAACTCTATATCATCAAGCCCTGCCTAGACCGCGGGCTGAATGCGGAGTTCATCGACTGGTATGTACAGCTGCTGGAGTATGTAGGCGGCAAGGTGCCTGTGTATTGCTACATGGAGAACAATAAACTGCAGGACCCTTTCTTCCAGCAGGTATTCAAGCCTTTGGTGGGTAAGGTACGCCGTGAAAGGAATATCCAATTATACATCCAGCCCGACGAAGCAAGAAAGACCGACAAGGCTACCCGTATCGAAGCCAACCTGGAACCTTTAAACCGGGAAGGAAACCTTATCCTCAACGAAGCTGAAAGAAACAACCCGCACATGAAACGTCTGGACGACCAGTTCAGACTGTTCACCCTGCGGCTGAAATTTCCCGCCGACGGTCCCGACTGCGTGGAAGGCGGTTACTGCATCATCAAAAAGAAGATTCAACAACTGGTACCGGTGACTGTGATACATCGTAATGACCGCCGGAACCCCAAACGATTATAGCCATGAGTAAATTTATAACTCCGCAAGATTACGATGCCAGCATCCATCGCGAAATACTGGATGCCCTGACCCGTAATGATAACGCCATCATTGAGATATGCGAGGACCGCGCCATTTCTGAAATGCGCGGATATCTCAGTACACGATATGACGCTGACGCCATATTCAAGACCGAAGGCGCGGCCCGCAATGAGCTTGTACTGATGATGGCGGTAGATATCGCTGTATATCACTTGTTCAGTATCCACAACCCTCAAAAAATGTCGCAGATACGCAAGGATCGCTACGATCGTGCAATGGAATGGCTGAAACAGGTGGCAACATTTAAAATAACGATAGACGGCGCACCGAAGCTCTCGGAAGAAGAGCAGAAAAAGAACAGCCCCTGGCTGATGAGTAGTAACCCTAAACGTACCAATCATTTATGAATATATTAGACAGGTTTCCGGTATTCCGGAACAAAGCCGCAAAAAGTAAACGCATCACCGAAGGGAGTAACGTAACCCGTCCCGGAGCAACAGTGATACTGACACAGCCACAACGTTTCGGAATAGGTCTGGGGGACTATATGCAGGCTATCCGCAGTGCTGAAAACGTAGATTTCACACGACGTGTCAGGCTGTATGACATCTATAGCGAAAGCCTGATGGACCCGCATCTGTTCAGCGTGGTACAAAAACGGAAAAGCGGAGTACTAAGCAGGAAGATTGAATTTCGCCGTAACGGCATACCTGATGATAAAGTGAACGAGCAGATATCATCACCCTGGTTCCTCCGATTTATCAGTGACGCACTGGATGCGGAATACTGGGGATTTACGCTCGTTCAGTTCTATATCAATACCAAAGGCTGGATAGATTATTATCTGGCACCACGCAAACACATAGATCCAGTGTTGCGCATCATCAAAACACGGCAAGAAGACATCAACGGTGAAAGTTTTGATAATTATGGAGACCTGCTGATGATACGGGGCAAAGAACCGCTGGGGATTCTAGCGCGTACAGCTCCATACGTTATCTATAAGCGTGGAACTATTGGTGACTGGGCGCAATTCTCCGAGATATTCGGCATGCCGGTACGTAAATATACATACGATGCGGCGGACCCGGAAGCTTTGCACAATGCAATGGAAGCTGCACGGGAACAAGGCGGAGGAATGGATTTCTTTTGTCCGGAAGGATCTAACCTGGAATTTGTGGAAACAGGAAACACAACAGGCAGCAGTGAACTGTACAGCAGTCTCGTGGAACGCTGTAATGCTGAAATGAGCAAGGCTGTACTTGGCAATACTCTTACCACCGAAGCCAGTGAGACAGGCACACAGGCACTGGGTACCGTGCATCAGGACATAGAGCAGGAACTGGAAGAGCAGGATGCCCTTTCCATCCTGAACCTGCTGAATTATGATATGACAGACATATTTGCATTTCTGGGAGTGAATACTAAAGGAGGTGAGTTCGTTTATGTGGAGGACGCGGACATGGAGCAGGTAAAGACCCGTGCCGAATTGCTGGAGAAAGCTGTAACGGTGTTCGACCTACCCCTGGATGATGACTACCTGTATGAGCAACTGAACGTAGAAAAGCCCGATAATTATGAGCAGTTGAAAGCGGAAATGGAAGAAAAGAAAAAGGTGAATAACCCGTTCGCACAGATCATACAGCCACAGAACCGGTCTACCCGTTTTTTCGGAAAAGCCCCGGACAGGGACGGGGCTTCAGACTGGTAATGAATGATCTGTATCGGGATGCCACTGATGAAGATGTAGCCTCTGCTTTTATTTTCGATAATAAAGCCCTGCAACGTGCCCTGAAGCATATATACGAAAAGGACTTTCAACCCATGACAGAGATAGAGGAAAGCCTGTTCAATGAGACTTTCCGCATTTTTACCGAAGCCACCGATGAAGGTATCAGTGAATCCGGAACAGAACTTCCTGTGGAGTTCCGGCAGAAAATAGACTGGGGCAATGCTGTATTCTCCGCTTTCAAAGTGCACCGTATGCAAAACGATATCGCCACACGGCTCTTCGATTCGAATGGTGATCTAAAACCGTTCGAACAGTGGAGAAACGATGTACACCCGATGCTGGATCATCATGTAAAACATTGGCTGCGGACAGAATATGACACTGCTGTCATACGTTCACACCAGGCAGCGGACTGGCAGCGCTTTGAACAATACGCTGATATCCTGCCGAATCTGGAATGGATGCCCAGCACCAGTATAAATCCCGGAGCCGACCATAAAGGTTTTTGGGGAACTATCCTGCCGATAAATCACCCGTTTTGGAATGTTCATCGACCGGGAGACCGCTGGAATTGCAAATGTTCACTGGCTGCTACGGATGAACCGTCCACGGAAACTCCTCATGGGGACAATGATCCGAAAGACCAGCCTGCACCGGGACTGGATAATAATCCCGGAAAAGACGGAAGACTGTTCAGCGATACGCATCCGTACGTAACGAATGCCTATGAGGGAGCGAAAGAAGCAGTGAAAACCTTTTTGACGGAAAGATTTATTTAAGATACAAATGGATATTCAGGAATTTAACCGTAGGATTCTGCAAAAACAGGAACAGCTTAAGGATCTCGTACGACGAAAGATGCCGGTCATCGTTGGAAATATCGCCAAACGGCATATTGAGGATGATTTCCGCAAGGGCGGTTTCACCCATAATGGCTTCCACAAATGGCAGGAGACAGAGCGGCAGAAAAACGGAGGGAAAGGGACGGACTCCCGGTACGGTTCATTGCTTTCCGGCAGAAACCATCTGTCAGGAAGCATTGAATATGCACTGGACAACGGAACCGTTACGGTCTTCACCCGAGTGCCTTATGCCGGTATACACAATCAGGGTGGTATGGTACAAACTACCGTCACTCCAAAAATGCGACGCTTTGCCTGGGCTATGTATTACAAAGCCACCGGTATCAAACGGAAAATGAAACATGGTGGGAAAGTTCGTAAACAACGTGAAGAGAATGCCTCTAAAGAAGCGCTAAACTGGAAACGTCTCGCCCTGACGAAAAAGACTAAGCTTACCGTACGCATTCCCAGGCGCCAGTTCATGCCATCTACACCCGGAACGGAACTGACAAAAAAGATAAGCGATAAGCTACAACAGGAAATTCAAAAGATTATCAATATTTAAAAGCAGCATTATGGAACAACTTTTCAACGACCTTCAACAACAAATAGCCGGCAAGATGGGTGATGTAATTACCCTCATTGACGAAGACTGCGGACAACTGGAAGCACTCACTAACGGAGAGGATCAGTATCCGGTAACATTTCCCTGTGTCCTGATCAGCATTCCTCAAACCGCTTGGGACAATATCAAGAATGGTCTCCAGCACGGAAAGACTATTCTCACAATCCGGTTTGCTTTCGACTGTTATGATGATACTCACTATGGAAGTACGCAGGAGCAGCATGTCACCGAACGTCTCACGCTGGCAAAGCGTTTAAACTCTTATCTGCACGGCTGGCGGTTCGACGGATGTGATACCGTCCTGATACGTCGGACCAGCCGCCAGTTTTCATTACCGGGAGGTGTTAAAGTTTATGAAACGGAATATATTACTACGGTAGCGGATGAGATTCAGAACAACGAAAGCTGACGTTTCAGCTCATCCTGTTGACGGATAATGCGTGGATCAGCACTGGCGTTGATGATATTATAGAAAGTTTTTTCGCAGATAGGATAAAGAGGCCAGATATATCTACGAAGGATTTCACGGTTGCTCAAGCCACTCCGTGCATGTTCATCGTAAATGCGGAGTATCTCGCTAACCTTATGAGCATAGCTCCGTCCTATGATTTTTGTCCGATTCTTCTTCATATCCCGAAATACTGATTGATTACCTGATACAAAAATAATGATAATAACATTTGGGTACAACTAAATCTGCGCAAAACATATTGCATTAAAGAAAAAGAAAGCCGCTACATCCATCTTGCAGCGGCTTTCTTTTATCTGACTACTTCTGTTTCCATTAATCTCAGTTATACGTTAATCCTCAATGGAATATAATGCCCGCATACACTCGAAAGGGAAAGATGAATTTAAAGCGTCATATACTTCCTCCGGTATATCGTCTTCACTTTCAAAATTACCTTCGATACTTTCAGAACCAAATGCTGTTGCAACATGCTTCTCTTTATACTCTTTACCGTCTATGATTACGGTACTCTCCCAGCCATTAGGAGTAATTTCTATTTTTATCTTATTCATGTTATCTCTTGATTTTTTTAATGAATCACTATAGTTTTCTAATTCGGATATTACAAAGTTTAATGCATCTTTGCAACCCCTTGAATAAGCTCTCTTCTGGTTGTGCACTCCAAAGAAGAAAGCTCCGCTACCTATGGAGAGGTAAAGCAACGCTAATAGAATCTTTCGTTTCATTCGTTTCTTTCTTGTTATACGTTAAACTTCGGTATTGGCATCCAGTGGGTAATACTTTCATCGGTGACATAACCATTTGTTACAAACCATTTACTTTTGCAATATCCTTTTTTCTTTCGAAGCCACCCTATTGCATAATGCTTAACAGAATCTCTATCATAAAGAAAAACTTCTTGCTCTGGTTCTGGCAACTTATCTTTTACACTTATCCAAGGAGATTGTTCCTTACAATAGCTATATCCACACTGAAAATCTTCCATACTGTCAGCATGGCGGGAAACGTAGTTATCCGCATCAACTTCTTTTAGGACGTCTTTTCTGAACTTCGTTTTTTCTGTAGCGTACTCATGCGCTGCTTCTATAATTGATTGTTTCATATTTATTCTGTTTTACGTCATTAATAACTCGGATTAAGAACATATACATCGCATTCGTGGCACAAGTTGCATTCCTTTGTTTTATCTTTAAGACACATACTTTTAGTCTTTTCCGGATAATGCCAATCAATAGAACTACAAACAATTAACTTAATATGGTCTAATTCTAAACTATTCGGACAATGTTTATTGAGAAAGTCTAAATCCTCTTTGATTAGTTTCTCATACGCACTCTTATCAATCTTTATGCTCATATCATTATTTTCTTAAACTTAACTTTATCATTGTGTATAAATTTTCAACCCCTATATTAAGGGCGATATTCATTTCCTAATTTGAGATGTATTTGAACGTTTGCCTGATGACAGGCAAACGTCCGGTTATTACTTTCTAAAAAACATATCTCCGCTTATCGATCTTGCTGTATCATCACTCGTCAAGCGAATGTACCTGAAGAAGTTCTGTTCTGTCTTATGCCCTGTAAGTCGCATTATCTCTAGCGTCTTCATTCTTCCTGTCAAATAAAGGTTTGTCGCGGCTGAACGACGTGCGGTGTGACTACAGATTAGTTCCCACTTCTCTTTTGTCACTGTCTTTATTTTACCACCTACTGTGTATGAGTAGGTAATCTTATCTGTCAATCCGATTTCGTGCATGATCAGTTTAAGATATTTGTTAAAGTACTGAATGCAAAGTCCATTAGGGATATTACCACCATACTTGGCTATAATCTCGCGAACATAATCATGCATTGGAACCTTTACAGTGACATTGGTCTTTTTTGTACGCTTCACGATAAAATCGTTCTGGAAGTTGTCCTGCGTCAGCGTTGAATAGTCCGAATAACGCAATGCTGTCAAGCAACCAACAACGAACAGATCACGTATCTTCTCCTTCGCCCTTCTGCTATCCTGCTTCCTAAACTTATAATAATAGATGCGCGTAATCTCATTCATGCTCAAGAAGACTGCAAAAGTATCTTCCAAATGCAAGTCTATTTGATTATAAGTAGGGTCGACGGCATAATTGTACTGTGAAGCCTTGCGAACCATAGATTGTAATTTCATAATGTAACCTACAATCGTGTTATGCCGTAAACCAACATTCTCAAGGTAAATGATAAAATCTTCAATGAACTCTTCTGTGACGGAATTGGTGAATATGTCACAATCGTATTCTGCGGAGAAACTGTTTATATGTCCTATCAGGGCACTGTAAACAGCTAGTGAGTTTGACGGCTTGCGCTGTGATTTCTTTTCAACTGTTTCCCGGATAAAGTCTGAAAGATAAATACCTTCAAGAGGCTTCGATTGCCGGAAGTGATTGATATAGTCCTTTCTTGGCTTTGCCTCACGGACCAAATGTGATACTGCTAATACTGCTTTGGTTATTCATTTTTATGTCATTGGTTATTCTTCTTTCTTATCCGGTATCCACTTTGTGGTTACCACCGCTTTTAATCTTCCACTACCTCCACAGATAGGGCACGTATTTATCACTGTTTCGTTACGTTCTCCCAATGCAATAATCCAACCGTTACCGTAACATTTACTGCACTCGAATCCAGTAAATGTCTCCATTTCATTAGGATGTTCCTTTGATAATAAAGGTGGAGTAATCAATAAGGTTTGTTGTTTCTTGCTCATAAAACCTTCAATTTTCGTGCGACATCTGTCAGCAGTTGATCAAACGCATCATTATATCCAACTTCATATTCCGCCGTTACAGGAATCATTCCCGTGTGTTCTTTCCGATGGATGATGAGCGAAATCGGAAGTTTGCTCTCATAAACTTGTGCTACCAAAGCGGATGCCAACGGTGGCACAAGTATCATTTCTTTAGTTCGCTTTTTCATCCTTGAACTCAGACTCTTCTTCCGGTGCAGTATAAGGATAGACATCCATGATAGCCGTCTCCGTCACCGATGAAACTTGGTATTCCGCCATCGTGCCTTTCATTCCCGCATCGAGATTCTTCTTTGCACGCCCCAAATCAGAAGCCTGTACTAATACATTAGTAAAGGTACGTTTCTCTGCTCCGCTCTTTTCATCTAATGTGATAAAGCTTAATTTGCATTTGAACCAAATATCGTCAGCTTCATCATCACTTGGAAACAGTTCACTGTAATTTACCCGCTTGATATCCGATACGGTGAATTCTCCGGATATGAATGGAGTCATCTCTTCGATAATTCGTGCTTCCGCTTCTGTAAAGCTGAGAGCATCTACCAAATAAGGTTCCGTTACTTTCTTCTGCATTCCGTTCTCCATTACCTTTTCGTAACGGATACGACATTCAAACCATGTGTGCATTGCCATAATTGTAAGTTGTTTAATTGTTGATTAATTGTTATTTAAAATAGATTGAGACCAGTATTCGTCCGGATCGCTTGATGAAAATTACTCTTTGTTCTTCTTCCGTTACCAATTCCGTTGATACTTCACTCTTTACAGGAAGAGATTTCAGATCATCATCTATCGCCCATTTCAGATAGTCAAATTCGAAAGCGGAACCGTTGGGGAAAAATTCATTGATCTCTTCCAATGTGATGTCCGTGATGTATTTGAGCCATTCCGGCATATGTTCGTGCCGGAGATTACTCTTATAGATGAATTTCATGATCTTTCAGTTTTCTCGTATTTCCATCCGTTCAGACGATAACATTCCTCCCGGGCTTCTTCACGGGTGGGAAATTCCGCCACCTTATCACCTGTACTGATATTCCCGGATTCAGTCCATCGGTAAACTGCCCAGCGACTATATATGGGAGCATACGAGTATTCAGGCCGGCTGTTCGTTTTCCTTCTTGGGTTCCACATAGAATGATTCATCTTGTACTACAACCATGCCACATTTAGATAATTGCCCAGCAACTTCCTCCTTATCACGATCAGCAAGAAGACGATCCTTTGCCAGTTCCTCGCTCACCCGGATATAACCGGGAAGAAATTCCTTCACCAGATTGGTGACAGATGCCCAGGTAAAGCCTTTGACATTCTTAAGTTTCGGAGTTCCTGTACGGAAACCGAATGTCCCATGAGCACTTTCGTAACTTTTACGTTTGGAGAACAACTCTTCACGATGTTCCGTAGCGAATGTCTGCATGATCTCGAAGTTCTTTTCCCGGATAGCCTGTTGTTCTGCTAATATATCCGCATATTTGTCACGAATACGGGTGATCTCCATATCCATTTTACTCTGAATGTTCTGCACTTTGGCATCCGCCGTTGCAAATTCACTGAAGGCGATTTCCGCCTGCTCCGATGTGATGCCGGAGATCACTACTTTTTTAACTCTTGTCTTTGCCATAAAACTTGTTTTTTGATCGTTTATACTATGTTGATTCAGTACTTTATATTAAATCTTTCGCTGCCTCCCGGTCCGGGACGACGTTTCTTTTCTTCTTCCGTCAGTTCTGAGGAGGATTTCAATAGGGCAAGACGGGTACGGTTCATTTCGATACGGGTGTTCAGATTATTCCAATCCTCCAGCAGCTTGTCTGACTCTCTTGAATGTTCTATCAAGTCACGTTCCATCAGAGTATCAAAGATGGTGCTCCATCGTTCTTCATCCCTTCTGATTTGTAATTCAAGTCGCTGTGCCTCCGACATGCGGTAGGACATGCAGTAGTCGGATTCATTATTCATGTTCCGCCTCCTTTCTGTTTAGCCTATGTTCTTTTACTACAGCACTACGATTCAGTTCACGCTTGCTGTAATAAACATTCAGTCCCTTCTGATATCCCGTTATAAATCCGTTGTCCGCCCAACGTTTGATAGTAGTCTTGCTGCATCCGATATATTTGCAGGCATCTATCTGCGAAATCAAATCATCAGTAGAGATGTCTTCAACTCTTTTCCGCTTGGTTGCAGATATTTTTTTCTGTAATCCTGCACGGCGTTCCAGACGTTCCACACGTCTCAACAACTCCCTAAATTCTGAAGCGGTTATAGTGATCATCTCTTCTACCGGTTCAATATCATCTTCCTGTTCATGATCCGGAATTAGTTCGTCCAGCGTCAATTCTCCTTTCAAGAATCGTGCTGCGTCACGACAAGCATAATAAATACCTTCACTACGGTCTGCTTCTGCCACACCTGCTACATACTTATCGAAGACACTTCGTTCATTCAGTCTGTCACTGAGAACCGAGGCCTGTTCCAGGCTAATGAGATCACCCTTCTTACGAAGAATGGCAACCGCCTTATTTATTTCCTGATTCTTTCTCATGATCTTTTGTTTTTAGATTTATTGTTTTCGTTATATGCGATGGCTTCCAGTTGTTTTTTGAATGCTTTTAACTCAGACGGATACATCTCAGACACATTCTTTCGTGAGGCACTTTTGCTGCGGGCAAAGACATTCAGCTTAGCGATATTCATTTGAAATTCTTCCTGTGTATCATTTGTGTATCCCTTATTTAGAAAGGAAATCTGAAAAGACAAACAGAAAATAGCCTTTACCAACTTCTTCGCTTCCTCACGTGCTTTTTCAGCCTGATCCTCGTTGAGTGATGCTAATAATCTGCGAGCTTCATCGAAAGAAAGCTCTTTGCTGCTCTGCGTTCTCCCGTCCGTAAAAGAAGAAATGCAGTCGTGACGAGCATCATCGTCCATACCAATTCGATGAAAAGTAGCGTGCAAAGCCTTCATCTGTTGCGGACTGATTGCTTTATCTTTTGTTGTTCTCATAACTCTAACTTTTATTATCGTTGATATTTATCTCCCCAGTATTTTTCAGCTTCTTCCGACCATACGTCAATCTGCATTTTCGGTCCGTTGAACCGCCCCTTGCTGAAAGCCCTGTATCCTTCTACGTAAACTTTCTGGGAAGCATCGTACATCACGCTACGGGCACTACGCCCGGAAGGAAGCTTTCCATCCGCATGGCTTACGAAAATAATCAGCTTGTCTTTATGCTTTTCCTTGAAGGTGATATACTGCTTATACGTCATCTGCGTATACTGGAAACTGTCAATCACCACAATTCCCGGAGATTTTCGTCGCAACAGTCGTTCACTCAAATCTTTCATCGGCTCATTGTCTAGAAGAAGAAACCGACGGTTCACTTCCAGCATTCCGCATCGTAACAGTGTATTTTTCATTGTCAGGCTGGCTCCCTCTTCAAGACTGTCATAAATTACCCGTTCAAACTGACACAAGTATTTGCAAAGCTGCACTACAAAAGTGGTCTTTCCATTTCCTGAGTTTCCCCAGACTATCCAGATACCTTTCCGTTCAGGCTCACCGAAAGCGTCATACCATTCATCCCGAAAAGGGAAAGTCTCAATCTTCGTAGCCAATAACTCGCTCACCGATTTGGCTCTTCCCATTATTCCGCTTCTCCTTTCCTGGCACGTGCATCCATGATACGTTTGCGGCTATGTACACAGCGTTTCACCCGTCGCAAGTCGTTCTCGCTAGCCTCTGCGTCTTTCAATACTTTCTTTATTTCCGCTTCGTCCGTCAGCCCGTTAACCTGGCAGATGGCGTGAATATCGTTTTGGGTCGTGCTTTTTACCTCGAAGAAACGACGGCCAATACGGCTGTATATTTCCTTATAGCCCTTCTTATTATAACGGAGCCCATTCTCCAGGCGACGTTTGATATAGTTGGTAGAAAGGAAAATGATTCCCGCATGACCTTCCAGACGATTATAAATGGAAATGAAGTAATTGAATACGCTATCCGTCAGTTTGTCGCCCTCGTCGAAAATAATAAGCGGATTTCCCAAAAAGGCGATCATCGAAATGGCATACTCCAGCATGTCCCGAAGGTTGGTCCCATCAGTAGGAGCACCCACCTGCTTGGATATCTCACGTACGAAGTCGCTTTTCTTCATGTCTTCGGAACAGAGGATATAAAAGACGTTCCGGTGCTTCTTGCGATAGTCGATAGCAGCGGTAGTTTTTCCACACCCGGCATCACCTACAATCCACGTGACGTTCTTATACATCTGCGCATCAGTCATCATAAAGGATATTTCTTTGAAGGCCACACTTTCGTGAATCTCCCAACAATCGAAACTGAATCCGATCTGCGTGGCGATGCGAATAAACATATCGTCAGAGATATTGGCATATTTACTGTTCACTATGGTAGATACAGTGGCGGCACTCACACCGTTCAGGCTTTCAGCCGCACGGTTACGGGACAGGTAGTTGTCACAGTAGGCATTCAGTGCGTCACGGATAGCATTCTTATGCTCAAGGCTTAATTCTTTCATTGTTTCGTATATTGTTTAAACAGTTATTTTTCGTCATTCTAATAGCGTTCAAGACAGTCGATATCATCAAATGTGAGATTGGAAGTCACTTTGGTATATTCTCCGGTAGTGGAATATGCCAGTTCCGTGCCGTCATCCTCTTCCTCAATCGCCAGTTTTTCCGGCAGGGATATGGGGGACTGTAGCGTTCCGGCTTCATATTTCTCACGCACTTCCTTCATTTTCTTTTCGCTCACATTCTTCGGTTGCGGAGTAGAGAGGTTAAAGAGTTCGGCTGCGATGGATTCGTCCAGATCGAAATCTTCTGTGCTGAGTTGGATCAGCGCCATTGTCTCCTTATTTTGGTCGACAGTTCGACGCATGAAGGAAGTCTGATCAGCGGTTCGAGTCTGTGTGTCACGGTTAATGACGGTCCGCGGAGTTGCGCTTATGCTGTATTTCAATCCGGAAGCGGTCGGTTCCCAAAGTTCAATACGGGTCATATCCATCGGATCATACATCACACGGAACTTGCGTCCTGTGTTACGAAGTGCCCACTGTTCATTACGAAGTCCGTCTTCGCCATAGACTTCGTACTCATATTTCTGCTTGTCAATCTCTATTTTCAGCCCGGCATTGGTGTAGGTCACCTCTTTGGCGCTTGTGAGCCAGAACATCTGAATCAGTTCAACCGGCTGCACGGGTGATGTTTCCGGATTCTCGCTCATGCGGTACATGTCAATCCGAGCGATACCGGTAGCCGGATGAGCGGCATTGTTCCATTCCTCACGGCATTGACGGTAGATTTCTTTCACTTCTTCCAGAGTAGGAAGAGCGTAAGCGTTCTTTTCTATGAATTCAAGATTGGGCTTGCTGTTCATCTTTACAGCTGTCACGTTCTGCCCGGTGAAATACCATATTTTATGAAGTATCTGCTGCTGGAACCGGCCGAAGACGCTTTCTATTGTTTTGCTCTGACCGTTGTATGGCATGGTAGGTTTATGAAGGATAGCAATCTTGTCGAAAAATCCTCGCGCCGCCAGCTTATTATGTCCACCCTGATTGTCGTTTACAATTTCATAGGGACGAACACCAGCGAATTCTACTGCCTGCCGGAAAGCCCGGTACTGACTGTCAAAAGTTTCTTTCGGAGCGATATCGTAGCCTATTAACGTCTCACTATAAGCGTCAAGAACTTCGTAAACAGAAGTGGTACACATTTTATTATCCGCATTTTTATAGTACAGGTTCAGCTTAGTACCATCGGAATACCAAAGAGCGTCACGCATCTGCGGAAGTTGTGTCTTCAATAAAGAAGAGTATTTCGATTTCCACTTCTGCATTCCATATACGGCAGCAAACCAAAGTGGCATCACGGCAGGATCATACAGATAATTGCGAAGAGTGGTCATGGACTTGATTGGTTTCAGTCCACGTTCTATCGCCTGGTGATTGTACTCCTCAAATATCTGAGAGTCGTTATAAATAGGAAACTTACTACGTTTTAGTTTTAGCAACAAGCGTCCTTCCAACGGTCCGATCTTACGAGTGTTCTGGTTACCATTCTTGGCACTGATCAATACCTCATACCCATACTTCTTATAAGCATTGTACTTTTCACGCAGACGAGCAGCATTAGCGGGAAGCGTATGTTGATACAGCGAACGAAGTTTCTCACAAGTACCCATTACAGCCTCCCAAATTTCCCTGGAGTGTGAATAACCACTCTTCCTGTGCAGCGATTTCATTTCATTCTCCACACAAATCATTTCATTCATTACTTGTGCGTTCAGTACATATTCTGTCTGTTTCACATCTGTCAGGCTGCTACCATCGGATAATGTAAATTTATCACGGTAAAATTCAATAGCTTTGCTATCAGTTCTTAGTGTATCACTCATGGTTTCTTCTTTGATTTGTTCTTTCAGTTGCTGTTCTGCATCCGGGTACTTGGCGTCATAAGCCTCCTTGATGGGTTTGTAAAGGGAAACATAGTCAATGAGAGCACAAGAACCTTTCCCTTTCCCCGGACGGAGTACACGAATCTTCCCTTCACGAACTTTCTTTTTATAGTTCGGCTCACTCAGGATTCCCCCCTGAGTCACCAGCTCAGCGAAAGTCACGCACCGTATATTACCAAACATTTCCATAATCAAACATTTTAAATTTGCACAAGCGTCCGGCACTGACCCGAACCCGTAAGCCACTCATAAGAGTTCTTATCTTGCATGTGAGAAAAACACTATTCCTATTCCTCACGAACCGGAATAGTCTGCTACCTTTGTAGCTATCCAAACCAATAAATTATATAATCATGAATATCACTGTCGATAAAAAAGATGCCGTTTTAGCTGCCGCTATTGATGCTGAACGTTACCCTGCTTGTCATATGAGATACGATGCTCCTAAACCATTTGATATACCATACCCGGAAACGATGCATGTTCTTAGAGAGCTTGCCCAAATGGGATATATATCCAAACCGGAACCTTATGGGGAAGAAGTGCATTTCAAAGCTAACTCAGGACTTAATTCTTTCTTCGAACGGGGTGGGTTTCGTGCTCAGGAACTTTTCCTTGAAGCTAATCTTACAAAGATATGCCACGAAGCGGACAAGCTTGCGTCGGAACTCCCACCATCTTTCACTGAACGAATAAAACCAATCCTTGAACTCGCCAATTCGGCTGCTACTATCATACAAGGGATAAACACCGTTCTCGGTAAATAAGTATCGGCAGTAGACAGAATAAAAAGCTTTCTTGTCCGAAATATGAACACGTTCATATCTCACCAATTTAGATTCTTCTATCAGCCAGCGAAGTTTATACAGCCGATACAATATACGGAGGGCGCGAAACATCACTCAGCCCTCCTTTCTTCCTCCAAAGCCCGTCCCAACAACATCACCACCGCCAATACCACCAGCATTCCTGCCGTACAAGCTTCTTTAAAAGTTATACCTATACCATCGGCTAAACTGACAGCCATTGCTATAGCTATAACAGCGGCTACATTCTGAATCCATCTAATTGCTTTCATATCATTGCTTATTAAAATTATTACTCAAAATATCTATCCCTATTCATCCCGAACCGGGATAGTTTCGCTACATTTGTAGCTACCAAACTTAAAATTAATTTTATCATGAATCACTTTATGAGAATCACCTTCCCATCAACTGACGACAACACTATTTCAAGTGTGAGATCAGAGTTTGCGCATCGTCTAAGGAAAATGAACCTGAGATACAAAAGTGACATCTATTATCCTGAGTCTTCATGGTCAACCCCTGCATTTGGAGTTCCTGAGGAACTGACATTCTTAATCGGTGCGCCAAAAGATAAGCAAGTAAACTACTTGGAGATAGAAAAGACTCTTCACAAATTAGCGGACGAGATGAAAGTACTTTTTCCGCATATCGGTAAGATACATACTGAATTTCAACCCCTTCTTCTTCCGAGGTAGATTCTGCGCAATTAACTTTCTCAAGTGTGTCCTGACACTTTTCAATAATACCGGCAGCAGAAATCATGCTGCTGGTATTATTATCTACTATCATTGATCTTTCAAAGGATGTTAATGTGATTTTCATAACTGAAATAATTAAATGGTTTATACTCCTTCAAAAAGTTATTGTTTCCTTGTATGGATTCTCCACCTTCTTTTTGATAGTGGTCACTTCATATTGCTCCGCTCCATGATTCAAGGCGTAAGCACGCAATATTCGAGCGGTAGGACTCTTAGTTTCAAAGCGCATTGCACTTTGCACTGTTCTTTCAGTCACTTTGAACACTTTGGCAATCTCTCTTTGGAGTTCCAAACTGATTTCAATCACTTCTTTTTTTTCTTCCATACTAACATTATTATTAATTGTTATTTCCTATCTTTGAAGCGTCTCCCATTGGAAGACTTTGCAAATGTATACTAAATATAATTAGCAGCAAAAGAAATTACTAAATATTTTTAGCAATAATGAATACTATTTTTAGCAGATTAAAAGAATATGTTGATTCACTGGGAATTAGTAATAATGAATTTGGTAGAGTTATTGGATGCTCTAGCGCTCAGGTAACCCAGATGCTGACACACGAAAAAAATTTCGGCGTGGATAAACTACTAAAAATATTTAGTGGATATCCAACCTTAAATCCTGATTGGCTTCTCACGGGTAATGGTCCCATGCTTCGAGATAACAAAACATCCGAAAGAAACAAACGGAGTAGTACGCTAATTACTACGCCAATTTCTCCAGCCGAAGAAGCTATTATATATAAGATGTATAAGGAGAAAGAAGCTAAAATTGAAGAACTAAACGCTAAAATGCTATCAATGTCTGAAGAGATTGGTCGCCTCAAGGCTCAAGTAGAACAACAACACCCAGAAATATCTGAATTTCATCCTAAGGGTTTAGACCATGTGAAGAATGCTTCTACAAAGAAAGCTTCTTCGCCAGATGCCGACAATGTGACCTCTGCCACTGCCCGATAAAAATGGATTTAATTGAAAATTAAGACACTATTTCTAATATAGTAATCACAAAAAATAAGAATATGGCAAAGAAAAATGTAACTGTTTTTAAGGTTGAATCAGCTGGAATTGATGAATTTTCCAAAATATTATTAAATCCAAATTTTTATTCAGCAATAGAGTTGGATTCACTGAAAACAACCGAATTAAAATTTGTTGAAAAAAATCCCAATGGAACTATTACTGGTCTATTTGTTACTACGCAAAAAAAAGGAATTCCACCAGCACATACTCCTGGTGGAGATGACTACACAGCTATTCCATTAGACGATGGACAAGGATTAGCATATCCAAACACAATATTATATGATCCTCACACAGGCGCATTGTATATTGAAACAAACAGGATCGGTGTAAACGAAGGACGTATTTGCGAATATTTCACATCACATGCACTAAAGAATGGACTAACAGAATTTAATATATCATTGCTTCCTATTCTGAAATCTGAAGCATACAAAAGAGTCGATAGAATGATTCTTATAGATTCAGTTGAATGTAAAATAGCTAATCCTATACAAATAATAAAAGACTCTGCACAAAATGGATCAATACGTCAATTTGGTGCATTAGCACGAGAATTGAATGCAACAAAAACTATGTCATTTATTTTTAAGTCGGAAGAAGTTACAGGAGGACTTTCGAAATCAGAAATACTCAATATGATAAAATTCTTCTCTCGTGTTATATCTGGTACTTCAACTGAATATAGAAATAATAAATTAAAAATAATTGGCCGTAACCATTTAGAAAATGAAGATATGAGTACGGCAGAAGAAGTGGTTGATTTACTTTTAGACAAAATTAAGGGATCATTTAAATTAGACGAACCCAATGTTGCTTCTCATCTACTCTATACAGAGAGGAAAAGGGGAATTACAGAAGTTTATTCTAAATTTAATAGAGAAGTTCTTAGCATTGTTGGGAATAAAATCTAGAGAAGTACATAAAATATATCTAAAAAACGGTAACTCAAAAATGTAGAATATACTGTTATATAGAGCCAAACTCCAACGAAATAATCATAATGTGGTATTTTACTGTCAAGTTTGAACGACAATAAAAAAACGGCAGTAAATACAACCGAAAAAAACACCCATTTAACGGCTTTCTTATTATAGGAAATAAGTTCGTCGAATCTTCCGACCTGTTTTATCTCTTTAACAGCTCGAGAAGGAGACTGGTATAACGTAGTTAAAGCTGTCAATAAAAAGCCAAAGATTATACTCAATGCAGTTAGTATAGCAGTTAGAAATGTATCATCATAAACAGAGATATAGAGATAATTTATTACAGGCATTGAACGGAAAACATAAAGCAACACACAAATTACTATTGTGAAAAGAAGCGGATAATATTTTTCGACCCACAATGAAATGATATTTGGAACTTTTATCTTCATTCTGTTTTCAAACTTTTAAAATGCAAACTTAAAAAAAACTACGATATAAATAGTCTTAATCGCAAAAAAACATCACACACACACTTTTACCGCTAAATCACATGTTATTCCCAATATACACACTATAAATCAATTACTTATCTCACATTTACATTATCATAAGCAGTCGTAATAATGATATTATCCCCCTATTAAAACGCATAAATACGGCAAAAAACGTATCAAAAATGGCATTATCCATATCCGAACACGCAAAAAAAAGTTCTGAAAAGGTATCCCTAAACTTGATAACTCCTTCTATTCACGGAAAAATATAGTATCCCTAAACAGTATCTTTAATGGTATCCCTAACTATGTTTTTAACAAATCATCATCCAATCAAACTTTCCAATGCAGATTGCCGACCAATACCAATAACCAACCTATTTAAACAGTTTCTCAAATGCTTGAATATAAATGTAGCCTACCTCTGCTCAATGCACAGAAATAGGCTAAAAGTAGTCTCCTAGCTAGTCTTTATTATCAATTCAATGGCTATTTGCACCATCAGATTAGCTCAAAGTAACTTTCATAGCATTCAAGCCGTTCAAATAACAAGCATGTGTAACTCAAAAGACAATCTGTGTAACGTATCGTTTTGTTTTTCCCATTTTATAAAAATCACCTCAACACCTTTATTCATCGGCAGTCCAACATGTTTTTGCGGCCGCCGTAGTTTACACACATCGTTCTGTGCCCCCTACGTACTAATAAAGGCTATAATGGAAAATATAACAGAAAGGTTATACATCACATGAGATAATAACAATTAAATAAAAACGTTCTACAATCAATTAAATATAGTATCTTCGTACACGCAAAAAGATAGAAGTTTATATGAAAGAAGTAATATTTGTAATTCTAGAAGGTTTCGCCGACTGGGAAGGTGCATATATAGCTACCTGTTTGAATCAGGGAGTCAAGCCCGGAAATCCTATTAGTTATAAAGTGAAAACTTTATCAATAACCAAAGAACCTGTAAGTTCAATAGGTGGATTCAAGGTGCTGCCCGATTACGGGCTCAACGATATGCCGGAAAATTATGCCGGTTTGGTATTAATTGGAGGAATGAATTGGTTCTCACCTCTAGGTGAACTAATAGTTCCACTTGTAGAAAAAGCAGTAAAAGAGAATAAGTTAGTTGCCGGAATATGCAATGCTTCTGTATTTCTTGGTATGCATGGTTTTCTTAATGAGGTTAAGCATACCAGCAATACACTCGATTATTTAAAACAGTATGCCGGAGACAAATATACAGGCGATTCCAACTATATCAACAAACAGGCTGTAAGGGACGGAAATATTGTAACTGCCAACGGAACCGGGCAACTGGAATTTTGCAAGGAAATATTATATGCATTAGAAGCGGATACAACCGATGCGATAGAAGAAAGTTATCTGTTTTACAAAAATGGATTCTGCCCGGAGACATAAAACGAATGAAAGAATGACCATTCTTAAAAAAAGAATATTTAAACAATCAGAATGGTTACAATTGTACTACGTCTAAGAGAAATAGGTCTGTATTTATACATATTATTGCATTGAGCGATACAATTTAGTCGCCAATTCATTGTTTTTTTAAATCGCTATTCTTTTATAAAATCTTAAAAATAGTACATTGAGACTATAAAAGCTCTGTCACTCAATTTCTCTTATGTACTATGAGTTCTATTCTACGATAAAGCTCTCCGATTTGAAATTACTATAAAACCTACCGGAAGTTGCCGTAAATTTCAATACACAATAGTCGGAGTCGGTAACACCTTCGGGATAATACATTATATCACCTTCCTGCCATATCATCTCTTTACTGACACTATCAACCAACACTTCCATGGTACCGCGCAACATTACTCCCCGAAAGAAGCGGTTATCACAAAAGTAAATACAGGCATGACTGTTCTTCCGGTATTGTGCAACACGCATTGACGAAGTATTCGTTGTCAGATAAATCGTTTTTATCCCTTCCCTTTTCCGGGGTTGCAACATGGCTTTGATATTGGGAAATCCTTCGCTGTCTATGGAACCGATAAAGGCTGTTTTCTGCTTGTCAATCATGGTTCCCACCGTTTTTTCTACATCTCTCATCATTTAATAATTTAATTGGTTATTATTTGATGCAAAAGTAAGGATATTGAGCAGAGCCGATGCAATAAAAAGAAAGGGAGAAATAGTACTTTTTACGGTTTATACTTTTTACGGTAAAGCAAGGGAGTTTCTCCCGTATGCTGCCGGAAGCGGCGGATAAAATAAGAAACCGTTGAAAAATGAAGCTCAAACGCAATATCCGATATCGGAGCGTCTGTATAAGCAAGTAATCTCTTAGCCTCATCTATCACTTTATTCTGAATGTATTGTTTCGCACTAACCCCCATTACCGACGTTATGATTTCATTCAGGTAATTGGGAGTGATGCAAAGTTTATCCGCATAAAACTGAACGGAATGTTGTTCCTTCAAATGGGTTCCGACCAAATGGATGAATCTGTCTATATGAGTATTATTGATTTCTTTATCTGTGGGGATTTCTTCGTTTGAAACCGCCTTCTGATACGCCCGCTCCAACAGCATTAGAACTTCATACAGCAATGCCCTCAAAACATGCACGTCATTATCATTCTGTTTGTAAGAGTCAATCTCCGTTTTGATATTGTGTAATACTTGAAGGACACGTGTATAAAGTTCGTCTGGAAGATGCAGTTTGGCTGATGTCTTTTCCGGTTTGAAAAACGCAAGATGCCGGACAAACATGGAATCTCTAAGGAGGGAAGATAAAAACTCATCCTCAAAAATCAAGGCATATCCATTTGTTATATGACGCGTATCCCAGTTCCGAATCTCTCCCGCCTTAGAAAAAAACACATCTTGAGGGAAAGCTTCATAAGTACGGTTGTCAATGGAAAAGCTCCCCTCTCCTTCCGTTATAAAAGTAATGTCATAATAAGTCAATGTATGGACGGAACTTTCAGCCAGGAACTTCTTCACATATTTCAGTTCGACGACATCAATCAAAAGTTCACTGCCATACTTATTCTTGTGAAAAGTATATCGGGGAATCGAGTTCTTCATTATCGTTCAATTATCCGTGCAAAGATAATTAATTATTTTTTTATACTTGTTACTATTGAGGTAAGTTATTCTGCCAACATTATTCCATCTCCAATAAAAGTATTACCTTTGTTTGTAATTTAACGAGTATATATTATGCCAAACAATATTTTTTTAGAAACCAAATACACAATAGCTGTCCAAACAATAAAGACAGTTATATTACAGAGCCAATATCAAGCAATAAAGCTTTTAAACAAGGAACAATTGGCTTTGTATTATGGCATAGGACGTTATATTTCTCAAAATTCACGTAATGGATATTGGGGAACCGGTGCCATTGCTTTCATTAGCAACAAGCTTCAAATGGAACTGCCCGGCCTTAGAGGTTTTTCTGAAACAAACCTCAGATTAATGCGTATATTCTATGAAGAATGGGATATGCTTGACGGCAATTCATCAGTTACAACTGACAAAACACAAAATACTGAAAGTGAGCAAGAAGCAAATTCATCAGTTGCAACTGATGAATTAAAAGAGACAGCAGAAATTCGGCAGTTGCAACTTCCGAATTTCAAGGATTTCCCCGTAGAAGAGTTCTTTAAAATAGGTTTTACCCATCACACAACAATTCTATCACAGGTAAAAACTGCCGAAGAACGTTATTTCTATATAAGATTATGTGCTAATGAACTTCTAAAAGTGGATGCATTAAAGAAACTTATAAAAGAAGACATATATCACAATCAAGGTTCTTTGCCTAATAACTTTATGGCAAAACTGCCAACCGCAGATTTTGCCAAACGGGCAATATTGGCTTTCAAAGACGAATATTTACTGGACTTCATTAATGTAGAGGAACTTGGAGCACGGGATATAGAAGATGTTGACGAAAGAATTGTGGAGAACAAGATTGTACAGAACATAAAAAACTTCATTATGACTTTCGGACGGGATTTTACATTTGTGGGTAATCAGTTCCGGGTTGAAGCATTGGGACACACTCATATTATAGACTTATTATTTTTCAATCGAGAATTATCTTCATTAGTTGCAATTGAGCTAAAGACAGGGTCTTTCAAGACTGCATATCTTGGACAATTGAATATGTATCTTAGTGTCCTTGATGATTTTGTGCGCAAACCGAATGAAAATCCGTCAATCGGCATCGTATTGTGTAAAAGTGCGGATAAAGCATATGTAGAATATGCCGTCAGGGACTATGAAAAACCAATGGGTGTAGCTACCTATAAAACCGCATCTGACATGCCCGAACGACTGAGGAAAGCTTTGCCTGATATAGAGGAACTTAAAAAGCTATTATAAAGAAAGTAGCCAAACTCTTTGCTCAATCAATGAATTTGGCTGCTTTTACATCAGCCTTGTTTTATAGATAACTAAACGCTTTCTTATTTCTGACTTCCCACCAAATACCCCAAGCTTATCACATCAGCCCCTAAATAATGAGTAATATACTTCAGAGGGACTCTGTACAGGATATCGGGTATTTCCGTCAATAGAGAAAGATACCTTTCTCTAATTGTCAGTTTACGCGTATTCACATTCATTTCTTCTTTAAAGTAAAACTGGTATTCCATGAGCTGACGTACCAGGTTGGAGAACGTTATGGACGTAGCGCACAGTTCTTCAATCTTATCCTCGCTGATGTAGTAAGCCACACATCTCGTCAGTGTTTTTACGGAATGTTTTCTTGTGTTGTAACACAATATCGCATCCCCTGCCGACAGGAAGCGAATAGTCCTGTCCTTTCCCTGATGACTGGAAAATGTATGCAAGATACCGGAAACGATAATATACAAGCTCTGCTCGGGCATTGTAGCAGAAGCAATCGTCTCGCCTTTATCCAAATGCACCATTTCCATACGAGCCAACAGTTCTGTCACTTCTCTTTCTTCCACCTGATACTCAAAACAGAGTTTCTTCAAATAAGCCTCCATACAAATTGATTTTAGTTAATATATGTCACTTAGAAAACACTTAATTCGATATAGCAGGCATCGCAGTGCCTTTCGAGTACATTCTCTTTTGGTTATATCGCAAATACCAAATACAAATCAACAACGAAGCCACCGTCGACAAGGGCGGAGCAAAGCCCATGAGGAACAGCGAGGAACTGTCTATCTGACTGAACCAGTACGACAACGGAATACGGAACAGGAAAGTCGCTATCAGACTGTGAATCATCGGGAACAATGAATTCCCCTGTCCGCTGAAGTAAGAATTGATGCAGAACACAAAACTTACAATGATACAGTCGATACTATATCCCCGCAGATACTCCGCCGCCATTGCCACCACCGCCGCATCTTTGGAAAAGAATGCGGTAAGCGTCTCCGGCAGGAATTGGGAATACACACAAACCGATACACCGAAAACAAGGGCAATTCCAATGCCCGAAGCCAGGCATTTGTTCATCCGCTGTATCAGTCCCGCACCGTAATTCTGTGCCGTCATGGTTGCCACTGCCGATGATATCGCCATTGGCGGCAGCATTGCAAAGACGATGATTTTCTCCACAACACCCAAAGACGCCGATGCGATGACTCCCATTTGGTTGACAATGACCGTTATAATCAAGAATGAAATATTGATTAACGCGTCCTGTAATGCAATAGGTGCTCCCAGCACCATAATCTTTTTGGATAAGTTCTTGTTAAGCCGGATATCTTTCCGAGTAAACTCGAAATGGAATCCATGACCGTGCAAGAACCAAAGCGAAATAACAAAACTGCCCCCCTGTGCTGTTATTGTAGCCAATGCGGCTCCCGTAGCCCCCAAATGGAAATAGTCGACCAAGATAAAGTCGAGGACAATATTAATCACGCACGCCAATCCTACAAAATAAAGCGGTGTTTTGGAGTCGCCCAGTCCACGCAGGATACCACACACTACGTTGTACCCAATAATGAATAAAATACCTGTCGAACATACCAAAATATAACTTTTCGTATCAGCCATTGCTTCCGCAGGCGTATGCATCAGTTCGGCTATCTGCCCGTGAAACACGACCATGACTAAAGTCAGCAAAACACCTACGATTGAAAACAGCCATACGGAAGAACCGATTGTAGATGCTACTTTCCTATTATCCTTTGCTCCGGTGGCAATAGCAATCAGCACGGTTGTCCCCGTTGTAATGCCAAGGATGATACCTGTAATCGTCTGCATCACCTGGCTGCCGATAGCTACAGCCGCCACACTGGCAGAATCATCGTATTGCCCTACAACAAACAAGTCCGCCCCACCATAAAGTGCCTGAAGCACGTTGGCAATAAGGAAAGGTACTGCAAATTGCAGCAATACTTTCGGAACGCTCCCCTGTGTCAAATTCAACTCTTTCATAGTTTCTTCGATACTTTACCTCTTATCTTAAATTGTTACAATAAAAAAATAGTGCCGGACAAGCGAATGATTTGCACCATTCATCTTATCCGGCACTATAATTATCTATTATAGCACCCTCCGATGAGGATTTTTATGCCTGCCCCTGTTTTCGGGCTGCAAATATGGGCTTTGTTTTCATAACTACCAAATTATAGCTGCACTTTATTTTTCAGGATACAATCGGGTATCAATGTGATACCAATTTCAACCCGATAATGGAGCAAATCAGTGTGAAGATAAAGAACAACCGTCCCACACTTGCAGGTTCTTTAAAGAAGAAAATACCGATTAATACCGTGCCCGCCGCACCGATGCCTGTCCATATCGCATAAGCCGTACCAACCGGCAATGTCTTGGTCACCTTTATCAGAAGCAGCATACTCACACATAAGGATACCAAGAGTACGAATGACCACACATATTTTTCCATTCCGAATACCCTGTTTATCTTTCCCAGGCAGAAAGTAAACACCAGCTCAAGGCAACCTGCCAAAATCAAAAGAATCCAATTCATAACATTTTTTTATTTGCAAAGGTCATGAATTTCCGGCAGCCTCTATTTTACATTTGTAAAAAAGGGATTTTACATTTGATAAAAAATCATCTTATCTTCGCCCTTATTCTGCTCAGACTAACTTGGGAGATTCCCAGATAGGAAGCGATAATACCTAATGGAACACGTTGAAGTATATCGGGGTAATCAGCAATCAAATCCTGATAGCGTTCCAATGAGGTCTTGAACTGCCGTGATATAAATAGCTGTTCTGATTTGATACACTCCCTTTCGGCAAACTTCCGCCCCCAGTTGGCTATATGTATATCCGCCAGATAAAGGTCGTGCAGTTTGTCGACACTCAATTCATACAGCACACTGTCTTCCAATAATTCTATATTCTCATATCCCGCCTGATTATTGTAAAGGGTCTGCAAAGGGAAAATAGCGTCGCCCTCCTTTCCGAACCAGAATGTCACTTTCTTGTCCGATTTATAGGTATATGCATGCAACATTCCTTTCTTCATCAGATAGAATTTGGAACTTTTACGGTTTGCCAGAAACAGGTGGAAACCTTTAGGATAGGTTACTTCCGGTGTTTCATTCAACAGGGCTTCCTTGGATGCAAGCGGCAGTTTGTAAATATTATCAATAATGTCATAGATGTCCATATCCATAGATTCTTTATTTCATTTGTTTGGCAACTCTGTTCAGAATGGAACGCATGATCGTTTTATGGAAAGGACGAATAAAGAAGAAGTAGAATCGTCAATACTTCGGGAGTAACCACTTTATCACTCACTATTGTTTTTAAAAAAGAATCACAGTAATCCGCCGGAAGGTAATTGGTGATGAGACTTCCCTCACATATGTTGTTTTGTACTTTCATAACTTGATGCGTTTTTAGATAACGTAGGCTGCGAAAATAATCACTTTAAATTGATATACAATAACTTTATCTGCTTTTCTATTCGCGGAAACGGAAGAAAGCAGGCAGGCGGTCGGGATTCAACGTGTAGCGGGCATGTTCTGTCAAAAACGGTTCGGAGTTCATCACTGCACAAGAATGGGGTACTGCCGACATCATTTCCCAATCCTTCTGCGAGTTGCCGACAATCAATACTTGCTCCAGAGGGAAAGCTAAAACTTTACATATATGGAATACTCCTTTCTTTTTGCCGGCTTCCTTATGTACAACTGTGATAAGGGGTGGCTTATAAAATACCTGATAAGGTTTTGCTTTCAATCGGGAAAGAATGTTCTCCCTCTGTTCTTTCTCATAAACCAGCATGCTATACTTATAGACTTGGCCTTCATAGCTATGCGCCGTTATCTTTGCGGATTCCCCGTTTACATCCGGTAGTAATTCAACCGATAAACATCGGTTCCGCCCGTCATACAACAATAATCCACCGTCTGCAAATGCCCCACCTTTGAACAAACTGAAAAGAGTCTTACCTAATTTTCTCCGCGCCTGTTCCACTGATAAAGAAGTAGCCAGATATAATGGGACAGATTGCGCCATATAGTGTAAGACATTGGCATAGTTTTCCGGAACTTTTCCTTGTGCATCGGTCAATGTTCCGTCCACATCGAAAAAAACGGCAGTAATCAAGGGCTTATCCGGTATCCGCCAAAATGTACCTTTGCCCATTATAGAATGCAAAGGATGATTAGTCAGATTACTGAAAGCAATGTAACAATCACAAACTTTCCGCTGACAAGAAAGCGAAGTGTCTAGCTTTTGACTCCGATAAAGATTGCCTATCTTCACCTTACTTCTAGGACAGGCAAAGATATCCCCTTTCCAGTCAATGAAGCAAGCACTTCTTCCGCCTGAGCAATTCTCCCATTGAGCCGGAGCGTTTCGCAAATCATACTCGAAAAGATTATCCAGTTGAGTAAAAAAACGAATATCTTCGTTGCTCAATGGAGACTTTAACCCCTGCATGGCATTAATAAACAGATAAATATCCGGTGAAAGAGTATTTCGCAAATCAGCAAGTATATTTTTTGCCAACGGGTTACCGACAGCTCCGGCACAAACCTGTATTCCTGCATTATGGAGCGTATGAAGTTGCCGGACAAATTTCTCTACTGAAGTCATTTCCGGATGAAAGCTAGCCCAAACTTTTATCTTATTTATCAATGCCGGAGCAGTCCGGAGTTCGTTCAGCCATTCATCGGCAGGAAAAGAAAGATTAGTCTGACAGGAAATTCCGGTAACTTGCGGCAATGACGCAAGCTGTATGATTCCTTCCCTATAATAGCGATGTATGAGTGCTTCACCATAGGGAATGACAAATAGTTGCAAAGTCTCTCCTTCCCATTGCTCAATAGCGGTAATAAAACGACTCCATGCCTGCTTGTCCCGCATTTTAGATGTAGGATGAGACTTCTTGCCGAAAGGACAATAAGAACAAGTGTAGTTACAACTATTCAATTTACCCCGATAGTATATACGTCGGACGGAAAGTAAAGAACCCTCGTTTGTCATTTCATTCAAATATCATTTAAACTTCACTCAATTTTCATTCAATAGGAATAAGTCTCCATTAATTGCCTGATTTCCGGAGTGATAAATAGCTGACCGATATAATCGGAATAACCAAGTCCTTCGGGAGTCAGCCGGATACGTTCAGGAGTTTCCTCTATCCAGTACTGTTCCGCCAATTGGCGGAACAACGGAGTCCTATCAAGCGGCTCTCCAAAACGCCGAGTATATTCAGCCTTGTCAATCCCCATATAGTACATCAGATTCTTGATGATAAAACGTTGTTGTTGTTCCTTTGCGGAAAGGATAAATCCGTTACGGGCTACGGTGAAATCAGTGGTTGCCATATATTCGTCTATCTCGCGGGCAATGCATTGCTGACAGACTGTATACCGGGTAGCATAGTGTAAATCACCCAAATAGCTGCGTCCACCCGACCCACACGAAAGCATTACTTCATCGCCACATGAGACTTCCGCGTCAGTGGACGGATGATGAATGAAACGCCGCATGGATGTTTGCAGAAAGCCTTTTGCTTGCAATAACTTGCAAGCGGCACGATACATTCGAAAACAGACATCATCTGGTTCCCGTTCGGTAATACCTGTACCCTGACGTACATATAGCGGATAAATAAACAGTTCGTTCGGCTGGAACCGGAGCGCTTCTTCCAGTGAATAGAGGAAACTTTCTACCGTCTGTCCCTTAATACCATAAATCAAGTCGATATTGAAATAGGGAAAATCCATTTGGCGGATATCGTCTAATGCTTGATAAATAGTGTTTTGCCGGGGACGCCTTTTGATAGCTTTCAGTTCTTCATCTTGAAAACTCTGTATGCCGATACTTACGCGAGATACTCCCGCCTTTTTCAAGACATTGAGACGCGGACGATCTGCATATTCCGGTGAAGTCTCTACGGAAGTAAAGGCATGGGACGGATGCACGCCGAACAAAGCGGCGGTAGCCATTAGTTGTTCCAGTTGCGGAACAGTCAGCAGCAACGGAGTACCGCCGCCGATGGCAAAGCTATCAAACGTCAGTCCGGCAGTGAGCGGTGAGAGTTGTTGCGCCTGTCTGTGAAGGGTGTCCAGATAAGTGGCGATATATTCTGTACGGTTCGTTTGCAAAGAGAATAAGTTGCAGTATCCGCATTTATGGCTACAAAAAGGGATATGAAAGTAGAGTGACGCCTTTCTGCCTTGCAGTTGCTCCAAATATGGGAGCAACGAAACCGGAGCAGGAAAAGGACGGTACGCCGTTTTATGCGGATAACTATACATATAGTCTACATATCGGGATAGAGGTTGATTCATTGTTTCGTCAGGATAAAGTGTTTGTAAGGAACCGTGTAGACTGTTTCGTGGGATATGCAGTGATATTCGTAGCCGTCTTCACCATAGCAGGTGCCGTGGTCGGAAAGGGCAATCACCAGTGTGTCGGCACGCTTCTGAAAAACTTCAAACAAACGGGGCAACTGACTGTCGATATATCTCAATGCCGCCGCGTGCGATTCCTTATCGTCTTTCGTTTTACCTTTCACATAGTGACAGTTCGGGTAATGGATAGCGGAAAAGTTGATATACATGAATATACGTTTGTCCGCAGAGTAATTCTCCAGTTTCTTCAAGGCAAAATCAATCTGCTTCTCCGTACTGTCAGGAGCCGTACAGCCAAAGATCGGCAGCCAGTAACTTTTCGTAAAATAACCGGGAAACACACGTCCCAGTTCATTGCGTTTGCTGAAGAAATTCACGCCGCCTATGCAGATTGTCTCATATCCCTTATTGGCAAGGCTCTGCACGAAAGTAGCTTCCGTAAACGGATAACTGCCTTTGGGCGGGATACGCCCCGTCCCTGCCTGCACAGGGAAAAACAGCCATTTACGGCTACGCAAGGAATGAGGCTCTGCCGGTGAAGGAAGAAAGCCTGCAAAAATGGCAAAATGAGAGGGATAAGTAAAATTTCCCGGCGCATGCCTTTTCTCCCACAAACCACCGTGACTGTTCAGAACCGGTGTCCCTCCGGCAGCTTCTTCCGCTTTACTCACATCGTAGCGCAACGTATCGAAGCAAAGCATAAGTATATCATGTGTCCCTACCACCCGGTTCATATCCATATCAGGACACTGGTTTTGTTCTCCAGCGGGCAGTTCATCTATCTGCATGGTCATATTTCTTTTTTATTGTTCTTATCTGTCGGGTATAAATAGAATTGTGAGCGTACATATCCTGGTAAATGTGGTCGCCTTGTCCGTTGACCTCAATAATATAAGGAGTATCCGTTCCTCTTTCTATCAGTACATCTACTCCGCCATATCGCAAACCCAGTGTGCGGACGGCTTTCCTGCATAAGAGGTAAATCCGTTGACGGACATCTTCTGACAAGGGAAGTTCGCTCCACAGGCGTGCGTTGTTGTTCAGGTGCAGATTGGTTATACCCCCCTTGCTACATCTGACTACCACATAGTCAATCTCTTCCTCTCCAGATACTACCCGAAGGTCATAATTCTCTCCCTGCAACTGCTCCTTAGGTATCCATTCTTCCAAAATAGCCCCGGTATGCATGACCGCTTCCGCCAATGGAAGAATATCTTGCTCCTTAGTCAGACGATGAATACGTTTTGTATTATGAATGACTCTGTCCACTTTCTGCAAGGTAGTATAAACCACCCATTTCTTCTGACGCGGCTGATAGCGGATTGCCATAATGCCACCTGCTCCCGAACCATAACGTGGTTTCAGAAAACACCCCCTGCTACAACCGGAAAGAGCTTGCGCCAGTTCATCGAAAGAATGTGGAGTATCCAACATCGGAGTTACATTCAGATCATTGGCTGATAAAATCCGTTTGGCTTCCTTTTTATCAAGAGCCTGCAATAATGCATGAGGCGGATTCAAGAAATGCACATCGTCAGGCAGTGCCGTCTCGTCCAACCGCTGTAATATCGTTTTGTATTCGTCATTAAACAGGGTATATTTCAGAAAATCCGTTTCGCAGCTTACCCACGGTTCCAGTTTGACAACTGCCTGCCGCAATGATGGCAGGCAATTGAACAATTCTTCGTAAGTCATAAAGCGGACTCCCGTCTGCAAGCTCCTGCCGGCTTCAACAAAGTATTCGATGCGTTTGGACGGAGAGTTGCTGACAACGATTATCTGCATTTCCCCTACTCCGTAATCATCGGGTAATACCACATTTCACCGTCGTCCTCATCAGCTTCTTCCGATTCTGCAATGTCAATCTTCATCGGAAGTTCCTGCAACTTCTTCTTCATACCCTTGCTCAAATAATTGTAGCGCATATTAATAAACTTCAAATGGGCAATCTTGTCCATATTGTCCAGCAAGAGTTGGGCACCTTCATCTTTGAGGACACCTGCCGAAATATCCATTGTCTCCAATTGAGGAAGGATATCCGACTCCAGGAACATTTTTACAATCTCATCCTGTTCTTCCGAGTTCACGATGCCAAGATAAGTCAATTTCGGGAAACGCGTCTTAGAGAAAAGCGGACGGAATATCTCAATATCAGCTTCAAAGCCGTAGTCTTCCACGCCGACATACAGAACCAGTTTTTCCAGATTCGGAAAATCGGACGCCAGAATATCCTCTACGACTTCCGTAGGAAGACCGCCACTGATAATCTCCAGTGAACGCAATTCCGGACGTGAGGTTTGTCCCAGGCGCAGGCAATTCGTACCTTTTATTTTCAAGTCTTTCAATTTGGGCATAGCGTCGAGCAACGGGCTGAGGTCTGCCTGTTCAATCCAGGAGATCTCCTGTTCTTCCTGATCGATATCTCCCCAAAACAAGCCTTCAATGTGTGCAAATTTATCTTTATTTTCGAGTATTCCTTTCAGTAAATCGGAGCAATCTTCACCTTCATAGTCCCAACAACCGATAGTGATTTGTTTATATTCGGGCAGATGCTTGTCTTTCAGAATCTTATCCAATAGCCGGACATCGTTTTCGTATTCATCATAACTCAAAGTGTATTTCTTGGCTTCCACTTTCATCTCGCGTGCCGTTTCCTCTGCTGTTTCCACATAGCCTTTCTTTGTTTTCTCCGCAATAAGTTTATTGGCAGCTTTTTCGGCTTCTTCAGCAGTCGAGTAGTTTTTGACTTGTGTCTGACCGTCTGTTCCCAATTTGCCATAGTTAACGGTTACGTCTGTTCCAACTACATCTATACTCCAGAATTTCTGTGACTTAAAGTCTTGAAATACGAATACTCTTTTCATAATACTTTTTTTAATGGTTGATATTTGCCCATTCAAAGCGCAAGAACGCATGAACAACGTCTGCAAAAATAATTATTTTTCGCCACGTACAAAGCAATCGTACACTAAACTTTCAAAACTAGAAGATACAAACAAGAAGGGCTGCCCCCGTTTTCCGGAGCAGCCCTTACTATTCAGTTTCTATACTTCTGTATTAATCTTCAATAGTACATATACTTACGCGGTTCCAATCCGGTTCGGTAAACATGTCACCTACGCCCTGACCTTCGGCAGTGATACGGGAAGCGTTAATCTTGTATTTATTGACTAGGATAGTCTTGACAGCTTCCGCACGTGCGGCAGCTATTCTAGCATTGACTTCCACACTTCCTTCCGGAGAAGCGTATCCTTTGATAATCACTTTTGAATCAGGATATTTCTTCATGTAGGAAGCTACACGTTCCACATTCGGCAACTGTGACGCGTCTACTGATGAACGACCTTGTCTGAAAGTAATGATAGATTCCGGAACGCGAGCGGTCTTGACTACTGTTTCAACAGGAACTACCTTTGTACGACATTCTTCCAAGTCTTTCTGCAAGCCGTTGATTTGCCGGTTGGCAGTGTTCAACTCACCGTCCTTATTGTTCACTTCAGAACGAAGAGCATTGATTGAAGAGTTCAGCCCGTCGATTTCCGCCTGGTTGTAGACTTTTACTTTGGTGAAATAATGGTTTCCGGTACTTGTCTTGAAGTGATAAGTCAATCCTGCAGTCAGTTCAAACGCTGCATTATTCGCATTGAAACGGCTCTTTGTTTCGGGAAAGCTACCTTGCATATCATATACGATAGCAGGTTTGATTCCCAATGTCCATGCTTTCGTTTCACCAAGATTGAAATTGAAGTTCAATCCGAAACGGGTAGACCATGAGTTCTGATCTCCGTCACCATTTACATAATAATGCAACCAGCCCATTCCGGCTACTGCTTCTACTTCAAACAAACGAGGCTCGCCTTGATAACTTGCAAACAGGTTCATCAAATTGACTTTACCCAATAAACTGACATCCGAAGCATCGAAGGCCGTTTTACTCGGAGTGGTGTTGATATATCCCATTCCCTGGAATCCCAAACCAAAGATAGGAGTCAATTGTTTTGAGAACCCTACTCCAAAACCGGGACGCATACTCTTAAAGAAAGCGCTATGAGTAAGAGGAGTGATTGCTCCCGCATTTACTTCAACAGACCAGTTGTCTGTGAACTTTGTACCTTCTACTACTGATTGGGCGTTTGCTGTAAATGCACCCAATACAAAAGCTAATAAAATAATAGATTTTTTCATAATCAAATGTTTTTAAACTGTGATGTTTTGCTTGCTAAATCATTAGAAATGTTTTATGTGTTCCATGTCTAATTCTTTAGTTTATAATCAAATTCGTTATTCACAGTAAACAACATATCATATAAAAGATTAGTTCACAGAATGAGACTCCAATTAACAACTATTTAATATTTGGGGACTCCTGCCAAAAAGTGGGAAATATGCATTCAAAGTCTATTTGTAAGATTTAATCGTCTGACTATAATGTCAATTATTATCACCACAAATGATAAAGTTCCCACCCTTAAGAAAAAGGTAATACAAAAAAGGCAACAACTTACTACTTGAACGTTGATTGAGTTATTAATAAATACTGCGACCGTTTATAATAAACGTCCCCTCCGTTTATTATAAACTTTAAAATCCGGATTTGCGAATTTAGCATCAATAATATGCAACAAAAAAAGGTTGCAAACTCTGTAAAGTTTGCAACCTTTGGGGTATATCTGCCGTTCTATCCTTTAGTATAAGCTAAGGGAATGAGCTAAGTTCGTTGTAATATTATACTATTTTCTATCCATTCTATACTCATATTTCAGTTATTCTTTCATCCATAATTCATTGATTTCATTCTTTTCCTGACTACAAATATACGAAATAAAAAAGCGTTTGTCAAGTCCCGGATAAGTTTTAATCGCCTGTCATCAGGAATGCTCTTTTTTTACTTTTCCGGAATCACTTCATTCAGATAGGCTATGGCATTGAGTGTACGCGGATAGCCGATGTAGGGCAATAGTTGTGTGACGACAGCCAGCAACGTATCTTTATTATTCCCTACGTTGACATTTCCCTGTATGTGTCCTTTTACTTGTGACTCACAACCGCCTAAGGAAACAAGAATAGAGAACGTAACCAATTCACGTGTCTTCACATTCAGTCCGTTACGCGTTTGGTAATCTCCGAAGCAATTGGCGGAGAGATAACGCTGGATATGCTTCTGATTCTCGGGAGCGCTTTTATGCATCAGTTCTATCCGTTCACCGAAAATGGATTTCTGCAACTCCAGCCCTTTGTCGAAACGGGTTTCGGATGACACAACCGATTGTCCCTCTAAAGGAAGGCGTACGCCACAGGCGAGCAATATACCATTAGTAAGACCGATAAAATCTCTCACCTTAGCCATGCCTGCATAAGCTACTGCCTGATAAAGGATTTCCTTCACTTCTATCGGGGTAATGCCTTCATTAAGAGCGTTTTCAAGTGTGATACGGTATTCAGCCTGTGCCTGCGAAGCTATATTGGATGCCAAGGTTACCATAAGGCGGGTTTTAGTATCCAAGTCACCATATTCCTGCACTTCTTTTGTAAAATTACTAAATATTCCGTCCAATTCGGGGTCGGTAGCTTTTAGTCCGGTTGCCACGTTGTCTTTTGTAGCTTCGGCATATTGTTGGTCGCTCACACGTTCCAGCCACATATTCTTGTTGGTTTGCGGATTACATTCGATAGCCAGATGCGAGAACCAGCTATCGGGGGCGGCACCGTGCCAATGTTCTATGTTCGGAGCGATTTCAACCACATCACCGGGAAGCAAGCGGCGTGACGCCTTACCACGTTCCTGATAATATCCTACACCACCGACAGCAATCAGGATTTGTCCACCCGTATGGCTGTGCCAGTTATTGCGGCAACCGGGTTCAAAAGTAACGTTGGACATGGGGACATTCAAGTCTTTGTTACTAGTCAGTCGCGCCAGCCAGGATTCCCCCGTAAAATATTGTTTGAATCCTACATTCTCCTCTCCTATCGGAAATGCGCTGATGTTTTGAGGTACTTCTTCTTTTTTCATATTCTGTGCATTTAATGAATTATATCCGAAAAACGTTATTAATGCAACTACTAAAGTAACAATTAATTTCTTCATGTTCATAGTCTAATTGTTTTAAAATTAATAACACAAAAATACGAAGTTATAGCCTTACAAGACTGATACAAATTACAGAAGTCAGTACCATTATTACAGATTTCCCGTCTTACCTGTCAAGCGTTTCCGGCTAATCAACATCACTCCCAGCAAAATCACCAGCAAACCAGAAAGCTGAATAAATGTAACTCGTTCATTTCCTAAGAATACTCCTAGAAGGACTGCTATAAAGGGATTGACATAAGCATGCGTTCCTACTTCTGCTGCGGGACATACTTTCAAGAGCCAGACATACGCCGAATATGCCAGCAAAGAACCGAAAGAAATCAAATAAAGCAAGGAGAACCAGCTTGTAGACGAGACTGCACTCAAATCAACTTCCTGAATATCTCCGCTCACAACGGCACAAAGCCAGAACATCGCACTGGCAAAAAGCATTTGCCACGCAGAACCAGCAAATGCATTCATTCCTTCCTCACGGGAAGAACGGTATTTGGCATACAGCGTTCCCACAGCCCAAGATATACAGCCAAAAACAAGAAGCAGGATACCCCGCTCACTTTGCGGATGCAGCCATTCTGCATTGAGCTGTTCCGCATAGAGCATTATTACCCCACCGAATCCTATCACCCCTCCCGCTATCGTAAGAGGGTTGCGGAAATTAATACGCCACATGGGAACGTCCAGCAGCAAAATCCAAAGTGCCGTAGAGGAAGCGATTATTGCCACGAGACTACTTGTCAGATACTGTTGTGCCAGCATGACGACAGCCATATCTATAAACAACAATACAATGCCGCTAACGGCAGAACGCTTCACGAGACTTTTCTTAAATATACGTTCTCCCCGCAAATAACAAATCCCAAGAAGTATCAGCCCGGCAGCCGTAAACCGCAGTGCTCCGAGCAGGAAAGGCGAAAAATCTTTTAAAGCCACACCTATAAAAAAGTAGGTGGAGCCCCAGACTACATAAATGAGGAAATAAGCGATGATAACACCCGGCAAATTCCTGTTCGAGCGTTTCTGACTTTCCATATTACTTCTTTTTATTCGTATTTACGGGGAGTGAGAAGGGGGAACTCTCAATAAATTGACAATTATTTTATTATTTCAAAGCCCGCCTCAACCTGTTTAATCCTTCTATCAACTGCTGTCGCGGACAGGCGATATTAATACGGATAAATCCTTCACCGGCCTCTCCGTACAAGCTGCCCTCGTTCACCCAAAGTTTTTCTTTCTCCAACAAGGTTTTCACTGTCTCATCCGATGACTGATTCAGTACCGAACAGTCTGCCCAAACCAGATAAGTGCCTTCCAGTGTCGCCACCGGAAATTCAGGAAGATATTCTTCGAAGTATACTCTCAAATAATTGTAATTGGCGAACAGGTATTGTTTCAGTTCTTCCAACCATTCCTCACCGTCGTTATAGGCGGCCATTAACGCTTCCACTCCGAACGGATTCACATCACAAACCTCATTGATATTGATTGCTTTGTCTATTTTCGTTCGTATATCCGTATCGGCAGAAATGATATTGGCTATTTGAAGCCCTGCCAGGTTAAAGGCCTTGCTGGGCGAGGTGCAAGTGACGGAGTGCATCAGAAATTCTTGTGAGATAGAAGCAAAAGGGATATAGGTGTGTCCCGGGAAGACAAGTTCGCAGTGGATTTCGTCTGCTACTACCCACACATTATTTCGGATACAGATGTCACCGATGCGGGTAAGTTCCTGCTTTGTCCATACCCTTCCGGCAGGATTGTGCGGGTTGCATAACAATAGAACCTTTACGCTTGGGTCGGCAGCTTTTTGTTCCAAATCCGCAAAATCTATCTGATAGGTTCCATTTCTATAAATCAGCGGATTGGCAATCATCCCGCATCCGTTATTGCGGATAGAGGAGAAAAAGCAGTTATATACGGGTGTCTGCACCATTACTTTATCTCCGGGGGCTGTCAGTGCCTTAATGACAGCAGACAATGCCGGTACTACTCCCGTGGTATAAATAATCCATTCTTTTTCTATCTGCCAGTCATGCCGCCTTGCAAACCAGTTTGTCACCGCCGCGTAGTATGCATCCGGTACACGGACATATCCGAAGATACCATGCTCCACCCGTTTCCTCAATGCTTCCACAACAGGGGGAGCCGTACGGAAATCCATATCGGCTACCCACATCGGCAATACATCTGCATCTCCGGCAGAATCCCATTTATAGGAATTCGTACCTCGGCGTGGAATTATTTCATCGAAGTTGTACTTCATATTTCAATCAAAACAAGTCAGTTCGTCCCAAAGTTTCAATTCACAATTCCCTGGTGCTTTGAGATTCTCGTCCAGGATGATTGTTCCGAAACTTTCGGCAACAATGCTCCCCGTGCGGGGATTCTTCACGCTGTGAACCGGGCTTTTAATCGTTGCTTTCACACTACTGTGTTCGAAAGCGAGGTCGGCGTCCTCTGCCATTGTACAATTTTCCATGACCAAGTCATGCGCATAGCAAAGTGGCTGCGTGCCCGAAATCCTGCAATTTACCAGACGTAAGTTTTTAGAATGCCAGCCCAGGTATTCTCCATTCAGTTCGGAGTCATAGACAGTTACATTCTCCGTATTCCAAAATGCATCTTTGGAGTTGATAACCGCATTACGGATTTCCACGTTCTTACAGTACTGGAATGAATAGTTTCCGTTTTGGGCGTAGTTTTGGATATTGATATTCTCGCTATGTATGAAAAGATAATCCGCTTTGTCTATCTGCACGTTCTTCAGGTCTATATTACGGCAATACCAGAATGTTTCCAAAGCGTTGGGCAACTGTACATTTTCGAGTTTTATCCCGTCCATTTCGCGAAACATCTTCGGGGCTTCTACCAAGGTATCTGCCATTTGCAGACTTTGGGAGTACCATAGCGCGGCACGGGCGCCTTCTGTAAAGAGACAGTTCTTCACTACAAATCCGTTGGTATGCCAAAAGGGATATTTTCCTTCAAAGCGACAGTTAATTGCTATGATGTTACTACATTCTTTCAGTGCGGATTCACCGGCGCGAATCGTCACATCTTCCAGTTGAAGGTCGTGGGTTGCAAACAGAGGACGTTCGCCTCCGTATTCTTTATTTCTTATTTGTTCCATTAGTTTATTTTTTTAGTCTGTTATTTCAAAAGTTACATTTACACTTCCTGCACCGACGGCGGAAGCCAGTCCCGAAGGATTCGTTATACGTCCCAAGCGGGTATAGGTATATGAAGTCGAGAAGCTCTCATAAAAAAGTACCACGCAAGTAGAACCGTAAAGCATTAAATCTCCCGTTTGAATGGTTCTCGGACTGAAAGAGGCTGTCGGCAAGCTGTTTTGTAGATAAAATAGCTTTTCATTGCCATTCAGTTCGGACATATTTACGGTCAAAGGCAGTAATTTCTTGAATTCTTTTGCTGTCTCATTACTTTCCAGGGTAGCGTTGAACGAAGCGGAGCCGATTGTTATTTTAAGATTGTTGCTCACTGGAACGTTTTCATTATTATTGTTATTATTACCAGAGTTGTTATTTCCATTATTCGGGGTTGTCTGCTGACCTGTTCCCTGCAATGGCTCATCCTCGCTGCATGATGCGGAACCGACCGATAATGCCAACATAGCGAAGATTGTTATTATATAGTGCTTCATAATGATTCATGTTTATTTCTTCAGATATTCCTTGAAGAAAGATTCCAGTTTGCTGAATGGTATAAGGCTTACACGGTCGTAAAGGTCTACGTGTCCTGCACCGGGCACTATATACAGTTCTTTAGGCTCGGCAGCCAGTCGATAGGCATCCTCGCTGAATTCGCGCGAATGGGCATTCTCCCCGGTAATGAAAAGCATGGGACGGGGTGAAATCGTTTCAATATCTGCGAAAGGATAGAAATTCATAAATTTCACATTACTTGAAAGGGTTGGATGAGTTGTTGTCAAAGGAGTTGCTCCTTCTGGTGTGAATTCTCCTCTTTGTGTACGGTAGAATTCATAAAATTCACGTTCTATCGGGCCGGATTTTTCTGTCAGCTCGTGCACTGTGCCACCTGTGTATTTTGTTTCTCCACCCAGGAATTCAACATAACGCTGCTCTGCCGCTTCCACCATAATTTGTTTTCTCTGCTCCAGAGTCAATGCATGTTTCAATCCGTTACGGCTGGCAGTACCCATATTATACATGCTGATTGTTGCAATGGCTTTGAGACGAGGATCTATTTTTGCCGCACTGATAGCGAAACTTCCACTGCCGCAAATACCGATTACACCGATAAGATTCCGGTCGACAAACGGACGTGTACCGAGAAAATCTACCGCAGCGCTAAAGTCTTCCGCATAAACTTCCGGCAGAACGGCATTGCGCGGCTCGCCTTCGCTCCCACCCCAAAAAGAAAGGTCTATGGAAAGTGTGACAAATCCTCGTTCCGCCATTTTCGTTGCGTAAAGGTTCGCACTCTGTTCCTTGACTGCTCCCATAGGGTGTCCGACAATGATTGCAGGGTATTTGTCCCCTTCTTTCATGTTCTTGGGCAGAAACAGATTTCCGGCTACCTTCATTTTATACTGGTTGGAAAAAGAAACTTTCTCCACACTTACCAAATCACTTTTATAAAAGTTATCTGCATCTGTCTGTGCAGAAGAAAAATTAGTTCCGAGCATCATAATAAATACAGTTGTTAATAATAAAATCCGTTTCATATCTCTTGCGTTTTAATAATTAAAGAATTGATTGTCTACTTTCTACATTGCAAAAATACGGTGAAATAAAGAGAGTGTATGTAGATGAATTACTGACATTATTACCCGAATTACAGATTATATTTTTTTCATCATTCTGCTAAAATCTCCATTTTAACCTGTTTGCGGGAATGGGGCATACGAACACGTAAATAAACGAACACAATGCTTGCAATCAGGAAAAGAAACGCGCCGAAAACAGAATAGCGGGTACCCATTTCCGTGATGAAGGCTCCGCATATAGCCGTACCAATCGTCGTTCCCAAATTGGCGGAAGTCAAAAACATTCCATTGGCAAAATCGGGAGCTTCGGGTGCGGAATCTGTTATCATGTATTGCATATTATTACTTGCGATACCTGCCAATACACCTAGAATAAGGATGATTATTACCATAGCTGTTATCCATTCTCCGACGAAGAACAAGAAGATATAGGAAGCTAACAGTGCAAAAGGCATGATGATTATTGAGCGTCTGGCATTTATCGAAAGCAGTCTCCCCGCCAGCACATTGCCTACAATATTCGCCAGTCCATATACAAGCAAGACGGCACTGATTACATTGTAGGAAACTTCCGTCACTGTTTTCAGATAGTCTGACATATAGCTGAAGAATCCGAACATGGCTCCGTTAATCAAGGTCACGGCAATGATTGAATGCCACATCTCCGTTTTCTTCAATACGCTAAGTTGCGCACCGTAAGATACTTTTTCTTTTACAGGCACGGAAGGGATAAACAGCATAGTAGCCACAAATACCAAAGCATTCACAACTGTGAAAAATAACATCGCCATGGAGAACGAAACTTCACTGGCAATGAAACTGGTCACCGGAACGCCCAGCACCATGCCGGCGGACACACCGATAAAGACTTTAGAAACAGCCTTGGGAGCCTGTTCCTTGCTAACAGACGCAGCAGCTACCGTAAAAGCCATAGATACATATACCGGATGCAGGAAAGCGGGAAGTATCCGGGCAATCAGCAATATGGTAAAGTTAGAGGTAAGCATGGATATGATATTGCTTAGCGTAAATAATCCCAGTACGAGCAGCATTACTTTCTTCCGGTTAATTCCCGAAAACAACAAAGGAGTGACTGGAGCCGAAGCAGCTACCACCAATGCAAAAACACTTACCGTCCAGCCGGCCTGCGGTACGGAGACATTAAAAGTTTCGGCAATCAAGGGCAGGATACCCACTACTCCCATCTCGGTGTTTATAATGCCAAACACACCGACCGTAAGGATAAAGACGAGCAAACCACCCGAATTGAGTTTTAATTTATTCTTTTGTTCCATAGCTGCTACATATAATTTATAATTCCAATTCTCTAGAAGTATAGAATTTAATCGACGCTACAAAGGTCGACAGAATTATGTGAAGCAGTTGTAGACAGATTACGGATATGACAACCCTAATTACAGATTCATCATTTCCTCTCTATGAAGATAGATTTTTTACACGTATCTTTATTACAGTTCAAATAAAAACAGCTATGAAAAAAGTGGTAAAAAAGCCTTGCTGTATTGGATCGAAATTCCAATATCAGCTTGATTGCCCCAAAAAAATAGTTATCTAGCACTGGCAAACAAATATCTGTTTTGCCGAATTATCATTAAATGCCTCTTCTTCAAATCCACCATACTTATGAATAATATGAAAACCATTCCATTCCAAATATGAATCCAGCTCTTGAGGGAAGAACATTCTCATATCCAGATTTTGAATAGAATTAAACTTGCCATTGATAAAATAATGCCATTCGATACGGTTAATCTGAGTTTTATTTTCATATCGCATAGTCTGCTTTATCAATACTTCCCTGCCGTCATCAGTTGTATATGTGGCAATTTCCTTCTGCTCTTTTTCACCTTCAACTATATATTGGATATTCGGATTAAAACAATCAAACAGAAATAAGCCGCCGTCTTTGAGGTGATTCTTAACGACGCTAAATACCTTAAATAAATCTTCATTCTTATATAAATGATGAATCGAATTAAATGGAATAAAGATAAGGTCGTATTTTTCCGGCAAATTCAAAGTTCTGATATCTGCCTCGATAAAACTTATTTCTAATCCTGCTTCGGAAGCTTTCATCTTTGCCTGAGCAAGCATTGAAGGGGTGTAATCAACTCCAGTAATATCATATCCTTCCTTTGCAATGGGAAGAGTAAGCCTGCCTGTACCACAACAAAGTTCAAGTATTCGGGCATCCTTGTTTTTGGGCAACCACCGCTTATAAAAGTACAAATCATCCAGATTGGTATTCATCGCATCATAAATATTGGCATCATAAATTAAATCACCCACTTTATAATCACTATTCATATATGTCGTCCTCCAATGTCTATTATCTACTATTTTCAGGTTTATCATCAGTCACATTTCCCAAGGTCGGTAATATAGGTAAAATAATCCGTAATCTATATACAAACCGAATCCAAAATCAGCAGTATCTTTGCAGTGTGATAAAGATAATAGGTATAAACGTAAAAAAAAACAATTGATATGTATTTAGAAAATATTTACTCTCCGGCAGACGTAAAGAAGTTATCGTTTCAAGAACTCAACGATTTAAGTAATGAAATCCGTGCATCACTCCTGCAAAAGTTGAGTGAACACGGCGGGCATTTCGGACCTAATTTTGGAATGGTGGAAGCGACTATCGCTTTACATTATGTATTCAATTCACCGGAAGATAAGATTGTTTTTGATGTATCGCATCAGAGTTATGTGCATAAGATGCTGACCGGACGGAAAGATGCTTTCCTCTATCCGGCAGAGTATGACAACGTATCCGGTTATTCCGAGCCACATGAAAGTAAGCATGATTTTTTTGTTATCGGTCACACTTCCACTTCCGTCAGCCTGGCTAGCGGATTGGCGAAAGGACGCGACCTGACCGGCGGTAATGAGAATATCATAGCCGTGATAGGCGACGGATCTTTAAGTAGCGGCGAAGCATTCGAAGGATTGGACTATGTGGCGGAGCTTGGTACAAACATGATTATTATTGTCAACGACAATCAAATGTCTATTGCCGAGAATCACGGTGGTCTTTACAAGAACCTGAAAGATTTGCGTGACAGCAACGGTCAGTGCGAATGTAATTTCTTCAAGGCTATAGGATTGGATTATATGTACGTGAACGACGGCAATAATGTGGAAGCATTGGTTGAGGCTTTCTCTAAAGTGAAAGATATTCAACATCCGATAGTAGTACATATTAATACCCTGAAAGGCAAAGGGTATGAACGCGCAGAACTGGACAAAGAGACTTACCATTGGCGTACTCCGTTCAATATAGAAACCGGAGAATCCAAGTTTGGCGAAACTGCGGAAGATTATAGCGAAGTAACCGCTCAATATCTGCTGAAAAAAATGAAAGAAGACAAGCGGGTGGTAACAATTACTTCGGGTACTCCTGCCGTTCTCGGGTTTACTCCCGACCGTCGTCAGGAAGCCGGCAAGCAGTTTGTTGATGTCGGTATTGCCGAAGAACATGCAGTGGCACTTGCTTCCGGTATTGCCGCTAATGGGGGAAAGCCTGTTTATGGGGTATATAGCACATTTATCCAACGATCTTACGACCAGCTATCGCAAGACCTCTGCATCAATAATAATCCGGCAGTCCTCTTGGTATTTTGGGGAACATTATCCGGTATGAATGATGTAACGCATCTCTGTTTCTTCGATATTCCGCTTATCAGTAATATTCCGAATATGGTCTATTTAGCGCCAACCTGTAAAGAGGAATATCTTGCCATGCTGGAATGGGGTATCCATCAGAATGAACACCCGGTGGCTATCCGTGTGCCCGCAACAGATGTGATTAGCTGTGGCGAGTCTGTGGAATCCGATTACAGCGTTCTCAATCGTTATAAAGTCGCTCATCGCGGTTCGAAAGTAGCTATCCTTGCGTTAGGTTCGTTCTTCGGATTAGGACAGTCGGTGCTGTCATTGCTGAAAGAAAAGGCAGGTATTGATGCAACGCTTATCAATCCCCGATATATCACCGGCATTGACAATGAGCTAATGGAAGAACTGAAAGCCGACCACCAACTAGTGATTACATTGGAAGACGGTGTGTTGGACGGTGGTTTCGGTGAAAAGATTGCCCGTTATTACGGTGCCAGTGATATGAAAGTCCTTAATTATGGAGCGAAGAAAGAATTCGTAGACCGGTACGACATACAAGAGTTACTTCGTGCCAATCATCTGACAGATGAACTGATTGTAGAAGATATAAGAAAGATTATCGGTTAAAGAAGTCCTAACCAGTTCATTATATATTCATGTAGGTTGATGCACTTCCGTAACGGGGGATATGCATCAACCTACTTCTATTTACTATCTATTCTGACTGTCTATCTCTTTAAGCAATTCGTCAACAGCCGTTTTCAGTTGCATATCTTCCCCTTTCACTACCGTTTCAGGGCTATTGGCAACCTTAATATCAGGCTCTAACTGGCTATTTTCCAGATAACTTCCATCCGGCAGACGATAACCGATAATAGGAATACCGAATACCAGTGAAGGGTCTTGCAATGTTTCCCAAGATACGCTTGTCATTGTTCCCGGCACAGGCATACCGACCAGTTTGCCTATCTTCTGGTGTTTGTACACCCAAGGCGTACCGTGCGCATTGGAATAGTTAGCTTCACACTGCAACATGATAGAAGGTTTATTCCAGCGACGGCTCGGCATATCACAGGCTTCGCGTCCGCGTACTACCTGCGTAAAGTATTTCTGACCGCTGAAAAGTATCTCGATATCTTCGTGCAGACGACCGCCGCCATTGAAACGGGTATCAATCACAATTCCGTCACAGTTGTTATATTTACCCAAAATATCCGAGTAAACAGTACGGAAACTTCCGTCGCCCATGGACTGGATATGTACATACCCCAACCGACCGTTCGACCATTTCTCAACATCGGCAGCACGTTGTTTTACCCAACGTTTATATAACAAACCGTTGAGTCTTCCGCTAGTGATAGGCATTACCACTTCTTCCCAACGCTCCTTATTCTGCGGATTATACAACGAAACCAGGGTTTTCTTTCCGGCTTTATTATTCAGTAAAGCAGTAATATCCTTATCCGGAGCCAGTTCCTCACCGTTAATCTTTTCAATAATGCAGCCTGCTTTTACTTTTGTACGGGAATGGTCGAACGGGCCTTTCTCGATTACCTCAGCGATTTTCATTCCTTTTTCCTGGTAATTCCAATCGAACAACAAGCCCAGATTAGAAGTTACATCTCCCCCGCCTCTCGGAGAATAACGTCCTCCTGTATGCGAAACATTCAGTTCGCCCAACCATTCGCTCAATAATTCCGCAAAGTCGTAGTTGTTGTCAATATGAGGCAGGAACTTGCGGTAAGCAGCCGTCATAGCATCCCAATCGACCCCATGCATAGTAAGATTGTAGAAGCGTTTTTGATGTTGCTTGTACACATGGTCGAACATTGCTTCACGCTCGGCAGCCAAGTCCATTTTCATTTCAGCCTGATAACTGATTGATTTCAATGCATCCGACTTCGCATCCATTTTCTGCATCATCCGGCTTCCCAACAAGAAAATGTCCCCTTTCTTATCCAACATCAATGATGCCCAACCGGTATTGAGTTTGTGCAAACGTTTTGTGTCTTTTTCACGAAGATTCATTTTCCAAAGGTCATAGCCGCCTTCGAAAGCTGAGAAGTAATAAAGATTCTCTCCGTCTTTTGAGAGTATGGCACTGCCTAAATCGGAAGAGTTGGGAGTCAGACGGACGATACGGTCTTCAATGCCGTTAAGCTCTACTACTATATCTTTCTTGTCTGCTTTATTTTCGGATGACTTGTCCTCGTCAGCTTCATCCTTTTTGGACTTATTTACATCTTTCTTCTTGTCACCGTCTTTCGCTTTCTTCTGTTCCTTTTCTAATTCTTTGAGCAGTTCGAAGTCTTCCTTGCTTAAGCGATAGCGGTCATAAGCATCCTGATTCAAGAATACCAGCATCACATCCTGTTGTGAACCCCAAGAAGCATGCGCACGCATACCGTAACGTTCAGTTTGGAAAAGAATAGCGTTTCCATCCAGTACCCAACGCGGAGAACCGCTAATATATCCGCTGTTAGTCAAGTTGGTAATAGTACCGCCTTGTGCGCTGACAATACCTATATCCGAATAAGGATCATGGCGATTGCCAATAAATTCAAGAGTAAACCATTTGCCGTCCGGCGACCATTCATAGTCGAATCCGCCTCCGGTATTATACCATGTAGAACCGTCCGTCACTTGACGAACTTTCTTCGTCTTTAAGTCAAGTACCATTAAGCGGTTACGGTCTTCGATGAAAGCCAGCTCCTTACCGTCCGGAGAATATTGCGGATAAGCACGTTCCACTGTTTTTGAAGGAAGCAAGACTTCTTCCTCGATAAGAGTTGCATTAGGGAAATTGGCTTCTTCCTTACGGGCTATTTTGGCGGTGTAAAGTTGCCAGTTACCCGTCCTTTCACTGGCATAGACCAGCGTCCGGTTATCCGGGGCAAAGGACACAGCGGCTTCTTTTCCCGGAGTATTCGTGATTTGCTTTGTTGTAGTGTAATCCGTCGAAGTGACAAAGACATCACCACGCACAATGAAAGCAACCTGTTTGCCGTCCGGAGATACGGAAGCGGAATTAGCGCCCTGAGAAAATTTGAGGGAAGCAATCTCCTTTTCATCATCCCGGACAAGTTCAACGTTTACTTTCTTCGGACGGGCATTGGCTTCCTGTGTATAAAGCTCTCCGTCATAGGTATAACACAATGTACCTTTATCACTGATTGACAAGAAACGTACCGGATGCGTACGGAATGTAGTTATCGCTTTTACCTCTTGAGGCACATTCGACGTTTGCGAAGTATTCAGTGAAAAGTTATAAACATTGAATGAGCCGCCGTTGCGCTCGCTAAGAAAATAGACAGAATTGCCGTCGGGCGCATACACCGGATTGCGGTCTTCCCCTTCCCGGTTCGTTAGATTGGTATGTTTTCCCGATTGCGTGTTATACAGCCAAATATCTCTGGTTATAGAAGAAGTATGGTGTTTTCTCCATTCATCTTCGAAGCCTTTACGGTCTTGATAAAGAAAGTTTTTCCCCGATTTATCAAAGCAAACCCATTCGGCAGGAGTAGCGAGTACTTGCTCGGTACGTCCTCCGCCAGCAGGTACTTTATACAATTCCGTCATTGCTCCGGTAGGAAACAAAGCGCTACCTGCGGGGTCTTGAATAGATGCGGAGAAAAGTACAAACTTTCCGTCCGGAGTAAAAGCCGAAGGAATCTCCGAAGCGGAATGATAAGTCAGCCTTTGGGCGGTTCCGCCGTCAGCAGGCATGATAAAGAGGTCGAAATTCCCATTCCGGTCGCTGGCAAATGCAATTTGTTTTCCGTCGGGCGACCAAACGGGGTTAGCTTCATAAGATGCTTGTGTTGTCAACTGAACGGCTGTCCCACCCTGTGCGGGGACTTTGTAAATATCGCCTTTATAACAAAAGACAATCTCCGTTCCATTCGGTGAAATACGTGCGTCACGCATCCACAAAGGAGTAATGGCATAGCTGGACAATGCGGTCAATGCCAGTGCTAAAGAAGTTATTAGTTTCTTCATATCAAATTATTATATATATTTTATTTCAACAAATCAGTTTGAATTAGTTTTCCCGTGTAATTATAGAATACCCTGTCACCAAAGTCTTTGTAGAAGAAAGCATATTTATCTACTCCTGTACAATGGCAGACACCAATCTGACGCGGCAGATATTCTTTCAGATAATCTGCAATGATCTGATATTTCCGTTCTTCTGCGTTATGAATATGAAAACCGCCTAACAGTAAGTTACAAGGAGATTCGGGAAATGCCGCACGGACTGTTCGCAGGATATTTGTAATTCCTCGATGAGAACAGGCGCTCAATACAGAAAAACCGTCCGGCTCTACCAACACTACCGCCAATTCATCCTGAAAAGTATCCGGTATATGGCAACCGTCTTCTTTCTGAACCCGAAAGCGTTCGAAATGGGTATCCTCATGGTCGATAATATCAATAGAGGGAAAGAGAAATACGCCGGGAAGCAGTTCGGTCTGTTCTTCGATAAAACGGAAACGGGAAAGGTCGAAAGTCTGCGTATGCTTCATTCCATTTTCGCGTTCATCCTTAAATTTTGGAGAGAAGGCTTCGCGTTTGCAGACAACTGTTGCTTGTTTGTTCAGCTCCAAGAAATGACGCAGACCTCCCGTGTGGTCGCTATGCCCGTGGGATAATATCAGATAATCAACTTTCTGCAAGTCAATATGCAGCAGGCGGGCGTTACGGATAAACAAATCGGACGCTCCCGTATCAAAGAGTAATCTATGTCCCGATGTCTCAATATAGAGAGAAAGACCGTGTTCTGCCTGCAATTTACGTCCATAGACACAATTCTCTACAAGAGTCGTTATTGTATAGCCCATGATGCTTAGTTATTAAACGAATCATACAAAATAAAAAGTTCTGCCACAAAATTATAATAATTCTGTGGCAGAACAAGCAATCCAGTCAATTAAAATTCTTGACTTTTCAATCTATTCGATTGAAATATCATTTTTATGCTTCAAAAGGTCACATAAGATAGCGTCACTATCCGGTCGTCATAGCGTCACTATCTTGTTGTTATAGCGTCACTATCCTGCAAGCATAGCGTCACTATAATAAGCCGGTGACAGTTATACCATTTTTCCCATGTTGTAGGCTTCCTGCATGTATGGAGTATCTTTAATCTCCCCTACCTTCCAGGCGCCGATTCCATAGACCGTTCCTTTTTCCTGTGGCCCTTCCAGACAATCGAGGAAGCCACGGAAACCGTCTATTGTACGTTCCATCATTGCCTTATTATCCTCTGCCGCCGCAATAATGAAATAAAACTCCTTGTTCGTTATCTCCGTATAACGTGCGCAGCAACGGTCAATCATAATCTTCATCTGACCGCACATTGTATAGAAATACACGGGAGTCGCCATTACAATCACATCGGCAGCAATCATCTTCTCCACGATTTCCGCCGCATCATCCTTCTGCGGACAAGGCTTGCCGTACATACTACAAACACTGCATCCCGTGCAAGGATGAACCGTTTTGTCTTTCAATACAATCTTTTCCACTTCATTGCCCGCTTCGAGAGCACCTTTCATAAATTCATCACAAAGCAAATCCGAATTGCCGCCTTTCCGCGGACTGGACGAAATTATCAGAACTTTTTTAGCCATAACTTTACTTTATTAGTTTTATCTTTTAGAATGATTCAGTCTTTTCACTCTGCAAAAATAGGCAATTTATAACATAGCGAATGTATATAAATTACAGAGAGATGTACCTTAATTACAGATTACCAGACATTCCTGTGAATCCTATCCCCTACCCGGATTTCTTTCTGTTTACAAATATGTGCATTCTCCGCCGCATATCCAATAGCGAGAAAGCAGGTAAACTCATATCCGTCAGGAGCATTGACGAGATGTTTCACATACTCCGGTTCGTTGCCAATAGGAATACGGAATGCACACGCCAGTCCTTCCGCCGTTGCTGCTAACAGGATATTCTCAACGGCTGCCCATGCAGAAGCGAAATAGTTAAGTGAACTTTGGTCGGCAGGTTGGCACAGAGGAAAATCCTTTTGCCGGAAAAATGGAAGTACGAGACAATTGCTTTGCATAAGCATACGTTGTTGTTTGGGCAACGCATCAACAAACATGGCGTGTTCATCCTTATCCATCAGGTCGGCAGCAGCATCAAGCCCTGTCTGCTGAATGTTCTTGGTGTTTTCCGCCACAGGCGATATGAGTCGGGCAATGTTTTCCTGCCCTCTCACGACAATAAACTCAAACTGCCGCAAATGGTCATTAGTCGGAGCTTTGAATGCGGCCGACAATACTTTTTCCAACACTTCATCCGTCACCTTCTTATCGGAAAAGTCGCGAATAGTTCTTCTATTCTCTAGAACTTGATAGAAATCCATAACAATACATTTTTAAGAGTTATACTTATTGTTTTCGGCAGCAAAGTTACCCGGCTTTCTTGTCATATATTTGTGGTATCATCTTAGAGATTTGTCGTATATTTGCATACAAGTCATTTTAAGCATTACTTTTATGGAAGATACCGCCATTCCTTATGAATTGCCCGAAGTGGAGAATCACTCTTTTTTCTTTATAGACCAACGAGTGACAACAAGTATCGAAGCCAAACTGCATCGGCATGATGCATGGGAGTTGTATTATGTTGTCCATGGATATGGCAAACGAATGGCAGGCGACACATTGCAACCTTTCGCAGCAGGCGACGTGGCGTTAATACCACCGTCCATGCTACACCACTGGGAATATTCACCGGATTCGGCAGACGATGACGGGTATGTCCGTTATTTAATGGTAGCTTTCAGTCATTCGCTTGTAGAACGGTGTATGGCAGTATTTCCCGAACTGCGTAATCGTCTGACGGGCATTACATTCCCGACGAACGCACTGAAATTCGGTACTGGAAGTTCACAAACCATTCGTCGGATATTGTCACAAATGAACGATATGGACGAGTTGGGACGCCTATGCGAAATGTTTCGTCTGCTACCTGCCATATTTACTTCATCCGACCATACCTTTGCCGGAAAGCCCATGAATATTGAACGTGACGTGAGACGTATGCAGCAAATCTGTGTTTATGTAATGACTCACTATATCCATACCATATCTTTGGATGATATTGCCGCAGAAGTAGGCATGAACCGCTCTGCTTTCTGTTCCTACTTCAAACGTTGCAAAGGAATGACCTTCTCGCAGTATGTAACCCAATATCGCTTAAATACAGCCTGCGAACTTCTTAAACATTCACAAAAGCAAGTATCCGAAATTTGTTTTACGGTCGGTTTTAATGATTTGCCCCATTTCGTCCGAGTTTTCACAAATACCTTGGGAATGTCTCCGTCCAAATACAGAAGACGATTTCAATAGTCATCTCTTTCTCCAAAGACAATTTTATATCCTAACCATTTAATGCCATTTCTCCCTTTTTATTCGTTTATTACAGAGATTTTCCGTAAGTTTGTCCACGATACGAACAACATGATGCAATGAAAAAAATACAACTGACCGACACACATAAAGAAAAACTGTTTCAAATCCCTCTTTTCCGGGATTTGCCCTTGAATATAAAAGAATCTTTATTAGAAAAACTGGATTTCGTAATCTACGCAGCAGACAAAAAAGAGATAGTCGTCACACAAGGAACGCCTTGTAACAAACTGTATGTGTTGTTGGAAGGGAAATTACGCACGGATATTATCGACGGACTGGGAAACGAAGTGATGATTGAATATATCATTGCGCCACGCACTTTTGCCACTCCACATCTTTTTAATCCAAACAATACACTGCCTGCCACGTTCACCGCCCTTGAAGACAGTGTGATACTTATGGCAACCAAAGATTCTACGTTTAAAGTTATCAGCCAAGACCCGCAAGTGTTACACAACTTTCTCTGCATTGCCGGTAATTGCAACATTTGTACCGTATCACGGCTGAAACCCCTCTCCCGCAAGACTGTTCGGGAAAGATTCATTGTTTATCTGTTCGAGCATAAGAAGAAAGATTCCCTGATAGTAGAGATTACACATACGCAATCCCAACTTGCCGAATACCTCAATGTATCCCGCCCTGCCTTATCGAAAGAAATTAATAAGATTATCAAGGAAGGGCTTATCACCATGGAAGGGAAACGGGTGGAAATCCTGAACAAAGCAGCTTTAGAGAAATTCATATAATAAAAATGTGGCGCAGCTTAAACTTTCGGTTTTATGCTGCGCCACACTTGTCAGAATGTCATCCCTATTTAATTACCATTTTGTGAAAAACACTTTCGGATTGATATTCAACGATACCCACCCCCAGTCTTGCCAACTCTTATGATTGCCGCCTTTCACTACATCCATCGTCTTTGTGCCACGCATGAAAGAATATCCGGCAGAGAGTTTTACGTCTTTCATCACCGACAAATTGATTTGATAATCAACTTCCGAACCTAAGGACTTATTCAAGTCCGGCAATTCAACCGCGGTAGTGAAATAGTGATAATTCAACTCCATATCCACCTTGTCCGACGCACGGAAACGAGCACCGATACGGCTGTCCATTAAACCCGGCGCATAACCGTTCACAAATAGATTCGCATAGAAATAATCCATACTTCCGTAGAACTTATGGTGTGTTCCGTAGAGAGGGTCGAACGCTTTAAACTTGTCGCCGTTTCCCTTATCGCCGCTCAGATAGTCGAAACTTGCCACAACTCCCCATGTCTTGTCAAAAGCATAGGCAGCCTGCACGCTTCCCATTAATGCCGACACTTTCTCAGCATCCTTATTCTTGCCCGTCTGATAGTAGAAAGCGCCGTCCAGATTCCAGCTACCGGGCTTATAGGTAAGATACGTTCCCATTGTTTGCAGATAACGGGTATGCGAATCCTGCGTAGCCGCATCCCCGGTTTCCAATCCCAGGTTCATAAACAGCAAAGAAGCGCCGAACGGAATTGCATCCGCCTTATAGTGATACCATACAGTCTGCATATTCTTATAAGGCTGTGCACCGGAAGCATAATAAGTACCGCCTATCTTCTTCTCGTCATTCTGGTTGAAGGCAAGAATAAGGTGTACCTCATTATTCTTATTCGCATATCCCAGTTTCAATGCGTCATGATAACGTCCCGCCACATTCCAGTCCAATCCGCCCAAAATACGCTCATCGTCATAAACCAATGCCTGACGCCCCAACTGGGCAAAAAGGCCGTGTCCGAAATCAAGTTTTGCCCATGCTTCGTTCAGGACAAAACGCCCGTTCTTGTCGATCTGCGGATCTTGTCCCCAAACTCCGACGTGCTGTGCCGACATCTTGATTTCCAAGTCCGACCGCTTGTAGTCAATTGACAAACGGGCACGATTGTTGATAGACGATGCGGCTTTCATCCCTTCATTGCGAGGAAACCAAGCTCCGTTCCGATACTCCGCCCGAGGTCTGATTTGCATCGACATCGAGAACTCATTTTCCTTCTCCGTGTTTTGTGTGTATGCCATGCTTGGCAATAGCATCATAAGCACTAATGACCAATAAAATGTTTTCATCAATATTGCAATTTAAATGATTTGATATTTCAATTCAAATTATAAGTGTGTACACTGACACCTTGTGCCGACGGAAGATAATTGATTCCATACCAGCACATCTGTAATAAAACAAACGATACTAACAAAATAACTAATGCCGGACGCACTTTCAACGGTTTACCCAGTCGGAAATGTATATATGTAAGATAAGAGAACCAAGTTGCCGCTGCCCATGTTTCTTTCGGATCCCAAGCCCAGTAATGTCCCCAAGCTTCCTTTGCCCAAATAGCTCCCGTAAGCATACCCAATGTCATAAAAGCCAGACCTACATAAGTAAGGTTATCGCATAAATCCATTTCTTTCCGTTCAATCTCTTCTTTCTTGAACCAAAGCAGATAAATAGCCATTACCACCGCAGCCCCCAACATAGCATAAGCAAACATATACACAATAACATGAGGAGCAAACCATGGACTCTGTAAAGCAGGCATTAACGTCTTGTTGTGAATCTCCGGCTTAAAGATATTGATACAGATAAAGACTAATGACAGAACGCAACTGAAACTAAGAATCCATTTATACTTCCAACGTATATACGTTATCAATCCAGCCAACGGCAGAAAGAAAGAATACCACAAACGTGTCTCTCCCATTGTCCGCATCGGAGGACGTTCCAAAGAAACCCACATGCCGAGGATAAAACAGAAAAATACAGCCAATCCCAACAGAGTAAATCCGTATGCCCATACCGTTTTCTTTCCTTTCCAAGCAGCAAAAGCCCCCAAGCTCCAACAAACCAATGCGACTACCGCAAACAATATAAAATATTCCCAACTCATTCCTTTTCCTCCTCTTTCCTCTTTTGTGCATTCACAAACAGACAAACGGCCCCGAGCATCATCATAACGATCCCTGTATAAACTACCGGCAACCACGGATCACGAACCAGTTCGAAGATACTAATATCACTCCAACCCCCTTTCGACTCATCATAACTAAGCTGATAGATTTTCCAGCCTTCTATCTCCATAGGACGGTTCACTTCAATCGTATCTTCCGTAATTGTTCCCTCCTGCGTATAGACTTTCACTTTCGAAGCAAAGCGTTGCGGTTCTCTTTCCGGCATTACGAGGCTAGTCAGAGAATCAAGGCGCAATGCCTTATAAGGGAAAAGAAAACTCCCACAACTCACCCAGCCTTCCTTCGTCTGCCGGTTCTTTCGGTTCACAGCTTTCAAATGTACAGCGTAAGTTGCTCCCATAGAATGAAAATCCGTAAACTTCAGCGTATCCTCGGTAGCTACGGAGGCCGCCATTGGAATGGATTGTTGAATAGTCAGTTCCCAATCCTGCAAAGTCCCACCGTATACTTCTTCTTCAAGCAATAAATGTACAGGAGATTTTTCGGGAAGTGCACGTCCGGTTTCATTATCAATCAGCATCAGTTTTGGCGGATATTCATCAATAGTAAAATCTTTTAATTCGATAGCCAACGGAAGTTCTGTCAGTTGTCCTTTATCATCGGTAGCCCGCCATTCCGCGTTTCCCATTCGGGTAGTCATTTTCAGTCGCTGCATATCGGCATTCCCTAAAGTAGCTGCAATCAATGCAATGAATAATCCGATATGATTGAGAAGAAACGAAAGGCGGCCGAACTTCAAAGGGAAACTGGTACGGAGTATCGTTAATCCCAATGCAGTGGCCATCCATAAATAAAGCAGAACGAAAGACCAGGATGAAATCATCTGTGAAAATCCCAGTATGTCATTCGAAGCATGACCGGAAGGAGCCTGCCGGATAAGACCCATTACCACCGTCATACCGACCACCCAGACAAGGGAAGAAACGGCTGCGGAATAATGGCTCAACCACCCAAACAAATAGACTCGTTTACGGAGAAGGTGCATGGCTATCAGAACAATGATATATACTGATAACACTATTAAATTAACCGGCCAGGCAAACAGATTCCAATTGATACCTCCTACCGTTATTTGCAGCAGTGCACCTATCACCAATAATCCTGCACCAATAATCAGACCTTCTTTATAGCTCCACGGTTTGCTCCACATATACTACTATCTTATTTTTGTGCCAGACGACCATTTGATTTCGCTTTCTCCAACCAAGCCGGAACAGTCGTTTTCAGAAATCTCTCCTTGGCCGCTTTTTCCGCGTCGATATCCAGACCGATATATTGCTGTGCCTTTCCTTTAGTGGAAATATCAGGCATCGGCACATCTCCGGTAAATCCATTCTTCGCAAGCACCTTAGATACAGCTAAACGGGCCTGCATAGCACGATCGAGCCCATGAGAAAGGATTCTCTGAATTTCCTGCGGCGCATGAAAAGCACCTCCGTGGGAAGCCACTCCGAAATCCCAACGCCACTGCGCCTGACGAATCAGAGCAAGCACATTTTTCATTTGCTCTTCTGTCGCCCCATTATCCCAGGCATATTTAGCTTCGATATGCGCTTTTGCCAACTCCTGCTCCAAACGGTTACGGATTTCATTCGCTTTGCGTTGACGTTCATAAACGTTATTACGCAATGTTTCTTCGCTTTCACGGTGACAGACCTGACAAGTACGGTCAATCATTGCCAACGGACTCTGGATATGGTGGTCGCTGAATTTCACACCGCCTTCACTCTTATAAGGCATGTGGCAATCGGCACAAGAGACACCTCTCTGACCGTGAATACCCATTTGAGCAATTTCGTAATCCGGATGCTGTGCTTTCAAAATCGGGGTACGGCTCAATTTATGAATATAATCATAAAAACCGGCTTCATCATAATAGGCTTCCATATCTTCCACAGTAAAGCCTTTATCCCAAGGGAAAGTCAGGTATTTGCCGTCACCTTTGAAGTAATATTCTACGTGACATTGCGCACATACGAGCGAACGCATTTCCTGTGGAGTAGCCTTTGTAATATCCTTGCCTTGGCGTTGGAACGCTTCAATCAAAGCCGGACGGCTGATATGAAGATTCATCGTTTCCGGATCGTGGCAATCGGAACAACCGATCGGATTCACAATTTCCGCACCCATGGCACCCCACTTATTGTTATAGAAAGAATCAACGCCCAATGCTTCCATCATACGGGGAACATCCGGGCTCTTGCAGGTCCAGCAGGTAGACGGTTGAGGACCGTCGGTAGGATTCACAGGTGCTCCGGTACGAAGCGAAGCCGTGATATCTTCGATAGCATGCATATGTCCGCGCGGAGTGGAATAATCTTTCGAGAAAGCATATCCCGCCCAAAGTATTACCATATTAGGACGTTGTTCCAGTACATCAACGGCAACATTTCCATTAAACTCACTTTGGAAATCTGTTTTTGCAGTTTCCGCCCAAGTCTGATATTCACGAGGGAAATCATTCTTAAAGAGTTCGTTGCGTGCTTCAATCCCTTTGATGACAGTCTTGCGATTATTAAAGATACTAGTTACTTCCGCCCGCCTCTCCATTAATGCAGAAACGCATAGTCCCAAAACAAAAACAACAACCATTGAGCCTCCGAACAACAGCCATCCTTGCCATGATTTTAATTTCTTTTCCATTCTATATCGGTTTTATTATTTTATTACGTAGTTATATTTTGCTTATTCTTTATTATCTATCATTTTTTGGAGCCATTCCGGCACGGGCGATTCGGGAAGCGGTACAATAGCTCCCGGAGCCGTGGACAGCGAGTTCTTCCCGCCATGAGGGACATCGCGGTGACAATCCCAACAAGCCTTTCCTTCTCCTACTTGCGACAGCATATAATCTATCTTTCCCGTCTTCACAAACTCCGTATTCAGTTGTGTATGGCAACGGATACAGTTATTCATAATCACTTGCGAACTGGCTTCGTGTGCCTGTATCACCTGCGGCTCACTTTTCGTGAGAAACGCCGCTACGTGCTTCATTCCGTCAATCCCCTTGAATGTCCACTTCTTTACCGCGTTTTCGTGAGGAACATGACAGTCATTGCAAGTAGCATCCCGGGCATGCGAACTATGAAACCAGGTTGCATAATAAGGAGACATGATATGGCAATTCACACATGCTGCCGGATCATCTCCCAAATATGTATGTGCCCGAAGCATATACATAAATAAAACTCCTCCGCCCACGATAACGCCGGCAATAACGACAGCTATTATCTTCGACTTATACGAAGGAAAAATTCGATTTATAATTGGCAACTTTATCATAGGGAAAAGTATTTTTCACAAAAGTAAAGCTTTGAAAACAATAAAGGTGTAATAGATATTACACCTTTAAATTTCTTTCTCCAATTTTGTACCTACAAAGGTCGCATTTTTTACAATGCACCTACTTATAATACCTTTATTCTATTCATGATGATATTCTTCTTCTACATCGTTACTCAATTCGATATTACGGGCAACATACGTCTCGTTTCCTGCAGCGTCCGTGCAATAAACCATTAAATGATAATCTCCCGGAGTTGCATCTTTCGGAATCATAATATCATGATGATGAATATGTGCCGCTTTCTTTCCGGAAATATCATAAGACTTGTTGAAGCTGAAATCGACAGTTTCTCCGGCCCCCCTGCTTTTTCCATGCGAATGGTGATCGAAGTTGCTGTGTATTTCAATCATATACGACTTCAACATCACGTCGTCCGACAGATCCATTTCAAAATGCACGCCGTATTCACTTCCTATTTTCAGCGCTTGCCCTTCTTCGGGTTCGTGCAGTTCAATCACCGGCTTAGTGGTATCACTATCCGAATCGTCACAAGAGATAAATACAAAAACAGACATTGCCAAAAGGCTGATTATCGGGAGATATAATTTAGTTCTCATTACAGTAATTTTTTAAATGGAATTTTGATTAATAATTGGAAGTTGCGTCCCGGTTCGGGGATTTCTACTTTCCTGTAAAAACTAAGATGATTGTAATATCGGGTATTGAAAATATTCCGGGCGGTCAGGGTTATTTCTATTGCCTGATTCCCCCGAATGGGAATATTCAACGAACCGCCTAAATGGAACAGGTTTACACCCGGTGTACGGTCTTCGTTACGATCTACGCGATTTTGCCGGGCTATGGACTGCCACTCTGCATAAAGCATAACCTGTTTCCTCTGCCATGTCAACGTGTTCCGCATACTAAACGGAGGAGAAAAACTTAACGGGATATGCTCGTCGCAGTTGTAGGTATAAACATACTCACCGGAAATACGGTAATTGAAACTACGCAGAAAGTGAATGTCTATCGTTGCTTCCGTTCCGGCAAACAGCGCCTCGGCTCCTGTGTAACGATAAATCTGTCCGGCATGCGGCAGGACAGACCACTCGCCCGTAGGACGCAGAAAGATGTAGTTACTAAACCAACTGACGAAGGGAGAAACGGAAATGGAAAACCCGTTATACCGTAAGTTATAAGAAGCGTCCATTTGCCATCCCTGTTCTGATTTCAGATTTGTATCTCCCTGTTCATGCCGGAAGGTCCCGTGATGCACACCGTTAGCCGCCAGTTCGTTCGCACCGGGCAGACGGAAGCTACGACCGACGTTTGCTTTTACCATGTGCCGTTCGGACGGTGTCCATACCAATCCCAGAGAGAATGAATAATCACCGAATTTCTTTTTCACTGCATGGCTGTTCCACTTATAGTGTTCTACCTGTTCTTCATCATATCCCTGTTTTCGGAGATAATCGGCAAGATAGGCATCTTCATGCGAAGATATATGAATATATCCATAGTCATACCGCATTCCTCCGCTGACGGAGATAACATTATTAGGCTTATAAGTCGTAAGCCAAAGCAATCCGGTGGTGGAACGGTAGTATTCAGGCAATAAGAATGAATAACCGGAAATATCGTTCCGTTGATGCTGTCCGTCCCAACCCAATGCATGTTCCCACGAAGAAGAACCGATAAAGCGGACTTTTACCGATGCACTGAGAGTATTCAAGTTGAAAGCCAGTTCCTTGTCCGGGTCTTTCTCCGGTACGGGTTGCGAACCGTAATGGGTATGGAAAACACTCCATTCTTCACGGTGATTATTCTGGAATCCAAAGTCGCCCGACAAAACTAGCTTCTCCCACGCATACTGCTGAAGGGTAGTCACCTTCAGATGATTCACCTTGCTGTAAGGTAATTCCATGTTACGGCTGTCCCCGTCATCTTCTACGCGGGATACATCCGGTATACCATGCGCCCCCGGAAAGAAACCAGTTTTTTGGTAGACGTTACTTACGGAATAGTTCGCTTTATATCTTTGCCGTTGATATTGGGCGAAGAATCCGATATTGCGTTCAATGCCTGCCGTATTCTTTAGCTTACGCCCGTAAACAGGCATTTTTTGCGTCAGGTAAACAATAGTATCCGTAGGGATGCGGTAATCCCCGAAATGCTGTTCGGAATAACGGACTTGTGCATACCAGAAACTCTTCTTTATTCCCAGCATAAATGATCCTCCGAGCGTTCCGTTGACGGACTTTCCCAGAAGTGTAACGTCTCCGAATAACATATCTACCGAGGGTACGGGAGGTGAAGTTATGTCAATCACCCCTCCCATTGCATCACTGCCATATAGTAGTGAAGAAGGACCTTTCAGGACATTGACAGTTCCGATATTGAAAGCATCCAGTTCCAGTCCGTGGTCGGCTCCCCATTGTTGTCCTTCCTGCTTGATTCCGTTTTCGAGTACAGCAATCCGGTTGAATCCCATTCCTCGGATCATCGGTTTGGAGAAGCCGGAACCTATATCCATTGCTTGCACGCCGGGGATGTTCTCCATTGCTTGCATGAAGTTTCCCGTAAAATGTTTGCGCAGAAAATCCTGATCCACTACATCAACCGCAAGCGCAGACTTTTTGGCTTGACGTTGCTGGTACGACTCGGTCACAACGACATCAGGCAAAAGTAAACTCTTGATTGAATCGGACTTCTGTGCGTGGGCGGGTAAGACTACAGTCAGCCCCAATACGCCCGAAATAATTCCGATACGCATCAATTACAATCTTTTATATAATGTGTAAAATGAATGTGAGGACAGGTTACGATAAGCCCGCCTTCTTGAAAAGTTTGATTATGTAATTATGCAACAGGGGGTGCACGCAATTGATGTGAATAAGTCCGTTTGCAAACGACCTTATCCTGATAAACAACCGGCTCGTAAGGCACGAGCGTTAATGTACAATGAAATTCTACCGGTTGAGGTTCAGTAAAGAAAGAAAGGGAGTATTGGCATATCGCACAATCTTCGGATGATTTGTGAGAATGCCCGGCATGAGAACATGACTTTTCATCCTCGCTTCCATGATAGTGAAAGGTCTTCACTACAAAGAACGGAATGAATGTCATGAACAACACCCATGCTATGTACGCTCTTGTTTTTCTCTTATGATACATTCTCCCTCTATTGATTATATAGAATAGCGGGAACAAATATAGGGGTATGAAAGAGAACTGACAAATTATCAGGCTTAATATGTGTTATCAGACAATATTCCTTTTCTGAAATTACCTCTGAAAAACTATTTTTAAATCATCTCATTCTTCCTGTTTCCATACATAAAACACATTCCTTCCCGCTCTAGTTACGGCAGCAGTATTCAATGTCCATTCACGGATATATACTTCGTCCGCTTCCGGCGTATCAACCAACTTCAATCTCTGCGGCTGCGCATTGACAGCCAACAGTTCGCCGACGGTGGTTTTCGCATCCAGTTTATTCTGGTACTTTTCGATAGCTTATGTATCCAAAGAAAGAAGGATTGTATGCCACTCCGATCTTCTCTGATATCTTCATCGGGTAAGCAGAGTTCATCCAAGCGACTACCAGATCAGGAGAATTTCAACTTCAGTTCCTCACGCTTCGCCTGAGCAACCGAACGGCTTTTATCCAAAACAGCAGTTATATACGCATTGTTTCTACCCGCCTTACGAATGATAATCTTAGGTTCGATGATTTGCAGGAATCCGGTTTTCTTATACCCCAAAATAGGCATTTTTTATTTTATGGCAAAACGGGCGGTCATTTCATATCTCAGCTTGATGACACGGTACTGTTCAGTAGCCGCCGTCCCCATGCTGACATTGCTCTGTGCCTGGAAAGGAAGGTAACGGCTTATATTGTTATCGGCAGGTTCGATGATACGAATGACTTCACCCAATTGCTGTCCCATTGCTGCCACCAGATAGGATGCTTTCTCACGGGCTGCTTTCAATGCTTCAATCTTTCCCTGCTTCCTATACATCGGCAAGTCCTTATGTTTCAGTTCCCCGATACGCATTGATTCAATTCCCCATGTATTGACAGACCGGATAATGGAATTGATTTGCTCGAAATCCGTAAGACGAATATCCAGTTGTTTGCCAATCAGGAATTCCTTCCCTCTCTGACGCCAATAGTCCCCTACTTCCTGCGTACGGATAGCCTCATCCGATATTCCTATTTTACGCAAACTTTTACGCAAATCTTTCTCTATCACAGTCAACGGCACTTTCGTCCGAAAATCTTCCTCTTTCTTTGATTTACCCGTATATTCTTCTTCCCAGTATTCCTTTATCTGAATCAGAAAGTGTATTTCGTCCGGGACGACTTCTATCTCCGAAGAACCGGTCACTTCAATATATCTTTCATCACTTTCCTGAGCATTGGCAAGGATATTCCATGCGAACAAGGCAAAAGCCAATAAAAATACTTTTCTCATATCTTCGATTATTAGGGTGTTATTACTTTTTATATGCCATCAGTTCACAAAGCTATAAAAAAAATCCATATTACGAACTTCATTCTAAAATATCAAACAAGCACTTTCTATGTATCAAAATAACATCTCCTTTCTTTACTTTATACTTATAAGGCTGTTTGCCCAAAAGAAGAGAAACTATGCAGTAAATAACAAAATGAAAAACGGCTCGAGTGGAATTACTCAAACGAAAGAAATTAGCCTGTGGTTCGTGAGGCTAATATTAAGCCAGAAAAAAATTAAGAGTTGCGTCCAAAATAGTTGCTTTTTGATTCCAGAATAAATATAATCGTTTTTTTTGATGATTATATGACGTTTTGATGAAATTTAAAGAACAAGCTATCCGACAAAGCACAAAAATAGTATCTTTGCCTGCGATTTATTCACCAAGATGTGATAAAGCTATTTTTAATCATTTAATAATAAAGACTATGATTAGATTGAATGTTTTCGTCCGCGTAAGCGAGACAAACCGCGAAAAAGCGATTGAAGCAGCTAAGAAACTGACTACTTGCTCTTTAAAGGAAGAAGGATGCATTGCTTATGATACTTTCGAAAGCAGTACCCGTCACGACG
>NZ_CABUHK010000007.1 GCF_902491285.1 uncultured Bacteroides sp. | reverse complement strand
CTTAATGATGTGGTGTCTTTAAAGTTACTAAAAAGCAAACATATCTACAACTTTTTATAGGATTAAGAAAGAAGAAGACCGTTGAAATAAAAAAGAGATTACCACCAAATTTGACGAAGAACCTATTATTGATTATCATTGTCGGCTTATTTTTGTTGACAAGTATAGACGGTTATGCACAAAAAAGCAAAGTTGTCCGGTTGCCTATTCAAACAGAAATACCTGTTCGTCCGGCAGGGCAACTGGATGTGATTCAACTTACCGCCCCCAAAATTGATACGGTACGTGTGGGTTTCATCGGATTGGGTATGCGTGGTTCCAGTGCAATAGCGCGCTGGACACACATTCCGGGGATACAAATTATTGCCTTGTGCGATCTTCTTCCCGAACGTGTAGAGAAATCACAAAAAGTTCTGAGAAAAGCCGGTCTGCCGGCAGCGGTATCTTATGCCGGTTCGGAAGATGCATGGAAAAAATTATGCAAACGCAAAGATATCGACCTTATTTATATAGCAACAGATTGGGAACATCATGCCGAAATGGGTGTATATGCAATGGAGCATGGAAAACATGTGGCTATCGAGGTTCCTGCTGCAATGACTTTGGATGAAATATGGAAACTCGTTAATACTTCAGAAAGAACTCGTAAACACTGTATGCAATTAGAAAATTGCATATACGACTTTTTTGAATTAACTACTCTCAATATGGCACAGCAAGGTGTATTTGGTGAAGTTTTACATGTAGAAGGGGCTTATATTCATAATTTGGAAAATATATGGCGACGCTATTGGAATAATTGGCGTATGGATTACAACCGAAAACATCGGGGAGATATATATGCTACTCATGGCATAGGCCCTGTATGCCAGATACTTAATATCCATCGGGGAGATCGCATGAAAACCTTGGTTTCGATGGATACAAAAGCTGTAAGTGGTCCGGCATATATCAAAAAGCAAACGGGCAAGGAGATTGAAGACTTTCAGAACGGAGACCAGACATCTACCTTTATCCGTACGGAGAACGGTAAAACGATTTTGATTCAGCATAACGTGATGACTCCCCGTCCTTATAGTCGGATGTATCAGGTGGTAGGGACGGATGGATATGCCAGCAAGTATCCGATTGAGGAGTATTGTTTAAGACCTTCTCAAGTTAATTCTGAGGATATTCCTAATCATGAAAATCTAAATACACATCAGGCAGTCGCAAAAGAAGTAAAGAAAGTTTTGATGGATAAATATAAACATCCTATTCATAAAGAACTGGAAGAGAGAGCTAAAAAGGTAGGCGGACATGGTGGAATGGATTATATCATGGATTATCGGCTCGTATACTGTCTGCGGAATGGCCTGCCGCTGGACATGGATGTTTATGACTTAGCAGAATGGTGTTGCATGGCGGAACTCACACGCATTTCCATAGAAAACGGTTCGGCTCCGGTAGCTGTTCCCGATTTTACCCGTGGAGGATGGGATAAGGTAAAAGGTTACCGGCACTTTTTTGTTAAATAGTTCGGTTACTGAAAAAACGATGATTCTTAAAAACGGAATATTTAATCATCGGAGAAGGACGTAAATTGCAGTTTGGTAAGGAAAAGCAGGAAGATACCAAGCATTTGTAATTACGTGATTCTCTATTTCTGCTGTTTTGAGAATATTTTATTCGAAGTATGACAGATTATCGATTATTTTAGTTATTCGGATAGTAAATATCCGAATAACTAATCATTTTATTGTTTTTTCCTTTCCGATATGTTATGATAAACTAGAGAATAAATACTTCTTAATAGCCCATTTTTATCTTCCTCACCGGGAAACGATAGCTTCCCCGGTGAGGAACAAGTCGATGCACACCGAGGAACACTTCGTTGGTTTTAAAGCAATGAACAGTTTCCGAATAGAGAAAGATGCATATCCTGTTTGGTTTTATGCAATATTAGGCTGTTTTTTGTATGCTCATGCATTTATTTATGCAGTTTATTTTCCGGTTCGTTACTTTTTAACCGGCTATTTCCTTGTAGAATATTAAAAATAGAACATTAACAGGCTTATATTATCATTTCGAATTCAGTTTGCTCACTTGGTATATTTCAATACTGCCTTCACGGGAAAATGGTCTGAAGGGATGTGGGCCTCATACTTTCCGGTAACTTCATTCTTAATCCGGTAAGTATCTGTCAGCACTCCGTACTTTTCAACAATAAAGTTTTTAGTAACGAAGATATGGTCGATACGGTTGGGAGTATATGTGTTCGGATTCCATCCTGCACATGTTCCATTAGTTGCATAGCTCAGTTGCGCGACCTCATAAGAGTCTGATAATATTCCGGATTCGTGAAGTACTTGATAGCTTTCGCTGGTCTGGTCTACATTGAAATCTCCGGTGAGTATGACGGGGTCTTTACTGCACATCTCTTTGATTTTGCTGATAACCAGCTTGGCACTTTCGCGACGTGCCACTACTCCGATATGGTCCATGTGCAGGTTAAAGAACCAGAATCTGAACTTACCTGTAATATCCTTGAATTCTCCCCATGTACAGATGCGGGTATAGGCTGCATCCCATCCTTTATTCGGCTTCGTAGTATCTTCCGATAACCAAAAGTTTCCAGATTTGAGTAGCTTGAATTTATCTTTCCGGTAGAAGATAGGCGCATATTCCCCTTTCGTTTTACCGTCATCCCGTCCTACGCCTATATAGCTGTATTGCGGCAAGGCATTCAACATATCTTCCAGTTGGTTATGTTTCACTTCCTGCGCTCCGAATATATCGAAGTCATGGAAAGTGATTAACCGGGTGAGTACCGGGCAACGCTGTTCCCAGCCGTTTCCGGCTTTGGCATCGTTCGGATTACTGTTTCGTACATTGTAAGAAGCAACATTCAGTTGTTGCGCGTTCAGTATTGACACACCGCAGAGCGCCAATACAATAAAAAGTTTTCTCATTGTTTCTTTATTGTTAGATGGTTATTAAGTATCCTTTTCTTCTGTCTGTCCGCTCCTGTATTCTTTGGGAGAAGTGTTGTATAACTTGGCAAACTCCCGGTAGAAATAAGACTTGTTTGAGAAACCCGATTTATACATAATCTCGGTAACGGTAAGCTTGGTAGTCTTTAATAGGCCTGCTGCATATTCCAGGCGGATGGTACGGACAAATTCGCTTGGTGTCTTTTCCGTCAATTCTTTGAGTTTACGGTACAATCCCGCTTTGCTTACTCCTATAAAGTCTGCGAGAGAATCCGGATTCATGGATTCGTCGTCAATATTATCTTCGATGAATTTGATAATCTTGTCCAGTAACAGCTCATCCTCTTTATGCATGGTGATTCCATCCCTTACGATGAGAGAGGAACGGCTGGATTTGAAATACTCTTTCATCAGAGAGTATTTATTAATCATATTCTCTACCGCGCTCAATACATGCCTCGGATGGAAAGGTTTGGGGATATATAAGTCTGTTCCATGTTTGTAAGCGTTAATCTGGTCTTCGATGGAGTTCTTGGCGGAGATATGGATAATCGGAATGTGGGCAGTCCGCTCGTTGGCTTTCAATATATCCGTCAGAGTGATGCCGTCCAGCCTGGGCATCAATACATCGCTGATAATAATATCCGGCTGTTTCTGCTCGACCTCTTTCAGCGCCTCTTCTCCATCGGCGGCTTCCCGAACCTGGTAGTAAGGAAGCAGGATATCTTTCAGAAGTTCGCGGATATTCTTTTCATCTTCTACAATCAATATACTAATTTCCTTTTGTTTTGGGACAAAAAGCATTTCACCGGCTTCTGCCTCTTCTTCTGCCGGTTGACTTTCTTTTCCGGAATTCACGTGCATGGACGGTAGAGACACATTGAATTCTACATACTCTCCCAATACACTTCCTACGGTGATTTCTCCGCCCAATAACTCCGTCAAGCTCTTGGTCAGATTCAGGCCGACTCCGGTGCTTCCCGCATGTTTCAGGTTACTGCTCTCAAAAATCTTGAACCGGCTGAATATCTCACTCATTTGTTTCTCAGTCAGTCCCTTGCCCGAGTTACGTATGTGGAAATGCAATGTCCCGTCAGTAACATTCTCCCGTATTTCAGCACGGATATATCCACCGGACGGCGTATATTTGAAAGCGTTGGAAAGCAAATTGAATATTATTTTTTCCAGTGCATTCCGGTCTGTTGTAAAGGATGATACCTCTTTGCTTTTGAAACTGAAGTCTATCTTGTTTTCTTCAGCTATTTCGGTATAGTTGTCCGATACATAATCGACGAGCAACTGAATATCCACTTTTTCCGCATAGATAGCTGTATGTCCCGCTTCTGCTTTTCGGAACTCCATCAGTTCGTTGATAAGCTTCTGCATCCGGTCGGCATTGTTCTTGATGATGTAGATATATCTTTTTGTATAACTGTCGAGGTCCGCCTTTTCCAACAAGTGCTGTGCCGGGCCGTAAATCAGTGTCAACGGAGTGAAAAATTCATGTGCCACATTCGTGAAGAAGTTCAACTTCGATTCATGGATACGTTGCTGATTCTGTTTCTCGATATGTTCCAGTAGAATCTGACGGTTCAGCCGGATTCTATTCTTGATGACGGATTGCGTGATATAGATAGCAACGGCAATCAGGATAAAATAAATAATAAAAGCAGTGGTACTGAGCCACCAGGGGTAAGCAACGTCCAAATTGAGGGAATAGGTTTGACTACTCCATACTCGGTCGCCATTGGTGCATTTTACTTCCAGTTTATATTTTCCCGGTGGTAGTTTGGTGATAACAATATTTGGGTTATTCTCGTTGTAAATCCATTCGTCGGCAAAGTCGATAATGCGGTAGCTGAACTCACAATTCTCATTGTTGATAAAATCATGTGCGGCAAATCCCAAGGTGACATAAGGCTCGTCGTAGTCCAGCCGGAGCGTATGATTACGGATACGTTCGTAGATATTCTGGCTTGTATTGTTTATCTTCAGGCTGTTCAGGCTTAATGATGCGATATGTTCCCGTAAGCGTATCTTATTTTCGTCGAAATAGTTCAACCCGCTGACTCCGCCGAAATACAACCACCCGGCTTTGTCCTTAAAAATAGCTCCGTCGGAGAATTCGTCGTTTTGCAGCCCGTTTCTTGAAGAATAATTGGTGATTTTTCCCGAGGGCAAGTCGATAAAGGAAATGCCTTGATTGGTGCTTGCCCAAATATTCCCGTTCTCATCTTTCAGGATGCCGTGAATCGTATTATTGGGCAATCCGTTATTATCCGTATATTCGATGATAGAAGGCGGTGTGGCTGTCGGGAACAATCGGTTAAGACCATAACTGGTACCTATCCAGATACTGGCAGAATCTCCTTTAGTCAGATAAATCACGTCATTGTTAGTCAGAGACAAACCGGGGTCTATTTCATTCATCTGCCGGAAACGTTCGGACTCGATGTCGAACTTATTAATTCCCCCCCCTCGCGTGCCTAGCCAAAGTTCATTCTCATCGTATCCGGCGATAACCGAATAAATAATATTATTACTTGGCGAAGAAGGGCCGGGAGATTTATATTGTTTCATGTCCGTTACTCTATAACTTTTTCCTTCCCTTTGCAGGCTCAGCTTGATAAGTCCGTAGCCGGAAGTCCCCAACCATAAAAGTGAATCGTTATGGGTAAACAGGATACTGTACACTGCCCTGAAAGCTGGAAATTCAGCAGGAATACCCAGTTTCTTCACCTGGTTGCTATTGAGTGGAATATAATTGATACCCGCCCCTTCGGTTCCGATGAATATATCCCCGGACATATTTTTGCGGATAGTATAAACGGAGTTGGAGATTAGCCCGTTGCCCGTTGAAAGATAGGGGATGACTTTCCGTTCCTGCTTGTTGAGTAGCAGGATACCTTCTCCTTTTGTTCCAACGAGTATATTACCATTGTCTTCCTCACAGAAACAACGCACAGGATAATCTGTTTTTACGGTATGGAAAGGCGAACTATGTTCATAGACTTCCAATATCCCTTGTCCGTCCGTGCCTACCCAAAGGATATTCTGTGAGCCGATATAAATAGTGAAAATGGAAGCTTTCTCCGGTAATTGGAGTAATTCCGTTGAAGTTCCATTTTCAAGATTATACCTGATGCATCCTCCCTCGATAAAGCTGATAAGGAGATATTCACCGTGGCAGACAGCTTGTGAAACGGTTTTGTTCTCAGGAATATTTATACTGTCCAATATACGGTTATCTTGTGAAACAGTCAGTGTCCGGTCATCGTTAATGATGAGGCAGTCCTGGGAAAGATAAATATTGGAAACGGGAGCAGAGTGCCTGATTTCTTCTTTGAACGAGAGTTCGGGACAGGAGTTACGGACAGTCAGTTGATAATGCAATAATTGTCCATGTTCTGTGAGAAAGAATATCCGGTCTTTGGAATCAATGACGAAGTTCCTGATGTCATCGGGAAGGTCATTCTTCAAGGATACAAACTCCTGTTTCCGGTCATCGAAACAGAATAGACCCTGCTCTTTCACGTAACAGATAATATGCTTGCCGGAAGTGATACCCAGCAGAAATGACTTCTCCTGTTTCGGCGGATTATTCTGTGTACCTAGATAATAAGGAGTAAACTGTTGTGTAGAGCGTTTCCACCGGTTTACCCCATAGTCCGTAGATACCCACAGGATAGAGTCGCTTTGCTCGATAATCTGCCAGATGACATTATTGCTGATAGACCCTGCATCCTTTTTATTATAAGAATAGGTTTTGAAGCTACGTCCGTTATAAGCATTCAATCCGTCCCATGTCCCTACCCAGAGCGTATGCTCCGAATCTTCGAGGAAGCAATTCACCGAATTATTGGATAATCCGTCCGCATTGGAAATCTGTTTTACTACATTTTGCGAATGTAATAAAGCAGGCATCAGGCATGAACAAATAAGGATGCAGATGCAGCGGAAATAGGAGTGTTTTCGTAGAATCATGTCGCAAAGATAGAGAGGAAAAATAAGAAAACAAAGATAAAAATATGCTGTACAACACCTGTATACCCTTTTGAGAATATAGTACACTCTTCCCGTCGCCGTGTGGGGTAGCTTTGCCACGAGAAATAAAAACAACACCTATTTAATGATTAGAAAATGGATATTGCAAAACGATTTCATCAGAACCCATTATTGAAACCATCCGATTTACAACCGGGAATAGAAGGTATGGAAATCACCTGTTTCCTGAATCCCGGCGTATTCCGCTTCGACGGAAAAACCTGGTTATTACTGCGGGTAGCCGAACGCCCCGTACAGAAACAGGGAGTGATTAGTTTCCCCGTATATAATAAGGAAGGGAAGATAGAAGTGCTTTCTTTCGACGAGAATGACCCGGAACTGGACGCTTCCGACCCTCGTGTGATAGGATATGCGGGACAGGATTATCTGACTACCATGTCTTATCTCCGGTTGGTATCGAGCGAGGACGGCATCCATTTTAAGGAAGAACCGGATTATCCGCCTATTTTCGGTAAAGGGACATTAGAGGCTTTCGGCATCGAGGACTGCCGGGTGGCGACTACCGCCGACGGTTATTACCTGACGTTTACCGAAGTCTCTTCCGTTGCCGTCGGTGTAGGGCTGATTCATACCCATGATTGGAAGAATTACACTCGTCACGGCATGATTTTCCCTCCTCATAATAAAGACTGTGCCTTGTTTGAAGAGAAGATAAACGGTAAATATTTCGCCTTGCATCGCCCGAGCAGTCCCGAACTGGGTGGCAACTATATCTGGCTTGCCGAATCACCCGACCGGTTACACTGGGGCAACCACCGTTGCGTTGCGACCACTCGCTCCGATAGCTGGGATTGTGCCCGTGTGGGTGCAGGAGCCGCGCCTATCCGTACAGAGGAAGGCTGGCTGGAGATTTATCATGGTGCAGACTATCAGAACCGCTATTGCCTGGGAGCCCTTCTGCTTGACTTGAACGACCCCTCAAAGGTAATCGCCCGAAGCAAAGCTCCTATAATGGAACCGACTGCTCCCTACGAGCAAACCGGATTCTTCGGGAATGTGGTCTTCACGAACGGGCATCTGGTAGAAGGGGATACGGTGACTGTTTACTATGGTGCGAGTGATGAAGTAATCTGCGGAGCGGAGTTCTCCATAGGGGAAATCCTTCGTTCATTAAAGTCATGACATATATAAAGGTATAGAATGAATAAATTGAAAAGAGAATATCAATTCTTCAAACAGCAGACTCCCAATGTACGTGTACTGTTGATGACTAACCTGCTCTATGCGTTTGTGCTTCCTGTGGTGGAGATATTTGTAGGCGCTTATGTGATGCGCCACACGAGCGAGCCTGTTTCCGTAGCTTTCTATCAGCTTTTTATGTATATCGGCATCATTGCGACCTCGTTTGTCAACGGCTTCCTGTTGCGGCATGTCAGCGTGAAAGTACTGTATGCAGGCGGGATATTAGTTAGCGGGCTGTCGATGTTTGCCATGATGCTGGTGAAGTCATTGGGCTTTGTAGAACTAGGCATAGCAGGTTTTGTCCTCGGAGCCGCATCGGGTTTCTTTTGGACCAACCGCTATCTATTGACTCTCAATAATACGACCGACAGTAGCCGGAACTACTTTTTCGGACTGGAATCTTTCTTTTTCTCCATCACTTCGATAACTGTCCCTTTATTGATTGGCGCATTCATCAGCCAGATAGACGGCAAAGAAATCATGGGATGCCTGATTGATATAAATGGAGCCTACCGTTTGGTCACAGTCGGAGTCATAGTAGTGACCCTGTTTGCCGTAGCTGTCTTGTGGCGTGGTAAGTTTGCCAATCCGGTACAGAAGAATTTTTTGTATTTCCGGTTCTGTATACTGTGGAAGAAAATGCTGTTACTGGCTTCCCTGAAAGGAATGGTACAGGGATTTCTGGTGACTGCTCCCGCCATCCTGGTTCTGAAACTGGTTGGTGATGAAGGGACATTAGGCTTGATACAGGGAATCAGCGGTACGCTGACGGCTATACTGGTCTATGTACTGGGGCGTATTGCCAAACCCGAAGACCGCCCGAAGATATTTATTGCCGGGTTACTCGTCTTTTTTATCGGTACTCTGTTCAACGGGGTCTTGTTTTCAGCCACCGGAGTGATTATCTTTGTCCTCTGTAAGGTAATCTTTCAGCCCTTGTTTGACTTGCCTTACTATCCCATTATGATGCAAACCATCGACGCAGTAGTTAAAATCGAGAAAAGAAATGAATACACTTATATTTTAAGCCACGAATTCGGACTATTCTTGGGGCGTGCTTTCGGGCTCATCCTTTTTATGGTGCTTGCCTTTGCCATATCACAGGATTTTGCATTGAAGTACGCATTGATACTGGTAGGAGCTTTACAGTTGATAGCCTATCCGTTGGCTCAGAACATCATCAAACAGAACCAAACGGTTCACTAGTATTTCAAAACCATTAAGCTGTCATTGCAAACGGATGAATTATTATGTTGTACAGCACCTATATACTCTTTTGAGAATATAGTACACTCTATTTTTTGCGGGGTACGATAGTTTTGCCGGCAGAAAAACGATGAACGACCGATTCGGGAAAACTAAAAAAACGACGTATGATAAAACTAAAATCTGTAATCTATTTAATCAGTATGATGACACTAGCCGGATGCTCCGGACAAAAACAGGCATCCGTAGCTGTCGAAGAACAGAGTGGACAATGGATACTCGGCCCTTTTGTCCGCCCGGAAGGGGTGAATCCGGTGATTTCTCCGCAACCGACTACTTTCCAATGCCCGATGCGCAAGCAGCCGGTAAGATGGGAAGAGAGTGACACTTTCAATCCGGCGGCAACCGTCAAAGACGGGAAGATTGTGGTACTCTACCGCGCGGAAGACAACTCGGCGCAAGGTATCGGAAAGAGAACATCTCGCATCGGCTATGCGGAAAGTACGGACGGAGTGACGATGAGCCAAGCGGACGCACCGGTACTCTTTCCTTCCGAAGACGATTTTAAAGAAATAGAATGGGAAGGCGGTTGCGAAGACCCGCGTGTGGCAATGACGGAAGACGGATTGTACGTTATGCTTTATACAGCCTGGAACCGCAATCTTCCCCGCTTGGCAGTAGCTACTTCCAGAGACTTGAAAAACTGGACGAAGCACGGACTCGCTTTTGCGAAAGCATACAACGGGCGTTTTGCTAATATAGCAAGCAAATCAGCTTCTATTGTCACCGGAGTGAAAGATGGCAGGCTGGTCATTGAGAAAGTAGACGGCAAATACTTTATGTACTGGGGAGAGAATGCGGTATGTGCCGCAACTTCCGATAATCTGACCGACTGGACTCCGGTACTCAACGAAAACAACGAACTAAGGGAGATAGCCAAACCCCGCAACGGGTATTTCGACAGCCGCCTGACTGAGTGCGGGCCGCCGGCTATCAAAACCGTGAACGGTATTGTGTTATTATACAATGGCAAGAACGGATACAAGGAAGAAAGGGACTCGGCATACCCCGCAGGCGCTTATTGTGCAGGGCAGTTCCTGTTTGACGCCAACGACCCTTATAAGGTACTCGACCGCCTGGATAAACCTTTCTTTGTGCCCGAAGCCGCTTTCGAGAAGAGCGGTCAGTACAAGGACGGAACGGTGTTTATCGAAGGATTGGCTTACTTTAAAAACAAATTATATCTCTATTATGGCTGTGCCGATTCGCAGGTTGCAGTAGCGATATGTGATGATAATATAGATTCGAAACTTAAAACACATAACTAATTTAATCTATGAAACATGCTTGTAAAATGAACACGGTTGTCTTAAAGTCGTTCAACGACCGGCTGAAGATAGCTACTGTTTCAGCTTTAATGGCAGGGACTTTCCTGTGCGTGCCGTTTACGGCATATGCGGAAAGCCCTTCGGTATCGGGTATCGAACAGGTCGTTCGGAATATCACGGTGAAAGGTGTGGTTGTTGACGCCGGCGGAGAACCGGTTATCGGAGCTTCGGTGCAACTGAAAGGTGCTGCCGGTGTGGGGACGATTACCGATGTGGACGGTAAGTTTACCTTGCCGGTTCCCGCTAATGGAGTGTTACAGATTTCCTATATAGGATATAAAACAGCAGAAGTGCGGGTGAATGGACAAGCCGGACTGAAAGTAACTTTGCAGGAAGATACCGAGACACTGGACGAAGTAGTGGTGGTAGGTTACGGTATTCAGAAAAAGGCTTCCGTGACCGGTTCGGTAGCTGCCATCTCTTCGGACAAGTTGATGGAAGTAAAAGCTCCCAGTGTGACGAATATGCTCGCCGGACGTTTGCCGGGTTTGCGTGCCGTACAGCGTAGCGGTAGCCCCGGTGATGATGGAGCTTCCGTCGATATTCGCGGATATGGAAGCATGCTGGTGATTGTAGACGGCATCGAACGTGATTATACGCAGCTCGACCCGAATGATATCGAGTCCATCTCTATCCTGAAAGATGCCGCCGCAGCGGTTTACGGTTTTAAAGGTTCAAACGGTGTTCTGTTGGTTACTACTAAGAAAGGGACGGAACAGAAGGTAAAGATAGAATATAACGGCTATGTAGGCTTTCAGAAAGTGACCCGCTATCCGGAGATGATGAATGCTTATGAGTACGCTTCTCTTTACAATGAAGCGATTCACAATGCCAACCCGTGGCGCGGAGCTTCCGCTTACTCACAAGAACAACTGGAAGCCTACCGGAACGGTACGGCAGGTACGGACTGGTGGAATGAAACGATGCGTAGCACCGCTCCCCAGACTTCACACAACTTGAGCCTGACAGGCGGTACGGAGAAAGTGAAATATTATATGTCTATCGGATATATGGACCAGGGCGGTATCATCCGTTCGGGCGACTGGAATTACCAACGTTACAACGTCCGTTCCAACCTGAGCGTGGAAGTGGCTAAAGGACTGAACGTGGAACTGCGTTTGAGCGGACGCTTCGACAACCGCAAAAAGCCTTACAATGGCGATAACCTGTTCCGTTCGGCACAAATGGCTATCCCGACTTACTCCATGTATGCCAATGACAACCCGGATTATTGGGGAGCCGTAGGAGATATGGCGAACCCCGTGCATGTTTCCGATTCGGACGACAGTGGTTATGAAGACCGCCTGCGTCGCGAATTTAACAGCTCGTTGGCTATCACCTGGCAACTTCCCTGGGTGAAAGGACTGATGGCGAAAGCATTGGTCGCCTACGACTATACGAACAAGGAATGGAAAACGTGGCGGAAAGACCTCTCGGAATATACGTATGATTATGCGAATGAAGAGTATATAGAGAAAGTGGTTAATACCGCGCATTTGGAATCGAAACTGGAAAACTATGACAAACCGACCTATCAGTTCTCTATGAACTACAACAATACGTTCGCCAGGAAGCATAACATCGGTGCCATGCTCGTATGGGAAATGTATAATGACAAGAAGAACTGGGTGACCGGGACACGTGACTTTGCTATCGGGCTGATTCCTGACCTGGACTATGGGGATAAGACGAACCAGGAAGCTTCCGGTAAGACACAGGAAACAGCTCATGCCGGCTTGGTGGGACGTCTGAACTATGATTTCTCTAACCGTTATCTGGTGGAATTCAATTTCCGCTATGACGGAACCTATAAATTCCGTGCAGGTAATCGTTGGGGATTCTTTCCGGGTGTTTCATTGGGATGGCGTGTTTCCGAAGAAGCTTTTTTCAAGAAACTGTTGCCCGATATGGATAATCTGAAAATCCGTGCTTCGTACGCCAAAGTGGGAGATGAAGGAGATTTCGATGCGTTCCAGTATCTGGATGGATATACGTCTCACGGAAGCTATATCATGGGCAGCAACGGAGTGACTTCGGGCATGACTACGGTAGGTATGGCAAATCCGTGGCTGACCTGGTATGAATCGAAGATAATGAACATCGGCTTTGAGGCGTCTTATCACAGGGGACTGATTTCTGTGGAGTTCGACTGGTTCCGCAGAAACCGTTCCGGTCTGCCTGCCACCCGTGTAGGCTCATTGCCTACTATCTTCGGAGAATCAATGCCGCAGGAGAACTTGAATTCTGATATTAACACCGGATTCGAGATTGTAGTCGGGCATAAGAACCGGATTGGCAATTTCAATTATAATGTGTCGGCCAACTTTTCTACTACCCGGATTAAGTATGACTATGTAGAGCGGGCGGCTTCCACCAATATGTATGACGATTGGCGTAATAACACCAACGGGCGTTACAAGGATATCCGCTGGGGAAAGAAAGTAATCGGGCAGTTTACTTCTTTCGAGGAGATTTTGAACTCACCGGTTCAGGATAAGGACGGTAACCGTTCGCTGATGCCGGGTGATTTGAAATTCGAAGACTACAATGGCGACGGTATTATCGATGATAACGATACGCAACCACTCGGACACGGTGCCACTCCTCGTATGTACTACGGGCTGAATATGTCCGGAGAATACAAAGGGTTCGACCTGACTGTCTTCTTCCAGGGAGCTGCCGGACACGATATTTATGTCAGCGGGGATATTCTCGACCCGTTTATCCAGCAAGGTTTGGGTAATGGGTTGGCCATCATGACCGACCGCTGGCATCGGGAAGACCCGACCGACCCTTATAGTAAATGGATTCCGGGATATATGCCTGCCGCACGCGTGGCAGGTGTCGCTGATAACCGTTCCAGTAACTCATGGTCATTGCACAACGCAAGTTACCTGCGCCTGAAAACCCTGGAACTGGGATACACGCTTCCTAAAGCCTTGACCAAAAAGGCGGCTATCGACCGGGTGCGTTTCTATATCAACTGCAACAATCTGCTGACTTTCACCAAGCGTGACGGACTGATGAAGAACGTCGACCCCGAAAGCAATTCCAGCGGAATACGCTACTACCCGCAGATGAAGACGTATAACTTTGGCGTAAATGTAACCTTCTAAAACCAGTAAAGACAATGAATAGGAATTATCTGAAATATATATTGATAGGCGGGGTATCCATCTTCGTATGGACGGGGTGCGATGATTACCTGAACCGTGAGAGTACCAGTGGTGTCAATACACCGGATTTGATTTGGCAAAATCCGAAAGCAATCACAGCCGTTTTGGCGGATATGTATGACTCGGGGCTGAAACTGGATGAGTTCGACGACTGGTATGGAAGCAAGAAAGCGAACCTGGCGAATCAGACCAGCCTTTCGGATGAGGCTACCGCCAGTTATCAGAAAGAGAGCGCATTCGACAAGTCGAACTCTACTTATTCTTATGGCGACTATGTATTCAATGACGACATGGTGACCCGCTATAAGCAAATCCGTATTGTAAATAACTTCCTGCTGAATATTGAGAAAACTTCCGTATTGAGTGAGGATGAGAAAGAAGAACTCGGCGCAGAAGCCCGTTTTATCCGTGCTATGCAGTACTTCGGACTGGTGAAGCGTTATGGGGGTGTTCCTTTGCAGACTGTCCCGCAGGAATATACCGCCGGAAATACGGAAGCTCTTTATCAGGCTCGTGATACGGAAGCTGCGACCTATGATTTCATTATCAATGAATGTAAGGCTATTTATGAATCATTGCCGGAAGTACGCAGCAGTGATGCCAAATACCGCGCAAATCGCGGAACGGTGCTTGCTTTGTGGTCGCGTGCCGCCCTGTATGCCGGTACTATCGCCAAGTATTCCAAGACACTGACTCTGACAGGCGAAGCTGTTTCCAAAGGATATGTTTATATTCCGGAGACAGAAGCGGAACGTTACTTTGACGAATGTTACACTGCTTCATCGAAGATTCTGGATGAAATGGTTCCCCGTGTGTATAGCTTGTATAAATCGACCGGTACAGAACCGGAAGAGCTGGCGCAAAACTTTTACAATCTCTTTTCCAAAGCAGTGAATGGGGATAACGGCGAATATATTTTCCAGAAACAGTATAATGTAGCTGCCGGTAAAGGGCATATGTGGGATAAGCTGAATGTTCCTTTCTCTTATCGTGGCGACGGTTGGGGATGCGGCATGTCACCGGTACTGGAAATGGTAGAGGAATTTGAATATATTGACGGTACGGAAGGGAAGCTGAAGATGAAAGACAGCGGTGGAAAAGCTATCAGCTATGATAGCCCGTATGATATCTTTAAGAATAAAGACCCTCGCTTATTAGGTTCGGTTTACCTGCCCGGTGCTGATTATAAAGGATATGGCGGCGGTAAAATCGAATGGATACGCGGCGTCATCAACGGACAGGATGGGATAGGAACCAAGTATGAAGCTTCCGCCCAACCGGATAAGGAGAACAAGGTCGTAATAGACGGACAGACTTATAATACTTCGGGAAAAGACGGTGGCTCGTTAAGTGTAGGCGACGCCAGCAAGACGGGTTTCTATCAGCGTAAATTCCTGGATGAAAGCTTGACGGACTATACGGACATCGATGCAAAACGTTCTTCTACTCCCTGGGTGGTTTTCCGTCTGGCAGAAATCTATCTGAATCGTGCAGAGGCTTGCATGGAATTGAATCAACACCTGGACGTGGCATTGAAAGATATCAATGAGATTCGCGGCAGGGCAGGCATCAAACTATTGACTGCGGGTAACCTGACGCTGGATAAAGTGCGCCATGAACGGAAAGTGGAACTTGCTTTTGAAAAGCACCGTTACTGGGATTTGAAACGTTGGCGCCTGGCTCATCTCGATGTCAGCAAAGGTGGTCTGACCAATTTCCGCGGTACGGCTCTCTGTCCGTATTACAATGTCAAGAGTGGCAAGTACACCTTTGAAACCGGTGTGCCCGAAAAGAGAAAGCGTCTTTTCCTTGAAAAGAACTACTATACGGTGTTCCGTGCCGAGGACTTGAGTACGAATCCGTTGATGGTACAGAATCCGGGTTACGGTAATTGATACGTCCAATTGTAAGTTTAAAGAAGAAACGATATGAATAAAATAATAAACATAGGATTGACTGCATTATTCGCCTGTTTCATGGCGGCATGCGAAAATGACATCGATAATTATGATGCGCCGAATGGTGGCGTGTATGGCACTATCTATGATAAGGAAACGAATGAACCGGTTCCTATGCCTGTGCCGGGAAGTAGCGGTGTGATGATGAGTTTGTACGAGCAGAATACGGGGGCTACCGCTTCTGTCGATTTCCGTGCCCGCCAGGATGGAACGTTTGAGCATACGAAGGTATTCAATGGCAGCTATCGTATTCAGGCAAAGGATGGCCCTTTTGTCGGGGTCTGTGAGGGATATGTCACCGTAAACGGACAAACGCAGGTTGATTTGTACACAATCCCGTTCTCGCGTATCAGCCTTGATGTGTCTGTATCGGCAGATAATAAGTTGACACTGACCTATGATGCGAAAACATCGAACGAGACATTGCAACTGACGGATGTTTCCGTTATATGGAATTATGCTCCGGGAGTGGACGTGAACAATGCAAATCATGCCACCCTCTCTTCACTGGGGACAAAGGCCAGTGGCACGCACGTCATCGACCTGATGAGTGATACTGAATTTATAGAGAATCATTATAAGATTGTTTCCAACAAGAACAGGGTGTATGTGCGTGTTGCGGCTACGGTGACAGCAGAGAGCAAACCGTATGTGAATTACAGCCGGGTAGTGGAAGTAATTGTGAATGATATAAGATAAACGATAAAAAAGAAGGTAACAATGAAACATAAATTCTATTTATTACTGATACTGTTGGTGGGCGGTTTGTTTGCCGGTTGCAGTTCGGACGATGACGGTGTGACCCCGCCGGACGAAAAGGACGGGGTATTGGTAAAAGTCATGTCTTACAATATATATAGCGGGCAGAAAGTTTATTCCGGGAAAAAGGGAATGGAAGCGATTGCCCAAGTGATTAAAAAGATAAATCCGGACTTGGCAGGTTTGCAGGAGTTTGAGACGAAGACTAACAAGGTGGAGAAAGCGGATATTATCGCCCTGATGAAAGAAGTGACCGGAATGCCTTATGCTTTCTTTGTCAAAACCCGTGATGTGGACGGCGGCGAGTATGGAAACCTGATTCTTTCGAAATATCCGATAAGTGATGAAGTGAATTATGATTTGCCGAGAATAGAAACAGTGGAAGATGTCTACCCGCGTTCGATGGGAGTAGTGAAAACAGAAAAAGATGGAAAGGGTTTCTATTTCGGAGTGACGCACCTGTCTCATGTGGGCAACGAAACTAATCGTATCAACCAGACTACAACGATTATCGAAAAGACAAAGGGCTTGGATAAGCCGATGATATTGACTGGCGATTTCAATGCTTTAGCCGACTCCGGCCCGATGAAGATATTGTATGAGCGTTTTGAAATCGGTTGCCTGAACGGGAACTATGGACTGACAACGGGAACGCCCGTTCCGGTGAAAGCGATTGATTTCGTATTGTACACTCCGGATGAAGGAATGTCTCCGAAAGCCTATGATGTGTATTATGATGCTTATGTAGAATCAGACCACTTTCCGGTGGTAGCTACGTTCAGTATAAACGATTAATCTAAAAAAGACAGAAACATGAAAACATTGATACATCATTTGAAACGGTTTTCTATCTATTCTCTGATGTTTGCGTCAGTCGGTTTTGCCGCTTGCGAGGATGAGAACCGGCAGGATATGACACCTGAAATCGGAGAAGGAGAGGCTACTCCCAAAATCACTATGTACACGCCGACAGCCGGCGGGAAGTCTACAAGTCTGACTTTGTATGGTACGCATTTTGGTACGGATTTGGATAATATCCGCGTGACAGTCAACGGGGTGGATGCCGAAGTGACGGGTGCGCTGGGGAATATTATTACTGCCAATGTGCAGAGGGGTTCCGGCTCCGGTCCGGTGAAAGTGTATCTCGGTCAGGGAGAAGCTGCGCAGGAACTGACATATAAAACGGAGTTTGAGTATTCTCAGTCTCCTATTGTAAGTACTTATATCGGCAGTTATGTTCCTGCTGCAAAAACGGAGAAGAAAGAGGGGGCTCTCATGGAAGCGGTTCTTTGGAAACCGGGTTCTATTGCTTTCGACAAGGAAGGTGCTTTGTATATCGTGGAAGATGACGACCGTGATATCCGTATCGCGAAAAACAATCAGGTCGCTACTTTCTTACGCGGAGATGGAACCGGTGGAACTGTATTCAGAATGATGAATATCGCTTTCTCATTGGATGGCAATACTTTATTCTTATCCAATGATGCCAACGCTTCGGGCAATGCACATATTGCAACAATGCCATGGAGCAATGATACGCATCAGTATGACGCTGCTAATCTGTTTGCAATATGGTCAATCACTCCCTCTTTGGGGAATGGCGTCACTAATGTAGGTGTGCATCCTGTCACGGGAGAGGTTTTCTCCGTGGCTCATGGAAATGCCATGATTTACAAATATGACCCGGAGCAGAATACGATGGTGGCAACCGGCATGCAACTTCCCGATGCAGCAGGTAAAAATGCGTCGAAAGTGAAAATCCGCTGTATCCTTTTTGACAAGGCAGGAACTACTGTGTATATGAGTTCACAGGAAAAAGATGTGATTTATAAAGGAGATTATGATATGTCGACAGGCGAATTTTCTAATCTCCATGTCTGGGTAGGGCAGTATGAGAATGCAGGTTTTGCAGAAGGTCAGGGAAATGAAGCCAAACTGGAAGAGCCTTGCCAGATGGATTTGGATGAAGAAGGAAATATTTATGTAGCAGTCCGTAAAAAGCATCGTATAGCGAAAATTACCCCTGACGGTATGTTGACAAACTACACCGGTACAGGCACTTCCGGTACGACAGACGGCCCGTTGGATAAAGCGCAATTCAACCATCCGGAAGGTGTACAGTTCGGTCCGGACGGAGCATTGTATATTTCAGATTATTGGAATCATAAGATTCGTAAGATAGAAAAGGATTAATTTTGTATCAGGTAGGAAAGATTGTTTTTCAAGATAACATTCACTTATTAATTGGTCGTATATGAATTTTAGAATATGCATTTTATTGTTTCTATTGTGTTGTTTGTTACAACCCTCAACAGCACAGAAATCTGTGACAAAACCGAAAGAGGTCACAGTAAAAGCCATGACTTACAACACGTATAGCGGTCGTAAACAAGGAATTGATAAGATTGCCGAAGTCATTAAGAAAGAGAACCCGGATATCGTTTCACTCCAGGAAATAGAAAGAAACACGGAGATTAACCCTTGGGATACTCCGAAGAAACTGTCGGAACTGACGGGAATGAAATATTATTATTTTGCCCATGCGCTCGATATTCCGACTGGCGGAGATTACGGAAATGTGATTCTTTCCAAATATCCGGTTTCCGAGGAAAAGAGTTTTAAGTTGAGTGTACTGAAAGAAGGTGATTATGTCCGTTCTTTCGGTTATGTGAAAGTTGTGAAGGAAGGCAAGGAGTTCTATTTCGCTACGACACATCTGGACCATAAATACGAAGATGCTGCCCGTCTGAAACAGGTTGATGAAATTCTTGCGTGCGTGGAGCACTTGGATAAACCTGTTATCTTGGGGGGAGATTTGAATTCCCGCCGTGGTTCTGCTACCATGGCTGCTTGTAAAAAGTATTTCACCGTAAATTGTTTGAGTGATGGTGCCCCATGGACAGTACCCGTACCAAGTCCGGCTTACGCATGTGACTGGTTGATTTATGCGCCAAACGAGGCTTTTACTGTGAAGGCGTACAATGTTTGTTATTGGGCGGATAAGGAATCAGATCATTATCCGGTAGTGGCTACTTATCTTATCAAATAAGAGGGTGTTCTGACATGCTTATGGTTCTTTTTATATAAACCGAATTCTTGTAAAGCAGCATTATTCTTTTTGTTCTTGATGAACCTTTCGATAAGCAGTAGGAGACATACCGAAATACTCCTTGAAGCTTTTTCCGAAATAGTTCAATGAACTGAAACCTAGCTGAAAACTAATATCGCTGATGTTGTATTCTTCATTTTCCCGAAGCATTTTAGCGGCAGTTTTCAGCTTTATATTTTGGATAAAGGAATGGGGGGATTCTCCAGTTATCTTCTTCATTTTCAAGAATAACTTTGTCCGGCTCAGCCCTAACTCAGCACATAGTAGTGTGACGTTAATATCTCCGTTTCCTTCTTCCAGTCTGGTTTGTACAATTCTTATTATCTGGTCAATAAAATCCTGGTCGAGTTTGTTATCAGTCAGTTGTTCCGCACTGCTGTTTTCTAATGCTCTGTATCGTTCTTGTAATTTTCGTCTGTTATTTAGTAGGTTAATACATTTGGCGATTAGGATTCTGATATTAAAAGGTTTAGTGATATAATCATCAGCCCCGCAATTCAGACCTTTAATATTATGTTCCACACTGCTTAGTGCAGTGAGCAGGATGACCGGTATGTGACTGGTATCAAAGTGTGATTTTATTCTTGCGCAGAGATTTATGCCGGAAATGCCGGGCATCATGACATCTGATAAAATAAGGTCCGGTGAGTTTAACTGTGCAATCTTAAATGCCTCTTCACCATTCTTGGTCTCAAAGATTTCAAAAATAGGTTCAAATATCTCTATAAGCAGTTTCCGCAATTCATCATCATCTTCAACGATAAGCAAGGTAGATGAATGGTCGAAGTCCTTTTTTTGCTGTGCGATGAAATCTTCCAGGTTTTCTTTTTTGCTTTCTATGCTTATAGCGTTGTTGATAATTTCCTTGTTCCCTTCATCTTCTATAATAGTGACATTTTTGTCTTCCTTGAAGTGCTCCTTGCCGACAGGTAATTCAACAATGAACGAACTTCCTTTGTGTTCTTCACTTTCCACTGTTATTTGTCCGTGATGGGCTTTTACGATGTTGAGTGACAGCGATAATCCTATGCCGGTTCCGGTATTGGATAATTCTCTGTTTACGGAGTTATTCACCTGGAAGAAACGTTCAAAGATTCGCCCAGTCATATCTTTGGGAATTCCGATGCCGGAATCGGTGAAAGTTATAATTACAGAAGAATCCGATGAGGTTATTTTTATCTCGACCGTTCCGTTTTCCGGAGTGAACTTAAAAGCATTTGACAGGATATTATTGAATACCTTTTGTAGCTGAACTTCGTCAAACCACGCGTACCGGCTCTTTTGGTCGAACACAAAATTGAAATGTATATTCTTTAATTCGGCATAACTGACGAAAGAATCATATATCTCTTGTGTGAATAGCACTATATCCTGCTGCTTGATTCTTAATGAGAAATTCTCCTTGTTGTATTTTAGGAAATCGAGAAGTTCGTTTATCAAAGCTCCCATTTTGGCAGCCCTGTTGTGTACTTCACGCAAACTATTCTGAATGGTTGGCAATGAATAATTGGACATAAGGATAAGCTCCAGTTGCCCGGATATCAGCGCAATAGGTGTTTTTAATTCATGTGATATGTTCCCGAGAAAACGCATCTTGGATTCGTTTATCGCATCTTTTTGCAGTTTGTCCCGTCTTTCAAGTTCCAGTGAGTTTCTTAGCAATAACTTGGAACGGTAGAAATAGGCGATGCTGACGATGACGGATAATATCAGTAATGTATATAAGAGATAAGCGTACCAGGTGGCATAAACCGGGGGGATAATCGTAATCCCGAGACTGATTTCATTAAGTTCGGCTTCATCCTTAAAAGAGATGTTTCTTACTTTTAACTTATAATCTCCATAAGGTAAGTTCATGTAGTTGATTGATTTCTGGGGATGAAGTTCAATCCAGGTATGGTTATATCCGTCCAGTTTATATTGATATTTGGACTGTCCGAGATTAACGAAGTCATTGGTTCCGATTTCGACGGATATGTTATTTTCGTGATGTTTCAGTTTGATGTGGTCTGTTGCGAAAAGAGATTGGGGTAATATCCGTGAAGAATCGTTTGCCGCTACTTCCTTGTTGTTAACGAATAGTTTGGAGAAAAACATCTTAGTGGGCAGACTTTCCGGGAATAAGTTGCTTTCGGAAATAATGGCAAGGCCGTTTATTCCACCCATGACGATGCGGTTATCACTGGTCTTCATGATGTCGCCCGGAATCATTGACGGAAGGACGAACTTGTTCTGCGATTTATAATTGTAGCTTCTCTTTGTGTTGAGGTCGATATAGGACAAGCCGTTTGCACTGGTGACCAGAAGCTGATGGCGGGATAAAGAATAAACGGCACTCAGATAATCGCTGTCGAGATTACTATTCTTGCCGTTTATCTGTTCGAGCCTGTCCTGAGCCGGATAATAAATAAGAATACCTGCGCCTAATGTTGTGGCTATGATACGATTGTCGTTGTCTTGGATAAGAGATGTTATGGTATTCTTTGAAGAAGCGGTGATTTGCGCTAGATATTTGTCGAGGCTACGTACATAGTTTTGTTTGATGCTGTAGTAACACAGGTTATTTCCCCCAATCCACAGGTTGTCCTGTTTGTCTATCATCAATGAATTTACGGCATAGATGTATTTGTCAAGAAGAGATATTTTCTTGATGCTGTAATCTTCCAGATTCATATAATATACACCTGAGAGCGTACCCAGATATAAGATATTCTTGTGGCGGATGATAGCTTGAACGATTTCTGAGCGTTTTGTGTGGTCGGACGAATCAATAGTGAAATGCTTGAATTCTTTTTTGTCAATTGAGTAGCTGCAAAGTCCGCCGAGATGAGTTCCTACCCATACTGTATTGGACGCATTATCATAATACAGGGTCTTGACATTATTGTGGGATATTGTATGGTTTTCTTTCGTGTAATATGTATAGTCATTGGTTGCGGGCAGGTATGACACCAGGCCGTCCCCTTCTGTGCTTATCCATAGACGCCCCGTCCTGTCTTCTATAATTTTGCTGATTACAGGCCCGATTCCGGCGTGTCCCAGTTTCAGATTATTGTATTCGAAAATGTCGGTGTGCGGATTGTAGTAGTCCAGCCCACCGTAGTAAGTGCCGAACCACATCGTGCCTTGGTCGTCCTTCATTATAATCCAGACAGAGAGGTTGCTCAATCCCACACTGCCTTCTTTCTCCAGACCATAAAAACTGATATCACCTGTTTTCGGGTTTATGACGTTCAATCCCAACATGGTTCCTACCCAGATATTTCCATTGTTATCTTCGCATACCGTCCTTACATAGTTGCTGGCTAAGGTAGGTTCCGTATATTGGACGATATCTCCCGACGGAGTTAATTTGAATAACCCTTCATTCAGAGTGCCCACCCAGACGTTATTCCGGCTGTCTTCGTTTATGGATATAATTTCGCTGCGGGTGGTCAGTATTTTCCGTTGTCTGCCCGATGGGTCGATGGAAAATACACCGTCATGTTTGGTTCCGATATATAGCATTTTGTCAGATGCTTCTTTCAATGACGAAATGCTCAGGTTATTACTGTCAATTTTGTATTTGGCCTGGCATATTCCTTCCTTATAATTATAGACACTGTCCAGTAAACCAATCCATAGAGAGTTGATGCCGTAGTTGAAAGCGATGGACGGCAATATCTGTGTGTTCGGCTGGCTGAATATGATACGGCTTTCCTCTTTTATCAGGTTATATTCAATGATGCTGTAATCCGTATTGACGTATAAATGCCCTTTCTTGTCCCCACAAATTGTCGGAACAAGGTTGGACTGTATCCAGTTGTTTATTCCCATGAAGTTGACAGACTCGATATAATTCCCGTTATACTTCTTCACGCCGTCTTTAGTTCCAATCCACAAGACGCCGGACTCATCCTGATAAAGTCCGTTGATGGTTATCTGGGGAAACATCGAATTGAGTGACAAATGCTGAAAGTTTACCGTTTCGGACGCAACGGCGGATGAAATGCACGCAACCAGCATAAATATAATAGCAACCAGTCTGTTATGTTCAGCCATATATTAAAAGCGTTAATTAAGTTTCTATTGTTTTCGGAACTTCCTATATTTAATTTTGAAATTCATCTTAGGGATTTATATAGTGGGGGACTATTTATTATACATCTTATATCTGATGGCAGGTTCGATAATTACAAATGTATCGTTATTTTTTGAGATAATGAAACGAAAAGCGGTTTGTAACAGGGATATGAACAAAATTGTAGAACCTTTGGTACTTTTTTATCCAATACTGCTTCCCGTAATCTCCTACTTTTGCTCTTGTTGCCAAACGAAAGCCTTTGGATGAATCTTTTAATTTTTAATATACCCCAAATTATAAGCAAAGAAAATATGAAAAATTATGTGGTGATATGCCTGCTCTCATTTATGGTATCAGGATGTGTAACAACTCCGGAACCTTCTATGGAACACGTTGTCGATTATGCCTTGAATCGGGCGGTAGAACAATATAAGCATATGTACGCTGTCATGGATTCTATTCCGGAGATGTTACCCCGTTCGGTGGATAAAAACGGCGGGCTTGAAACCTCGGACTCTTATTTCTGGACGAGCGGCTTTTATCCCGGAACTCTTTGGTACTTATATGAATATACCGGAGACGAGCAACTAAAGGAGATGGCTTCCAGAATGAGTGACAGAGTGGAGATTCAGAAGTATAATAAGGACAATCATGATGTCGGCTTTATGATTAACTGTTCTTTCGGGAATAAATACCGGTTATTGGGTGATACTTCCTGTATTGATATAATTACTACGACCGCCCGGTCGTTATCTACGCGCTATCGTTCAGCCGTAGGATGCACGCGTTCATGGAGCCATCCGGGAACCTTGCATTGGCAGTTTCCCGTAATCATTGATAATATGATGAATCTTGAATTGCTCTGCCGTGCGACGGAGTTCTCAGGTGACAAGAGTTTCTACAATATGGCAATCTCCCATGCTGACAAAACAATGGCGAATCATTTCAGACCGGATTATAGTTGTTATCATGTGGTGAACTATGACACGATAAGCGGGAACGCGCTTCAAAAATGTACATGGCAAGGATATGCTGATGAGTCGGTATGGAGCAGGGGACAATCCTGGGCGTTATACGGATATACGATGATGTATAGGGAGACGAAACAACCACGCTATCTGGAACAAGCCAAGCATATCGCCCGGTTCTTGATTAACCACCCGAAGATGCCACAGGATAAGATTCCCTACTGGGATTTTGACGACCCTGGTGTTCCGAATGTCTTGAGAGATGCTTCGGCTGCTGCTATCATGGCGTCTGCCTTGTTGGAACTGTCGGACTATGTGGATAAAGCAACCGGGCAAGACTATATCACTGTTGCTGAAACACAACTTAAAACGTTGGCTTCGGACGAATATCTGGCAAAGCCGGGAGAGAATGCTAATTTTATACTTAAACATAGTGTTGGTTTCTTACCTCAGAACAGCGAGGTAGATGTACCCTTGACTTATGCTGATTATTATTTTGTGGAAGCACTAATGAGATACAGGGCTATGTGTTTGAAAGAATAGAGTTCTTAATTAAAATCATTACTATATGAAAAACAAGTTGATGAAAGCATCGTTGCTTCTGTTTCTGATGAGCCTCATTGCAAGCAAATCACTTTCTCAGAACCAGTCGGTTAGAATCAAAGCGGAACATCCCCGCCTGGTTTTATCGAATACAGATATAGAGTTGATGAGAGGAAATGCCCTTTCGGGCATTGAGCCTTGGAAAACGGCTTGGGAAAGACTTAAGAATGAAATTGACGGTTATGCAGACGGAAAATGGAAAGTGAATGTATATCGGGGAGATGCCAGTATGTCATTTTATAAGGCCGCCATACGTGACGGTTCGGCTGCAAGGGATTTGGCAATAGGTTATCAGATAACTAAAGACAAGCGTTATGCACGCAAAGCCATTGAAATTATCAATGAGTGGTCTTCACCCAAAGACGCGCCGGGTACTTATTTCGACCCGGATAAGTTCTATCCTAATACGGGAATGTTGGTATCACGTGGTGTATTTGCGTTTCTTTATGCTTATGATTTGCTTTGTGCGGATAACTTGATAGAAAAAAGCAAACGGAAGCAGTTTGAGGGATGGCTCAGAATACTACTTCCCCATATAGAAGAGGGAATGAAACGCTGGGTGGAGAATGACTATTTTGGTAAACAGTATTTCCAGAATCATATCGTCGCGGAGGTTGTGGGACTAATGTCCATTGGTATTATTTTGCGTGATCATAAGTTGGTAAACTATGTATATGACGGAGAAACGAATCCGCACAGTGTAAAGAAAGTGATTGAAGGCATCATTCTGATGAAAGGACAACCGCCTTATTCCGGCGAACCCGGCTCGTGGCCTGCGCAGGATGGGGAGATAATGGACAGGTACAGGCATTTTGCATTAACACATTACGGGCAGACTACGAAACCGAACAGAGCCTTGCAATATGCCGGACTATCTACCAACCTACTGATGATTACAGCAGAGATGGGACGTTTGAATGGCTTGGACATTCATCAATATGTAGCTCCTACCGGTGAAAGTATCAAATTGCCGTTACTCTTTTATGCTGATTTTTATATCACTAAGGATGCTTCCATCAAAGGTGGATTCTATGCAGGCGAGGACTCCTGGATAAATTACAATGACCAGTCTGTATTCACGCTGTGGGAAGTAGCGCATGCCCGTTACCCAGAGGAGAAGACCTTTAATGACGTTTTACGTGCCAATGACCGCACTGCCCATAACCTGCATCTATTGGGCCCGGTGGTTTTGACTCACGGACGTTGTATTGAATAAAATAATCTTTAATAATTAATATCTATGAAACAGAGAAACATCAGTAAAGGAATATATTCATTCTATATGATTATGTTCATGCTCATGATTCCGCTAGTCGGCATATGGGCTCAGGAGCCGTTGAATATAAACGGGAAAGTCGTAGATACGGACAATGAGCCTATGATTGGAGCTACTGTTCAGGTGAAAGACAAGCAGACGGGGACTATCACTAATATAGACGGTCGCTTTTCTGTCAAGGCTCAGGCAGGAGATATACTAGTCATTTCCTATATGGGATATGCTTCCCGGGAAATGGTGGCATCAAAGGCAAATGGGGCGACTATCACCTTGATTGAAGATGGAAAAACATTGGAAGAAGTGGTAGTCGTAGGATACGCCACCCAAAAGAAAGTCAACCTGACGGGTTCGGTGTCTACGGTGAACCTGACAGAACAGGCCGAAAGTCGTCCGATGACAAGCCTTTCAACCGGACTGGCGGGATTAAGTTCGGGACTGTATGTCAACCAAGGTTCAGCCCGGCCTAATAATGATGGAGCCACATTGCTTATCAGAGGGCAGGGAACACTGAACAATTCCTCTCCGTTGGTCATTATTGATGGTGCGGAAGGGAATATCAATGAAGTCAACCCGCAGGACGTGGAATCCGTTTCTGTATTGAAGGACGCATCATCTTCCGCCATTTATGGTTCGAGAGCAGCCAATGGAGTTATTCTGATAACGACCAAGAAGGGTTCGGAAGGCAAAGCTTCCATTTCTTATAATGGGTATGTTTCTTTCCAGAAACCGTCGAATACCATTGAGACGGTGTACAATTACGCTGATTATATGGAATATTATAATGAAGCGGCTTACAATGTCGACCCGACGGCAGTGCCGGTATATTCGGAACGGAAAATTGCGGAATGGAGAGTGCACCCCAACGAACCTTATCTGTATCCGAATACGAAATGGGAGGATGAAGTCTTTTCGACAGGTGTGTCTACCAATCATAATTTATCCTTCTCTGTCGGGAATCAGAAATTGAAAGCATTTGGTTCTGTGGCTTATCTGAACAATCCGGGTATTGTGGAGAACTCTGCCTATGAACGGTTTACTGCCCGGCTGAATGTGAATGCGGAGTTGAAGCCGTGGATTACATTGGGCATGAATATCAGCGGGCTGACATCAAATGCAGAAATGGGCTCCAAATATATGAGTTCGCTTTTCAGTAATATTTCCAGTCCCGGCATCGTCTACCGGCATCCGGACGGCAGATATGGGGCGGCAGAGAACCCGGAGGAGAATCAGCAGGTACAAAGTCCTCTCTATCATTTGAACATGTATCAGGGAGATATTGAAGTCAATAACATCACATCCCGTTTTTGGGGGAATATAAAGGTTTTCAAAGGTTTAAATATAGAAGCGTCTTACACGTATCGCCGTAATAATCTGCAAGAGGAGGAAACCCCGGTTTATGCTGATCGCTGGAGTTTTCAATCCAATACAATAACTCAGTTGGCAGCCGGCAGAACGTTTGTGAGAAACAAGAACTGGACGAATACGCATCATGTGGCTGATGTAGTGGCACGTTATCAAAAGACATTCTTCGATAAGCTGGATGTAGGTGTACTGGCGGGAGCCAGCCAGGAGAAAGACAATGTAAAATGGTTTGAAGCGAAGCGGTATGATCTGCTTGCGGATAACTTGTCTGTCATCAATGGTGCTACCGGAGATTCTGAGACAAGCGGAGCTGCGACGGACTGGGTGATGCGTTCTTATTTCGGACGAATCAATCTGGCGTGGGCGGATAAATATCTGTTTGAGGGGAATATCCGTCGTGACGGCTCTTCACGCTTCCATAAGAATCATCGGTGGGGGACATTCCCTTCCTTCTCCTTGGGTTGGCGAATGTCGGAGGAGAACGTCATGAAACCAGTCAAATGGCTTGATATGCTGAAGTTGAGGCTTTCATGGGGGGCACTGGGTAATAATGCGGTAGATAATTACGAATATCAGTCCGTGTACAATAAAGATAATTATGTGCTGGGGAACTCTGTTGTGCCGGGACTGGCGCAGACCCAACTGGCCAATGCGATGGTATCATGGGAAACGACCTATGTCACCAATATCGGACTTGATTTCAGTCTTTTCGGTTCAAAGCTGGATGGTACAATCGAACTTTTTAATAAGGATACTCATGATATTCTTATCGACTTGCCGGCACCATTGCTTGTAGGCAATGCGTCTATCCCTACCCAAAATGCGGCAAGAGTACGGAACAGGGGACTGGAAATGAATCTGAAATGGAATCACCGGATAGGTAAGGTAAATTATTTTGTGGGTGGTAACTTTACTTTCATCGACAATGAAGTAACCCGGTTTAAAGGAGAGGAAAGGTCGATTTCGGGGACGAATATGATTCAGGAAGGTTATCCTATCAATATCCAGTATGTATTGGCGGTAGACCGGATTCTGCAAACGGACGAAGATATGTTGTTTGTTGAGAAGATGATTAAAGATGCGCCGATTGATGCTGCTACGAGTCAACGTGTCAACCCGTTCGCTTCCTACGGGACTCCGAAGAAAGGTGATTTCTTGTATAAAGACTTGAATGGCGACGGTATCATTGACGATAATGATAAGTACGCAGTAGGGCATGGACTTGCTCCCCGCCTGACGTATGGGTTCTCGTTGGGGGCGGAATGGAATGGGTTTGACTTCTCTTGTCTATTCCAGGGCAACGCCGGTCTGCAGGTATATTGGCAGGATAAGTTCTATATGGGATATATCAATTATGGTGATGTAATCAATAAAGAGATAGCTGAAGGTGCCTGGCGTGAAGGGCGTACGAATGCTACTTATCCCCGATTGCTGACCGGTCTGAATACGATAAATGCCCAGCCTAATGATTTCTGGGTTCAGAATAAGTCGTATTTGCGATTGAAGAATGTTCAGATAGGATACAAGCTTCCGAAGAAACTTCTTCAGAAACTGGATATATCCCAGTTACGCTTATACACTAGCCTGGAGAATATGTTAACCTTTACTTCCTACAAAGGAATTGACCCGGAGATAAGCGGCACAACTTATCCTACGATGAAGCAGATAACAGTAGGTATAAATCTAGTCTTTTAAAAATTACGATTATGAAAACAGTCAATTATATTATTATAGCAGTTGCAGTGATGCTGGGATTCAGCAGTTGTTATGATTTGGATGTGGCTCCGTATGATAAGGTCGCTCAGGGTAATTATTGGAAAACGGAAGCCGATGCCAAATCGGGAGTTATGGGCGTATATGCCCAACTGAAAGATTATGGTGCTTATGGTTATATGCCTCTTTTTGATACTTATTCGGATGTAGCTCACGGTCCGGGCGGGCCGGTGGAGCAGGGTACATATAACGGCGCGTATGATTTCCTGGTACAAAACTGGCAGGACACTTATGATGGTGTGCAGCGTGCCAATACCGTTATCAAGAATGTGTCGGGTATGTCAATAGACAATCAGGTGAAAAATAATGTCCTGGGGGAAGCCCATTTTTTGCGTGCCTTGTATTATTTCCATTTAGCCGATTTTTTTGGCGGAGTGCCTATCTATGATGAAAGTTGGGAAGTTTCCGAATCTTTCAATGAAATGCTGTTACCCCGTAATTCACGGGAGGAAGTCTGGGACTTTATTATTAAGGATTTGACTTTTGCCATTGCAAACCTTCCTCTCAAATGGGACGCATCCGACTACGGAAGAGTAACGAAAGGGGCGGCTTATGCCCTGCGTGGAAAGGCGCATCTATATACAAAGAACTGGGATGAGGCAATTGCCGATTTTGAGGAAATCGTATATAACAAAACGAATCAGTACGGTTATCAGTTATATCCGGATTATCTGACACTATTCACTTCGGCAGGGCCGGTTCCTAATGACAACGAAACGGTCTTTGCTATTCAAAATAAGGGTACTACTGATAATTTATATGGTATGCCACTTTGTACTTTGTATGGGACGCGAGGCTCTTATGGCGGTGGCCGTGCCACGTGTATGCCGTCGGTAACTTTGGCAGATATGTATGAAGAAAAGGATGGGCGGAAATTTGACTGGAACAATTATATTTCCGGATATAATGAAAGCGATGCAGTGAAGAAGAAAGCGTTTCAAGCAACGTTGAATTCGACAAAACAAAAGTTGGAAACCATTCCGGATACTACCTTATTGGGTGAAATCTACCGGGGAAGGGACCCGAGAATGATGCAGTCGCTGATTGTTCCTTATTCTTATTATAATGGATATATAGTGGGAACAGGAGCCAAAAAACAGTTGTACGCAGTTGCGGCAGGTACTACGGTAGCCAATGGGTTTATTCAGAATGACAGGGGGTGGAATGTGTATTTCTACCGGAAATTTGTTCCTGTTGAGGATATGGGTGGCGCAATCACCAATCGTAATTATACGCCTATCAACTTCCCTATTATCCGTTTTGCTGATGTATTGTTAATGTTGGCTGAGGCTTATAATGAAGATAATCAATTGGACAAGGCTGTCGCTGAACTGAATAAGGTAAGAAGAAGGCAATCGACGAATATGCCGGCATTGAATAGTGGCCCGGCTTGGTTACAGGTTTCCGATAAAGAAGAGATGTTTGAACGTATTATGCATGAGCGGGCAGTAGAACTTGTCGGTGAGGGGCATCGTTTTAGTGATTTGAGACGCTGGGGATTGGCTGTGCAATATTTGAATAATCGTCAGGAGAAAGACTTTACCGGTGAAATCCGCTTTACACGAAAATTCTCGGAAAGAGATTACTTGTGGCCTGTCCCAAGTGAAGAGATTCAACGAAATCCAGCTTTAAAACCTAATAATCCGGGATGGTAACCTGTCTGTTTTTTCGTATTTACTTAATGTAGACAAATGGAGGTAAACAATGAAAAGAGAAGCTTTTAAAATGTATCTGAAGCCCGGTTTTGAACAGGAATATCAAAAACGGCATAATGAAATATGGCCTGAACTGGTAAAGCTTTTGAAGGCAAACGGAGTATCAGACTATTCTATCTTTTGGGATAAGGAAACGAATGTGCTGTATGCTGTGCAAAAGAATGACGGTGCAGGTTCTCAGGATATGGGTGCCAATGAGATTGTACAGAAATGGTGGGACTATATGGCGGACATCATGGTGGTCAACCCGGATAATTCACCTGTCAGCATTCCATTGGAAGAAGTTTTTTATATGGAATAAGAATGTTAACTATTAATTGAAAATAATATGAAACTGGAATATAGATATTCAATCATCCTGACTTTGCTCTTGTTGGCACAGATGCTCATGGCATGTACTGATAATGCAAAGAATACGGAAATAGCTTTGGTGTCGGACAATACTGTCAATATTGGCTACGGTGGTGGAGAAGAATTGGTTAAGTTTATTTGTTATGACAAATGGACGATTTCGTCAGATGTATCGTGGATAACATTTGATAGTCCGACGGAGGGTAGCGGCAATGCGATTATAAAGATTCGTGTAGAGAAGAATACATCCGGTGAAGACCGCATGGGAAAGCTTTCCATTGCTTGTGGAGGTAACATCGAGATAATAGAAATCAAGCAATCTGTGAAAACGATTGATATAGGACATAAACATCCTTCTATTCTTTATACGAAAGAGGAATTGCTGAATATAAAACGGATGGTCGAAGCCAATAGTTCGGCAAGTGTAACAACGACCTACAATAATTTGATGGCACGTTGCAATAATGCGCTGAATTATACGGCAGCTCCTTATACAGGACAAGACCCGACCAAATTTATTGAAGAGAGTTATATTCCCGGTTCGAATTCCCGTGACTTGGCTTTGGCATACTGGTTTACGCAGGATAAGAAATATGCCCGGAAATCAGTCGAGATTATAGAGGCATGGGCAAAAGCATGCAGGGATATAAGTTATGTAGCTGATGCCGGCAGTGCCATGTATCTTACCAGAGGTATGTATCCGATGGTTTGTGCTTATGATATGTTGGTTTCAGAGGATATAATGACTGATGAAACGAAGAAGAATATAACAGACTGGTTCCAGGTGTTATACAGGGAGGGGATGATTAGTATTAATTTATGGGAAAGTAATGACTACTTTAACAAGCAATATTATCAGAACCATCTTGTAGCTCATTCAATGGGAATATTGATGCTTGGGCTGGCTACGGATAATGATGAATTGATTCAGTTTGCCATAGACTCTCCGGCAAATCCGAGGGATGTATATGAGTTGCTAAGCGGTTGTATATTTATGGACGGTGATACGCCGTGTTCGAGAGAAAAGGCGGGTTCCGCTTCTCCCGTAAAAGGGGAAATTTACGACCGTTACCGTCACGACACAGGGCCATTGAAGGGATTGCAATATACGCATCTTACACTCACGTTGTTATCCACAACTGCCCGTATGTGTTATAATAATGGCTTGGACTTATTTGCTTATACAGCTCCTACCGGAGAGAATTTACGCTATTGTTTCGAGTATTACAGTGATTTTTATCGGACTATGGATTCATGTATAAAGTCCGGATACTATTGCGGTGAGACGGAACGTATGACAAAGGCCGGTGATAACCCGGGTATGTATGAAATGGGGTTACGGTATTATCCGGACAGCGAGCCTGTCAGACAACTGATAAGTTCGGGTACATTCAACAGAGAGTCGTCATATATGGACTTATTGGGTTATACCCGATTTCTTTCAGCAGAAATAAATGACTAATTCAAAAGTGATAGATTATGAGAAAATATATTTCATACCATTGGGTAAGATTATTGATGATGGTGATAGGTGCCGGGTTGTTCGGAGTGTCTGCCGGAGTTTTGCAGTCGTGTAGTGATGACGATGAAATACAGAACAAACCGACCTTGTATATCATAACAGAAGATATTGAAGCACTTAGTACCTATGGAGGAACTATACCGGTGGAATTCCTTTGTAATTTGGACTGGCAGGTGTCGACAAATGCTTCGTGGATTACTTTGGATGCTACAACTGGTAGTTGGAGTGCTATTGTTAATGCCAAGATTACCAAAAATGAAGAGGGGATGGATAGAACCGGCGTGATTAAGCTAGTGGCTGGAGAGTTGGAAAAGACGTTGAATATTCATCAGAAATATCGGGATACCTCTACGCCTCAGTTGGATATCACTACTAAAAGTCCGATAAAGTTGGATTTTGAAGGCGGGAAAAACTCAATATCTTTTGTCTGTAATGTCGATTGGGAGGCTTCAGCTGACGTAGAATGGATTAGCTTTACCAATGAAACTTCGGGCTTGGAAGATGGAATATTGAATTTTGTAGTAGAAAGGAATGAGGATGATGCTATCCGCGAAGGAAAGATTACCATTACTGCTCAGGGAATTACAAAAAGCGTAGATATTATTCAGCAGACCGAAGCGATGGGTGGGGTGAATTTGCTGGATACTCCGGAAGAAGATTATAGCTTCGAACGCATCACTACAAATAAATATTGGCCTGCACTTGGCGAATGGGGTGGTTCGGACAGTCAGGGTATCGGTAAATTCGGAGCAAGTGCCACTGCTGTCCGGGTTGCTGCAAATTCTCCTATACCTCACACCGGAGCATCTTATTTATTCATACGTATGCGTGAGAATGAGACGGCAAGCTCTTTGGACTGGTTATGGAGAAAGATAAAGGGGCTGACTCCGGGTAAGTCTTATACATTCTCTTTCTGGTTCAAGACTCCGTCGGCTGCAGAAATGCCTCAGACGGGAAATATCAGACTTGGTGCGGTGATTAACGAATCGGACATACCGGCTTTGTCCAATCCGTTGGCTCCGGAAGTGACCTTTGGGTTTGTCGCAGCTTCCGAGGGTGTTTTGAGCAGTTCCGAGGAGCATAAGGAGGTGTCTTATACTTTCACTATGCCTGCTGATAAGACAGATGTATATATTGTGTGGAGAAGAAATGGAAATCAACAACCGTTCCTTGATGATATGAGTTTGGTGATAAATCCGTAAATTTAGCCCGAATTTAATGTAAGACAAGATGAAAAGGTATATTAGTATTTGGGTTCTGTGTTTTTTGTCCTTAACGTTTGCACAAGGTAAGATTAAGCTCCCCGCCATGATGGGGGAGCATATGGTGCTCCAACAAAATAGTAGTGTTAAACTATGGGGATGGGCGGATAATAAAAAAGTGACTGTCACCACTTCCTGGAATAACCGGACTTATCAGACGTCGGCAGGTAAGGATGGAAGTTGGACAGTTAAGGTAGATACCCCTGCCGGAAGTTATACACCTTATTCCATCACTATCAGTGATGGAGAAGGTGTTACCCTTTCGGATATTTTAATAGGAGAAGTTTGGGTATGTTCCGGTCAGTCTAATATGGATATGCGTATGATGGGAAATACGGGACAGCCTATCGACCATTCGCTGGAAACGATTCTGAATGCGGGTAATTATCGTGACCGTATCCGCTTTATTGCCGTCCCAAGGACAAAAGAAGTGGAGAGACGGGTGGATTTTGAGGGCCGGAAATGGGAAGTGTCCGCACCGGAGGCTGTTGTTACTTGTAGCGCGGCTGCTTATTTCTTTGCCAGACAAATAACGGAAACCCTCAATATTCCGGTAGGGCTTGTAATCAGTAGTTGGGGAGGTTCCCGGATAGAGTCCTGGATGAATGAGGAAACTCTGTCTTCTGTTCATGGTGTGGATATCGCGGCTGCCAAAAGTACGGAATTAAGAATGCATCACCGGTTGGGATGTATGTATGATACTATGCTGTGGCCTGTGAAGAACTTTACTGCACGCGGTTTCCTTTGGTATCAGGGCGAATCGAATATTTTTAATTATCAGTATTATGCTTCGATGATGACCGCGATGGTTCAACAATGGCGGGAAGTATGGGAAGCCCCGGATATGCCTTTTTATTATGTTCAGATAGCTCCTCATAAATATAAGGATAGTCGGGATACTGATGCGGCCTTATTAAGAGAGGCGCAGGCAAAGGCACTTGAAACAATTCCTAACTCGGGCATGATTGCTACTACCGACATTGGTGATGAGTTTTGTATCCATCCACCTCAGAAGAATGTTGTGGGACTTCGTTTGGCTACTCTTGCCTTGACCAAAACATATGGCATCCGTAAACTTCCAACTACCGGGCCTATGATGACAAAAGTCGATTATTCAGAAGGTAAGGCGACAGTCACGTTTGATAATGCTTCTGCCGGACTTGCGCCGGCCTTCTGTAACCTGGAAGGATTTGAAATTGCAGGAGACGATAAAAAGTTTTATTCGGCTAAGGCACAAATTGTCGATCGTACACCGACAGTGCAAGTATGGAGTGAGCAAGTGAGCCAGCCGGTAGCGGTGCGATATGCTTTTCGTAACTATGCAGGTAATATTACGTTGCGCAATACTTTCGGACTGGCTGCATTTCCTTTCCGGACGGATACATGGGATGATGTGAAGTGAATATTTGATGTTGATTAATTGCCCGACCGCTATCAATTAATCTTCCGTATGCATAAAACTAACCCTTCAATCGAATAAATTTATTCGTCTGACTATAGTTGAACTTTCGTCTGACTACTGTTGACTTTTCGTCTAACTATAGTCAGACGAAAGAACAACAGTAGTCAGACGATTAATTTTATATATAAACGAAATTAGTTGTATGCAAGAGACTGGATAGTTTCTCGCATACAACTAATTAAATCTATTCTTTTACGTATCTTAGATATGTCCGTATTCGAATTCCGGGATATCTCCTTTCGCGGACATTTTAGCAAAATCAATCAGATTGGCCAAGTGGCGGAGCACGAGTTCTTTCATCCCTTCTTTGTCCCTATCTTTTATCTTCTGTAACATTTCCCTATGTTCCGCATGAACCGTTTTTTGAGGAACGGCACAAACTTTATATTTTTGATAATATTTTAAAATATCAGGAGTAATAATAAGCAGGAGTGAACTGATAACCGGATTATGTCCGCCTTGCGCAATGGCCTGGTGAAAGGCAAAATCTTTTTCGACACGAAGGTCTGTATCAAACTTTTCTTCCAGTTCGACAAGCGTGTTTTCGATATTCTTCAAATCCTCTTCTGTGCGGTTTACTGCACATAATTTGCAGACCTCTATTTCCAGAAGTACACGTACATAAACCAAGCTTGAAAAATCATATCTGCTGATTTTCAATGCATCGGTAATCATAGTATCCAACTGGTCTTTGGAGAATTCGGATACCACGGTTCCACTCTGAGGATATGTTTTTACAATACCGTATAATTCCAGTTTCTGCAATGCCTCGCGAACATGTGACCGACTGACTTTTAGAAGTTCGGATAATTTACGCTCAGAAGGGAGACGCTCTCCCGGTAAAATCTGACGTTCTGATATTTGTTTTTTTATGTGTTCTATTACATGCTTAACTGGTTGCGAATTGATTTCGTCTTTCATAAGATATAAATATTTTAAAAAGATGACCTTTTCCGTTTCGGCTGTAAAAGTACAAATATTATCTTTCAAAGTAAAGCTTTCTAGTAAAAATATTCTCCTGTCCTTTTATATAGAGGTACGCGTAACGTGTTATTTATAAGCTGTTTATATCTAATTATTAATAAATATTAATTGGTAGACCAAAATTTTGGTTTACCAATTTTAATCGTTACGTTTGTCACAGAAATTAAAACACTAATCTATGAACAACTCCTGTATTTTAAAAAAAGTCGTGATGATGTTCCTGTTGTTGGTAGGGACATTGAACGTTTACTCCCAGCATGTAGTTACTGGTAAGGTGATAGATGAACAGGGTCCGTTGATTGGAGCTTCGGTGACAGTGAAAGACGCTGCCGTTCCTACCGGTACTGTGACGGACGCTGAAGGTAAATACTCCATTAAGGTTCCTAATTCCAAGACAATTTTGGTTTATTCGTATATCGGTTACGTTGATAAGGCGGAAGCGGTTGGCAAACGTACAGTTGTGAATGTGACGTTGGAAGAAGATTCGAAGATGTTGGATGATGTTGTGGTAATCGGTTACGGTACACAGGCGAAATCTCATTTGACAGGTTCGATTTCAAAGTTGGAAGGCGAGAAACTGATTAATGCTCCGGTGAGTGATGTCACTACTGCCTTGCAAGGTGCTATGACTGGATTGACGGTTTCTAATGAGACATCGGAAGTGGGTGTGACTCCTTCTATCCGGGTACGCGGTACGGGTTCCATTTCCGCAGATAGTGAACCGTTGGTTATCATAGATGGATTTCCCGTATCCGGTGGTTTGTCGTCTATCAATGCTGCGGATGTGAAGTCTATTGAAATTTTGAAAGATGCGGCTTCGGCTGCTATTTATGGTTCACGTGCTGCCAATGGAGTGATTATGGTGACGACAAAGAGCGGTACGCCGGACAAACCGAAATATTCTTTTAAGTTCTATCAGGGATTTAAATACGCTTATCAGTTGCATGATATGATGACTTCTTCCGAATGGCTGGGCTTATTGGAAGAAGAAGCTGCCTTAGGTGGTCCGAAAGTACCGAGTGCTGCTCGCGGGGCTGCTTATTTGGAAAGCCAGATGGGGACTACCGACTGGCAGAAAGAGGGCTTGCGTGATATGGCAGGTATCACGAATGTGCAGATGAGTGTTTCGGGCGGACGCAAAGAGACGAAATATTTTATTTCAGCGGCCTATACTAAAGACCAGGGGGTGATGCTCAACAATTCACTGGACAAACTGAATTTCCGTACTAAAGTGGATACCAAACTCTCAAAGATAGCTACGGTGGGTGTTAATATATCCGGTACATATAGCAAGACGGAACGTCCGAAAAATAACTTTATTGATTTCTATCGTACTCCCTCTTTTTTACCGGTCTATCACAATGCGTATAGCACAGACCTGACCGGATATACCGGATTTGCAAGAGGTAGCCATTTTAACAATATTATGACACCGACTGCCGTGGATGCCGATGGAAATCCGTTGTTGGATGCCGACGGTAACCGGGTATTGGAAAAATCGTCTCCATTTAGCTCTGCCAATAATAATCCGGCGAGCGTAATGACTAATACTTTCCGTTGGAGCGAGACTATGCAAGGATTGGCCAGCATGTATCTCACGCTTGATCTTTGTAAAGGATTACAGTTTAAGACATCCAATGGCTTGAATGTTCGTTTTGCCCCTTCTTATTATTATGCAAATAAGGACGCTACGAAAGACAAGGAAGCAAGCCGTGCTACTTATTCCAGTGCACTTTATATTGATTTGTTGAGTGAGAATACCTTGAGTTACCATTTGGACTTTGGAAAGAATAAAGACCATAGTCTTGACGCTTTATTGGGATATACGGTAGAAAAGACACGGAATCAGCGGGTGGCTATGGCTGCGACGGGATTTGCTACGGATGACATCCATACTTTGAATGCTGCCACTGTTTACGAGTTGGCTAGTGAGGGTAATGGAAATACAGCGGGTACGGGAACTTTCAGATATCCGGATGTTGTATTGGAATCTTATCTGGGACGTGTCAATTATAGTTATCTGGGGCGCTATTTGTTGTCTACCTCTCTACGTCTGGACCGTTCATCGCTCTTTTCCAAAGGAAACCGTAATGCCTGGTTCCCTTCCGTATCACTGGGTTGGCGCGTGAGTGAAGAGAAATTCATGAAGGGTATCAAGGCTATTTCTAACTTGAAACTTCGTGCATCGTATGGTGTGACAGGAAATAACCGTATCAGTTATAATGCAGCCCTCGAGGTATTGAACAGTGCGAATTACGTGACCGGCAAAGGTACGGGTTCATTGGTTAATGGTTCTGCGAATATCTCTTCTTCGCTGGCTAATTCTAATATTACATGGGAGCAGACTGATGAGTTTAACTATGGTCTGGATTTGGGACTTTTCAACAACCGTATCAATCTGGCGATAGATGCTTACTATTCAGTGACACGTGCGTTATTGTTCGAACAACCGACGCAATCGTTTACCGGTTACACACACTATTGGAATAATATAGGAAAAGTCCGTAACTCAGGTTTGGAAATCCAGCTTGATACGCATAATATGAAAAGCCGTAAGTTTTCATGGGATACTAATATAAATTTCTCACTTTCGCGTAATAAATTATTGGAGTTAGGCGGTGAACAACAAATGATTTCTTTAGGTGAAAGAAATGAGGGTTATCTTGCTAAAGTGGGTGAGCCGTTGATTCAATTCTATGGATACAAGACGTGTGGTGTATGGAATAGTGCGGAAGAGATTGCAGCTAATCCTCATTTTTCAGACGATGCACCGGGGGGAATACGCATTGTCGATACCAATAATGACGGCTCTTTGACTCCTGAAGACCGGGTTGCGTTGGGCACTCCTTACCCGGATTTCACATGGGGCATCACCAATACTTTCCAAATTAAAGATTTCGACATCTCATTCCTTATTCAGGGTGTACAGGGCATCACAGTGCTTAATGGTGATGTATATTATAATGAAACAAAGAAGTGGAACAAGAAGTACACAAAGAACCGTTGGGTAAGCGCAGAACATCCGGGTGACGGAAAAACGCCTTATCAGAATGTGAAAACGGGACATGACCTCATGCTTACTGATTATCCTTTGCAAAATGCTTCTTATGCTTGTCTGCGTAACTTTACAGTGGGATATACCTTGCCGGCAACTGCTGCCCGTAAGATTAAGTTATCAGGTGTACGTTTTTATGTGTCGGGCAGTAACTTGCTCTATATTTGGGGAAGTGGCTACAAAGGCATTAATCCGGAGTCGCGTATGACATCCGGTAATTATTCCAGTGCAATGATTTCGGGGTATCAGCGTGGTGGGTTCCCGTTGACTTCTACCATTTCTGCCGGTTTTGATATTAATTTTTAATGGAGGAAAACGATGAAAAAAATAAATTATATAGGATTATTGTTAATCGTCATGGTATTTTCCGCTTGTGATTTGGATCAATATCCTTATTCGGAAGTGGCGGCGGATAAGTATGTGAAGGATGCTTCGTCGGTAAATAATCTGGTGCTGGGTTGTTATAATTCCCTGCATGATGTGATGTATTACGAATGGGCCATGACAGAATTGCGCTCGGATAACGGACGTATGTATGCTGCAGGTTCTTCTTCGAATACTACACGACTGGTGGAACAGCTCGACCAGGGTACTATCGTACCGGAAAACGAATGGGTGGAAACGTATTGGAATGCCTGTTATGCTACAATTGCACGGGTAAACAATGTTATATCTTACCTTGATGTAGTGACGGACGAGACATTGCGGAATCAATATGAGGGAGAAGTACTTTTTCTTCGTTCATTGGAGTATTTCAATCTGGTCCGTTTATGGGGACCGGTATTTATCGTTACTTCCAAGGTTCCTTCTGAAGTGGCCCGTGATATGCAACGCTCTACGGTGGATGAAGTATATGCGCTTATTGAAGGAGACTTGGAGAATATTGTCAATAATGAACTGTTGCCCGGCAAGATGGTGGACGGTGACTTGGGACGTGCTGACCTGAACGCGGCAAAAGCGCTGCTTGCCAAAGTATATGCTACGCACTACCGGGCGGGTGACGAGAAATATGCCCGTGCCGCCCGACTGTGTAAGGAAGTACTCGAAAGTGAATCTGTAGGAAATCCGCAATCGGGTAGTGATCTTGTGGCTTATGATAAGGTTTTTGATATTGGCAATGAGATGAATAAGGAGATAATCTTTGCGGTTCGTTACCTTTCGGGAAATGCCGGTATCGGTTCGCCGTTCGGCAATATGTTTGCTCCGGTCAATAATGGTGCAAATGTGATTATCGGTACTTCTTCCGGTTATAATACTCCCACTGACAACATTATTGCAGCTTACGAGCAAAGAGGTGCGGGAGCTGATAAACGTCTGGATGTGAATATCGCCCAGAAATATTTCAATACAACTACTCAGACGTGGGTGACGGAAGGTAATTGCCGTTACTGTAAGAAGTATGTAAATCCTGTAACTACACAGTATGATGGCGAAAGTGACTGGCCTGTGATTCGTGTGGCTGATATTGCTTTACTTTATGCTGAATTGACAAATGAAATCTCGGGGCCTTCGGCAGACAATCTGAAGTATTTGAATATGGTTTGTGAACGTGCCGGTGTTTCTACGTATACACTGACCGACCTGCCTGGTCTTTATGATTTTAGAAAGGCTGTACGTAATGAGCGCAGGCTTGAACTGGCTTTTGAGAACCAGCGTTGGTTTGATCTTCTTCGTTGGGGTATCGCTACTCAGACAGTAAACAACTACTTGAACAGCGAGCTTCTTTATACGGAATATTCTTATACGGTGAATGATATAGAAGATTGGCAAACATTTCTGCCTATTCCGGTGAGTGTGATTGACATTAATCCAGAGATAGCACAGAATACGGGTTATTAATCTTTTAAATGCTTACGAATATGAAACAATATAGAAAATGGAGTCTGGCATCATTGTTTGTCTGTTTATTCTTTTTGTGTGGTTGTGATTCTACATCGATGAAGGATGTGGCGGTTAGTTCACCGGAAATCCTTTCTTTCTCGCCTGAGAGTGGAAGCATAGGTAGTGAGATTGTTGTTTCCGGAGAATATTTGGATGATGTGGTAAGTGCTACTATCGGTGGTGGAAAAGCCGTTATCCTACAGAAAGTGTCCAACCGGCGTTTGTCTTTGAAAGTGACAAATCAGGCACGCAGTGGTAAAATTGTATTGGTAAATTCGATAGGTGAGGGTGTGTCCGAAGGAGATTTTACCCTTGAATATCCGGCTCCTGTCGTTTCACAGACCGGGATGCCCTCGGAAGTTGAAATGGGCAATAATTTGTTGCTTTCCGGTAGTTCCATGAATGTGGTGAGTGCTGTTCTTTTCACTGCCGAAGGGGGGACAGAAGGAAATGAGGCAGAGATCATCTCACAAAGTGAGAATGAGATAGTAGTAAAGGTTCCTTATGTGGAAAGTGACAAGGCTATTGTAACATTTAAATATTTTGATGGAACAAAAGAAGTGGAGACGTCAAGTTCGTCCGCACCCAAGTTAACGGTGAAACGTTATCAGCCTGAGGTTACAACTACTGTGTTTGAACCAGCCAACGTGGGAGATATGGTAGTGCTGGAGGGAGCATATCTAAATAAGATTGATAAAGTGCTGTTAGGTGATATTGAGTGTACTATTACGTTGCAGACTGAAACTGAATTGAAGTTTGTTGTACCTTCATCTGAGAACTATGTAGATGGAGATAATACGGTGGTACTGAAGATTTCCTATTTCGACGGACGCGAAGTGCACACCTTGACGGATGTGTTTGTGGTGAAAGTGCCTTTCATTTATTTCTGGGAGAATAGAAAAGTATATGGTCAGGGACGTATTGAGGGACAGCTATCTTCTTTCTTCTCTCCAGAAACGGGATTGGTCTATGCAAATAGTGATTGGAGTACTGTAGTAGATCCGGTTTCTATGAAATATAAAGCTGCTACTTGTTCTGCTAATAATAAACCGGCGGTTTCAGAGAGCGAATATAATTCAGTAAATCCCTATTTTTTCTTCTCAGGAGCTTCTGCAGGGCAATTACAGATTAATAGTCCGGCAAACTCAAAAACACAATTGAGAAACTTCTATTCTACAACAAATTCTAGTTCGCAAGTGACAGGAGGAAAAATAGATTGTTATGGTACACCGGCATTAACTTTCTTATGGCTTGACCCATCTAAATCAGGCTATAAAACTCTGATTGATGAAGTGAAGAACGGTACATTATCAAAGATTGATGAGACTACTTTCCCAATAGATGTGGAAGCTAAAACTTGTCGTGGTTTTAGTATTGCAAGTGCAAAGGCTTCGCCTAATACAGATGTTTGGGCACCAGATATATTTAAGGTAGGTGAAGAAAAGGTTGCCAATGTAGATGCTGTTTTGCTTGTATTCTATTATAATGTAAAAGGATCAGTCGATAATGTTGCTGATAATATAAAACGTATCGGAGTTTTACACATAAAAACAGTTGACTTTAAGTTGTATAATAACACGAATGCACCTTCGTCCAGTTCTATTGAATTTGATATGTACTGGCAGAAACAAGATTACGATTACTCAAAAGTTCAATAATTAATGATGACACGAAATATACATAAGGCAATTATAGCGCTCCTGCTTGTCGGGCTACCGTCAGTCTCTTTTGCAAAAAGATACGATGTAGCGCTCCCCGAAGTAGCTTCTTGCTTAAAAACTGCCCAACCCGGCGACCGGATTTACATCAAGGATGGCCAATATAAAGATATGCAGTTGAAATGGATAGGCAAAGGAACGGAGAAATCTCCTATTACGATAGAAGCCTTGAATCCCGGAAAAGTAAAGATAGAAGGTGGCTCCACTTTGCGGATAGCGGGCGAGTGGCTATCTGTCAGCGGATTGCATTTCACTGACGGATATGCTCCCAAAGGTTCCGTAATAGAATTCCGTAACGGACAAGAACTGGCTAATCACTGTCGTCTGACGAATTGTGTGATAGACAAATTCAATCCGTCCCGCCGGGACCAGGCTTACAGCTATATATTGCTTTATGGTCGTCACAACAGAGTAGACCATTGTTCGTTGACAGGAAAACTAAACTTGGGGGTGACATTGATTGTCATCCTCAACGACAAACGCTGCCTGGAGAATCATCACCGGATTGACCATAACTACTTTGGAGAAAGGCCCGTGTATGGCTCGAACGGCGCCGAGACAATGCGTGTAGGAACTTCCCAGCAAGCTTACAGTTCTTCAAATACGGTGATTGAGAACAACTTGTTCGAACGTTGCTCCGGTGAAGTGGAAGTAATTTCTATTAAATCCAGTGATAACATCATCCGCAACAATACGCTGTTGGAATGTGAAGGAGTGGTAGCACTGCGTCACGGTGACCGCAATACGGTGAATGATAACTTGTTTATCGGTAACGGACGTCGTAATACCGGCGGTATCCGTGTCGTCAATGCCGGACATCAGATTTACGATAATGTATTGGTCGGCTTGGCAGGTACCCGTTTCTTCTCAGCTTTGGGAGTTATGGATGCCGTACCCAATTCGTTACCTAATAGATATTGTCAAGTTGTTGATGTCAAGATGTACCGTAACACATTCGTAGATTGCACGAATATAGAATTTGGTACAGGCAAGGATATGGAACGTACTCTTGCACCGGAAAAAGTCTCATTCACGGATAATATCATCATCAATAAAGAACTCGACCAGCCTTATATAGCCGTTGACGACGTAGCGGGTATCCAGTTTAAAGATAACAAAGTGCAATTGGCAAAGAACTACTCGGCTCCGGGATTTACTACGGAAAAAGTAAAAGCTCCCCAGTTGCCCGACGATACTACGATACGTAAGGATAAAGGCGCTTCCTGGTTTAAAAACCAAGTGGCACACCCGGTAGCGAATGTTCATAAAGAATACAATGTGTCTCCGGGAACGAACTTGTCCGAAGTTATTCATTCGGCAGAACCGGGTGGCGTCATTATTTTGGCGAAAGGCACATATCCTATCCAACGTGCTATGTTCATTGACAAACCGTTGACTATCCGTGCAGCCGACGCAGCCAACAAGCCGCTTGTCCGTTTCAACGGAGATAAGCCTGATAATATGGTGACTATTGCCGATGGTGGCGAACTGGTCATTGAGAATATTACATTCGATGGCGTATTGGAACCCGGAAAGGCACTGGCTAAAGCAGGAATTTCTACTGCCTTTGATATGATACAACCTTATACACTGACAGTAGACGGCTGCGAATTCCAGAACTTCGGAGAAGGCGGCTTCTTTGCCATTAAAGGAACAAAAGCTACTTTTGCCGAAAGCATTACTATCCGCAACTGCCTTTTCCGTGATTTGTCGGGAGATGCTATCAACTATGCAGCAGAGAAAGATGATATAGGCCGCTATAATGCCGACGACATGTTGATTGAAAACTGTTCCTTCTACCGTCTGTTGGGTTTACCTATTAATATTTATCGTGGTGGAAGCGATGAAAGTACGGCAGGCCCTTATATTACTATCAGACATTGTACCTTTGTAGACTGTTGCAACAAAGAACGTGGAAGTGTCATGCGCCTGATTGGCCCGCAAGTACTGACAGTAGAGAACTGTAATTTTGATAATAGCGGACGCGGCGGGGCAACTATCCGTCTGGATGAGGCGACCTGGGAAAAGGTACGCATTGCAAATTGTAATCTGTGGAACTCCGGTAGAATGATGACTACCACTTCCCAGGCAATACAGGGCAAGATGTACAATATCCGTCCCGCATATATCAATGCCGAAGCATACGATTATACTCCGGTTGAGGGTAGCGAACTGGAAAAACTCTCTATCGGCTTGAAAAAGAAGTAGAACAGTTGTCATACGATACTATTATTGAAATAGAAAATGATGTAAGATGAGAAAACTTATTATTTGCATATTCATGGTTTTAGGTGGATACCTCTTTTCATTTGCCCAACATCCGTCCCTTCTTTTCACACAGGAAGAAGTGAACGAGATGAGGGCAGGAAAGGGGACAGTACCCGCATTCGACAAATCTCTTTCGGAAGTGTTGGCCGCAGCCGATGCAGCAGTAAACTCTCCTGTCTCCGTTCCGGTTCCCGTAGATGGCGGTGGCGGTGTGGTACACGAACAGCATAAATCCAATTACTATGCCATGTTCCATTGTGGAGTTGCCTATCAGTTGACAGGGGATAAGAAATATGCCGCCTACGTGGGCGATATGTTGGAAGCCTATGCTAAACTATACCCTACTTTAGGGTGCCACCCCCTGCAACTTTCCCCCGTCCCGGGACGTCTGTTTTGGCAGACACTGAATGAAAGTGTATGGCTGGTGCATACAGCGGTTGCTTATGACTGTATCTATAGCACACTCTCACCCAAGCAGCGTGCCACTATCGAGAAGAATCTCTTCGTTCCGATGGCGGACTTCATCATGGACGGTATGGGAGACAACCATGCAAATAACAAGACATTCAATAAAATGCACAACCATGCTACATGGGCTACGGCCGCCGTCGGTATGATTGGCTTTGCGATGAATCGTGAAGATTACGTAAAGAAGGCACTTTACGGTTCTGACGGAACAGGCAAACGGGGCGGCTTTATCCGCCAGATGGATTACCTGTTCTCTCCCGACGGTTACTTCACGGAAGGAGCCTACTATCAACGTTATGCCATCTGGCCTTTCGTCATCTTCGCCCAGTGCATCGAGAACAAACTGCCGGACTTGAAAATCTTCAACTACCGGGATAGCATTCTTTCAAAAGCCCTCTCCACATTGATACAACTTTCTTATGAAGGCGAATTCTTCCATATTAATGATGCCTTGCTGAAAGGGCTTTCCGCACAGGAACTGGTGTATGCGGTAAACATATTATATAATGTTAATCCTTCGGACAAATCATTATTGTCTGTTGCAAATAAGTACCAGCATACCTATCTCCCTACTATCGGCGGCTTTAAGGTAGCCCGTGATATTGCCCGCGGAGAAGTTGCCCCGATTACCTATCGCAGCAGTGTATTCCGTGACGGACGCAAGGGGGATGAAGGCGGCATAGCCGTAATCCGCTCCACAGATTCTAATCTGAATAGCGCCTTGACACTGAAAGCTACCTCACACGGCTTGAGCCACGGACATTTTGATAAACTGACAATGGCGTATTACGACAATGGGAACGAGATTCTGCCCGACTACGGCGCTTCCCGCTTCCTGAATATCGAAGCCAAGTATAAAGGTCATTATACCCGCGAAAACCAATCGTTTGCCAAACAGACAATTGCGCACAATACATTGGTCGTGGACGAAACATCCCACTTTGCCGGAGATATAAAAGTCTCTTCCCGTTATCATTCAGACATCATCTACCATGATTTCAACGGCGGACATTTTCAGGTAATGGTGGCGAAAGACACCAATGCCTATCCCGGAATAGAGATGAAACGTACACTGGCTTACGTGGCTACCCCTTTCCTGCAATTCCCGTTAATCTTGGATGTGCTGCAAGCAAATGCGGATAAAGAGCATCAGTACGATTACCCTATCTGGTATAACGGGCACTTCGTTTCCTTGAACTTCCCTTACGCCAAAGCAACTAACGAACTGAAAACTCTTGGTACGAAAGACGGCTATCAGCATCTTTGGCTGGAAGCCTGGGGACAGAACAAGAACCGTAATACATCGAGCTTCACCTTTGTTAATAAGAACCGTTTCTATACTGTCAGTATAGCCACTACTCCGCAGACAGAGATGAAGATGCTTCGTTTGGGCGCCAATGACCCTGATTTCAACTTGAGAAACGAAACCGCTTTCCTGATAAGGGAAAAAGCACGGAAGAACCATACATTCGCCACTTCCATCGAAACGCATGGAGAATATGATGTGGTAATGGAAACTTCCAGTAACCTGACCTCATCTTGCGAAGAGGTGAAAGTCGTGATGGATACGGCTTCCTATACAGTGGTGAAAGCAACCTATAAAGGCGGGCATTACGTAATGCTTTGCTTAAGCAACACCGATACCGACAGAGAGAAAGAGCACCGCCTGACGGTCGAAGGCACTATGTATGCCTGGAACGGTCGTTGCGGAGTATTTATGAAATAAACAAACCATTAATAGACAAAAGTATGAAAACATGTAGTGAAACTTATCAGTTTGAGAAAGATTTGAAGTGGGAAAATCCTGCTCCGGGTGTAAATCGCCAGATTATGGCGTATGACGGTCAGTTGATGATGGTCAAAGTGAAATTTGACAAAGGTGCGATAGGTAGTATGCATGAGCACTACCACAGCCAGGCGACTTACGTAGTAAGCGGCAAGTTTGAACTGACCATCGGCGACAAGAAAGAAATCCTTTCTGCCGGAGATGGCTACTATGTAGCGCCCGACGAGCTGCACGGTTGTGTTTGCCTTGAAGCCGGTATATTGATTGATACGTTCAGCCCTGTGCGTGCAGATTTCTTAAACCTGTAAACGTATGAAGGTAAAAGGACTCCGATGGATGGTTATCGGGTTAATCATGCTGATAACCATTATCAACTACCTGGATAGAGGTACGCTCAACTATATGTGGGTGGCTAATATCGACTATCGCCTGGTTCCCGAAGCGGATGCGTCGGCAGATAAAGGTAATCATGCTGTCCTGACAGGAGAGCAGTATATCCTGACAGCCGCCAACGGCAACCGGGATTCTGTCAGCGTAGCCAACGTACAGATGAAGGAGAAAAACGGCGTTACGTTCGTAACCAATCGCGAAGGTATCGCCATCGACCTCGGCTTGATAGACCGCAACGACCCGGATGCTTCGCAGAAAGCGAAAGATATTCTCGGTCTGATAACTATCTTCTTTATGATAGCATACGGTATCAGCCAGCTTGTCTCCGGGAAACTGTATGACAAGATTGGATGCCGGAAAGGTTTCTTCTGGAGCGTGCTCGTCTGGGGGGCGGCGGATGCATTGGCATCTCTTTCGCGGGGAATCTTCTCGCTGACCTTCTTTCGGATGATGCTCGGATTGGGGGAAGCCGGTCCGTGGCCCGGTACGACGAAAAGCAACGCCGAATGGTTCCCGCAGAAAGAACGCGCTTTCGCACAGGGTTTGTTCGGGGCGGCAGCATCCATCGGTTCAATCCTTGCACCGATTATCATCCTGATGCTGTTCATTGCTTTCGGCTGGAAACTGACTTTTATTGTAGTCGGCGGATTGGGACTGATTTGGTTGATTCCCTGGTTGATTATCAATAAGGAAGGGCCGAAGAAGCATCCTTGGATTACAGAAGAAGAGCGTACTTATATCCTGAGCGGTCAACCCGAACAGGAACTGAAAACCGAGGATAAAGGAAAAAGCTGGGGCGAACTGCTCCGGGTGAAGAAAAACTGGTCTGTCATTTTAGGACGGTTCTTCCTCGACCCTATCTGGTGGATGTTCGTGACATTTCTGCCGTTATATCTGGCAGATGTGTTCCACTTGAATATCAAAGAAGTGGCATTCTCCGCTTGGGTTCCGTATGTAGGTGCGGCATTGGGAAGTATTGCCGGTGGCTGGTATTCCGGTTGGCTGATAAACCGGGGACATACGGTGAATTATGCCCGTAAGGCAGCGATGCTGCTTGGTGGGATTATCATCATCCCGTCTATCCTGGCGGCTATCATGTCTACTACGGCTCCTGTTGCTATCATCTTTATGGCGTTGGTGTTGGGAGGCTTCCAGTTCTTCATGACGAACTTGCAGACCATTCCGAGCGATTTGCACAGTGGCAAGTCTGTCGGCTCGCTGGCAGGATTGGGCGGTGCTTCGGCCGTATTGGGTACTATTCTGGCAATCCTTTTTGCCAGCTATATTACGAATTGGATATTATTATTCAGTCTGTTGGGAGCTTTGGTGCCGCTATCGTTGTGCTCCATTTTCCTGACAGTAGGAGAGATTAAGCAAATAGAAAAATAACCGTATTTTAAAAACAAGACAATTATGAAATTAGAAGGAAAAGTAGCCATCGTGACAGGTGGCGCACGCGACCTTGGCCGCGCAATATCAGTGAAACTGGCAGCAGAAGGTGCAAAAGTCTGCCTGAACTATTTCGACAATGAAGCCGATGCACAGGAAACATTGGCATTGATTAAAAACGTCGGTGGCGAAGCAATCGCTGTTCAGGGCGATATGACAAAGGCTGCTGCGGTAAAGAATCTTTTTGCAGAGTGCAACAAGGCATTCGGCGACAAGGTAGATGTATTGGTGAATGTAGTGGGCGGCATCGTAGGCCGTAAGAAAATCACCGAACAGGACGAAGATTGGTATGACTTCCTGATGGATGTCAATATGCGTTCCGTATTCCTCTGCACACGTGAAGTGGTTCCGATGATGCCGGAAGGTGGTTCTATCGTCAACTTCTCTTCATTGGCTGCCCGTGACGGCGGTGGCAACGGAGCTTCCATGTATGCAACCGCGAAAGGTGCGGTAATGACATTTACCCGTTCTATGGCGAAAGAGCTCGGCCCTCAGGGAATCCGTTGCAACGCTGTCTGCCCGGGTACGATTGCCACTTCTTTCCACGACCGTTTCAATACGCCGGAGAACCGCGAACGTATGAAAGCTTCTTACGCATTGCGCCGTGAAGGAACTGCCGATGAAGTTGCCGACCTGGTTTGCTTCCTCGCCTGCTCCGAATCTTCTTACCTGACAGGTACGAACATTGATATCAACGGTGGCTGTTTCTTCTCTTAAAGAAGAAATCTGATACCGTCATTCCGAACGTAGTGAAGAATCTGCCCTTTTGCAGATACAAAGAGCAGATTCTTCGCTTCGCTCCGAATGACATACTTACCTACTTTAAAGAAAATAGTTATGAGACGAATCTTTGCTATATGGGCTGTATGCCTCTGTTGGGGGATACTGAATGCCGCCCCCTTAGGCCCGTTTAATGCGACTTTGCTTGAACAGCTAAAAAACGACTATCAGAAAGGTGAGAAGGAAGTCACCCGATACATTGAACTTCAGGAAAAGGTGGCAGAGAAATATATAAAGATGACTCCTCTATCGGTGACTGCCAAGAAAAAACTTCCCCCCAGTAAAGATCCCAGGGATTATATGACCTTATCTCCCTATTGGTGGCCTGATTCTACAAAAATAGACGGACTTCCCTATATCCGGAAAGACGGTGAACGAAATCCCGAAGTCTACGAATACCCCGAACGTGAGAATGCCAACCGTTTCGGTGATGCCGCTTACTGCCTGGGAGTACTCTATTATATCACAGGAAAAGAAGTCTACGCCAAAGCATGCGCCAACCACTTGCGGACATGGTTCACAGACCCGAAACTGGGTATGAACCCGAATATGACTTATGCCCAAGCCGTGCCGGGTATGAAGAAAATGAGAGGTTCGGGCTTCATAGACTCGCGCCGTTTCAGCCGTGCGTTGGGTGTTGCCAAACTGATAGAAGGCTCGAAAAGCTGGACTCCCTCGGATAAGAAAAAACTCGATGATTGGGCTACCGCTTTCTGCTATTGGATGGAGAACAGCACGCAAGGGCAAAAGGAATCTCATGCTGCCAACAATCATGGCTTGTGGTACGAAGCCATCCACTTGATGGTACTGGCTTACTTGGACCGTACCGACCGTATCCGCGAAGTGGCGGAACAAAGTATTCTCCCCAAGATGGGTGCACAGATTGCCGACGACGGCTCGTTACCCCAGGAACTGAAACGGACTCTCTCCCTGCATTATTCCACTTTCGCTTTGGAAGCCTTAATGGAAGCCAACCAAATTACCAGCCAGATAGGCATCAATCTATGGAGCACCCCTGCTTCCAACGGAAAAATGGCTTCGCAGGCAGTAGATTATCTGTATCCGTTTTATCTGAATCCCGAAGACTGGAAATTTAAACAGATTAAACCTTTCGACCAGTCCCGTGCCGCCATTCTTCTTTATGAAGCGGGAACGGCATTGGGTAATCAGAAGTATGTCGATACGGCAAAGCGCATCGGTTTGAAATACAGTACGTCCGATGTGGAAACAATACCGTATCTGGTTTTAAAGAAGAAATAAAATTTGAAGAAGAAATAAGATTATCTGTACCTAATATAAAGTGATAACATGAAACTGAAACTGATTTTTTGTTTGTGTATGCTGCCGCTTCTCTGCCTTGCACAAGAAGCGCAACCACAGCAGTTCTCCAACCGCTATGGCATGAAGATGATGCGGAACGACGACGGTTCTTATGCCTTGCTGTATGCAAAGAAATACGCAAAGTTTATTGATGTGAACACCATTCCCGATGTGATGGTTCCCTATACCTATCAGGCAGACCGCTTGAAAAGCAAGGATTATAAAGGCGTAACCACCAAGGACATCGTCTACAAGAAACATAAGGATTACGAACTGATACTCACGGTAGACTTTGCTGAGACAGAGAAGCCTGCCCCGTTTGTTGTTTATATTCACGGTGGCGGATGGGCGCGCGGTAATAACGGTTCGTCCCGGTCTTTGTCCCAATACTTGGCGAAACAGAAAGGCATAACAGGCGTACGTGTCTCTTATACATTGGCACCTCAATCCGATGCAACGGTGAAAGTCTCTATCCAGGATATTCTGGACGCAGTGAAGTATGTACAGGAGCATGCCGCAGAACTGAACATTAACCCTGACTGTTTCGGCTTTCTGGGAACTTCTGCCGGCGCGCACCTGGCGGCAGTGGCTGCGATGACTGTCCCCGGAACAAAGGCTTTCGTAGGCTATTCTGGAATATATGACTTGGAAAAGGCTGCCATCACTATGAAAACAAAAGACCCTCAGCGTATTGCATACTTCTGTGACAGGGAGCCGAAAGTGCTTCGTGAAGCCTCTCCCATAAATCTGATTCCGAAGAAGAACGTTCCTGCTTCCATGTTGGTATGTGGCACGTGCGATGTTACGGTAGAGTGTGAACAGAGCGAAATGTTCGCATCGGCATTAAAGAAAAGAGGGGGAGTCTGCGACTTGTTGAAGTATGAATACTATGACCATAACGTAAGTTCGAAGACTTCTGACAAGATGGAAGAGATTTTCTTCAAGTCGGTAGATTTCCTGACCAACCATATTAAATAAATCCAAATGAGAAAAGGAATCCTATTCTTAGCCCTTTTTGCCTTTATCGCCTGCTCCAACAGTTCATCGGAAGTGATAGACGAGAAAGAACAGCCGAAACCGGAACAACCGATGGACGGCACATTAATCGCTGACGGTAATAGTGCAAAAACGTATGACTTGATTAAACGTTCGGGCTATAACCACGAAGCTCCCGACTCCTCGCGCGAACATAAGACGGAGCACTTCCAACATATTCAGCAGGTACATGACAACCAGTTGAATAAGTCTGTATTCGCTTTCTTTATCCATGCTGAGATAGACGATGACCGCGGACTGACAAACATCACCGACCGCCAGCGTAATGAGATAAAGACGGATAATAAATCTCCGAAAAGCCTTGTCGGACAAAAGGGAGAGACTATGGTGTTTTGCTGGAAATTCTGTTTGCCGGCGGGATTCCAGACGACAACCAAATTCTCCCATCTCCACCAGTTGAAGGGTATTGATAATTCATCGGGCACGGCAGACGTCAGTTCCCCGCTTATCACCCTGACTGCTTATTCCAACAGCGGCAGCAAAGGCGGTCAGCAACTGCGGATACGTTATGACAAACGTGGTGGAAGCACTACTACTCTTGCCAGTACAGACCTTGCCGGTTTCCTCGGCAACTGGGTAGAGGTGGAAGAGAAAGCCTGTTTCGGTGAGAATGGTTCCTATGAAGTAACCATCACACGCATCAAAGACGGAAAAGTTCTTTTAAAACTCGGACCTGAAAAGATGGATATGTGGCGCACGGACTGTACGGGACTTCGTCCCAAATGGGGCATCTACCGCTACTTGGGCGAAAACCGGAGTTGGCAAGACCAGTTGCGTGACGAAGAAATCCGTTTTGCCGATTTCTCCATCAAGAAACTTTAGAGAGGGATTTTAAAGAAAACCTTAGAAAAGGACAGACTGTTAGTTTTGTCTATTATGGTGGTCTCCTGTCCGGGATATACTTTCGGGTATATTTTCGGGCGGGAGATTGTTATTTTAAGAGATGGGATATTACAATCGGTTCATTTTTAGAAAATCAGCAAGATGCAGATGATGGATACCTTCTACATTACTTCCTCTATTGAATTCGTCAAGACTGACAACATATTTAGGATAATTATCCTGAATATTCATTAGATTGCCAAATTCACGTTTCTGTGTTTTTTCGTCAACAATTAAATAAGTGACCTGTACATAGACTTTCATCCCTTGTTTAATGCCAATGAAATCTATTTCCTGTTGTTCGTTTTGTCCGGTGTAAATTTCATATTGTAATAAACTAAGATGTAGATATACTGCATTTTCAAGTAGTTTATGTATATCTCGCTGGAGATTGAAACCTATATGGCAATTCCTGAGTCCCAAATCCTCGAAGAAATATTTGTCCCCTACTTCAAATTTCTTTAGTCCTTTAATATCAATACGTCCTATTCTGTTTATCAGATAGGCATTATTGAGTGCTTTCAGGTAGTTGATAACCTGAGTGGTAGATATATCAATACGTTGGGATTTCAAATACTTGCTAATGTTATTGGCTGAAAACAAACTGCCGATATTATCAGCAGTGTAGAGAGCCAGTGTCTCGAGAAAATCCACATTGCGTATGCCTTCCCGTTTTATTACGTCTTTTAATAAAATAGTGGCATATATATTTCTCAAATATTCAAAGGCTAGTTCATCCGTCAATTGTAAACGGGAAAGATAAGGAAGTCCGCCATATGTCAGATAAAGCATCAGGCTCTGATTGTTATCGTCCAACTGATGGAATGCAAGAAATTCGGTATAGCTAAGACTATGGATATGGAATTCGATATATCGTCCGGATAAGTAGGTTGCTAGTTCTCCTGACAGCATTTTAGCATTACTTCCTGTTATGAAAATATCACAGCTGTCTTTGGCTTGCAGACTGCGGAGAACATTCTCAAATCCTTCAATATCCTGTATTTCGTCAATAAACAAATAATTATTTTTATCCAATGGCATCCTGTCCTTGAGATACAAGAATAAATCAGAGTCATTATGAATCATCCGGAATTCTTCATGCTCCATATTGATATAGATGATATTAGCTTGAGGATTATCCTTTTTTATATCTTCCATTAGTTGCATGAGGATACAGCTTTTGCCTACTCTTCGTTGTCCTGTAAGTACCTTGATGATACCTTTTCCAATGAATGGACGAATACGCTCTGTATAAATGGGACGATTGATAAGTTTCATGATTTTATAAGTTATGGTTGATAAACGAAACAAATATAGCGATTTTATTAATCATAACTTATAAAAAACGGATAAACTATCGTTTTATTAATCATAACTTATAAAATGATAGTAGCAATGAACCGGTATAATACGTGTAGTCCGGTTCAAAGCAAAAAAAGTATAGAAATTCTTCCCTAAATAATATATTTAAGTAACTTTGCTTCATCTCGAATTCACGTTGAACTTTAAGCTGTTATACTATTGGAATGGGAAAAAGTGCAGATTGGATGAAGGAAGAGAGATTTAAATCCTTCTTTACTCAATACTACAAAGAACTCTATTATTTCGCCTGTGGATATGTGAAAGATACATGCATTGTAGAAGATATCGTCAGCGAGTCTTTCGTCAAGTTGTGGGCAAATATGGAAAATATCCAGGAATTTGCTGTGAGAAGATATTTACTGCAAACAGTGAAAAATGCCTGTATTGACTATCTGCGAACTCAGAAAGAGTTTTTCCCGGTGGAAGAATGTTACACGTTGGCAGATTTGGATGAGAATCCGTTAGACTATCTTATCTCTCAAGAAGATGAATCCCGTATCATTACTGCCATAAAAGAACTTCCACAACGCTATCAGGAAACTTTAAAGCTCCGAAGTTTTGAAAAACTCAAATATAGTGAGATTGCCCAAAAGATGAATATATCCGTAAATACGGTGAAATCCAATCTGCGTGAAGCCATCCTTATTTTAAGGAAAAAACTGGGAATCTTGCTAATCTTTATTTTTTTTCAGATTTAGACCCACCCTTTTTCTAACCAACATCGTCTTTAATATATATGCAGGAAAATAATAACATAAATAGGATAAATGAACTGATATCTTCTTTCTTTGAAAAAGGATTATCGGAAAAGGAACGGATTGAACTGAAAAAGATACTGGAAAATCCGGAGAATAAACGCTATTTTAGGGAAGCCTATAACATCGAACTGGTCGCAAGGAATATGAAGCCTGATGATTATATGGATTCTGCCTACGACAGGGTGATGGATACTATCAAGGGACAATCTCATGCCCGCCCTGTGCAGAAGAGAAGGTATTTGCAGGTGTGGAAGAATATTGCTGCGGTCATCCTGTTTACAGTATCTTGCTGGGTTGCTTATGAATGGGGAAGTCGTACTGATGGTCTTATAGATGGGATGACTGAAGTAAATGCCCCTTTAGGTTCCAAGTCCGTTTTAAGTTTGCCAGATGGTTCTGTTGTTACATTGAATTCGGGTAGTAGCATCGCATATGCCAAATCTTTCGGAACTGAAGTGCGGAAGATTGAACTACACGGAGAAGCTTTCCTGGAAGTACAGAAAGATAAGAAGCCGTTTATCGTTTCTGCCAAAGGAACGGAAATAACAGTGCTGGGAACCAGTTTCAATGTGAAAGCATACGATGACGAGGATATTGTAGAAACGACGCTGGTTAAAGGTTCTGTAAGAGTGAAACCTGATACAAGCCGGGAAATTCCCGAAGTCTACCTGAAACCGAATGAAACCATCCTGATTTGTAAGAAAAATAAGGATGATATACAGGTAGAACTTAAGAAAGATGTGAATACGCTGTTATACACATCCTGGAAAGACCCTAAATGGATAATTCAGAAGGAGACATTAGAAAGTATAGTCAAGAAGCTGGAACGCAAGTATAAAGTGGAGATAAGTATCGAAGACGAACACTTGAAACACTATAAGTTTACCGGAATCCTGATGGATGAAACGATACAGCAGACACTTGATTTGATGAGGGACACAGCTCCTATTGACTATTGCTGGGAACAGGGAGTGATTAAGATTGGAATAGATAAGCAAAGAAGTAAAGACTTTGAAAAGATAATGAGCAATTGACCTTAAAATGTTTAACTTTATAAATTAATATGACGCCTATGAGACACATCTGACCAAGAAAAATGCAAGGTCGAAGAAAAGGGTAATTCCTTCGACCTTAATTAAATTGTCCTAATCACTAATTATTAAAAACAATTTATTCACAAAGATATGAAAAAATATCTGAAAGTAAAATTCTTGCAGTCAAGAATTACGGGATTCCTATGTCTGTTTTGCTGCCTTATCATGTTCATTTCCGAATGTTACGGCCAACAGGCGAAACGGGAAAAAATTACTTTGAATGTCACTAATCTCCCTGTCAGAGAGGTAATCAGGAATATTGAAAAGCAGACTGATTATCGTTTCTTCTATTCGGAGAACCTGAAAGATTTGGATAGACCGGTTTCTATCAAATGTGAGAATGTGGGAATAGAATACGCAATGCAGAAGATTCTGTCCGGCACTTCTCTGGATTATAAGATAAATGAGAACCGGGTTGTTTCAATTGTTCCTAAAACCCAGTCGAAAGAAAAACTGCAACGGTTGAACGGTTCTATTATTGATGAGAAAGGAACGCCCCTGATTGGTGTCTCCGTACTCATAAAGGGCACCTCGCAAGGTACAATCACTGATATTGACGGAAAGTTTCATTTGGATAATGTAGACCCGTCATCCACCGTCGTTTTCTCCTATATAGGATATGAAACGATAGAGAAACCGGTGAATGGGAAAAGAGAATTGACCGTTATTCTGAAAGAAAACTCTCATTTGCTGAAAGAAGTGGTAGTAGTTGGCTATGGTGCGCAACGGAAAGTAAATTTATCCGGGGCGGTGTCGATGGTATCCGTTGACGAGCAATTATCCGGCAGGTCAATTTCAAGCACTTCCACTGCATTAAGCGGATTAGTGCCGGGATTGATGGTACAGCAATCCAGTGGTATGGCAGGTAAGGATGGAGCTACTTTGAGAGTACGCGGACTGGGTACGGTCAATAACTCGGTTCCTTTGATTGTGGTGGATGGTATCCCCGATATAGAAATAGACAGAATCGACATGAACGACATAGAGAGCATATCCGTATTGAAGGATGCCTCTTCATCGGCAGTCTATGGCTCGAGAGCGGCTAATGGCGTTATATTGATTACAACGAAGAAAGGTAAATCCGGGCGGGTGAATGTGAATTATTCGGGAAATTTCTCCGTTGGAAAAGCTACCGGTTTCTATGATTTCTTAGCCGACTATCCAAGGGCACTGACGTTGCATAACCAGGCGGCGACAAATGGTAATAGCGGCGCTATTTATAAGGACGGAACTATTGACGAATGGATGGCAAAGGGAATGGTAGACCCGGTACTGTATCCTAACACTGACTGGTGGGATGTTATCTTCCGTTCTCCTTTTACACAAAATCATAGCTTGTCTGCTACGGGTGGAAATGAGAAAGGGACTTATTATCTGTCCATCGGTCTGCTGGACCAGGAAGGTTTGATGATTAACAATGATTACAGACGCTATTCTTTCCGCGTGAATGTAGACCAAAAAGTAGGCAACCATTTTAAGGTCGGCTTGAACGCAGCAGGACAGTGGTCGGACCAGGTATATCCGTTGGACGAAGGATTGCTCTCTTATGGAAATGCTTCCACATGGGAGATGGTCAGGACAGTGGCGGGCATCTTGCCGCAACACCCGATTACGGGAGAGTATGGCGGTGCGATGGCGTATGGTGAAGATATTCTTGCCGCCAACCTTTTGTCTAAATATAGCGTGAACAATAATAAGCTGGAGCGTAAGGACTTTAACGGTATGGCTTTTCTGGAGTGGCAACCCTTGTCGTTTCTCCAGTTCAGAGCAGATTATGGCCTGACCTATCGGAATGATTTTACAAAATCATGGAGCATGCCTACTATTCTACAGAATTTCCAGACCGGATTGCCTGGCTATGAGACTGTAACAAAGAGTACCGGTATCACGGATTATACACGCGAACGTACAAAAACAATTCTGAACTTGCACGCTATCTATAACCAGGAGATTTTCAGCGGACACAATTTGCGTTTCCAGTTTATATACTCCGAGGAGTATTGGCACGAAAGGTCACAAAGCAGTTCGCGGAATGACAGGTTCCACCCGAACCTGACGGAAATAGACGGTGCGGGAGTGACTACCCAGTCTACCGGCGGTTCGTCCAGTAAAGAAGGTTTGCGTTCCATTGTAACCAAATTGAATTATGATATACATGACAAGTATATGTTGCAGGCATTGGTACGTTGGGATGCATCGTCCAAATTTTCTAAGGGACACCAATGGGGAACATTTCCTTCCGTATCTGCCGCATGGCGTTTTTCGGAAGAAGGGTTTTTCGAACCGCTGAAAGATGTAGTTTCTAATGCAAAAATCAGAATGTCCTGGGGAAAAGTCGGGAACAATTCCGGTGTAGACCGTTATTATCAGAAAGATACCTATAATTCTTATCCATACACATTCGGAGATAACATACTGGTAGAAGGGTATGCCCCTTATAAACTGATTGACTCGAACTTTACCTGGGAATCTACCGCTATGACTAACTTGGGGCTGGAGCTCTCTTTCTTCAACAATCGCCTGAAGATGGAACTGGACTTATATAATAAACTGACAACGAGCATGATTCGTCCGGGACAAGTATCCAGACTCCTGTCGGGACTGGAAGCACCTGACCGGAATATTGGGGAAATGAGAAACCGGGGAGCCGAAATCTCCCTTTCCTGGCAAGACCAGATAGGTGACTTCTCCTATGGTATCGGAATCAACTATTCATATAATAAGAATAAGTTGCTTAAATGGAATGAACGGTTAGGGCGCGGAGATAAATTCCTGGGATATCCCTACGAAATGGTTTATACGTACAAGGCTGTCGGAATCGCGCAGACATGGGAAGAGATAGCCAATGCTCCCTATCAGAATGATAACCTGGCTCCCGGAGATTTATTGATGGAAGATATCAATGGCGACGGAGTGATTGACAGCAATGACAAGGTAGCCATGCCCAATAGCATGCGTTACATCCCTACGAGTGATTTCAGTATCAACTTCAACGCAGACTGGAAAGGATTTGATTTGAGCATGCTCTTTCAGGGTAATGCGGGAAGAAAGAATTTTTGGCTGGATAACTTCAATAATGTAAACGTATACACGTCCCGTTATGCTTTTCAGGAACACCATCTGGATACCTGGTCGCCCGATAACCGGGGAGCGAAATTTCCGCGCCTGACATCAGGCAGTAACGGCGGATTCAATCAGGAACAATCCACTTTCTGGCTGTATTCATGTGATTATATCAGACTGAAAAATATCCAGTTAGGGTACCGGATACCCTCGAAACTCCTTAAACATATAAGTGTGAGCTCGGCACGTATCCATATATCGGCGGAGAATCTGTTTACGATTACTAAATGGCCGGGTTTGGACCCGGAGAAACTTCCTAAAAGCGGTTCGGAAATACCTTATCCGCTCATGAAGAATTATTCTTTAGGTATAAATGTAACGCTTTAAAACTATATAATATGAAAAGACATATCAATAGTATATTATTACTGGTTGTTTTATTACTACAGGCTAGTTGCATTAATAATTTGCTTGACTATCCGGCTACAACAAAAATTAGTGCGGACACTTTTTGGGAAACGACTGAAGATGCGGAGAAAGGGGTGAACGCTGTTTATAACGCAATGAGGAATGCATTCGGACTGTTTTATAGGTTGGATTGTTATCCTAATGCGGACCTCGTTTATTTTCAGAATGCGAACAGCCAGTCGATAACTTCCGATTATTGGAATAAGTGTTATGCTTCTATCAACAGGGCAAATAATGCCATTATGCAGCTACGCAGGATGCAGTCGGAAGCGGTTACGGAAAAAGACCTGAACCTGCTGAAACGGTACGAAGGAGAAGTACGATTTATCAGGGCTCTCCATTATGCGCTTATGATTGACTTATACGGGGATGTCCAGTATCTGGATCATGTACCCACGCAGGAAGAAGCGTATAGCATTGCAAGAACGCCGATTACCCAAGTCAGGGATTTTATAATGGAAGATTATGATTATGCTATATCAGTGCTTCCCGATTCTTATGAATCGAGTGACGACCAGGGGCGGGCAACTAAAGTGGCGGCTTATGCATTCAAAGGTAAACTGGAACTGTTTTGGGCTTGTTGGAAGAAAAACGGACGTCCTGAAGTGGATAATTTCCAGCAAAACGAGTCGGAAGCGAAAGAATATTATGAGAAAGCTATCGGTAATTTTAAAGAGGTGATGAAACCTGCCTATAATCTCCAACTGTTTAAGGACGGCGCTCCCGGAGAATATGTAAATCCGAACTATCTCCAACTCTTTACACTGGAAAATGAAAAATGCTCGGAAGTCATTTTCTCCATCCAGTATGGCGGCCCTAATATCGGACAAGGTGAAGAATTCGTCAAAATCTTCGGAAACCGGAGCGTACTGAACGGATGGGCAAATATGCAACCGACAAATTACTTGGTAAACCTGTATCAGAGTACTAAAACCGGTGATTATGTTGAACCGGTCGTTCTGAATAAGAACCAAAACTTGACCAATGGTTCGGCAAACCCTAAAACATACGATGGACGTGACTACCGCATGCGTGGCACTATCGTTTGGAACGGACAGAAAATGCGTACCATCACTCCCGATGGAATGACGATTGGGGATAGCGTGCCTTTTATGTTCGGTAATAAGAACGGGTATTTGGATTATAATGATAGCAGAACAGGATATATGTTCCGCAAATTTGTGAGACAATATGCTGGCTATTCCAGGTCTAACGGTCCGCAGGATTTCTATCTGATGCGCTTGCCGGATGTCTGGCTGATGTATTGCGAAGCGATGAACGAACTTTGTGGACCGTCGGACGAACTGTTCACCCTCGTTGACAAAATCAGGGGAAGAGGAAAGCTCCCGGCTTTGGACCGTGAAAAATTCAAGACCAAGGAGACATTCTTTGATGCTGTCAAGCAGGAGAGAGCCGTTGAGTTTGTGGCCGAAGGGCAGCGTTTCTTTGATCTGCGGAGATGGCGGCTTGCGGAAAAAGTCTGGGACTATCCGAACGGCAGGGAATTGCGCAGCACATTGAATGACTTTATTCAAGACCAATATAAGAATGCGACAGACCGTACATTCCCCAGGTATTATATCTATAATATCCCTGAAGATGAGCGTGTGTTGAATCCTAATCTGACTCAGAATAAACCATGGTTGTAATTAAAATATAGAGAAATGAAAACACATATCATATCAATTGTAAAGGTGTTACTCCTGACCATTGTCCTGGGAGCTTGCGATACCGACGAAGAAGTGTATCAAGTGACAGACCGGATGGATGCTTATATAAGTTCTGTACAATTATATACGGCGGACAACCGCAATGTTGCTACGCAGGTGACCATTGACGACGCGAACGGGATTATCAACGTAGAAGTCAAGAACGGAGTAAACCGGGCTCACCTGAAACCTCGTTGTTCTTTGGCTCCTGAGGCTACTATCACTCCTAAAATGGGTGTGTGGACTGACTTCAGCGTATCGGTGAAATATACCGTTATCTCCGGAAGCGGAGAGGTATATAAGGAATATAAGATTATTGTTGTTGAAAAGGAATAAAGAAAGATATGAAAAAGATAAGTTGGTTTTCGCTGTATTTACTGCTCTATGCTGTTGCGGTAGCGTTCTGTTCGTCTTGTTCTGATGATGAAAGTCCTTTGCGAAATGACCTTTTACGGAAAGATGTGGGACCGGTTCTGGTAGGAAATACATTGGAGTTTGCCTACGCAATAGGTTCTACGGATGGCACTCCGATAAAAGCGGTAGAGGTTACAGCGTCTTTCCCGGGTGCCGAAGGAACCGGGATTGCCATGAATAGCAGATACACCAATCCGGATAACGGTGAAGAAGAGGAAGTGCGTATTGCTACGGAGACAAGCACGGAAGGAACTGTCTCCAAAGCCTATATTGTCGATACGATTGCTGCGACTATACGTTATTTCTATGTTGTGCCCGAAGCAGCCCGGGGCAGTAAGATAAAATTCCATTTCCGCAGTATTACCGGAACTGGCGAGGCTACTGTCCAGTCTCCTGAATATACAGTGAGCAATGTGGAAATCTTTAAGAATCTGTCATTGTCGTCCGGAGAGAGAAACTGTTTCTCTTTGGAGACGATGCAGTCTTACTCCGTGACTCAGGTAGAAGAAATGGGTATTGCCGGCAAGATTGATTTTATCTATACTTATAAGCCGACAATGGGTTCCGGGTGGTCATTTGCCCACGGACTGGTATCTCCATCCAATGAGAAAGGATATTTGTATCCTGTTGAAATCCCGTCGGGAGCAACCAACCGCACTTTGATGGAAAAAAGGTATTGGCCTGACGGTCAACTGAAGACCAGCGGAGTGCCTACTATCTATGTCGATGAGATAGATTTGCGTCAGGCTGCGCTGGACGGCGTGACCGCACATGCGTATGAATTAGGACAAGACCAGGGAGTCTTGATAAAGAGTCATGACGGGAAGTATATCGCTTATTTGTATATCAACGAGACAAGCAGTAATCTGAAACGTATGAGTTTTGCGATAAAGCGTTTAACTTTAAAATAGTCTGATATGAAAAACTATATAAAAAATATCTATCTGTTAATCCTCTTTCTCTTTGCTGCGGTAGCTTGCAGTGATAATGATGATGTGATAAAGAAAGATGAGCCCGGAGAGGTGATACCGCCAGTAGTGGTCGAGCCTGTAACTGTACTGGATGAGCAATTTGATGATAAGAACAATTATCTGACATCGGGTGGTCAGCCGTTTCCCGCTTCTTTTTCCAATGGTTATTTTGAAAGAACCGTATCCGATGAGGTTATTCAAGATTTGAATCTGAAAGTATTTTTGGCGCAGTGCCGTTTGGAACCGGATGCTCCCGGCGTTTCAGTGAATGGTAGTACAACCTCGGACGGACGTATATTATTGGATGCTAATACCGGAGCCATAGAGACGGGATTGTTGGGCAGTGTTTCGAAAATCTCACTGGTAGCCGCCAATGGTTCTGCCGATAATGCAGGTACAAAAGTCGTATTGATGATTAAGACAAAAGGGGGGAACTGGGAAGTCTATGCGACAAGCCTGCTCCTTTCCGGCACAAATGCCTGTGAATGGGTATTGGATAAGAAAATTATGAAATATCCGATTTACGTGAAGATTGTTGCGGACGGGGCAACCTCTTCTACCGCTTTGGCAATCTATGATTTTAAGTTGGAAGGGACTTTATGCGAATCTCCTGTTGAACCGGGACCGTCACCTGAAAACACCTTGTTCAATGAAGGGTTCTATAATGACGGTGAAGGTATAAAGACCTTTAAAGCCAGCGACGGTTCGGCTTTCCCCGGCGGAAACTGGAATACAAAAGAGGGCTATTTCGAAAGGACAATAGGAGAACAGGTATTGAAAGTGCGGCTGCACGGATGCCGTATCGATTATACGGAGAATCGTATTTCCATTTATGGTGAGGACACCTCTAAGGGGCGTTTGCAGATAGGAACAGGCGGAGGATATATTGAATTCCCCGTGTTGGGTTCAGTAAGTAAAATCTCTTTGGCTCTTTCTGCCGGAACTGCCGGAGATGTAGCCACCCGTGCCTTGATACAGTATCGGGATAAAGGAACCAGCGATTGGAAAGACCTTGCCATGAGTGAGGATGTTACGGCAAATTCACCTGTGAAATGGGAGTTGAATGATGTTTTCGCCAATCCGGTAGCCATTCGTATTATGCAAGACCCTGCTATTACCAAAGGAAATTCATTGGCTATCTATGATTTGGTGATAGAAGGGGCAACAGACCTGCTGCCGGAAGAAGCGGTTGATGTGACATTGATGGATGAACGGTTCAGAGACTTGGCCATATATACGGTAACTGCGACGGGAGGCGCCCCGGACAGATATACTTTCTATGAAGAGTTACATTATGATCGTGAAGTAGAAGGAAGAACTTTACACACTAAAATTTATCAAGGACGTATACAGAACACTACACAACCCCCTGCAAATGCAAATGGTGCGACACAAGGGCGTCTGTTATTGAAGAATTTTGCCGAGGGAGGTGCTTTGGAAACGCCGATTTTCGGTAGAGTCAAATCAATTGTAGTGAAAGTAACTTCGGCTGACACCGGGCAGAAAAGTAAAGCCGTACTGCAAACAAGAGGCGTAGGCGATGACAAATGGACGGATTATGCTGTTAGTGATGAGGTAGATGAAGCAACGGTTTTGTCGTGGGAATTGGAAAATATTTCGGACGAGCCTGTTGCATTGCGGATTATACAACATCCTGATTACACTCACAATATGGGTATTTATAATCTCACGATAGAAGGAACACTTTATTAATCGGATATACAAAATGAGAACAATCAAATTTCTATTATTATACATACTTCTATCCCTCTGTGGGGGGATAGAAGCCAATGCCCAATTGAAGCATTTGGATAAGGCGGCAGATTTCGGCGAACATCCCCGGTTATTGCTGTTCGACAGTGATATTCAGCAAATAAAAAGTAATATTGAAAAGAATCAGCTATGGGGAAAGATAGATGATGTGATTCAGTCGGAATCCCGGAAACTGTTTGAAGTCGATGCTGTGAAGCGGATAAAGACAGGGCGCAGGCTTTTGGCAGTCTCGCGCGAAGCTTTGCGACGGATTTTCTATCTCTCTTATTCCTATCGCATCACTTCGGACGAGCAGTTTAAAGTAAGGGCGGAAAAGGAGATGCTTGCCATTGCTGATTTTGAAGACTGGAACCCTTCCCACTTTTTAGATGTGGCGGAAATGACCCTGGCTATGGCAATTGGCTATGACTGGCTATACCGTGATTTGTCGGAGCCGTCGAGGATTAAAATCAAAGATGCCATTATCAAGAAAGGGATAGACACTTCTTTCAGTACAGATAACAATAGCTGGCTTTCTTCCGGTCATAACTGGAATCAAGTGTGCAACGCCGGAATGGCATATGGTGCCATAGCGGTTTACGAGGACATACCGGAGATTGCAAAAGTTGTTGTGGACAGGGCCGTCTCTTCCATTGCTTTGCCGATGAAAGGGTATGCGCCGGACGGCGCCTATCCTGAAGGATTTACCTACTGGTCTTACGGCACCAGTTTCAATGTACTCTTCCTGTCTGCTGTCGAAAAGCTCTTTCATATGGACTTCGGACTGTCTTCAATGGAAGGTTTCCTGCCTTCCGCTTATTTCATAGAGAATATGATTACTCCTTCAAAGGAGAGCTTCAATTATGGTGACAGTGGTGATGCCACCTCTTTGAATCCTACCCTTTTCTGGTTTGCGGACAAGATGCATGATTCGACTGTCTTGTGGAGCCAGTACCACTATCTCACAAAAAAGAAAGGCAGCTCATTCGCTAAAAACAGAATCCTGCCGGCATTGATGATATGGGGAAAGAATATCGACTTGGAACATATTCTTCCACCGTCCCGCAACTTATGGGTTGGACAGGGCGTGACTCCGGTAGGCTCTATGAGAACTTCCTGGACTGACCCCGATGCCATATTTGTAGGTTTTAAGACCGGACGTGCCGGAGCCAACCATTCCCATATGGATATAGGTTCATTCATTATGGAAGCGGATGGCGTACGTTGGGCGATTGACCTCGGGCCGCAGGACTATACATCTTTGGAAACCGTAGGAATTGACTTGTGGAACAGAAAGCAGAATTCACAGAGATGGGATGTTTACCGGTACAACAATTTCTCGCACAACACATTGGCATTTGACCATAAGAAGCAGAATGTAAACGGCTATACCCGTATTGACAGTTATGGAGACTCTTCCGGATTCATGCATCTTGTTTCAGACCTGTCGAATGCATATAAAGACCAGATGAAATCGTGCAAAAGGGGAATTGCCGTTGTCGATAATCGTTTTGTCGTAGTGCAGGATGAAATTGAGACATTGGACAAACCGACGGAACTGACCTGGACGATGGTTACCAGAGCCGCTGTCAGGAAACTCAATGATTGTACCTTGGAACTGACCGAGAAAGGTAAGAAATTGATATTCAAAGTAGAGGCCAATCAGAAGATAAAGTTGAGAAGTGTTCCTGCCAAATCTTCCAACTCCTACGATGAACCTAATGACGGTGTAACTCTAATCGGTTTTGAGGCTTCGGTTCCTGCTTTGACACAAGCCAGATATTGCGTGAAACTGATTCCCCGGAATACAAAAGCGAAGTATAAAATAACTCCGTTGAAAGAGTGGAAGTAAACTATTAAAATATACTTGAGTATGAATAAGATTATTAGATATTGGGCATTTCTATTATTGCTTTTCACAGCGGTAAGTTGTGATTCATCCGATGATATGAAGGATATTACCATTTCTCTGAAGGAGGAAGTAAAGCCACAAGTGGTTAAGGTATTCTCGCATCCGGGCATCCTGTTCACTTATGAGGATATGGCAAGGATAAAGAAACAGGCTTTTTATTATGCAAAACCCTGGAAACAGGGTTATGAACTGCTGAAAGGCGATGCGAACGTAAATTATGTGGTACAGGGACCTTATGTGGAAGTAGAAAGGACGGAAGGGGTGAATAGTATCGCTGCAGGAGCGATGAGCGGCGACTCGCAAATGGCATACCATTGTGCTTTGATGTGGGTTATCACGGAAGAACAGCGTTACGCGGACAAGGCGATTGAGATACTGAATGCCTGGTCGGGCACATTGAAGGCTTTCATCGGCGGAGATGATATGTTGATGTCGGCATGGTATGGTTTCAATCTGATAAATGCGGCCGAAATACTTCGTTATACGGATGCAGGATGGAAAGAAGAAGATATAGCGCGGGCGGAAAAGATGTTCAAGGATGTCTTTTACGAGTTGATTAAAGACTGGAAACGCGGACGTGCGGGAAACTGGGATACTGCGATTACCAAAATGCATCTGGCAGTCGGTGTATTTTTGGATGATAAGGAGATTTTCGACAGGGCGATAACTTTCTATACTTCAACAACCGAAGGCAGCAACGGTACATTGCAGAATAATATCTATGATACGGGACAGAATTTTGAAAGCGGCAGGGACCAGACACATGCCCAATACGGAATAGGCGGGCTGGCAGAATCCTGCGAAGTGGCATGGAAGCAGGGGATTGATTTGTATGGAAGCATGGACAACCGCCTGTTGAAAGGTTTTGAATATATGGCGAAATACAATCTGGGCAATGACGATGTCCCTTTCCAGAGAAATGTGTACGGAAACTCTATTTCGGCTACGGACAGGGGAAAGCTCCAACCTATCTATGAGATGGTGTACAATCATTATTATAACAGGAAAGGTTTTCCGGAATCGGAACTGGAATACACTCGCCAAGTGGTGGAGAAAGTACGCGGACAAGGTGGCGAGAGCTGGAACGCGCAATGCCTGGGATTAGGAACGCTTTTATTTAATGAAAGTGAGTAGGAATATAATGATAGGAATGAAAATGAGAAATAGCAGATTCGCTTTTTATAGCTTGATATTGCTTTTGTTGGCGGGTTGTACCGGAACGGATAGTAAAAAGCAATTTATAGAGGAGAATATGAACTATGCATGTGAACAAATCCGGTATATGCTGGAGTCTTTGGAAGGAGAGACGAACGGGCGGTATCCCAGAAGTACGAAAAAGGACGGCAGTTTGTCTACGACGGATATTTACGGATGGACAAGCGGCTTTTTTCCGGGCACTTTGTGGTTCTTGTACGAGTTCACCAATGATAGCTGTTGGAAAGAGAAGGCGGTGGAATGTACATTGCCGCTTGAACCGAACCGAACTAATACGAAAGACCATGATGTCGGCTTTATGATGTACAACAGCTTTGGCAAAGGCTTTGCCTTGACAAAGAATGAGAGTTACAGGAACATTCTGGTACAGACGGCGAATTCATTGATGACACGGTATAATCCGAACGTCCATTCCATCCAGTCATGGGAAGGGGGCAAATCGCATCATGACACGATAATCTGGCAATTCCCTGTGATTATTGACAATATGATGAATCTTGAGTTACTCTTTTGGGCAGCCAGGGCAACCGGGGACAAAAAGTATTATGATGTAGCTGTCACACATGCCAACACGACTATCAGGAATCATCTCCGCGAGGATTTCAGTTGTTACCATGTAGTCGATTATGACACCATAACGGGCGAAGTCAGGGACCGTGCCACTGCCCAGGGATATGCCGACAATTCTGCCTGGGCGAGAGGGCAGGCATGGGGAATCTATGGTTTTACAATGGTATATAGGGAAACCGGAGACTCAAAGTATTTGTCCGTTGCACAGAAGATGGCTGATTTCTTCTTGCATAACCCTTCCTTGCCGGAAGACAAAGTTCCTTTGTGGGATTTTAATGCCGGACAAGACGGATATACAAAGAAATGGAAATTTGATGAGACAAAGATAGGGTATATTCCAAGGGATGCTTCTGCTGCCGCTATTGCTGCCTCTGCCCTTTTTGAGCTATATCAATATACGAAGAATCCGGAATATTATGATTCGGCTGTTACGATGATTTATAGCTTGGCGTCTGAGCAGTACAGAGCAGTACCGGGAAGTAATGCAGGTTTTTTATTAATGCATTCTACGGGTAGTCTGCCGCATGGAAAAGAGATAGATGTTCCTTTAGTCTATGCCGATTATTACTTCTTGGAAGCTTTACTGCGTTATCAAAAAATTGGCAAAGAGTCCTAGAAAATAAGAAGATGTAGGTATAACCGACTTTTTCCTCAGACAGATGTGGTATGAAATTACCACATCTGTGGTATTTTCCCTGAACAGAATCCGCACTATCTTTGTAATATCATAAAACAAGAGTAAATTAAAAACAGATATATATGGAAAAGATAGCAAGAAAATTGACGGATTTGGTAGGTAACACCCCGTTGTTGGAACTCAGCAATTATAATAAGAGTAATGGTTTGAAGGCTCGTCTGGTGGTAAAGCTCGAATACTTCAATCCGGCAGGGAGTGTAAAAGACCGTGTGGCGTTGGCTATGATTGAAGATGCCGAAGTGAAAGGTGTTTTGCAGCCGGGAGCTACCATTATCGAGCCTACCAGTGGTAATACCGGGGTAGGGTTGGCTTTCGTAGCTGCCGCCAAGGGATATAAGCTGATATTGACGATGCCCGACACGATGAGCGTCGAACGTCGTAATCTTCTGAAAGCTTTGGGGGCGGAATTAGTTCTGACACCCGGTGCGGACGGAATGAAAGGAGCCATCGCCAAAGCGGAAGAGTTGAAAGCAGCCACTCCGGGTTCTGTTATCTTGCAGCAGTTTGAGAATCCTGCTAACCCCGCCATGCATTTACGTACAACCGGCCTGGAAATATGGAGAGATACCGAGGGGAAAGTCGATATCTTTGTGGCCGGAGTAGGTACTGGCGGGACAGTTAGCGGTGTAGGCGAAGCGCTGAAAATGCGTGACCCGAGTATAAAAATAGTAGCGGTAGAGCCGTCTGATTCTTCGGTATTGTCCGGTGGAAAGCCCGGCCCGCATAAGATTCAGGGAATCGGTGCCGGTTTTGTTCCAAAGAATTATAAGGCTTCCATTGTGGATGAAGTCATCCAGGTACAGAATGATGACGCCATTCGTACAAGCCGCGAACTGGCAAAGCAGGAAGGACTGTTAGTTGGTATTTCTTCAGGAGCAGCCGTATATGCTGCTGCGGAACTTGCCAAGCGTCCCGAGAATGAAGGGAAGATGATTGTGGCATTATTGCCTGATACGGGAGAACGTTATTTGTCTACCATCTTGTATGCTTTTGAGGAATACCCTCTATAAGAAGAATTTTAGAAAAAAAGAGAGAGAATAACCCTGTGGTTACTTGGTAAAACCGTATATTTGCCAAGTAACCATTTTTATTTAGTACTATGATAAACAAGACCTTAGGAATTCTAGTAACCATCCTCTTTCTATTTTCCGCCTGTAAAGACGAAGATTCTCCTCTTTCTTCTACGAAGCAGTTACTTGGCTTTTCTATTCTGAAAGGCGATAATCAAGGTAAGATTACCGATGATGTGGAAGCCTCTATTCAGGGGAGCGTGATAACTTTGGCATTAGATAAATATGATAACTTGAAGTCATTGGTTGCCATATTCGAATATAATGGGAAATCCGTCACGGCAAATGGCGTTGAGCAGGAGTCGGGGATTACCCCGAACGATTATTCCCAACCATTGGTTTTCACAGTCGAAGCAGAAGATGGGAGTAAAGAACAATATACGGTGAAAGTATTGTTGAAAGATACTAGTGTGCTTTCTTCTTTTCGTTTCTTGAAAAAGAATAATGCATTCTTAGCTGCCGATGTTTCATCTTCTATTGGAGAAAAAAGTATCATCCCCCTTGTTACATTCTCACAATCCGAGCTCATTCCTACATTTACTACGAATGCTGTAAAAGTACTGGTGGATGATGTAGAGCAGAAAAGTGGAATAACAAAGATTGATTTTGCATCTCCTGTCATTTATCAGTTTGTAATGCGGAACGGGGAAACCTTTCAATACACAGTAAAGGCTGAATTCTTATTATCTGCTGTTCCTGAATTGACTATTATGACAACAGACCCGTCTATAACGGAAATACCAAGCAAAGATTATTACTTGGAAGCAACTTTGACAGTTAATGGCAAAGGAGTCTATGAGAACTATACAGGGAAAACTGAGGTGAAAGGAAGAGGTAATTCAACGTGGGGATATCCCAAAAAGCCTTATCGACTGAAACTTAGTAAGAAAGCGGAAATCTGTGGTTTTGGAAAAGCTAAGAACTATGTGTTGTTGGCGAATCATATTGACCCTACGTTAATGCTTAATTCAGTTGCTTTCAAGATAGGCCGGTTGTTGGAACTACCTTTTACCAATCACGCAATTCCTGTAGATGTGGTTTTGAATGGCAATTACAAAGGTTCCTATCTGTTGACCGAACAGATAGAAGTTAAAGAAAACCGTGTAGACCTGGATGAGAACAACAGTGTCATGTGGGAACTTGATTCTTATTGGGATGATGAACCTAAGTTTAAATCGACTGCGTTTAATCTTCCTGTAATGGTGAAAGACCCCGATTTAACCACAGAGCAGTTTGAATATTGGAAGAAGGACTTTAATGCATTCGCGACACAATTCGCAAAAGAGCCATTAGCGGGAAATACCTATGTAGACTTGATTGATATTGAATCGGTAGCCAAATATCTGATAACTTTCAACTTGGTGCACAACATGGAGATAAATCATCCTAAAAGTATTTTTCTCCATAAGGAAGGAAATGGTAAGTATGTGATGGGGCCGATTTGGGATTTCGATTGGGCGTATGATTATGAAGGTACGAATAAGCATTTCGGGCGTTATAATACGCCATTATTCTCAAGTAGCATGAATGGAGTCGGAACTGCATTTTTCCAACGTTTCCTGCAAGATAGCCGTGTGAAAGCGATATATAAGAAAATCTGGCAAGATTTCAAGAATAATAAGTTGGACGCATTGTTACAGTATGTAGATGATTATGCTGCAATGCTTAAGCCGTCTGTAGAAAGAAATAGTGAGCTATGGGACAATACTAAATCATTTAATGATAAAGTAAAGGAACTGAAAAATTGGTTGAAAGGTAGAGCAAGCTATATAGATGGTGAGGTCAGTAAACTTTAATATTGCCATAGATTGCGTTAGATAAATACTGCGATTATATTAATTAAAAATATATGATATACTATTATACCCACTCCCCACATGAGCATGGATTAGAAACCAAAGCAATGGTGGAGCATATCAGAAAACGTCCCGGAATGTACATCATCGGAAAGTGTGGAGACGGTTCATTAGAGTACGATGGCATATACACTTTATTCATGTATGCTCTTGAAGCAGTTTTGGAAAATATGCCTATAATAGAGAATACCATTTATATTAATAATACGGATAAAAGTATTTCTATTGATTGTAAACTGGCAGAATGTCCGGATTCCTTCTTTCCTAAAGATGAAAAACTACCACCGATTTATAGTAGCGGTTATATGATTTCAGTAATAGCGGCTTTGTCGAGCGAATATGTATTGGAAGATACTGTCTCTATAACGTTTACTCCGGACGAATTGATTTTTGATAAAGATTTCTATTTCAGAGATAAGTTTATTAATGAGTATATTAAAAGATACTCAACCGTTAATCCTGAAATTAAATTCATATATAAAGGCACAGAGATTTTCTCACCTCATGGTATGAAGGATTTTATTGAATGGAAATTTGACAACTTGCTATTGCCGACAATTCATATCAGCGGAGAGGGAATAGATATAGCCATCAATGCTGTAAAGAACCTGAATGGTAAAATGAGAGATCAATATACTTCCTTTAATAATGTATGGAATGGTCGTTACAGCTCCGAAACAGAATCTTTTATCACTTCAACAGTTAGTGTACTAAACAGTTATTATGGCCTTTCTTTAAATATAGAAGACTATTATGGTCTTATATTACAACCGATTGATGACCATCATCCCGAAGAACATTATATGCACGAGGAAAAGTTTCCGGAAAACCTGGTTGGAGCTTTATGGATAAAGGTCGATGAACCATTTTATAACTTCAGCCAAGAACGAACTCTTAGTTCAAAATGGTTGGATAAAGCTGAATCAATCACTGTAGAGGATTTCGTGAGTAAGTTTATAGAAACAGAGCTGCCGAAATATCTTGATGATAATCCAGCGTGCGCAAAGAAACTTAGAGAGTTATTAACAACGATTCGTTGTTGATATATGCTGTAAATAAATATAAGATTGCTGGTTGATGTAGAAAAAAGAGTGACAGTATATGACAATGATACCATTAGTATCCCGGGCATATACTGTCATTCTTTTTATCGGATAGCATTACTGTCTTGTAAAAGAGAATCTATCAACAAAAATTTCTACTTCATCCCTGAACTGTAGGAATAAGTGTTATATCAGAAAAAACTGATTTGAGTTTATTGTACCTCAAAACTTCCCTTCAACCGGGTATCTTGAGAAGAAGCTCCCACCATCACTGAGAAACTTCCCGGTTCTACGGTGAATTGATTATTCTTATCCCACAATCCCAAGTCCTGAGGAGTAAGGGTGAAGTTAACCGTCTGCTCTTCTCCCTGCTGCAAATGAATACGTTCAAAGCCACGCAATACCTTGTCGTAGGTGGTCACACTACTGAAATCATCGCGGATATAAAGCTGTACTACCTCGTCGCCTGCCCTTTTTCCTGTATTCTTTACGGTACATGAAATAGTAATGTTCTCTAGCGGGCCGATAACAGGCTTTGAGATTTTCAAATCTGAATAACCGAAAGTTGTATAACTTAATCCATATCCGAAAGGATAGAGCATACCGTCAACACGTACTTTACCTTTAGAGTCCGAACCCGGTTTGAACGGGAAAGCAAAAGGAATTTGTCCTACGGATTTCGGGAAAGTAACAGCAAGGCGACCGCCCGGATTATAATCTCCGAAAAGAACTTTGGCAATAGCATCTCCCATAAACTCTCCGGGGAACCAGGCATGAACGATTGCAGGGATATATTTATTTGCCCAGTTAATAGTAGCCGCTCTTCCGTCCACCATTACCAGTACGACAGGTTTGCCCGTTGCATATACCGCTTCCAATAACTGCTGCTGACGCCCGCACAAATCGAGGTTAGTACGTGAGAATTCTTCCCGGACAGTCTTTTCATTTCCACCCAACACAAGAATCGAAACATCCGAACTCTTAGCCAGTTCTACCGCTTCATCAATCATAGCCTGCTCCTGTGCATCCAACGGAACATTGTACAATTCACTTTCCGGAAAATACTTATCAATAATATCACAACCTTTCGCATAACGGACTTCCGAACCGGGCAGATACTCCTTGATTCCCTGATACACTGTCTTGATAGGTGCATGAGCAGGGCCGTATCTACAAGTCAGCTCTTTCACCTCTTCCGCATTCGGGCCGATAACGGCTATCTTGCTGAGGCTTTTCGATAACGGAAGCATCTCTTTCTCGTTTTTCAGAAGCACGATAGACTCCAAAGCAGCCCTCATGGATACATCCTGATGGGCAGCATTGTGTACCACCGCTTCCGGGCGACGGTCATCACCGGGATAAGGATTATCGAAAAGCCCCATCATAAACTTGACACGGAGAATCTCGCCGACACGCTGGTCGAGCGTATGCAAAGAGACTTTGCCTTCATTGATGGCACGACGCAACGGAAGAATAAAATCCTGTGGCGGAGTGAAGTTCGTACGGATATTCAGTCCCGCGTTTACTACTTGTGCTGCCATTTCCTCTTCGGTAGGAGTAATACGGTGCTTCGTGTGCAGGAACTCCACCGCTTCACTGTCCGAAACGACATATCCTTTGAATCCCCATTGCTGACGCAGAATTTCCGTAAGGAAATGATAACTGCCGGACACCGGTTCGCCGTCATAGTCGTTGTATGAACTCATGACGCCCAATGCACCCGCTTCCTGAATACCTTTACGGAAAGGTTCCAAATATAAGGTTTTCATTTCGCGCGGAGCTACGTGCGGGTCGGTACGAGTACCACCGTCACGTCCGCCTACCGGAATACTGTAAACGGCAAAATGCTTGGGAGTAGCAACAATCCCTTCAGCTTGCAGACCGAGAATCATTTGTTTGCCTAACTCGCCCACCAAATAAGGGTCTTCCCCGTAACTCTCTACGACACGTCCCCAACGAGGGTCTTGCGCTATGTCTAAAATCGGAGAATAAATATTCGTGTATCCGAGTGCTTTCGCCTCATCTGCAGTGACTTTCGCGATTTCCCGAATCAGCTTTTTGTTCCACGTGGCACCTTGACCGCATTGAGCAGGGAACATCGTCGCGCGGTCGTGGCACAATCCGCGTATTCCCTCATTCGTAAAATCAACAGGAATACCCAACCGTGTCTGCTCTACAAACCAACGCTGAACAGCATGACGATTCTTCACACTATTGGCATACGGATAAGAGATTTCAGAACCGAACTTACCCAGTCCGTTCGCCTGTTCATCAATATTCCCGATACCGTCTTTCCAGATTTCCCCAGACCATCCCGCAGTAGGCCACGCATCCTTCAATACCCGTCCCGAACCGTACAGAGTAGCCATCTGACAGGTCTTCTCTTCCAGTGTCATCTGCGAAAGCAAATCCGCGATGCGGGCTTCGATAGGAGCGGCAGGGTCTTCATATACGTCCTTTACTCCGTTCTTGTTAAAGTCAATCCAAGTCTTTTTGTACATGTCCTTTGTGCTGTTCACAGGCTTGTTGCCGGTGAGACTGCCGCTCGCTAAGAGGCTGCCGGCAGATAAGAACAAGGTGAGTCCACATAGTAATTTCTTCATATCTATCTTTATTTCACTGTAAGTATAACGCTTTGCAGGTCGGTATCCCTTGAAGAAGCTCCCACCATAATCTTGAAAGTCCCTTTCTCCACACCGTAGTGCATGTCAGCGTCATAGTACGACAACATTTCGGGAGTAAGAGTAAACGAAACCTGTTTCGTTTCCCCAGCCTTCAAAGGTATGCGGGCAAAGTCTTTCAACTCCTTGACAGGACGGGTAGCCGAACTATATTCGTCGCGGATATAAAGCTGGACAGTTTCTTCCCCATCCATCTTTCCGGTATTCGTGACGTCTACGGTTACTTCCACGCTCTTGTCGGGAGTGATTGCCGCTTCAGACAGTTTGAGATTATCATATTTGTACGTCGTATAACTCAAACCGTAACCGAACTCGTACAAAGGTAATGAATTTCCTGTTGCATACGGAAACCAGTGGTTGGTAAATTTATGATTGTACATACATTGAATCTGTCCGGTGCTTCTTGGAATAGTAATCGGCAGTCTGCCGCTCGGGTTCACCTTTCCGTAGAGAATCTCCGCCAATGCCTGTCCGCCTGCCACTCCCGGCTCCCATGCTTCGATGATACAAGGCATATTTTCAGCAATCCATTCGGTAGTCAGCGGACGACCGTTGACAAGTATCACTACCGTCGGAACACCCGTAGCCGCTACGGCTTCCACCAATTCCTGTTGACGTCCCGGCAAAGAAAGCTCGTAACGGTCGCTGTTCTCTCCGCAAGTCTTCTCGTTCCAGTGGTAACGCATGGAGTTTTCTCCTACCACAAGAATCGCCAAATCGGAATTGCGTGCCCGTTGCACCGCTTCTTTAATCTGACTGTCGGATAACAGACGTACATTCCAGCCAAGGTCGAGGAAATTATAATTCGTTTCTGGACTGATAACTTTCAAACCTTCCAGTACAGTAGTAACGTGCTCTTCCGGCTGCTCCATAGCCCAGTCTCCCAGGATAGACTGATTGTCCGCATTATGTCCGGTGACGAATACTTTCTTGTATTTAGAGGCTTCCAACGGCAGCATATTACCCTCATTCTTCAGCAGGACGATAGACTTCCGTGCCCCCTCCAATGCAGTCTTCTGATGTTCCGCATTGAATACAATTTCGTCTTTCTTTTTCAAGTCAATAAACGGATTCTCAAACAGTCCGAGTCTGAACTTGGCTTCCAGTATTTTAGAGACAGCGGCATCTAGCTGCTTTTCGGAAATGCTTCCTTCTTTTACGCACTCAATGATGGCTTCGTAAAATTCTGGTCCGTGCATATGCATTCCCATCCCTGCATCTACACTTATCCGGTAAGCGTCTTTCAGCGTTTCTGCCACGCTGTGATAGTCGTGCATACGTTCGATGTCCATCCAGTCACTGACTACAAACCCGTCGAACTTCCACTGGTTGCGCAGCACTTCCGTCATCAGATATTTGCTTCCGTGACAAGGAATCCCGTTCAGCTCGTTATGAGCCGTCATTACTGTAAATACCCCTGCTTCCAGGCAATCCTTGAAAGGCGGGAAAAATACCTCTTGCAGAGTCCTTTCCGACAACTCGGCAGGCGCGCCGTTGATTCCGTTGGCAGGCTGACTGCCGCCTACAAGATGCTTGGCACAGGCGATAACCTTGTCATCTCCCGTGAAATCCTTCGTCTGAAATCCGCGTACGGTAGCCGCTCCCATCTGTCCCACTAGATAAGGGTCTTCCCCGAATGTCTCGCCTACACGTCCCCAACGGGCGTCACGGGCAACTTCCACATTCGGAGTGAACGTCCAGTGCATACCGCTTGCACGCATTTCGACAGCCGTTTCACGGGAGAGCCGTTCCACGAGAGCAGGGTCGAAAGTGGCAGCTTGCCCGATAGGAGTCGGGTAAATGGTAGAACCACGGTTAAGACCGTTCCCGTGAATGGCGTCAATGCCAATCAACAGTGGAATTTTCAGACGGCTCTGCTGTGCGAGTGATTGCAGATAGTTGGCCTCTTCCGCTTTCACGACGTGCAGGAACGAGCCAATCATGCCTTTCTTCGTCATCTCCTCTACATCTGAAGAATGTAGCCCGGGATAAAATCCCTGTGAATGGCTGTGCTTCAAGTCCTCGGGGGACATGTCTTTTTCTGCCTTCTTCATGTGTTCCAATCCTACGTACTGGCACATTTGGGCTACTTTCTCTTCCAATGTCATTTGGGACATTAAGGCGGATACACGTTGGGACACGGGCAGTGCAGGGTCGGTGTAGTCTTTACTCTTATTCTGGCAGGCTGCTGCGGAGAAGCCGATGGCACAACATATCCCTATAGCAATGAATGTTTGTCGCATATTTCTTTCTTTTTTTTAATGAATACCTGTGTTTTGAACGAATATGTTATTTAGTCAACAAGTCCAGCACTTCCTGCTCAATCACATTTCCTTGCGGGTCGCAGAAACCGAATCCCGCCTTATATTCCCAGTAAGAATAAGCGATATGGCGTTCGCGCAAAATAGATACTACATCCCGTATCCACTGCATCCTGTCGGCGGCCGGAGTCTTTTTGTAACAGCCGAACTCACCGCAATAGACTTGTACGCCGAGGCTGGCGGCTTTCATTTCCGCTTTCAGTACAAGCGACTCGAGGGTAGTTTTATCATACGTCCCCATATAAGGCGTCATCAACTTCTGCATAGCTTCGGATAACCGGTTGAAATCTTCTTCCTCTATCAGTTCGCCCGGATAGTGAATAGGTACGTTCAGGTCTTTTTCTTCTGTCCATTCGGCTTGATAGTGCGTGAGAGGATGTGGATTGTAGAAGTGGAAACTCAGGATGAGGTTCGGGTCGCCGGCGGGAATAACCAGTTCGTTGAAAGTATTGACACTCTGCCAACGATTGGAACCGATGATAAGTTTGCGTTCCGGTTCCGTCTGCCGGAGTTCGCGAATCAACTGTGCGGAGAGAGAATTCCATTGCGAGGCGTAGGGGGCTACCGGTTCATTCAGCAATTCGTAGGCTACGAGGTCGTTGGGGTATTGATTCAGCTCTTCCGCCAAAGTCTTCCATAAGTCGAGATATTTATATTGGGCGTCTTTGTCCGTCCAAAGTTTCGGGACAACAGTTGTTGTGCCACTTTCCGGATAGATTTTATTATCACCTGTCTTGCTGTCGGAGAAAAATACATCGTCAAAATACATGGTTTCTCCTTCTTCCGGACGTAAGGCTACACGACCGCAGTTTTTGTTGTATCCGGAAACATCAACGGCAATTTCTTCCCATTCATTTGTTGTTGTATTGGTATATCCGTAATAGCCGTCATTCTTACTATCGTTATTCTCGTCACTTAGTACGACTGTAATTGTACTTTTGATGTTTTTATATATTTTGGCACGCAGATATTTGAACTGCATTTTGCCAGAACCTACGGGAATGATGCCAAAGTCCTTTTTCTTTGCATTTGACCAGCTATCCACTCCTGTTTTCCGTTCTGCAAAGAACACCCTATTACTGGTATTTATACCACTCTTGCTAGGATTATCTACATTATTGACCGTTACTCCGGGGCCATTTGCAAACCAGTTTGCCCATTTCATGTCTTCAAACGTATCATAGAAACTCTCAATCGGTTCGCCCGATGTGGTAACTGTCGTATTGAAGTTATGATCGCGCAGTACATGCAGGTCTACAATCACTTTCATTCCGGTGTCCCGGCACCATCCGATGGCATTGTGCAGCAGTGCGAATGCTTCCGGTATCTTTTTCCCGTCTTCTGTGAAGAAGAGTTTTTCTTCTATCGGCAGACGGATATGGTCAAAACCGAATGAAGCGAGCTTCTGCGCTTCGGCCTGTGAAAAGCCGTTGGCAGGTATGGCTTCCATTTGCGACAGCCAGTTGCTGATATTGACCCCTTTATTGATGGCAAATGGAATATAACTCTGCGGTTCTCCGCCACCGTTGATTGCTTCTTCTTTCTCGGAACAGGATGCTATCAGGCATGCAAACAGAGATGCCAGATAGATTATAAGTCTTTTTTTCATGCAATTTTTACTTTTAATGGTTTATTCTGCTTCTTCTGTCGGTTGGGTCACTTCGATGGTGGCTTCACGGCTAGTCTCCTTGGTCGGAGTCTTTACAATCAGTTCGAGGTGGAAAGTACCGATTGTTGAGGGGATATATGTCAGTCCCACGCCTTTGTGGATTTCTCTCCCGTCCAAGTACCATGTGCCTTCGCATAGTTCGGCAGGCGTGTATTGTACATTAATATTGAGTATCTGGTTTAGCGGGATACTGAATTTTCCCAGTGTGCCGTCTTCCTGTTTGTCCGGCCAGCGTCCTAATATGCGCGGATATTCGTCAGTGGTCAGTACCGGAGTGTCTATCTCATCGCTGCAACCGCTCATGGCAAATAGTGATACCAGTAATGTGCATATAAATAGTATTTTCTTCATAATCGTTTCTTCTTTTTAGTGTTGATTCTCTTTGGTTTATTTGTCCCACCATACCGGTGAGTTCCAGTCATCTTTGCCATCCATCGCCTGTATGGCGGATTGATAACCTTCGGGATTGTACGAACTCTCGAACAACGGATAGCAGAGACGCAACGGTGTAGTCTGCGAGTCAATCGTCACTGCTCCGTAGTGGGGCGAAGGAAGTAATACGGGAATGTCCGTCCTTCTCCAGTTGGCGTATCCTTCGGGGATATTGTTGAAGTGCAGAATCCATAACTGGGTATTGATGGCGGTGAGTTGCGCATCCAGTCCGTTGGCAGGGAGCGGATTAGCCAGCAAATAGGTGTCGATGGCTTGCTCGTCGAAAGTTTTGGCTCCGAATTTCTCCAAGAAGTGGATGGCTGCACGTACGCCGTTCTCGTAATGTGCGGAAGCGTCGGCACCAGTCGAAATCTCTCCTGCCCAACGGGCTTTGGCCTCTGCCAGCAATAATTCCACTTCCGCGTATGTCATGACTACTCCGGGCATGTCGCCTTTCAGGAAGATATTGTTGAGCTGCGGGCGGGTGGCCTTATCCTGCCATTTGTTGGTCAGCTTGCTCCAATACCCTTCCGGCCATGTCCCGTTGCTGTACCAGAAATATCCCGGGTTGCAAGGTTGGAACTTGGCAGCTTCCGTTTCAATCATTTCCTCTGTCAAATCCACACGTCCGAATGGGTTATTTGCAGAACTTTCATCGTAGCAACGCCCGAATACGAACTGGCGCGGGTCGGAAGTGGCGTCAAGTTGTTTCCAGAATGTGCTGCATATATAAGCTGTGGGATATGCTTCACGGCCTCTCCACATTTGGGCGAGCCCGTTTCTGCGGTATTCGTTGGATGCCCAGTCAAAAATGTCGGTATAGGCTATCAGGGCATCATCGGCGGCGGACTGCATCAGACCGGCTTCCTGACCGATGGCTTTGATAACTTCCTGTTTGGCAAGTTCCGGTTCTGCATTTACGATACGCATGGCATAGCGCAGGTGCAGGGAGTTGGCGAAACGTTTCCATTTGTCAATATTGCCTTGATAGATAATGTCGCCTGTCACTTTGTCGCCGTCAGCGGTAAGGGCTTCTGCTGCTTCGCCGAGTTCTTTCAGGAAATCTTTGTATATCAGTTCCTGTTTGTCATAGGCGGGTTTCACGTTGCCGGAGATAAAGCCTTTTCCGGCTTCGAAGTAGGGGCAGTCACCGTACATGTCCGTCAGTATGGAGAAAAGATAGACTTTGTAGATACGGGCGACGGAGTGGATGTTGATTTCTCTTTCGTTGCCTTTGGTCTTGTCCAAAATGTCGACAATGTTCTTGATGAGTGCCGGGTACATCAGATTCCATGTATTTCCCATTTCGGCGTCGTTCTTGCGGTACTGTCCGCCGTAGTTCGTGGTGTTCCAGTCGCCCTGCATATATTGCGCGAAGGCGGCGAGGTAGAACGGGTAGGGCTGGCACATCTGCCAATGTCCCCATGTCTGGAGTTGAATCATAGACAGTTGATGATTCGGGTCGGTAGATGAGGCCCTGGAAGGGTCTGTGTTCAGTTCCTCAAAGTCGGTGCAGGCTCCCAGTAGAAGGCTGCATATGCATAGTATGCCGAAGGTGATTTTATAGATTGTTTTCATGATTGCTTACTATTAGAATTTTACGTTAACATTGAAACCATAGCTTCTTCTGGATGGCAGCGAGCCGTATTCCAGTCCCATTCCCGAACCGTTGTTGTAGTTGGAATCCGGGTCGATATTCGGTACGTTCTTGTAGATGATGAACGGATTGCGCGCCACGAACGATACGGATACGGCATCAAATACTTTACTTATCCATCTTTTGGGTAAACGGTAAGCCAGCGTTATTTCGCGTACCTTTACGTAAGAGTTATCGTAGATAAACGGTACCGGAGTCTGGTCGGCTATATGTTTCCAATATACTTCGGGGTCTACGAATTTCTTGTTTTCCACGAAACTTCCGTCTGCCATTTCTATGACTCCGTCTACGAGATAACCGCCCGTCGCTTCCCATTTGGCTTCCGTCACTCCGGCTTGCAGACGTTTTTCTTCCGATTCGTACCAGCCGTCACGTCCCGCGAGGGTTGCCTTGTCCTTTCCTGTCATGTAGGAAGAGCGGGAAGACATGGAGTAAACGTCGGCTCCTACCTTGATGTCGAAGATGGCGGACAGGGAGATGTCGCGGTAAGTCAGGTTGGTGGTGATACCGCCCGTCCATTTCCAGGTGGCGTTGCCCAGTACCCGCAGGTCTTCCGTCACTTTCGGGAGTCCTGTGGTGGCATCTACGATAATCTGTCCCGCGTCGTTTCTCAGGAAGTCTTTTCCGAGGATGGAACCGTAGTTCTGACCTTCTACGGCAGCCACTTTTACGTTAATCCAGCGTGCCGATTCCAGTTCAAATTCTTTAATGCCTGAAGCCAGTCTTTTTACCTTATTGCTGTTCTTTGAGAAGTTGATGTTCAAGTCCCATGAGAAATCCTTGGTCTGTATGGGGCGTGTGTTCAGTGCGATTTCTATACCCTTGTTTTCTATTTCTCCGGCATTTATCAGCATGGAGTTGTAGCCGGAAGTTCCGGTGGTGTTCAAGCGCATGATTTGGTTGCTACTCTTTTGGGTATAGTAGGTAAAGTCCAGTCCGATGCGGTTTTTCAGGAATTTCAGTTCCAGTCCCACTTCGGCGGAGTTGGTCTTGGTTGGTTTGAGGTCTTTGTTCGGGATGGTGGTGTTGGCAATTTGTGACAGTGCATAACCTGAGTATTCCTTGGGAGACAGTTCGTAGGAAAGTCCCAGTTGGTAAGGGTCTGTGTCGCTGCCTACTTGCGCCCATGACACTCTCACTTTGCCGTAAGGCAGTATCGTGGGATTAATCTTGAAGAATTCCGAGAACAGGAAGCTCCCTGATACCGATGGATACAGATAGGTGTTGTTTCCCGAAGGCAGGGTAGACGAATGATCGCCGCGCAACGTTGCGTCCAGATAGACGAAGTTGCCATAGGCGAGGTTGATAGAACCGTAGAGCGAGTTAATCTGTTTGCGGTAGGTTCCTTCGGTGATTTCCTTGCTTGTGAAACTTTGCAAAGCTACTACATCACGCATTACCATTTCTTTGGCAGTCACAATCTGGGTCTTGTTGTCTACTTTATAGATATTTCCGCCGATGGTTACTCCGTAGTCGAACTTCTTGTAGCTGTTGTTGTAGATAGCCAGTGCCTCTACGTTGTACATTCGGTTTCGGAAGTCGCTGATTTGCAACTGTCCCTGCTCGAATCCCGGTGAGGACGGGGCGGCGTAGTCTTGGAAGTTCATGAAGTTAATATCCGCGCCACCGGTTACTTGAATCTTGAGATGCTCGTTGACATTGTAGCGTACTAGTGTCGAACCCATGAATTTGTCCTTTCCCGATTCGTTGGTCATTTCGTTGAGCACCCAGTAAGGGTTGAGGTTCCATACATCGCGTCCGTTCCAGTCGTAGTAGTTGCCGTCGGCATCCTTGTAGTTGTCGCGCAGCCATTTTTGGTCGTAGGTAGTTGCCAACGACATCAGGTTCTTCGCAGGATTGGCGCGGTGGTCGGACAGTGCGGGACGGTTCTTTACGTCTTCGCGGGTGTAGGTCACTTTGAAGTCGAGGTCTACTTTTTTGTTTATCGTGGTGTTGGCACGCAGGTTCAGTGTGTTGCGGCTCATCTTCGTATTGGGAAGAATGTCCTTGTTGCGCATATCCGTGTAAGTGGCGCGGATACCTGTATCGTCTTTCACTGTGCTGACAACGATGGTGTTTGTCGTAGTCATACCGGTTCTGAAGAAACCATCGATATTATTGGGAATGACTACATACGGACGGGTCACTCCATCGAAATAGGTCAGATTCAGTCCCGGGTCTATTTTAGGCCCCCAGTTCTTGTTGGACGAATATTGGTCGTCCGTACCATTGATACGTCCGCCGGTTCCTTGACCGTATACGTATTGTACATCGTCCCATTTCGTCAACTGCTTCTCGAAAGTGGTGGTGCTGTTCAACTCTACCGCGAATTTCTTTTTGGTACTTGCTTTCTTCGTAGTGATAAGAATCACACCGTGGGACGCACGGCTACCATATAGAGCCGAAGCTGCCGGCCCTTTCAATACGGACATTGATTCTATATCGTCCGGATTGATGCTTGAGATGCCGTCACCTAGGTCATAACCACCGTAAGTACCTGCACTTCCGTAATTGGAATTATCCAAAGGCACACCGTCCACTACATAAAGCGGCTGGTTGTTTCCCGTCATTTCCGTGCTACCGCGAACGATGACGCGCGACGAACCGGAAGGGCCGCCGGCAGTCTGACTGATAACCAGTCCCGGAATTTTACCAGCCAGTGAGTTGATGACATTCGTTTCCTTGGCTTTTTCCAGCTCTTCGCCTTTCACTTCTCCGATGGAATAACCGAGCGCTTTCCGTTCGCGCTTGATACCCAATGCGGTAACTACTACCTCGTCGATGATTTTACTGTCTTCCTTCAAGACGATTTTAAGAGTGGACTGTCCTTTTACCTGTACTTCTTCGGAACGGTAACCTACATAACTTACTATTAATGTAGCATTCTTCGAAGCATCAATACTGAACTGACCGTTGAAATCGGTGATAACTCCCTGTGTGGTACCTTTGACGGCAATGCTGGCTCCAATCAGAGGTTCGCCTTGCTCATCCGTAACTGTACCTTTCACTTTGGAAGTCTGCTGTACAACTTGGTGGATTACTTCGTCTTCCGCGTATCCATATCTAGGTATGAATAACAACAGACAGAGCATTAGGGTTAACTGCTTTTTCATTTTAATTATGATATTAGATTGTTGATTTACGTCGCAAATATAGGACGTAACTCCGCCTAGCCAGGTTTGAAAGCTATCGGAATAGGTTGAAAAACTATCGGATTTACGTTTTTCCACCTTTTTTGCGCTGCAAGTATAGTGAAAATGGTGGAATAAACAGCGAAAACCGGAAGAATGTGATATAGAGGTACTTGTTTGGGGTATCTTTTATGTTTGTTGTATTCTAATGTGGGTTCTTTGGCTATGGTGTATAGGGTAACTTAAGCTATGAAGTAGGAATGAATCTGTCATCTTCCCTTTATACTTGTGTTAAGCCACCGGCATTATTATTTTACCACGGCCGTGGTGACTATTCGTCACAGCCATGGTAGGAAGCCGTCACGGCTGTGACGAGCTAGTAATACCGATGATTTAACGGAAGAATACCGGCAACATAACCTAGCAATAAAGGAGAGATAAGGTAAGTATATTCCTGTGGATGGGAGCTTCCATTTCTTTAAATAAAGACAGTATTTTCGCCAAGCCTTTCTTTTGCCCGGATCTTTTCCATTGAAGAAGATGTTTCTCGGCTTCTTCCGTCAATACTATCTTATAAATCATACTTCTAACAGGTTTTTGATTTCATCCATTGAATAGGCTTTGGTTCTTCCCTGTTTCGCATCTTCGATCCCATGCATGACGGATTCCATGTTCTCAGAGTCATTAAACCATGGGGCGCCACTCGGACTTGGATTAGTTGAAACTTCCACGCTTATACTATTGCTTTGGCTACTAGAATGTTTTTGATAAAAGCTTTCAGACTTTTGCCCTGTGATGTTGCTATGATAGATAATTTCTGTAAAGTATCTACTGGTAAATCAATGTTCTTTTTCTTCTTTTCTAATGCTATTGTTGCCATAATCTTAAGTATTTGATACAAAGATATATTATGTATACAATGTATATAGGGCTATTTAACACAACTCATTGGATTATTCATAGATTTTTAGAGGAATTTGCTTGGAGAAACTCCGTAATGCTTCTTGAATGCCGTACTGAAATACTTGGAGTCAGTGAAGCCTACCAAGAGGGCGACTTCCTGCACCGGAATCTGTTGTTTCAATAGATTGGCGGCTTCCGTCATACGCAGCAACTTGATAAACTCGGTGGGCGCTTGTCCTGTCAGGGCTTTCAGCTTTTCATAGAACAGGGTGCGGCTGAGTGCCACTTCGCGGCAGAGTTGGTTGATGGTGAAGTCCGGGTTTGCCAGGTTTTCCGTGACGAGTCTGGTACAGCGTTCAAGGAATTCCTTGTCCATGGGGGACAGGAGACTGGCAGTACATTCTGCGTTTTCTTTTTCTTCGTTTGGAGTAGCGGCAGCAGGAGTAGGACTGAGCGAATGGGAAAGGAAGTACTCCCGCATAATCTTGCGGTTCTGCAATACTCCTTTGATTTTGGTCTTTAGGATTTCCGTGTCAAAGGGCTTGGTCAGGTAGTCGTCCGCGCCGCTTTCCAGTCCTTCGAGGATGGCGTCTTTCTCTGTCTTGGCAGTCAGCAGGATGACGGGGATATGCGAGGTGGCGAAGTCCGATTTTATACGGCGGCAGAGTTCGTCTCCCTGGATGCCCGGCATCATGACATCGGAGATTATCAGTTCTACGGATTTGTCTTTCAAGTATTCGAGAGCCGATTCGGCATCGGGCTTGTCGATAACGGAATAGATAGGCGCGAATGTTTTTTTGAGGTAGAAGCGGAGTTCGTCGTTGTCTTCTACTATCATTATCCGCTCTTTGGATTTGTCCGTTTGCGGGGCGTTGTCGGTATTGTTGTCTGTGTTGTTGGTTTCGGACAAGTCGGACGGTTCAATGACTTCTGTAACCGGTTCGGTGGCGGAAATGATGGAAGCGTCTATCCGGGCAGGGACGATGTATCTTGCCAGGTGGCGGTTTCCCTTGCGGAAAGTGAGCAGGAAGGTAGAGCCTTCGCCCTCGTTGCTGCTGAAAGAGATATGCCCTTTGTGCAGTTTCATAAGGCGGCGGGTGAGAAGCAGACCGATGCCGCTGCCTGTCTCTTTGGAGTTGACGGCATTTTCGGCACGGTAGAAGTTGGAGAAGATATAACGCTGCGCTTTGCGCGGGATACCTATACCGTTGTCCTTCACTATTATGGTTATTTTCTTGTCGTTCTGTTCAGCTTTGATGGTGATTTCTCCGCCTGTGGAAGTATATTTCACTGCGTTCGAGAAAAGGTTGTCGAAGATTTTATCCGCTTTGTCCTTGTCCATCCATAGGGAGACGGGATAATCCGGCAGGAATAGCTGCATGCGGATTTGCTTGCTTTCGCAGAGTGTCTGGAAGTTGAGAACCTTCTCCTGTAAGTACGATTTCAGGTCGTATTCGGCTACTTGCAGGGTGAGGTGGGTGGTGTCTATCTTTTGGAAGTCGAGTAGCTGGGTGATTAGGTTGTACAGTTTCTCTGTGTTCTTGCGGGCGATTTGTAGGTATTTTCTTCCCTCTTTGGAGAGCCCTTCTTCTTTGCTCAGGTCGCCGAGGGGAGCCATGATAAGCGTCACCGGAGTGCGGATATCGTGGGCGGTGTTGATAAAGAACTGTATCTTTTCGGAGAAGTGCTTCTTCTCCATTTTGTTGGCGAAGAAACGCCATACGAAATAGGTGATTCCTGCCAGCAGGATGATGTATATCAGCCAGGCGAGGGCAGTGTTCCAGTAGGGCTGCGCTATGTGTATGCGGATGGTTTGCTCGTCCAGTTGCTGTCCGCCGTTCTTGCTCATGCTTTTTACGCGGAAAGTGTAGTCGCCCGGTGGGATATTGGTGTACCGGATACTGAGTTCGCCGGTCGGGGCACTCCAAGTCTGTTCAAATCCCTCCAGTTGGTAGCTGTATTGAATGTCCTGCTGATACTGGTAGGAGACGGAGATGAAAGAGATAAGGAACGAGTTCTCGTTGTATTTCAGTTGAATCGTTTTCCCTTCGTTCAGCATACGGTTGAATTGTATCTTCTTCTCTTCGGTCTTTTCGCGTGATTTTTGCGGGACTTCGAAAGAGGTGAAGTGTAGGGGGGCTTCGTAGAGAGGACGGGTGAAGTTCTCCGGGTTGAAGCGTACGGCGCCGTTGGTGCTTCCGTAGATGAAATCTCCGTTTCTCAGGCGGGTGTAGGACATGAAGTTGAATTCGTTTGCCAGTCCGTCGAGGAAGCCGATATTGGTTATTTCCGGTGTGGGGGACGGGGTGATGTATGCCAGTCCCTTGTCCGTGCTGAGCCATAGATGACCTTCGTTGTCGGGCAGGATGCTGTAGACGTAGTTAGAAGGCAGGCCGTCTGCTGTGGAGTAGGTGACGGCTTTGCCCGTTTGCAAGTCCAGCAGGTTGATGCCGCCGCCGTCTGTTCCGAACCATACCTTATCGTGGGTCGGGAAATACATGGAATAGATGAAGCTGTTGCTCCGGGTGTCGGCATTGGAAGGCGAGGTGAAGTATTGTTTGAAGTTCCCCGTCTGTTTATTCAATAGGTAAAGCCCGTTGGCTGTGGCTAGTGCCAAGGTGTCCTTGCTGACTGTGGTTATTGAGTTTATGAGCGTGATGCCGTATGAGGTGAATCCTTCTGCTTTACCCGCTTGGGATGGGGTATATCTGACGAGGTTGCCGTACATGCCGCCAAACCACAGGTCTTTGTTTTCGTCCTTCAGGATGGAGTAGATGTAGTTGGTAGTCAGTGTGCCGGGACGGTCGGTGGTGAGATGGCGGCGGATGCCTGTGTGCTTGTTGAGGCAATACACGCCTGTGCCGTAACCGCCTGTCCATACATTGCCGTCCCCATCGTTGCAGAGAGTCAGGAATACGTTTTCTTTCAGGAAGTGTTTCCAGTTGCCAGACTTAGTCAAGTGCACGCTGATGCCTTGATTGGTGGCGTACCATAGGTCGCCTTCGTTGTCTTCGAGGATTGCGTTGACGTGGTTGTTCGTCAGCGATTGCGGGTTTTTGTATTCGTGTCGGGTGAGTTCGAAGAAATATTTTTTTGGGTTGGCACAGGCGACACCACCTGTATAGCTTCCAATCCATAGGTTGGAAGAGCTGTCTTTACAGAGGGCATAGATGCCGTTGCCTTTCAGTTCGCCTTCTTCTTCCTGGTTGGCGTTGAGGAAAGACCATGAGGATTTTGCGTCGCGGGTGGTTGCATATACGCCTGTTCCGTCTACTCCCAATAATAGTGTCCGTTCGTCATAAGGGATGATGGAACGATAGGGGAGATGGGGCAATTGCTCCAGTGATTCATTGGACAGGTAGTTACCCGTGCGGGTATCCCGCACTTTTACTCCGGAATTGAACGTGCCTATCCACAGAAGAGATGTTGCGGAGTCGTAGAATATGGACTGGATATAGAAGCCTGGCAATGTGGAAGTGATTTCTTCGTTCTGCGGGTTGAGTTCGTAAAGCCCTTCGGTGGTGGCGATGTATAGGGTTTCGTTTGCTGGGGCGAAGTGTATGGAATTGATGCATTTCCCTTTTAGCAGGTTCTTTATGTTGCTACTGGAGTTGTCGTAGCGGAACAGGCCGCTTTTCAGTCCGAACCAAAAGTGGTCGGACGAATCGATGAAGAGGTCGTTCTGTAAAATTCCGCTTTCTGTTAGTTCCGCTACATCAATTTCGAGTGTGAAGGAGTCGGATATGGAGTCGTATTTGAATATCTTACCGGCACTTGTGTATGCCCAAAGGGTTTCGTGCGAGTCTTTGGTCAGGTAAATCATGCGTCCGGCTCCGTCTACGATGATGTCTTCTCCGAAGAGGTTGTAGTTCTTCACATTTCTGCCGTTGAAGCAGTCCACACCCGAACGGGTGGAAATCCAAATGAAACCTTTCTTGTCTTCGATAATGGAGAAAACGCGTTGGTTGCTCAGCCCTTCCTTAGTGGTGAGATACTGATAGGTAAAAGAATGGCTGTTTACCTGCTTTGGGGGGTGTGAGGAAACGGAAAAAGCAGGCAACAGAAGGATAATTGTGAATAAACAGAATGTCAGAAGCCGTTTCATGGCTTTTCATCAGCTCGCAGACCGAAGACTTTTCCCGTCATCTGGTCTACCGGTACTTTCCATACTTTGACGTTGCGGACAGCCGGGTCGGAATAGTTGAATTCATTGTTTGTATAGTGACGCATAATAACGTCCAATGCGTTACGTTTCTCATCCATACCCTCGATGAACTCTACTTTGCCACGGCACATGGCACTTTCGGAACGCATACTGTAACTGCAAGCTACTTTCTCGTGCTGGTAGACGAGTTTATGTCCGAGGCTGAAAGTAATGCAGACATTATTATTATGTTCCAGCATTTCCACTTTACTGCCTTCGGGGCCGGAGTGGAGATAGATGACGCCGTTTTCATAACCGAAGTTCATGGGAACCACGTATGGATTGCCTTCCATATCGACTATGCCTACAAAGCAAGCGTCACAATGAAGAATGATAGATTCGATTCTTTGTCTGTCTTCAATGATAAAGGTTTTCATAATGGCTGTTTTGTTCACCACAAGGCACAGAGCACACTGAGAAATCATGAAGTAAAAAACTCCGTGTACTCTGCGTCCTTTGCGGTGAATTTATTTCTCTATTAATTCAAAATCAAGTTGTTTCTTTTCCAGGTTGGCACGTGCCACACGAACGGTGATAGCGTCTCCCAAACTGTATGTCTTATTCTTGCGGCGTCCGCGCAGGCAGTAGTTCTTTTCGTCGAATTCGTAATAGTCGTCGTCCAAGTCGCGGACAGGTACAAGACCTTCGCACTTGTTTTCGTTCAGTTCGACGTATAACCCCCATTCAGTGACACCGGAGATAACGCCGTCATAAATCTGCCCCAACCGTTCGCTCATAAATTCCACCTGTTTGTATTTGATGGAAGCGCGTTCGGCGTTGGCCGCGATTTGCTCCATGTTCGAACTGTGGTCACAAAGGTCTTCATACTTGGCTTCGGATACGCTGCGCCCGCCGTCCAAATACTTCGTGACCAGGCGATGTACCATCATGTCCGGGAACCGGCGGATGGGCGAGGTGAAATGCGTATAGTATTCGAATGCCAGTCCGTAGTGACCGATATTGTGCGTTGAATAACGTGCCTTCTGCATGGCGCGGATGGATACGGTTTCTATCAGGTTCTCTTCTTTCTTTCCGTGGATGTCGTCCAGCAGGTGGTTGATGGATTTTGATATGTCCGTCTTGGTTCCGCTTGTACGTACCTTATAGCCAAAGCGGGCGATGAATTGCGACAGGTTTTCCAGTTTTTCCGGATCGGGCAGGTCGTGGATACGGTAAGGAAGTACTTTGGGTTTCTTGTTCTTGGGCACACGTCCTATCTTTTCAGCCACGGTCTTGTTGGCAAGCAGCATGAATTCTTCTACGAGTTTATTGGCATCTTTCGATTCTTTGAAGTAAACGCTGACAGGTTTCCCTTTCTCGTCAATTTCAAATTTCACTTCATAACGGTCGAAGTTGATGGCTCCTGCTACGAATCGTTTTTCGCGAAGTGCTTTCGCAATGGTATCCAGCATGAGTACTTCTTCTTTGAAGTCCCCCTCTTTGGTTTCAATAATCTGCTGCGCTTCTTCGTAGGTGAAACGGCGGTCGGAATTGATAACTGTATGCACGATGCGTGAGTCTTTGACTTCTCCCTTTTCGGTGATGTCGAAGATGACGGAGAAAGCGAGTTTCTCCTCGTTCGGGCGAAGTGAGCAGATGAAGTTGCACAAACGTTCGGGAAGCATCGGGATGGTGCGGTCTACGAGGTAGACGGAAGTGGCACGCTTTTCGGCTTCCTTGTCGATGATTCCGCCTTCTTTTACGTAATGTGTCACGTCGGCGATGTGTACGCCTACTTCCCACAGTCCGTTTTTGATGGGGCGGATGGAGAGTGCGTCGTCGAAGTCTTTGGCATCTTTCGGGTCGATGGTGAAAGTGGTAATCTTGCGGAAGTCTTCGCGTCTGGCAATCTCTTCGGCAGAGATTTCAGCAGGAATCTTATCGGCCGCCGTTTCTACTGATTTCGGATATACATACGGCAAACCGAATTCTGCGAGAATAGCGTGCATCTCCGTGGTGTTATCGCCAGCCTGTCCCAATATATCTATTACTTGTCCGATGGGGTTCTTTGCTTTGTCCGGCCATTCGGTCACCTTTACGATTGCCTTGTCTCCCGTCTTTCCGCCTTTCAACTTGTCTTTCGGGATGAAGATATCATTGGCAAGCGTACGGTTCTCCGTCACCAGAAATGCATAGGACTTAGCCACTTCCAGCGTTCCGACGAATGTATCGTTGGCACGTTCCAGTATTTCGATGACTTCTCCTTCGGCTTCCCTGTTCTTCCGTTTGGCATAGAAGGTTATCTTTACCTTATCGTTATTCATCGCATGGGCGGAATTACGTTCGGCTACGAATACCGGATCGCCTCCCTCTTCGGGAATAAACGAGTTCTTACCATTGCTCTTCCGTTGGAAAGTGCCTATCATCTCCGTTCCGTGACTGTTCAGACGAAACTTTCCTTTTTCTATTTCACTGATATAATCGTCATCTAAAAGGTCATGTAGTATATCGACGCATAGCATTTTCTGCGGATGAGTGGTGAGACGCAATTCCGAGAAAATGTATTTCATGCTTAGAATCTCATTGGGTTTGGCATGGAAAAAGTCTATTAACAACGCTGCCAGCTCTTTCTTACTCATTCTCTTGCCGGCTTTTTTCTCTTTCTTTTCTTTCTTTTTCGCCATAATGTAGTCTTTTAAAAATATGTAGTTACAAAGATAGACGATTATTTTCCTTATGGAAACTTTGGGGAAAGAAAAATAGCGGTGCGGGCTTGTATTTAATAATTTGTGGTAGATTGTTTGTCGTGTACGAGGTTATGAAAACTAATAGGCAGGTTGATAGACGGATATAAGGAGAGCTGCTTCCTCGCGGAGACAGCTCTTCAATTCATTAATGTTAAATTAATATTTAAGAGAGAGATTTATTCACGGATGCAACGAACAATACTGCCTTGTGCTCGTTGTGTTCCCTGTTTGTTACTGAAATATGCACTAGGACTTGATACTGGTGGATCATATCTCATGGATATAGCATTTATATCACTTGTATTAGTTGTCCAATATGTTAATGAATATTTGTTACCGTAACCTTTTCCTCCAATGACACCACTACTATAGGTTAAGTATCCGGCTCCCATAAAGAAAAGATCTTCTGCACCTTTGAATGTACAGCCGAAATTTTTATAATTGGGGTTTGAGAAATTATTATATGCAGCTTGTGGAGGTACACGATAACCTACCGGACATGGGTCATAAATAGATTTATTTCCTAATCCGTTTTCAGGATTTCCCCATAAATTATTATTTCTGTTTTCTATACCTGTTCCTGTTCCGTACCAATCATTATCCGTTCCATAACCGCCTTTGAAGAAAGCTGTAGGAAATACAGTTGAATAATACAATGACAAATCTTCACCTCCTACTTCTGGAGAATATGCATTGGATTGCCATCCATACATTTGGTCGGATACTACGCCTGTTACCACTCCTCCAGAAGGGATTCCATCATAGAAAAATGGGTCTTTGCGTCCCCATTGGTATTTTAATCCATATCCATTTGCGTCTGGAGCAACGCTTAGTGCACCTAAGTTAATTCTCATAAAGTGGAATTTAACTCCGTCAGCATTAGTAATAGCTGCATCTTGTGAAATATCATAATCGGTACTCCAGATATGCCAACTCCACAAAATAGTTCCTTTAGGGAATTCATCAGTTGGTATGCCGTCAGTAACAGCGATCAGGGCATTTCCGCCGATAGTACCGGAAGTAGTGAAAGTAACAAATCCATCTGTTGATAATTTAACGTCTTTGATGACTCCGTTCTGTGCTGAAGTGGATTCCCACACAATAAAGGCGTCTTTCGGATCAATAGATTGTGGTGTTATACCTGTAGTGGCTTTTCCATTTCCCTGTACTTTTGCATCAAATTTGTATGTTGTATTGGGTTGGTTTACCATGTAACTGTTTGAATATCCTTTTTCATTCAGATTTAATGGAGGATCTGTCAGATTCAAATCAACAGAGTATATTTTATTTGCCAGATAGTTACGTCCATCTTCTGTGAATTCCCATGAGTCATTTCCTAGCTTGACTTTGATTTTCAATTGTTTGCCTTCCAATTGTGCCGGATTCATTGCAATACGTGCTTTTATAGGAGCTGCGGCTAATGTTCCTGCTGTCCCTTCCATTTGTAAAGTGATAGAGTTGGCAGAAATATAAGAGGCATCGGCTGTACCGTCTGCGACAACTTTATCTGTTGTCAGATTCACTCCAAAGTCACCGGCTAGCTTAGCATCTTCGGCTGATACTGTGATTTCGGATAATTGTTTACCTATTCCGAATGCAGTTGTGCCTATATTGAACTCTAATACACAGAATAGATTTTTCATTGCAATATTTGCAGTCATCGGACTGGCATCGACCGGAGTTGCTGTTTGTGTTCCATAAAAGAACGAATATTCATTGGTGCTTTGAGTAGGATCGGGCATATTCTGCTTTTGAAGTAAAGGAATACTGACTTTTACTTTTGCAGGATTTTCTCCCAAGGCTTCATTGTAAGGATAATATGCATAAAGTTTGTTTGCTCCTTCACCCGGTTTTATGGCATTGGCCAGTCCGGCGTTGTTTGTACCAGCTCCGCTTGTAATAGCTATAGCTTTGTTGATTACCCCAACTGTACCATTGTCATAAGCTTGCGCACAGTAAAGCCCTATCTTCGAGTCATTATTCCATGCAAAGTCCGAAGGTAAAGAGATTGTAAGGGCGGCATCTGGTGCAGAAATACCCCATGTTGTGTTCTCATCATCGCTGCTGCAACTTGACAATCCGATCAGAGAGGTGACAGCAATTCCTAATAGTAAGTCTTTTCTCATAAATGCGTTTTAATTAAATGGTTTTTAGTTCTATTTGTATAGTAAACAGTTTGCGAATATATATGCTGCTCCATAAGCTTCGTCAAGGAACTCATCAATATATGCTATGAAATAAAAGGCGATTGAAGGATATTCCCCTATTGTGTCGTCAAACATTAAGCCGATTGTTCCGTCTGCTAATATAACGGGGCCAAGTCCTATTTTGTAGCCGGCTTCATGCATTTCTCCCCGGGTATCTTGTATAGCGAGACCTAGGTAAAACATATCATACATTTTTCCGAGATACTGGCCGGCTTCAAAGGTTAGTGTGTTATTTTCGGCTTCTCCTCTTAATGTATAAGGTTGACTGTTGGCCAGGTTTGCTACAGAGTAAGTTCCGTCTTCTTCTTTGGTGATTTTTACATCTTTCAAAGCGTAATATGTTTGAAAATCATTAGTATATTGTCCATTCCACGTTCCCAACATATCATCTACTTCATACTGGAGTATCTGATATTCAAAATCTCGGTTACCATTAGTTACCGTGATTTTGGCGGCACGGATATTATTAGATGTGTTTTGGGTTATTATAAATGTCCCCCCTTTACCGTTGTCATCCTCTTTATACGATAACCAGTTACGGGCTTCTTCCGGTATGTTTACGATACAAGGGAAAGAACCGTACTGTTTAACGTGTAAGGTAGTTGCGGCATTTGTTACGCGCTGTATCCATTTGCTGTCTTCAAAAACAAAAACCGCCCCGGATTGCATCACGGTAAGTTTTTCTTCTTTGACTCCATCAGTAATGACCAGTTGGCTTGAGCGACCGGAATAACCATAGTTAGGTTGGGTGTTGATAGTTATTTTATTATCAGTTATTTCTTCGATGCTACACCAGCCAGTATCTGTCAGCCGGGCACTGACTGTTTTTGATGAACTGATTTCTACATATCCTTTTCCACCTGTGGCATCCATATGTATTTCGGATGCCAGAATTTGCAAGTCAGATACCGAAATATTCTCTTCGTTGTCGCATCCTGTTATCATTGTCATACAAAGGATAATGGATACTATGTTTAAATATATTTTTTTCATACTTTATATAAATCTATTGTTTTTCCTCTGTTTTCTTTTTCATCATGAGATATCTGAAGTATTCAATGTAACCGGCCATTGTGCTTTCTGAATATTTGTCGGATGAATAGGCCCAAACCATGAGGGCAGAGTTCGTCTGAGTAATCTTGTCTACGAGATAGAAACCAAATGGTTCTGTACTTTCGACCTTGCTGATTAATCCATTACGTAATTTGGAGATTATACTTATCTCCGGATGAGCATATCCTTCTGTTCCAGCGGCAATAGCGAAGTAATATTGAAATAGGGGATTTAATCCGAGATCTTGTGAGTCGAGTATTATTTGCCCGCTTCCCTTATCATATTTCAGAATAACTTCAATGCTTATTTGGAAATAAGTCAGTGGTAACGAAAGCTTATAAGTTTCTCCTTCTACCAAAGGGGTGATTGACGCTTCTGCATACCCACTTCCCGTCATGTAACTGTTGAACCCTAAAATATAATCTCCAATAAAATCTTTATATTGAAAGTATCCTTCCGGATAGAACTCATTGAGGGTTACATCGGTGGCTCCTTCGTCTGTACAGGTGAATTTTCGGGTTAGTGTATTCCATGTAAAATGTTGTATGGATATATTGTTGATTATGTAAGGAACTCGTAATTTGAATCCTTTATCTGTATAGATATAAGCTAATGACTCGCTTGCTTCTTCGGCATCGGTGTTATATACATCGAAGATACTTAATGTGCCGGGAGCTCTTTTGAAAACTTTTAGCGTTTCTCCTCCTTTTTGCAGATTATAAGTATTTAAGAATGCGTTTTTTTCGACTTGTATTACATTCTTAAGATAAGTGCCCCAAGGTTCGTCTTCGGGCATCGGAGTCATTTCCATTATATTCTTGTACTTCTTGCCTTGTAGGATTATTTTCTCCGAAGAGGCTTCCAATATGATGAATTCATAGTCACCTTCCAGATTTATATTCATTCCCAAAGGAGCAGAAAATGAATGAAGTAACGGGTTGTATGTGTCGAAGGTAAGCATGGTACTTTGTTCTGTTTTTACTTGATAGAGTGAAGTTATCTTCTCACCAGCTATGTAGTCGTCTGTACCTCCTTCACAAGCAATCTGTACTTGCGTTCCATCAAATTTCATGAGGAAAGTTATTGCTCCGGAAGAGTAATCGCTGCCTACATAGTATTCAAGTTTCCAGCCATTGGAAGCTTCTTTCAGGATTTCTTGGCATTTAGCGACATCAGCTGTAGCTCTATTGGCAGATGATTCATCAAATACGTCCTCTTCGGAAAAAAGACAGGACTGTAATCCGATACTTGTTAATGTCAATAGTATGCATATTGATAGGTATTTCTTCATAATTCTAGTTTTTATTCAATGACACTTAAATCAATTTTGCCTTCTGCTATTTCGTTTTGGCGACGTAGGACGATTTCACGTAAGTCATCCAGATTAATTCCCCATGTTTGCTCCATGTAGTTGTATACTATGTCGAACTTCTGTTGGATAAGTGCCCTTCCTTGTTCTCCTGCATTGGCAAGCATATTATCCCAGTAAGCGGCTGTATTGGTTACATACATCGCAATATTTTCTACAAAATCTTCACGTGACTCACTCATGGCGTAAGGTGTGATAAACCCTTGTTTCCATGCTTCTTCGGTTCTGGTCATATACCAGTCGCTTCCGATATAAGCGTTTTCTGTTATACGGTCGAATGAAGGATCATAGTTTTTGGTCTGGTGTAGGATATGTGCGAATTCATGATGCATGGTCTCAAAGTAATATTCGTTTAATACACTCATATCAATGTATTCCGGATTGATGTCATTTACATTATAAAGAGTGATTTTCATTCCTCCTTCCGCAGTTCCCAGTACCATTGTTCCGTTATCCTCATAGGCAGGCGAACCGATGAAGTGAATTGTCCGGGGAACATATTGGCATAGAAATTTAGGATTACCTGTGATTTCATCGTAGGCTTCCAACCATACATGTTTGACAATTTTAGCTAGAACGACGGATTTTGTGTATTCTGCCGGTATCAATACATGACTCATATCGCTTTCATTGTCTTCCATGCGATATTTTAATTGTATGTTATAAGTATTAGTATAGTTGTCCAGTATCCATTTGTCAAACATGGCACGCTCCACTTCTTCTGTCGAAAATATACTGTGTGCTTTGTCCACATCTTCATCATTGTTACAGCTTCCCAATACACAGGTCAGAATAATTATTAAACTATATATATAGTAATGTCTTTTCATATTTCTTTCCTCCAGATGAATTAGTTATTTCTAGGGTTTGGTTCCATACCTGCTGTGATAACGCTGGTAGGCAATTGAACTGCACGCCTCGGATCATCAACTTCCATTTTATCTGTAATTCCCATTAATGTGTAACCTTCAAAGTAACGGCGGTAAATAACAATGCCGTAACGTTTTATGTCTTGCCATCGAAGTCCTTCTTCCAATGTCAGGAGACGTCTTGCGTGTAAGACACAATGAATAAGATTTTCCTGCATGCCATTTTCAACAGTAAAATCGGGATGCAACTGTTTTTTTACAGTTGGATTTTCCGGCTGATAATAGGACAATTCAGTATAAAAATCATTGATTGACTCCTTGGTTAAGGTTTCTGTATTTGTAGTGAAAGCTTTTTGCCAAGTATCAATATCTGCTGCTGCTTCATCGTAACGTTTCAATAGTGTATATGCTTCTGCACGGCAAAGCAGTGTTTCATCGGTTGTGAAAGGTGGATACATCATATATCCCGACCAACTGTCGCCTGATGCGGAAAATTGTCTGTATATTGCCAAGCGGCGGAAACCGTTTTTTATAGAACCGCCGGGTGCGAAGGGAGTTTGGTGGTAAGAAGTCTGATCTCCCCACGGGCCTTCAGATTTACAGTTTTCCGAGGCTGTGATGTCATTATTGCAATACGCTTCGCAGGCACCATAACCGGGATCTGCAACCATAGGCCAATAAGATGCGGCGGTTATAACCAGTAAGTTAGCTTGATTGTCTGAATTTACATAGGCGTTTGGCTGTATGGAGCCGTTGGGGGACAAAGAGCCTAATGCTGCCCAATCTCTCAAGTGGTGAGAAGCGTTGTTGCCTAATATGGCATTAGCATATTCGATTACTTTCTGGCAATTGGAATAATCCTGTTGCATATAGTAAAGGTAGAAACGTGCAGCAAATGCGTAAGCTGCTTTTTTATTGAAATGATATTTAGGTCTGATATAAATGTTGTCATCAATCAGGGGCAGACCTTCTTGCAGGTCGTTGGCTATTCTCTCGTAAACTTCGGCTACGTTTCCACGTGAATATTGAGGATTGACTGTCGTTTCGGGTTTTGTAATATAGGGTATTCCCAAGTCTTCTTTGGAAGTAGTACCGTATGCTTTGCAGAATGTGGTAACTAGTAAAAAGTGACTATATGCGCGGCATACCAATGCTTCTCCCTTTTGTGCGGACAGTGAAGCGGGATTTCCCATTTGTTCAATTGCTTGTAAAGCTTGGTTGGCAGACGCGATGGCATTGTAGCAGTCTGTCCATAACGCGTGGGGAGAATCTTGATCTTCTTCAGTTGTTTGTTGCCAGCGATAGAGATGCTCATTCAGTCGAAAAAGGTAACTGTATGCTTTGCTATTTTCATCTATGTTGTCACTATAAAATTCCCCGATGTGGCAGTTTGTCGTTTCGGGATAAGCTGATACCAGTATTTTAGTGATACTTTCTTCTGTTGTTAGTTCAGTCCGGTTGTCTGGCATCTCATCTAAGAAATTGCTGCAAGAGGACATTGCCAGGCAGACGGTTACTATGGCTCCTATATAATATAAAAGTGCTGTATATTTCATTGCTTTCATAATTTTTGATAATTAAAGACCTAATCTGACTGTTAACGTAAATTGGCGAGGTACCGGAGAGGCTACGCCACCTGTATTAAAGAACTCAGGGTCTTGACCGTTTAACTTTTTATCCGCATAAATCAGAAACAGATTGGTTGCTTGCAGTTTCAGGGATAAATTAGAAATCTTTGCCGGTGCAATCCACGCTTTGGGGAAATCGTAAGAAAGAGAGATTTCTTTCATACGGATGAAGTCTCCTTTGGCGATTCTTTCCGTTGAGTAGTTATAGGCGTTGTATGCATAAATTAAGTCTCTGTTGTCTTCAAGCTGGCGCTTGGATAGTATTGCGGGAATGTTGGTACGTTTCTCTTCATTTCCTATGGTCCATCGGTTTTTAAATTCGCGTGGCATGGAAGACAGGTCGCTATATTGATATTTGAAGCATGGATTCAAGCGTACTACGTTTCCAAAGGAGTATGTGACAAATACATTAAGTTTAAATCCTTTATAAGTAAATATGTTACCCATACTACCAGTAATGGTCGGGTCGGTCGGACCTTCATATTTTAAATAATCAATATTGTCGCGTGTCTGGAAGTCAATATTGGTACTGGTTACCTCTCCGTTGATATAATATTGTGGAATACCGTTGATATCCAGTCCGGCAAATGGGATTGAGAACAAACCGCGCACCGGATAATTTTGTCGGGCAAAGCCATATCCCGAGACTAAGTCCATCACACTGGAACGAGCATTGAGCTCTGTGATTTCATTTTTAGCTTTAGAGAATATGAAGTCTGTATTCCATGTGAATTTTTTAGTTTGAATGTTTTTGGTCGAAAGAGTAAATTCGATACCATGTGACTTCATAGAAGCAATGTTGGCATATTTATAGATCGCACCACCTACTCCTTGTGTTGGGGTTATACCAATCAAGTCGTAATTATTACGTTTATACCAGTCAATTGCAAAATTGATACGGTTATCCAAAAATCCCATGTCTGCACCGATATTCAACTCATGCTTTTTTTCATAAGTCAATTCACTGTTTTCAGGATCGGATACGTAGAGACCAGTTTCTTGTCCGCTTGTGAATGGGCGGTAGGGTGAATAACTGGTGATGATGGCATGTGAATTAGTTACGTAATCCGGTCCTCTGTCTGCTGTCAGAGAATAAGATGCTTTAAGAGTAAAATGGGTGAGGGGCGGATTCAAAGTCTTGAAGAAATCTTCTTCATGCATATTCCATGCACCGGATACGTTCCATGTTGGTAACCAACGGGCAGACCGGCTTTTACCCATGCGGTTGGTTCCTTCATAACGGAAAGTTCCATTTATAGTATAACGGCCGTCATAAGAATAGGTGGCATTAGCGAATGCTGCAACGCTTCGGGTAGTAGTGTGGTTTAGTCCATAATATTTACTTCCCCCTTCAATCCCTTTTTTAAAGTATTCGTATACATAAGAAGGTGTCTCTCCCATTGTATATTGCATACCCCATCCTTGGAAATAGTCTTGCATGCGTTTGAGGTCATTTACTTCCATACCTGCAAACAGGTTGGTTATATGTTTCTCTGCAAATAAATGATTCCAAGATGCTGTGGCACGGAAATCGACTCCTAACATTCGATAATTTTTGCGTTGGTATATACCACCTTCCGGCAGTACACTGATAGGTAATGCATAGGGATTATCCGGGTCAGTGTAGAGTAGGTCGTTTTTATCACGAATGGTGGCATCATCCATGCCGGTACGATAGGCTGTTGCTTGATTTGAATTATCTTTAATATAATGCTCTTGTGAAGATGATTGGTATCTGATAGCCCCTAATGCACTCAGTTCCAGTTCCGGGAGTGCTTTCCATTTTAATTCTCCCTGAAACTTTACATCAACTACATTTAAGTCCATATAATTATTATCCAATTCATGGAGAATATTAAATGGGGCGTAATTGGCTATGTAGTTTACTGTAGGATCCAAAGCGCGGGATGTATTCAAGGCATATGAATAAGGATTGATATCGAACTGGCGTGTTACTTCTCCACTTGCCGCATTTACTTCCGAACTTAATGTTCCGGGAGCTTTTTGCTTGCGGTATGATGCGTTTGATATCAGGTTGATTGACAGATTTTTGTAGATGTTGTAACTTGTGTTCAGATTAGCAGTATATCGTTTAACTTCACTTTGTCTATACCACCCGGGGTCTGACATGGCACTTAAAGATGCATAAAATGAAGATTTCTCACTTCCTGATGTGATACTGACAGAGTGATTTTGTGTGACGTTGTTGGAAAATAAAACATCAAACCAGTCTGTGTTTCTCATTTCTGCTTCACGCAGGTAGGCGTTACGTGCTTCTGGAGTATTGGCGAGTCCGAATTGGCCGGTTGTTGGATTGTATTGATTGATGAGACGATACATACGTCCATAAACACCACTGTCTTTTGCCCGGTATGTATCACTATTGTTCAGCCAGCCTTTCTGCTCCATTTCTTTATAGATACCCATTTGTTCTTGTGAGTTCATGATATTGAATTCTTTATAGCTAGGTACCATTCTCATTGTAAACTCACCGGTATAACTAATCTTGCTAACTCCCGCTTTCCCTTTTTTGGTAGTAACTACAATAACTCCCGCCATGGCACGTGCACCATAGATGGAGGTTGCCGAACCGTCTTTTAGGATTTGAAAGCTCTCGATGTCATCGGAGTTTAATCCGGCGATAGCTGAACTGATCAATGTTTCTGCATCTCCTGAAGATAAGTCGTCCGGACCAACGTCAATAGCGTCTTCCATGATAACGCCATCGACTACCCACAAAGGTTTGGAACTGCCGTAAATAGAGGTGGCTCCACGTACACGGATTTTTGGAGCGGTTCCGAAAGTTCCTGATACATTTTGTACGGATACACCTGCTGCACGTCCTTCAAGTCCCCGGCTGATGTCGGGCAGACCGTCGAGCTTTACGTTGTCTGCTGTTAATTGGTTGGTTGCTCCCGTAAACAGGCGCTTGTCCATTTTCTGCATACCTGTTACCACAACTTCGGAGAGTGTTTGTACATCAGGCATCAATGTAACATTCATTGTAGGGGTGGGAGCAAGGTCTTGCGGCTTCATTCCTATATAGGAAAATTGCAGTACGGATTTATTCGATACGTTTTCTATTGAGAATTTTCCGTCTATGTCCGTCAATACACCAGATTTACTTCCCTTGACGAGAACGGTTGCACCGATAAGGGGCTGATTGTCGTCACCGGAAATTACAACTCCTTTTACATTGAATACTTTGGCTTGTTTGGAAGGACCTTTGGGAGTGATAGTGATAAATTGGTCTTCGATATGATATTCTAATGGCTTGTTTGCTAAGATAATATCAAGAGCCTGCTCAATATTTTTGTCTTTGGCGGATCCGGAAACTGTATACTTTTTGACGTCATCGTACGTAAAAAGGATCTTGTATCCTGAGATCTTTTCCAAGCGTTTTAGTACGGACGGTAACCGTTCGTTGCTAAACTCAATCGTGATTTTCTTTTGTGATTTTGCTTGAGCGTTTACTTGGTGAGGTAAAAAGCATAATACGCATAGAAAACACACAATAAATAGATTCCAATTTTTTCTCATACGTTTCATTCTAATAACACTAATTTTAATATGTTTGTAATAATAGTGCGTATGAAACGAAAAAATGGACACCCCTTTTGCGAATTATTTTTTAATAAAAGTGATAATTTGTTGTTTCTTGTATGAATTTGTTATACTTATGCAATGAAAAGTTAGTCTACGGTGAGCGTATTGCCCTGCAAGGTTACTGTTACTTTTTTCATTCTGTTAAGTAATGAAATAGTGTGTTCCAAGTTTTTGGAACGGTCGGAAACGAAATGCATCTTATAGTTCATCGCTTCTTTACTCCTAAATTCGATATTTACATTATACCAGCGTCCCAGACTTTGCATAATGTCTTTTAATGCGATGTCATCAAAGTAGAAATACCCGTCTTTCCAATAGACATAAGAGTCTAGATCCACTTCGGTGAGTACAAAATTGCCGTCAGATTGCAGGTGGGCGTCTTCTCCCGGATAAAGTCTGGTATAAGAGCCTCCTTGGGTATTGCTGACTTCCACTTTTCCATTGATAAGTACTATGTGAGTATCTTCGGGAGAATAACTGCGGATATTGAACTCTGTGCCAAGAACCCTGGTTTGCACAGTTGGGGTTTTTACAACAAAGGGGCGGTTGGGATCTTTGGTTACTTTAAAGTAGGCCTCTCCTTCTAAAGTGACGACACGTTCTTTACCTACAAAGGCTGTGGGGTAGACAAAATTGCTATTGGCGTTGAGCCATACTTCTGTTCCGTCACACAGTACGACCTTGAAACTTTCACCTCGAGGGATGGTAAGCACATGCGTCTGCGTTGTTTTCGAAATAACTTGCCTGTAATCTAATTCTTTCTTTTCAGATTTTGTAGTTGCCGTTTTAGGCGGAATCTGATTGTCTGCTATCACCGGTTCGCTCAACATAATTTTTTCTCCATTGTCTTTCTGAAGAATAATATGTTGGGGAGCCGTATCGGCGGTGAATACTGTAATAGGTTCGATGGAAGGCGTTGTCAGGATGTTTATGAAATAATAGCTTCCAAAGAGAATGGCAACCATGGCGGCAATACCGATTCCGGTCTTCCAGTGGATAGAACGCATGCGCGATACGGCTTTCTTCTTTTTGAACCGTTCTAATTCCGCTTCTATATCCGGCAGTTCCGTTCCGCCTTTTTGTTGCAGGAAAAGGCTGCTGTCCATTATATCACGGCAAGCTTGTAGACATTCTTCATCTTCAAGCAGTTCTTGCAATTGCTTGTCGCTTATTTCTGCCGGACTCTCCATGATGTCAAGTGCCTTCTTTACAGATTCTTCTGTATTATTTATATTGTCAGTATGTTCATTCATCGCTTTCGGATACTATATCAATCTTATTATATTACGTTTAATCACCTGTATAAAGACACCTGCTTTATGATTTTTTTGCACATTCCTCACGTATTACTTGCAGAGCTTTCACTATGTGTTTTCTTACTGCGCTAACACTGATATTCAATTCCTCTGCCACTTCCTGGTATTTTTTACGTTGGATGTAGCATTCTTCTAAAATATGTCTTGTGTGTGGTGTAAGTTTTTCCATGGCTTTACTGATATGCATCATTCTTTCATCTTGTTCTTGATATTCTGTTTCCACATAACTTTTAGTTAGTTCGGAATAGATTTGTATATACTGTTCGTGTGTATTTTGATGCCGTAGGAAATCAATGCTTTTATTGCGGACATATATGTATAGATAGGATTTTGCTGTGGCTTTATCTATTTTGGCGTAATTGGTCCAGATAAATTCAAAGGCATCACTTACGATATCTTTGCTAGCCTCCATATTATTAATCAGATGAAATGCGTAATAATAAAGTTGAGGATAGTACTTTCTAAAAAGAAAATCAAAATCGGCCTTATCTTCCACGTGATTTAAAAATGTTGAATAGTAAATAAATCGAGTTGCAAATAAACAAATAATAATTGAGAAATGCAAAATGCTTTTTATTTTATATTTATTGTATCTTTGTGGCATTATAAAAAGAATGTTTGGTGAGAGTATTTTAATCAATTATTTACGCAGGACCTAGAAAATCATAATGGAGAGTATTTTAATAACGGGCGCAAGCGGTTTTATCGGGAGTTTCATCGTGGAGGAAGCGTTGAAACGGAAGTTTGGCGTGTGGGCGGGCATTCGCTCCACCAGCAGCAGACAGTATCTTAAAAACCGGAAAATTCATTTCTTGGAACTGGATTTTGCACATCCCAACGAACTTCGTGCCCAACTCTCCGGGCACAAAGGTACGTATAACAAGTTTGATTATATCATTCATTGCGCCGGCGTGACAAAATGTTCCGACAAAAAGACTTTCGACTATGTGAACTATCTTCAGACAAAGTATTTTATTGATACGTTGAGAGAGTTGAATATGGTTCCGAAACAGTTCATATATATAAGTACGTTGAGTGTATTCGGGCCTGTGCGCGAGAAAGATTATACTCCGATAGAAACGGATGATACTCCGGCACCTGACACGGCCTATGGTTTCAGCAAACTGAAAGCCGAACTGTATATTCAGAGTATTCCGGGATTTCCCTATGTCATTTATCGTCCTACCGGGGTGTACGGTCCCCGCGAGTCTGATTATTTTCTGATGGCGAAGTCTATTCAGAAACATATTGATTTCTCGGTCGGTTTTAGACGTCAGGACTTGACTTTCATCTATGTGAAAGATATTGTGCAGGCAATTTTTCTGGGTATGGAGAAAAAAGTAACAAGAAAAGCGTATTTTCTGACAGATGGAAAGGTCTATAAAAGTAGTACATTTTCGAAGCTGATACAAAAAGAATTGGGGAACCCATTTGTTCTTCACATGAAATGTCCATTAATTGTGCTAAAAGTTATATCTTTGCTCGCTGAATTCGTTGCTGCGCGTTCCAAAAAGTGCAGTACGTTGAATTCTGATAAGTATAAGATAATGAAACAACGGAACTGGCAATGTGATATAACTCCGACAATCAACGAATTGGGATATGAACCTGAATATGATTTGGAGAGGGGCGTTCGTGAAACCATTGCCTGGTATAAAAATGAAGGATGGCTTTAGACTTATTTAAGCGAGTAGAAACCCGGAAAGGGTTGTTTGCTGTGGAAAAGATTACATTGATTTATAATCTGCTGACTTCCATATTGATTCTATTCCTGTTTCAGCGGATGGATCATCCATGGCATATGTTGCTCGATAGGGCTATGATTGCCGCAATGACTTTTCTGCTGATGTATCTCTACCGCCTTGCTCCCTGTAAATTTTCGGCGTTTGTGCGTATCGTCATTCAGATGAGTTTGTTGTCTTACTGGTATCCGGATACTTTCGAGTTCAATCGTTTCTTTCCGAATTTAGATCATGTATTTGCAACTGCCGAACAGTTTATTTTCAATGGTCAGCCTGCTATCTGGTTCTGTCATACATTTCCACATCTTATAGTCAGCGAGGCATTCAATATGGGATATTTCTTTTATTATCCGATGATGCTGATTGTGGCTCTATTCTATTTTATTTATAAGTTTGAGTGGTTCGAAAAGATGTCTTTTGTGCTTGTCACTTCCTTCTTTATATATTATCTGATTTATATATTTGTTCCTGTTGCAGGTCCTCAATTCTATTTTCCGGCTATTGGTTTTGATAATGTATCCAAAGGGATTTTCCCTGCCATCGGCGATTATTTCAATCATCATCAGGAGTTATTGCCCGGACCGGGATATCAACACGGATTCTTTTATAATCTGGTAGAAGGTTCTCAGCAGGTAGGCGAACGGCCTACGGCGGCATTCCCCAGTTCGCATGTCGGCATTTCTACAATCCTGATGATTATGGCGTGGCGTGGCAGCAAGAAACTGTTTGCTTGTCTTATACCGTTCTATATGTTGCTTTGTGGAGCTACCGTCTATATTCAGGCACATTATGTCATTGACGCCATTGTCGGTTTCTTCTCCGCATTTCTGCTGTATGTAATGGTGACCTGGATGTTCAAGAAGTGGTTTGCACAGCCGATGTTCAAATAAAACAGCATTGATCCGTAAATATTACTTTCACGGATACAATGCTATGGATATAATGAATTAGTTTTCCGGATTACTTTCTCTGTTGGTGAGTATTTCATTAAATATTTGAAACAGCTCCTCTTTGGTTTCTGCCCGAAGCATGGCAATACGTGTGTTGCGGAAATTGGGAATTCCCTTGAATAGAGGACTTGCAGCCAGGTGACGGCGTACGTGCAGGATCCCCCTGCGTTCATCAAGCAGGTTTACACTGTCAATCACTTCCTGGCGGAGCACATCCATACACCATTCAAAACTCAGCGGCGGCAGTTCTTCGCCTGTCTCCAGATAATGCTTCACTTCTTTAAATATCCATGGACGTCCGAAACTGGCACGGCCTATCATGACAGCATCCACTCCATAACGGTCGAAACACTCCTTGCAGCGTTGAGGCGTGGTCACGTCTCCGTTACCTATAATCGGAATATGCATCCGCGGATTGTTCTTCACTTCTCCTATCAGTGTCCAGTCCGCTTCTCCAGTGTACATTTGTGCGCGGGTACGACCGTGTATGGTTAGTGCGGCGATACCGCAGTCTTGCAACTGTTCCGCCAGTTCTACTATGATTTTATTGTTGGCATCCCATCCCAAACGGGTTTTAACCGTTACGGGAATTTTTACCGCATCTACTACGGCACGGGTAATTTCCAGCATTTGGGGGATATTCTGCAACATTCCTGCTCCTGCACCCTTTCCGGCGACTCTTTTCACCGGACACCCGAAGTTAATATCTAAAATATCGGGTTGTGCCTGTTCCACGATTTTGGCTGCTTCTACCATCGTCGCAGTATCCTTTCCATATATCTGGATGGCAACAGGGCGTTCTTCATCACTGATACTTAACTTTTGTGCCGTCTTGCTGACCGCACGTATCAGTGCGTCACTCGATACAAATTCAGTATATACCATGTCCGCCCCAAACTTTTTGCACATCAGGCGGAAGGCCGGGTCGGTCACGTCTTCCATGGGAGCGAGCAGGATAGGGTGTTCACCCAAGTCTATATCGTTAATCTTCATATATGATTTTGCTATTTACTGTTGATGATTGAAGTAACTTCTTGTTTTCGCTGCAAAAATACGGAAAAAAGCCTACCTTTGTACGCATTCATTTGCTTAACTGATACAAATAAGTATATATTCTATGAGTCTTAGTTTGAAAGATTTTGAAATTATGGCTCCTGTAGGTTCGCGCGAATCTCTTGCTGCGGCCATTCAGGCAGGTGCCGATTCTATCTATTTCGGTATAGAGAACCTGAACATGCGTGCCCGTTCGGCCAATACATTCACGATTGATGATTTGCGGGAGATAGCTCGTACGTGCGATGAACATGGGATGAAAAGTTATCTGACGGTTAACACCATTATCTATGATAAAGATATTCCTTTGATGCATACCATTGTCGACGCGGCTAAGGAAGCGGGAATTTCGGCTGTGATTGCGGCTGATGTGGCGGTGATGAACTATGCCCGTCAGATAGGGCAGGAAGTGCATCTTTCCACCCAGTTGAATATCTCCAATGCGGAAGCATTGAAATTCTATGCGCAATTTGCCGATGTAGTGGTGTTAGCCCGCGAGTTGAACCTGGAACAGGTAGCGGAGATTTACCGCCAGATACAGGAAGAGCATATCTGCGGTCCGAGTGGTGAACAGATTCGCATTGAGATGTTCTGCCATGGTGCGCTTTGCATGGCTGTTTCGGGCAAATGTTATCTTTCCCTGCATGAGATGAACCATTCCGCCAACCGGGGTGCTTGTATGCAGGTGTGCCGTCGTTCTTATACTGTCCGTGATAAGGAAACGGATGTGGAACTGGATATTGATAACGAATATATCATGTCACCGAAAGACTTGAAAACCATCCACTTTATGAATAAGATGATGGACGCGGGCGTGCGTGTATTCAAGATTGAAGGTCGTGCCCGTGGTCCTGAGTATGTGCGTACGGTAGTAGAATGTTATAAGGAAGCTATCAAGGCCTATCTGGAAGATACGTTCACCGATGAAAAGATTGCAGTTTGGGACGAACGCTTGAAGACCGTTTTCAACCGTGGTTTCTGGGACGGTTACTATCTCGGACAGCGTTTGGGAGAATGGACCCGCAATTATGGATCGGCGGCAA
>NZ_CABUHK010000006.1 GCF_902491285.1 uncultured Bacteroides sp. | reverse complement strand
TTCTAAACAAATATAACATTATGAGACAAGCCACACGCGCACAATGGATCAAATGCGCCATTGCTATCCTACTTTATCTCGCCTTCCTGCTTTGGGTACGGAGTTGGTGGGGATTAATTGTTGTTCCTTTTATTTTCGATATTTATATTACCAAGAAAATACCCTGGTCTTTTTGGAAAAGGTCGAAGAATCCGGCGGTACGCAATATCATGAGCTGGGTAGACGCTATCGTTTTCGCATTGGTTGCCGTCTACTTCGTCAATATCTATATCTTCCAGAACTACCAGATTCCCTCTTCTTCTTTGGAGAAGTCATTGCTGGTAGGCGACTTCCTGTATGTGAGCAAGATGAGCTACGGGCCACGTGTACCGAACACTCCGCTTTCCATGCCGCTGGCACAACATACACTACCGCTCGTCAACACCAAATCGTATATCGAGTGGCCGCAATGGAAATACAAGCGGGTACCGGGATTCGGCAAGGTAAAACTGAATGACATTGTTGTGTTCAACTTCCCGGCAGGCGATACGGTAGCAGTGAATTATCAGCAGACAACTGACTTCTATACACTGGCTTACGGCGAAGGACAACGCATCTACCCGAAACAGGTTGAGATGGACAGCTTGACCCGCGCACAGCAACGTGCCATATATGATTTGTATTATGCCGCCGGACGGCAACAGATTTTGAATAATCCGCGCAGCTACGGAGAAGTCCTCTGGCGTCCGGTAGACCGTCGTGAGAACTACGTAAAACGTTGTGTAGGCCTTCCCGGTGATACGCTTCAGATCGTAGACGGCCAAGTGATGATTGACGGCAAAGCCATCAAGAACCCCGAAAACCTGCAATTTAATTATTTCGTACAGACAACGGGACCGTATATCACAGACGATATGTTCCGCGAACTGGGCATCAGCAAAGCCGACCAAATGCTGATAGAAGACTCCGGTTGGGAAATGGGACTGTTGGAAATGGGACTCGACAGCCGGAACGCACAAGGCAAACTGAACCCTGTCTATCATCTTCCTCTGACCAAAAAAATGTACGAAACCCTCTCCGGCAATAAAAAACTTATCAGCAAAATCGTAATGGAACCGGAAGACTACGCAGGACAGATGTATCCGCTGAATCTCTATACGAAGTGGAACCGCAACAACTACGGTCCTATCTGGATTCCTGCCAAAGGAGCCACCATCACACTGACAGAGGATAATCTTCCTATCTACGAACGTTGCATCGTAGCTTACGAAGGCAACAAACTGGAAATCAAGCCGGACGGCATCTACATCAACGGTGAAAAGACCGACCAATATACCTTTAAGATGGATTATTACTGGATGATGGGTGACAACCGCCACAACTCTGCCGACTCCCGTTACTGGGGTTTCGTTCCCGAAGACCACGTAGTAGGCAAGCCTATTGTTGTATGGCTATCGCTTGACAAAGACCGCGGATGGTTTGACGGTAAGATTCGTTGGAACCGCCTGTTCAAGTGGGTAGACTGATAAGTGCGTACTGGCATAACAGAGTGATAAGGTGATAAGAATTGATGAACATTCGTAAATTCAAATGGATACTAGCATTTGCCGGAGTAGCAGTCGTTGTGCTTCTGCTCCGGGGATTTGCTTTTACGTCCTGCCTTATCCCGTCCACCGGCATGGAGAACTCCATTTTCCAAGGCGAACGCATTTTGGTCAACAAATGGAGCTACGGGCTGCGGCTTCCTCTGATGTCGGTATTCTCCTACCACCGTTGGGGTGAACGTCCCGTACGGCGACAGGACATCCTTCTTTTCAACAATCCTGCCGATATCCGGCAACCGGTTATCGACCGGCGGAAAATCTATATCAGCCGTTGTATCGGCGTTCCGGGTGATACCTTATTCGTAGATTCTTTATTCTCTGCCGTTTCCCCCGAAACGAAGTTCAACCCGGACAAAAAGAGACTTTATGCTTATCCCGTCTCCAAAGAGAGCCTGATTACCTCACTTATGCACACGCTCTCCATTACCGACAACGGATTAATGGGAAGCAATGACAGTACCCACGTACGTAGTTTCAGCCGATATGAATACTACCTGTTGGAACAAGCCATGTACGGGCAAAACTGGCTACAACCTTTATCCCCGAAACAAGACATTGAACGGAAACCTCTGATTGTCCCCGGCAAGGGAAAATATATCCGGGTATATCCCTGGAACATTACCTTGTTGAGGAATACTCTCGTAATGCATGAGGGCAGACAGGCGGAAATTAAAAACGATACCCTATATGTGGACGGAAAACCCACACAACACTGTTATTTCACCAAAGATTACTATTGGATGGGGGCAAACAATACTATCAACCTGTCCGACTCGCGCCTTTTCGGATTTGTACCGCAAGACCATATCATCGGAAAAGCCTCTCTCATCTGGTTCTCCAAAGAGAAAGAGACAGGCTTATTTGACGGATACCGATGGAACCGTTTCTTCCGGACGGTGAAATAAAAACTCCCAAACGTATAAAATGAAAGATATGAAAACAGCTTATTTATCTTCGGCTTACCTCGCTCCCGTCGAGTACTACACCAAATTACTGGCTTACGACAAGATATTTGTAGAGCAACATGATCACTATATCAAGCAGACCTACCGCAACCGTTGTACGATTGCCGGTCCCGGCGGAGAATTAGCCCTTTCCATTCCGACCGTAAAGCCCGATACGCTGAAATGTCCGATGAAGGACATCCGTATCTCCGACCACGGAAACTGGAGACACCTACATTGGAACGCTATTGAATCCGCTTACAACAGTACTCCTTTCTTTGAATACTACAAAGATGATTTCCGCCCTTTCTACGAGAAGAAATATGAGTTTTTGGCCGATTTCAACGAGGAACTTTGTCGATTAGTCTGCGAACTGACAGATATTCATCCTAATATGGAACGTACTTCCGAGTATAAGATGGAGTTCACTTCCGAAGAAGCCGATTTCCGGGAGATTATCCATCCTAAAAAGGATTTCCGGACAGCGGATACGGAGTTTGTACCGCAGCCTTATTATCAGGTCTTCGAGTCCAAACTGGGCTTCCTTCCCAATTTGAGTATTATCGATTTGTTGTTTAATATGGGACCGGAAAGCGTTCTGATATTAAATAAGAGAGAAGATAATCAATTATAATTATATTCGCTGTATTGTACTATAATTATCATCATTACGTATAGTACAATACAGCGAACTATCATTTAATAAAACTCAAAAGCACGAAGTGCCTATTTGAGTTCCAACTGCAATATTTCTTCCAAACTTGGATTCTGGCTTATAATAACCCCTTGCGGATCGATAACAAATAAAGTCGGCACACTCGTAACCTTATAAGCTGCGGCAATCTCATTCGTACGGAACGGCTTCAAGTCACAAGTATTCGCCCAAACAATCCCGTCTTCACGGGTAGCCTTTTCCCATTGTTCCCGTTTCTCGTCCAGACTGATGCTACACACGATAATCCCTTTCTTTTGTAATTCAGGATATACCTCTTTCAGCTCTTTCATCTTTGCCCGGCAAGGACGACACCAGGAAGCCCAGAAATCAAGCAACAGGTATTTCCCTTTAAAGTCACTAAGTTTCACCGTGTTACCATCCATATCTTTCGTGATAAAATCGGGAGCTTTCTTATTTTGAATCCATTTATCCGCCGCTTCCTGATATTTCTTCTTAAAAGACCGCCAGGAATATGAATAAGCGTACTTGACTGTATCTACAAGTTCATAGACTTCCTTCAGAGTAGTATAATCATTCGTCAATAGTTCACCTGCCGTAAGCATGGCAACAAAGCTCTTCGGATATTTCTTGATAAATGAAAGTTTTGCTTCCTGACTCCTTCCCCAGTTAAGACTCATTTGCTTCTGCAGCTTATCCGCCTCATCGTCCTTTTTCTGCTCTTTGAGTTTACTATAACGGTTTGCAAGAGTCTCAGTCTGTTTCTCTATTGGACTTGTCACGGCTAGAAGCTCATTCATCAACAACTGTTCCTTACCGTCTGGTGTCGTAACAACAAAATTACGGCCTTCATTAATATCCACCTGATAATGACCGCCGGGTTCTACACAGACATAAGCATCAAAACCATACGGGCGCGCCATTAACCGATATTGATCCGCATGAGAAATGTTTCCCTTGAAAGAAAACGAAGTCCCGTCCACTTGTAAAGAATCCAATTTGGTAAATCGGTCTTTCACACAAGTTAGAAAAACTTTGCCTTTATACGGTTTAGAAAGCCTCACTGAGATTTCGAATGGCTTGCTATCCATATATTCACTTACTTTCCGACGCAATTCTTCACCACGTAATTGTCTCGCAAGAATTTTCCCGTCAGGTCCGATCAGAATAATAAAAGGAATTCCATTATAATTATAAAGTTTGCCTGTCGTCATAGACGGGTCCCACAACTGCAAATATTCCAGTTGTTCTTCCTCAATAGCTTTCCGCCATTTGCTCTCATCCTTGTCGATAGACACACCCAGCACCTGCAACCCCTTATTTTTATACTCAGAACAGATCTTCTTCACATTCGGAATCTCCTTCCGGCAAGGTCCGCACCAAGATGCCCAGAAATCAATCAGCACATATTGGCCTCTCAATGAAGACAGTTTCACAAGATTCCCCTGAGCATCTTTCAGTTCAAAATCCGGTGCGACAGAGCCGACTTCACTTCCTTTCATCAAACGCAATCTTTCCTGCAGCTCCTTTGCATAATAATTGCGTTGTATAAAATCCACATCAAATTTCTGCAACACATTCTCGATGGCAGCCTCCGTCTCCATCGGAACAGAAGAATACACTATCAAAAACAGCGCATCGCTCTTTTTATTGGACGGTATCATATCCAAGAACGACTGAGACAACTTTCCATACAACGTCTGCAAAGAATCTGAAAGATTTTTCAATTTAGCCAGATTCTCTTCGGTTTTCGATACTGTATTATATGCATTGAAAGCTTCATTGTAAAGTGCACCGACCTCCGATACCTTATCTTGATAAGGATTACTCTGGTACAAAGCATCATATTCATCCATAGCTGCCGAATTCTTCACCGAAACTCTCTTTAGATTCTTATCTTTAATCTCCGCTTTTACTTCCAAGGCATCATTATCGATAAAGAAATAAAAATAAGGTATATTCATGGCAGGTCCCAGCTTCCCCAGCGAAGGAACATAGAGATAATACACACGTCCGTCCCCCTTCACGACATCTGCCCGCATCGAGAACTTATTGCCTTTTCCCTTTACACGCACCACCTCGTTCCTGTCAGCATTCAACAGAACTACTTCCGCTCCGTTCAAACCTTCAATCTCTCCGGAAAGCTTCACCGGAGATGTCTGGGCATACAAAGCCCAGACAAATAAATTCAAAAATGCAATAATTATAAATCTTTTCATTGTTTACGGTCATTAGGAATTATATTCGAATTTAATGAGAGCACCTGCGGCGGAATAGGAAATACATAAAGCTTTGAATCAGGCTCCAATTTATAATCCACTTCATTGAGTGTACGAATCAAAGTTTTAGTATAGAGCCCTTCCTTAGCCAAACGTTTCATATCCAACCAGCGCAGGCCGCTCAAAGCCAGTTCCCGACGTCGTTCGGCCAAAACGATAGAAAGCAAGTCCGGTCCGTCAGCTTTTGTAAGCGGTGTATAGTCCTCTGTCTTGAAACGCATGATACGCAGATTATTTAAAATATCTAATGCTTTCGTATCATTCTTACGAGCTAACGCCTCCGCTTCAATCAACATCATTTCAGGAACAGTAAAACTATAATCCAACTCTTGAAGATAACGGTAGCGACCGTCTTCCCAGATGTCCCCTCTACGGTCACGGTTCGTAAACCAGAACTTAAAACGCAAATCCGCTGCTCCATACATAGCTTGCAGATCATCGCTAATACAATAACTGGTAAGCATACTATTGAAACCTGTTTCCTGAAACCATATTTTTTCAGGTGATTCGCGATAATTAAGAGGTTTATTGATTATTCCGACAAAAGGCATCTCTTCACTCATGAAGCTCCAGGTACGCATATCGTTCAATGCACTGTTTTTGCCCAAAGCAAGTTTCGCTTGTTCTGCCGCCTTATCATACTCACACATATAAAAGTAAATGCGAGCTTTCAAAGCATACACCGCCGCTTTATTCGGACGATATCCGTTAGCAGCATCTTCGGGCAGGAATGTTTCGGCATTTTTCAGGTCATCCCATATCGCATTTGTTACCTGTTCAACCGTAGATCGACTATATTTTGCCTCCAAATCCGGAACCTGGGCTAAAGGTACACTCAAATCCGTTGATGCAGTACCAGCCTGATATGCAGGAGCATACAAACTCTGTAAATACCAATTATAATAAGCACGCCAGCATTTCGCCTCTGCCAATATAGCCGCCTTTTCTTCCGGCGTTCCTTCTGTGGAGTCCATCACATATTGAACGACTACGTTCATCTTATACATCTGCTCATAAGGTGTATTCCATGACGGATCCTTTTCATTTTCCTTATAGAAATCTTCCATCCAGTAATAAGCTTTTCCGGCAGACGAATTCCCATTCAAGTTTGAGTTGAAAACATCATCCGAACAGACATTTGCCATTGGATAGGCAACACTGGAAGCTGTCACATCAATAATCATGCTTTTAAAATCATCCATTGTCGTAGGAATTACCTTACCTTTAGGAACAGTATCGATAAAATCATCACATGCAGCCAATAATACCATAGCCACAACAACTATCATCAATTCTATTTTCTTCATATTTCTATTGATATATTTTGTTAGAAATCAACTTTAATACCTGCCGTGAACGAGAATGGCTGACTGAACGACATCGCTCCTGTCTTGGGATTTACCGCTTCCGGATCATACCCTTCCTTATTCTTGGCCCACAACCAGATATTATTAAATTGTGCTGTCAATGATAAACGACGAAGCGGCGTACGTTTCAGCCAATTCTGCGGAAATTCATAATTCAACAATATCTCACGCAAACGAATCATGTTTCCATTACGAATACTATTGGAAGAATACATCACTGCATAAGAACGATATTGTGTATTTGCCCAATTGGCTTCCATGGTTGGCAGGCAAGCAATATCAGTCTTGTTCTCATCTCCCGGTTCTCTCCAGCGATCTGCAATTTTATCGGTAAGAGAAGGAGAAGTAGCATAAGCATCCATACTCGGATATTCGGCACGGAAAACATGACCGAAATTATAGGTAAATAAGAAGCTGGCTTGCAGGTTCTTGTACTGAAATGAAGTAGAGAAACTTCCGTTATATTTAGGTTGATAAGTACCACTGTATTCCAGGTCATCCGCATCTAATGTAGCAATATCATATGTCTTATTACCATCCTTGTCATAAACCATCGGCTCCCCATTACTATCCAGTCCGGCCCAGCGATAACTCCAAATAGCTTCACGCGCGTATCCCTCTACAAATTCCGTCAAACCAGTGACACGATTCAAGTGAGGACTGCTTTCATTAATGTTATTATTGGTAATCTTGTTGGAGTTATGAGCAAAAATCCAGTTGACATTCCAATTGAAATTACGCAGTTTGAGAACATCAACTCCCAACTGGAGTTCAAATCCTTTGTTTGTCATATCAGCAGCATTAATTCTTGCGCTGGCATAACCCGTGGTCGGGTCAAGCAATGTACTTCCCAACAAATCATAACAAGAATTATTATAGTAAGTAAATGTTGCATTGATCCGGTCAAACAAGCCCAAATCCAACGATACATTTGTTGAACGATTTCGCTCCCAACGAAGTTTGGGATTGGGTGGCGTGCTCAAACGTACTACATAATCCCCGACAGCCGGTATGTATGTTCTTCTACCTACCATCACCGGAGTTGTACCACCTGAACGGTCAAAATTACCAGTCAACCCCCAAGAAGCACGCAACATCAAAGCAGAAATAAAATCGACATCAAAGAACTTCTCATTTTTCACATTCCAGTTGGCTCCCAATGCCCATATAGGGTTACGGCGATATTTATCACTCACACCAAATAAATTCGACTTATCAATACGCATGCTACCACTCAATGTATAGCGGTTATCATATGTATATACTGCTGACAAGAAATATGAGATTTCTTTATTCAGCACATCACTGAAGCCATCGTAACTGGTAGAGTAATATCTATTTTTATCCCCGTTCCACCATGTCACACCATCCTGCAATGAAACAGCGTCAATAGGTTGCCATGACAGAATCTGGTCATCATACCCAAGTTTACGGTATTTCTCCATATAATAATGCCTGCTACGCATTTCAAAACCTGCAACAGCATTTACATAGTGCTGTTTATCCGCTCCGAAACTACGGTTCAAAGTAGCTCCGAATTTCAGGATCCAAGCATCTGTCGTTGCTTGCTGGTGATCAAGTATATCACTGTTAGGAATGTTATAAGTCAGTGTGTTTGTACTATTCGGAACTGCCATCGAGTTAATCAATGTACGGCCATCATAACTTTTCTTTGAGATAATGTTCTTGTGTGTACTCAACGATTTCTCATATTGATAATCGGCTGAAACGCTTAATCCGCTAATGATCTTGAAATCAGCTCCGACACGTACTTTATAATTCACTCCGTTTGTTTTATCATTCGCCATATCAACCTCATCCAACAAATTCTTTCCCTGATCGTAATAACCATACTGGGAAACCATCGTTTTAGAATATTCGTGGTTAAAGCTACTGTAATCAGCAATACGGTTATTATTTTCATCCAGCAACATCTGGAAAGGATACAAATTATAAATATCACTTGACAAAGAAGAATACCCGTTATCATTCTTCACAAAATTAGCGATTATATCCGAGCGCAGAGTCAGAAAAGGCAATATCTTATAAGATGTCCTTGAGTTGATATTAATAGACTGATTACTATCACCGATATAAGATGAATGCCCACCAATAAAACTACCTGACAAGAAGTAATTAACCTTATCGGTACCACCGGAGATAGAGAGCATATGATGTTGTTGCAAAGCACTGCGCAAGAGATTATCTTCAATCTGTTTACGATTATAATTGGTTGCCAATTTGCCCAGACGGCTGTCCATCGCAGCAAGTTGCTGTGCCGTCAAATCGTTCATATCATCCAGCGTATAGTCATTAATGATTTCCTGAGATAGAGAATATCCACTTTTACTATAACCAAAATAACCGGGGAAATAATAACCTCCTAAGAATGCCGTGCGGTCAAAATCTATTAATTGTTCAGAGTTTACCCGATGCAAATCATCGAAATCGGGTTGTGCGCTTACCTTTACATTGCCCGAATATGAAATGCGGAAATCATTAGCTTTCCCCTTTTTAGTTGTAATCACTACTACTCCGTTGGCTGCACGGGACCCCCAAATGGCTGCTGCCGCCGCATCTTTCAGTACTGTGATACTTTCTACCATATCCATATTTTCGGGAAGCTCTTCCACTTCAAAATCATCTACGATAAAAAGCGGTTTATTGCCCGAATTAAGAGATGCACCACCACGTATCCGATACTCATTATTATATACTGTCAAGCCCGGAACAGCACCTTCCAATATTCCCTGCAAAGAATTACTACTTCGTAACTCGATATCCTTACTATTGATAGTATTTACAGCTCCTGTCACATTATATTTTTTCATCACCTGATAGCCTGTCACCACCACATCATCCAACGAAATACTGTTATTGGAAAGACTGACGTTCATTTTGGAACTGGAACCGGGCATCTTCTGTTTTGTCCCATATCCGATATATGAGAAAATAAGTACATCATTCTCTCCAATCTTTATTGAATAGTTTCCATCAATATCCGTAATAGTAGCAATGTTCTTGTCTTTCACGCGTACATTACATCCTATTAAAGGTTGTCCGTCATTCGCATCCGTCACCTTACCCGTGACCAAATGATATTTGTCATCTTTTTGAGCTCCGGTAGCCTGACGGCGAATCTGTATCATCTTACCGTTAATCTCATACGTCAGCGGTTGCCCTTTCAATATCACATTCAAAAGTTCGGTAACCGTCCGGTTCTGAAACTTGACAACGACTCTTTTGGTCAAGTCCACATCCTGCACGTTGAACCAGATTGAATATCCCATACGAACTTTGACCTGTTCCAAGGCTTCTTTGACACTCAGGGTTTGCGTATCGGCATTTCCCGAATTTGACTGTGCGGAAATAGTAGTCGTCCCCACCGAAAATAGCAGGAAGAACAACAGTAACACTCCATGGAGACACCTGCATGGGAAATAAATGTTATTTAGGCAAAAAAAGCTCTTTCTTAATAAACTATTTACTTTATATTCCATATTTTTGTAATCTTCTTAATGTATTAATATCCAATTTACATTCTGAATCCGAACCGGTAGTGTTGGCGCATTATCGGTTCATCTTTTTAACATCGGCTCTCTCTTCATTTATCCATAGGCTATTATTTAATTGATATTCTTATTGATTATTATTTTATTATCTCTTATCTCGTAATAGATATCTCCGGAAGATGTGATTACATCCAGAATCTCGTATACACTTTCTTCATTACGGAAATCTCCGTAGTAGATATCCGCCGCAATCTCTTTATCAGCAATTTGAATAGTGACATTGTACGCCCGGCTCAAATCTTTCACAATCTGCGACAATGGTTCTTCATCGAAAAACAAAGTGTTGCGGAAAGTCTGGTTAGGAATCTGCATCTGGGGCAACAGTTTATCCGCCTTGGGTTCAACGGCAGCCAGAACCTCCTTTCTGGTTTCCGTCCACGAAACGTAATTCGCAGCCTTTACCTGACGAACATGAATATCGGAACTTCCCTTCACGATGACCGCCTGCTCATTAGGAACGATAACCTTCCCCCCACTTTTGGTATCATTCACAGCCACACTCAGGCTTCCCTCCAGTAAAGTGATTCGTTTTCTTTCATCCATCGAATAGGCTTTCATATTGAACTGTGTACCCAATACTCGTATGCGAGCCTCTCCCGCATATACTTCAAAAGGTATTTCCTTATTCTTCGTAACGTCGAAAAAGCCTTCTCCGTCCAGATAAATAACACGATTGATTTTCCCGAAATCTCCGGTATAAGTCAACTTTGAACCAGAGTTCAGCCATACAGATGTTCCGTCGGGCAACACTATTTTAGATTTAGAGCCTGCAGGCACTGTGACCTGCATACCGCCTGTGGCAGTATCCGCATCACTCAAAAACATATGAATACCCATCCCGACCAGCAGAGCAACAACAGCCACCGAGGCATATCTCAAGACAGGCAGCCAAAAGCCGCTAACCCTTCTTTGCTGTATCCGCCTTCTCAGCCGTTTCCAGGAACGCATATTATCTTTCTCAAACAACCGTTTGTCCAACGCAATCGATTGAGCCTTAAGTAATACACAATAATCATTGTATAACTTCTTGTTGTCCTCAGAGGAATTATACCAGTTCAAAAGCTCATCCGCTTCCTTTTCTGTCAGATTGTTACTTAATTGACGAACAATCATTTCTTCAAGATTATCAATAGGCATAAATAGTATCTTTTTATCTAATGACGATAAAAGACTCATTAAAGGGTAGTCAAAAAGGAACTTTTTTTTAATTTATTTTGAGAAAAGTGAAAAGTAGATGCTCAGAATGAGCAGAAGATAAGGTTCCAGTTCTTTACGGAGAGTCGATAAGGCATTCTTTATGTGATACTTAACAGTATTTATAGATACACCCAGCTCTTCTGATATTTCAGCATAACTTTTACTCTCGTATCGGCTCAGATAGAAAACTTTTTGGCATTCTTCAGGAAGCAAGGCTATTTTTTCACTTATCATCACCTCCAATTCTTCCATAACATATCGTTCGAAAATATCCTCCTCGCGCACAAAACAACGGGAAGCAACAGATTCCAAATCCAGAAACAACTCATTTTTCTGCGTACGCAGATAATCTATACTATGATTACGAACAGCCTTCATCAGATAAGCCCTCAATGAAGATACGGGCAAAACTTCATTACGCTTTTCCCAAAGTGTAAAGAATACATCTTCTGCTACTGCCTCACTTATCTGTACATCTTGCACATATTGATAAGAAACAGCACACAAAAGGCTATAATATTCATTAAAAATGATACTAAAAGCTTTTTCGTTTCCCTTTTTCAGTTCTTCTTGCCATTTTTGCATCATAATGCAAAGAAAGTGATTTTTTTCATTTGCTGTGACATCAAATACAAAAAATCACCTTATCATCTGACAAAGAAGTAAAAAAGGCACTATCAAGTAGAAGTCCCAATATGCGGGAACCAGAACCGTATTCAAGCCCATACGTTGCAATTTCGGAAAAATACGTTCGATATCCTCAACAGAGGAAGGCGAAGAGTTACCCAATTCTCCACCAATAACTAGAAACGGTTTGCCATCTACAACAAGTTGCGTGGCACTTCCCCGCTTCTGCGAAAAGGGAGTTTCTGCTGTGCCTGAAGAGGTAAAATAAAAGGTATAGAATCCAAAAGATTGCGTTTTTCATAACAGTTCGTTTTTATCTGATTATCCGCAGACAAAGTTACGACAATAAAAAGAAGGAGCACAAAAGATTGAACTCCTTTTCTATCGGGCAGGTCACAGATATTTTACTTCCCGTTACATTCGGCTTTAATCATAATATCATTTTCCGTTTTATCATCTTTTTCTTCATTAGTTTCTGCTTCCAATCGGCTCAGCAGGTATAATACATTCTCAAGATGTATATAGTTAGCCCGACTCATTTTCCTAAATTGCCAACTATTTTTGGTTGTATCTATTACGCAATTAATCAAACTACCTACCGCATCGGCACCTTGCTGACGATTAGCATTAGAAAAGGAGATAGAAAATCCATATAATTTAGAAAGCATAATAATAAACTCAGTACAAAACCTCTAAGATTAACCTATAACTATAATATATGTTCAAAGGGTTCACCAGTTTCACCTTTAGATGAACAACTATGAATCAGCCACTTATGGGTGAAACGGGACATCAAATATAAAGTATTCGTTCTTCACTCCCTTCACATCTCAAAATTTGCCTTACAACGTTTATTGCCCATATAGCCCCAATGTGTTGGGCATATAGTTCCAACGTCTTGGATATATAGCTCCTGCGCCTTGGGCATATATGCCCAACAACTCAGATATTAACACCCTAGGGATAGAGTATTAATACCTGATAGTTCAAATGTTAATACTTAACGGAATATTTGCTATGAGCATATTTCATTTTGCTATAAGCATATTCGTTTTTGCTTATAGCATATTTATTTTAGCTCATAGCATATTTGAAAAAAGCAAGGTGAATGGAGTGAAGAACGAATACTTTATATTAGATGTCCCGTTTCACCCATAAGTCACTGATTCCTAATTATCCATCTAAGGGTGAAAGCTGTGAATATCCGTTTTTATACTTTTAGAATAGATCCACATAGGCTATTATATTTTGAGACTTTGAGCTCGTGAAACATTTATTCCAACTCCTCTTCCCCTGAAAGAGATACGTCCGGAAGAATTCGGGCTGGGGTTCATCCGTAAAAGACTACAAATATTCTTGTCCGGTATTCAGGAATATTATTTTTTTCGTATTTTTGTCTCATAGAACATTACGTTCTTTATAGATTCGATTTATATATGTACTCATATTCGTACGTAAAAGAATAGACCTTTGTTAATTTTATCATTTATGTTAAGTTATAGAATTTCATTTTTAATACTATCGTGTTTTTTCACGTTTGCATCTTCATACGCCCAGTATTTTAAGAAGATAGGAATGAAAGACGGTCTTTCCTCTCTTTCGGTAGTTTCTATATATCAGGATCCACTTGGCAGAATGTGGTTCGGAACAACTGAGGGATTAAATATTTATAACGGTAATAAGATTTCGCGAATAACCAAGTACCAATCTTTGGTTGAAGGGAAAGTGGAGACAAAAAACTTACGCGGGAATGTTTCGCAAATCCTTGGTGATGGAAAAGAAAGAGTCTTTATAATAAACAATAATACACTACTTGAATACAACTTATTGAAAGACAAGTTTACGGAAATCTCTTCAAATGGCGTGAGAACAATGAATTTCTATGAAGGGAAATTATATTATTTTGTAAAAGATTCATTGATGTCGTATGTTCCCGACTGTCCGATTTCGTTTCAAAAAAGATACGACATTCCTTATATAACTTGCATGGAGTACAAATCGGGAATTTTTTATATAGGAACGAAGAACGGACTTTTTAGGGTAAAAGACGAAAAAGTGGAATGTATATTGCCCGATATCGAAATCTACAAGATTTTTCAAAGTTCGTCAGGCGAATTCTGGGTGGCATCGCGTATGAATGGCCTGTATCGCATAAAGGCCGATAATAAGATAATTGAAGAAACCATCTCTCCCTCAAGAGTGGTTAGTCCGCAAATTCGCGAGTTTGTGGAAGATAACCGAAAACGAATCTGGTTCGGCACATTCGATGGACTTCAGATGTATGATCCCGAAAAGGATGAGTATAAAGTTTATCGTGCGGAAAACATAGCCGGTACGCTTGAACACAACTCCGTCTTTTCTCTTTATAAAGACATTCAGAATACCATTTGGGTGGGAAGTTACTATGGAGGAGTCAACTATTTCAATACTGAGTTCGATCTTTTTTCTTATTATCGTAACAACAATAGTAAAGATGGCAGGAACCTGAGTTTTCCTATTGTCGGACAAGTCTTTGAAGACCGAGAACATAACTTATGGATTGCTACTGACGGGGGAGGTATAAATGTATATAACAAACAAAATGGCTCGTTTACCTATTTTGACGCATCAATGCCAAATTCCATTCTTCATAACAATGTCAAATCCATGGCATACGACAATGAGAGAGATTGTGTATATATAGGAACATATACCGGCGGCTTAAGCAAGTATGACAGGAAGACAAAGACTTTCTATAATTATCTGGAACATAGCACAAAAGAGAAATCTCCCAGCGACAGGATACATTGCTGTAAATATCATGACGGCATTTTATACATCACTGCCACCAATGGTTTCTGGACTTTAGATGTGAAGACAAACGTTTTTTCGATAGTGGATTATCATGCCGATATAATCTCTATGGAAATAGATCAAAATGATAACATTTGGCTGACTTCCAAGGAGAATATATATCTTTACAATATCCGTACCTCGGAATTTATCAGGCTGTACGGACTGGAAAACAGATTACCCAAGCATATCAGAATAACCAAAGTGTTACCTGCCAAGAAAGGGAATAATCTATATATATCCACCTTGGGGGCAGGCTTTTTCTCTTATGACATGGACTCAAAGACATTGAAGCAATATCTTCATGAAGAAAACGGGTTGTTGAGTAATTTCTGTTACAACATCGCTGAAACAGAGAAAGGAGATGTCTTTATTACAAACGATAAGGGATTTTCCATTTTTATGCAGGATGAGAGGTTGGTGAAGACTGTAGATTTCCAAGCTGATAAAGGAATGATTTCTACCGTTATAGACGTATGCGGCATATATGTGTCGCCCAATGATGTAGTGTATATGGGAGGAGTAGGTGGCATGATGTCTTTGGATTATAAAAAATATAAGACTGTACTGAATTCAATAGGAGACGACTTTTTCCACTTAGAGACCCTGTATATCAATAATAGTCTGATATCTCCTTCGGACAATAGCGGCATATTGAGCAAGACATTAGCGTATACCGACGAGATTAACCTTAAACACAACCAGAACAACATATCTTTTACCTTTGCCAATTCCAATTATATCGGTTTAGCCCACACGACTGCATATTACTATATGCTTGAAGGTTTTGATAAAGGATGGGGTACTACAGAAAGCACAAATATAAACTATACAAATATCCCGCCCGGAAAATATAAGCTTATAATCCGCAAGGTAGGCAACAAACTTGGCGGAGCGGGAAAAGATGAGATCTCCCTTTTCATAAACGTCTCTCATCCGTGGTATGCAAACATCTATGCATATATCATATATTTTGTGATAATCATCGCTATATTTTATAGTTATTGGCGTATAAGTTTGACGCGTCAAAAGTTAGCCTTGTCATTAGAGAACGAAAAACGCGAAAAACAGCGTATAGAAGAAGTGAACAAGTTGAAACTACGTTTCTTCACAAACATATCCCACGAGTTTCGCACCCCTCTCACCTTAATTATGGGGCAGCTCGAGACCTTGATTCAAAATGAAGGATTGTCGCTATCAGTACAGCGCAAACTGCAACGTATATACAAGAACAGCCTTAATATGCGTAACCTGATAACCGAACTGCTTGATTTCCGTAAACAAGAACAAGGCTATCTGCAGTTGAAAGTAGAAAAGTACGACTTGGTATCATTTGTCCGTGATATATTTGATTCATTCAAGGAATATGCCGACAAACGTGGTATAGAATATAACTTTTATCATACAAGCCAAAATATTGAGGCATGGTTTGACGGGATACAGTTACAAAAAGTAATATTCAATTTACTCTCGAATGCCTTTAAATATACACCTGTCAATGGTAATATAAGCATAAAAGTGGCTTCATCGCACGAAATGCTGGAAATAGAAGTAAAAGATAACGGCTGTGGCATTGCTTCCGAATCAGTAGATAAAATCTTTAACCGTTTTTATCAGGCGGACAATGCTCCGAAAGAACCGTTGAGAGGTACCGGCATAGGTCTTGCATTGACAAAAGGCATTGTCGAGTTACACAAAGGACGCATAGAGGTGAATAGCGAGGTAGACAAAGGCAGTACATTCAGAGTGCTATTGCCGGCGGGTAACTCACATTTTACCACTGAAGAACTGAATTTGAAAGAGAAACGACTCTTAACGGATGCCGTTTCAAATGATATTTCCGTTGAACTTGATGATGAAGTCTCTACTACGGTTCCGGAAAATGAGATTTCGGATGATATCCCAGTAAAACCGGTAATGCTCATAGTAGAAGATGACGATGACATTCTTACGATGCTCGAAGAAATATTCATGCCCGTATATAAGGTTTTCAGTGCCCGCAATGGTGCCGAAGGGTTTGATATGGCACAAAAACTGTATCCTGCCATCATTCTTAGTGATGTAATGATGCCCATTATGACAGGCAAAGAGATGTGTTATAAAATAAAAAACAGTCTCGAGTTATCACATATACCTGTGGTCCTACTCACCGCACAGACATCCGAAGAGCATACTGTAGAGGGATATATGTTCGGCGCAGACGATTATGTCACCAAGCCATTTAATGTAAAGATGCTGATGTCCCGTTGTAACAGTCTGGTTAAAAACCGCCGTTTAATATTTGAAAACCTTAGAAATATTCAGATTGAAGACAAGGGAGTGTCGGTTGTTGCCAATGTTACAGACTTACAATTCGTAGAACAGGTAACTGAAATCATAAAGAAGAACTTTGATAATCCGGAGTTTGATATGAATGTATTGGCTTCTGAAGTAAATATGGGTAGAAGCAAACTTTATATACGAATAAAAGAAGCAACGGGTATCACGCCAAACGAATTCACCTTACACATAAAACTTAAAGAAGGGTTGAAAATGCTTAAGGAATCTCCTACACTTAACATTTCTGAAATTGCTTACAGGCTGGGCTTTACTTCACCTCGTTATTTCAGCAAATGCTTTAAGGACTTTTACGGAGTCACTCCTCAAGCGTATAGGAAAAAAAATGAGAATTTGTAATATCATACATATGTAATAAAAGTTTTTCGTACTATTTTATCATAAACAAAATACAATAGACGCAAATCCAAAATGTATAAGTCGGTTAATTTTGCGTTGTTTATTAACGTGTACCAACTTTATATTTATTATTTATGAGAATCAAATGGCACATATGCCTTGTTACGGCATTGACACTTTGTGTTGCTAATTCATTGAATGCTTCAGAATCATTTCATTTAAGTGATGTAAAAAAGAGCCATGGACTGAGTTTTAAAACATTACCCAAAGTCTGGGATGAAGGTATTCCATTAGGTAATGGCATTATGGGTACCTTGATATGGCAAAAGGGAGACGTATTACGCTTGTCTCTAGATAAAGCCGATTTGTGGGATTTACGTCCAGTCGAGGAGTTTGAGTCTTCACAATATTCATACGGATTTATATGCGATGAAGTTATTGGCAAGAAAGACATATCACGTGTAGACAAACTCATAGATGCACGTACTAGAGAAGATGTGGCTCCTACAAAATTACCAGCAGGTGCTTTGGAAATACCTGTTTCTTGTTTTGGTGAAGTAGAACGTGTCGCATTGGATTTGCATACCGCCGTATGTACCATAATCTGGGGAAATGGGGTTGAAGCCCAATTCTTTACAAATGCGGTTGACAAGATAGGGTATTTCAGATTTATCAATCTGCCTCGGGAACTACAATTCAAATTTGTACCTCCACGCTTTCAAGAAGATAAAAAAGAAGTAGAGCATATAAAAGACAATAATGGTCAAAGTCTTCTTACACGCCTTGGTTATCAAACAGGCAAGGTCTTAAGGACTGGTAACAGCATTGTTTATAATCAGAAAGTATATGGCGATATTTCATATTCCGTAGCCTTAAACTGGATAAATATATCAGATAGCATAGTCGAGGGGCGTTACGCACTTACAACTCACGGGACTTGGTATAGCGAATCTTGCAAGGCTGATAAATTCTTAAAGCAAAATTCAAAATCTTACGAAAAGGCTTTGGCTGAACATCAGGAATGGTGGAAGAACTACTGGTCGGAGTGCGAAATAACCCTGCCGGACGATAAGACACTTGAACGCCAGTGGTATCTGGAAATGTATAAATTCGGTTCCGCCTCACAAAAAGGTGCGCCGCCTATCTGTTTGCAGGCTGTATGGACAGCCGACAATGGTCAGACTCCGCCATGGCGTGGAGATTTTCATAATGACTTGAATACACAACTGAGTTATTGGCCCGGATATGCAGCGAATCACATTGAAGCGAGTTCCGTATTTACGGATTGGTTATGGAAAATAAAGGACAACGGTGAAAGGTTTACAAAAAAGTTCTTTGGCGTTACCGGCTTGAATATACCTGGCATTGCAACTTTGGAAGGCAAAGCCATAGGCGGATGGAGTCCTTATTCTCATCAACCTACAGCCAACGGATGGTTAGCCCATCATTTTTATCTTCAATGGAAATATACTGCCGACAGTATGTTTTTAAAGGAACGGGCTTATCCGTGGATAAAGAATGCAGCCTTGTTTTTTGATAATATATCTATAAAAGATGAGTATGGCCTTCGCAAACTCCCTTTGTCTTCTTCGCCGGAGATTAATGACAATCGGCTGGATGCATGGTTCCGGCAGACAACGAACTATGATTTGGCTGCGATTCGTTTTGTGTATGGAGCGGCAATAGAAATGGCAAATGTATTGGGTCTGAATGAAGACGCAGAACATTGGAAAAAAATGCTTGAAGAATGGCCGGATTTTGCTGTAAACGAGACAGGACTTTTGATTGCCCCCGATTTTCCCTTCAAAGAGTCGCATAGGCATTTGTCCCATTTATTAGCCTTTCATCCGTTAGGACTTTTAGATATCTCACAAGGAAAAGACGTGGAGAAACTTATTAGACGTTCTATATATAATGTAGAGGAGCAAGGCACATCGGCATGGTGTGGATACACTTATGCTTGGTTGGCCAATATGAAGGCGCGTGTATTTGACGGTGATGCAGCTTCAAAAGCCCTACATATTTTCATAAAGGCATTCTGCGCTCCCAACAGTTTTCATCTGAATGGAGACCAGACAGGAAAAGGCTATTCTTCTTTTAAATATCGTCCTTTTACCCTTGAAGGTAATTTTGCTTGCGCCGCAGCCATTCAGGAAATGCTTCTACAAAGTCACACAGGAGTTATAAGAGTATTCCCAGCTCTGCCTGAAAGCTGGAAGAATGCTTCATTTAAGAAAATGCGTGCAATGGGCGGTTTCCTGGTCAACGCTGATTATTCGGATGGTAAGATAGCAAGAATTGAGATATATTCAGAAAATAAAGGTGAATTACGCCTTTTTAATCCGTTCACCCAAAAGATAGAGATAAAACAGATGATTCCGGGTGAGACTTTTATACTTGAATAATAGTCGGATTCGTCCTCAGTTTCATGTAATGATACAGCCGTTGTCACCTCGCTGACAGAATCTTGCCAGTAAAGTGGCAACGCTTTGCCGACAAGGTGGCAACAGAAGTACCATTCATATTGCCCCCACGTTAAAATAGTTTGCCGGACAATAAATGTATATGATTGAAATGATTGTATCATATTCTTAAAGCCTCATTTCGATAGTTTTGCAGCAAAATTTTTATTGTTAATTTTAAATGGTAATGTAAGATGAAAAAAAATGTTGTAGTTGGTTTGAAAAGGACTTTGAAAAGGTCCTCCGGAGTTTTCCTGTGTATGCTCACATTAGCATCGTGCTCCAAAACCGAGAATATCTTTAATTTTGATAAAGGAAACGGGAATACTCAAGACAAGGGATATATGGTGGCAAACTTCGAGTCGGAAAACATGACTCCGTGCATATTCCGTTTCGGCAATAATATCGGTGCAGCGAAGAGAGGCCAGGAAATAGACCTGAATTTCAAGCCGCGTTGGGTTTATTCACATGAAGTGGTTGCCAACCCGGTAAAGGATGAAGCCAACAATTCGGAACGTGTATTGAAATACACATCTATGGAAGTTCGTAATTTTGGTATCAAGATTCGTTTCCCTGAAACATATGCACCAACAGACATCAAGAATGTACAGTTCAAATTGTTCCAACCTTCCAATGTGTTGGGTAAAACAACATGGAATAACACTCCCGCTGCTACTGAACAGAACGTGTGTGTGAAATTACTTTCGAAGTTTAATGCCGTTTGTGATTTCCGGGAGGATGACGGTGTGTTACTTAACAGGGGAGCCCAACCATTCAATCAGGAAGGAGAATGGGTTACGTTCAAATTTGATTTCACTAAACAGTTGTATGGCAGTGCGGCATATACAAAGTTGAACGACGGAATATGCGGTATCGCTATTTTGCCAACATATGGTTCCGACACAACATTGGCAGAAGACAATACTTACTGCTGTTATATCGATGACATTACATTAAACGTAAAAGACGAAGAATAATAGATTATGCGCACTATTCTTATTTTGTTGTCTGCTTTCATGATAACCTCTTATAGTAGAGGTGAAACCAAGCAACAGGCCATAGAACGATTACGTGACGAATTGTCGTCTTTACAATATGATGTGGATGAAGCATACAACGATTCCGTATGGCAATTGCTTGACGAGACCGGACGTTTTACTGATTTGCGCAGTAAGGAGAATGAAATAATAGAGGGTGGATATACTTCCAGCTCGAAGATGAGTCATTGCACATTTATTAATAATGTCACTGATGAAGCTTTTAGCAGATTGAATAAACTCACTTGCCAATATCGTGGGAAAAACATTAACCTGGCTTCTGACTCCTTACAACTGCTTTTAAAAAGTATATTGTTTTATGGACAATTGGAAACAGATAGAAACGACAAGACTCCGGGACGTTTCCATGCCTCTTGTTTCGCTATTCCACGGAATGCGTTGACTGTTTATTTTTCTCTTTTACCCTTAATGGACAGTATAGAGAATGGTACTTACAATAACAAATTAGTATCCGATGCAAGGAACAAGTTAATCGATGTAGGTTTCCAGTCGTGGACACAGCCATCAAGAAACGACTCTACAGACAATAATGTGGTTTCTGTAGAAAGGTTCCGCAAGCACGTATGGTGGGTTGGCGGTAATGCACTCGACTATCGTCCGCTTCTTGAGGCAGCCTTAGCTATGAAGTCTATTCCGATGATAGACGTTCTTGCGGAAGTTACGTTAAAATCATTTTCAGTCGTTTCGCAAACTACGTTTGATGAAGCTTTTTGGACTGAGGGCATGACTGCCGACGGTGCCGGTTGGGGACATGGTATGCAGTGTCTTGTCTGGGGATATCCGATTGATGGAATGAAAGGAGCATTTGGCATATTAAAAGCTTTGAGAAAAACCCCTTGGGTTGAGACACTGTCACCGGAAGCTGTTGATGTGGTTATGAATTATATACGCGGTTCGGCATTTTATCATTGTAAAGGAATTATCCCTCCTCTTTTGGACCGTGGAAATATGACACGTGCCAAGAACCGTAAAGGAAACATACCTTCAGTATCTTTAGCTTCCATACTATTGAAAGACTGGAGAGAGGTATTGACTGAAAAACAGATTAAAGAGTTGGAACAGTTCGTTTCCGAATCTTCTGAATTTGACATACAGATGGCCGGATATCCGGCAGGGAACTATCATGGAGTACGTTATTTTTATAACAATGATGATGTTATAAAGAAAACCAAGGACTATTATCTGTTTGTGAATATGGCATCATATAGGGTAGATGGTCTGGAAAGTGCATATCCCGGTGCTGCCGGTTTCAATTTCTACAGTGCCGACGGTGTCACACTTTTCCAAAACAGCGGTGATGAATACCGGAATATTTTAGGAGCAATGAAGATGACTGCGTGGCCGGGTGTCACTACCAGACAGACTCCTGTACCATTGAAACCTATTATGAATTGGAGAGGATATACAAGCCTTTACGACTTTGCAGCCGGAGCAACCGATGACGAAAGTGATTTTGCCGCAGGATTCATTTATAGGAAAATAAATGCCAATAACAAACAAAATCCCGATACTCTCGGAATTGGTGATGTGAACAATACGATTTATGGAGTAAAGGCAAATAAGGCATATTTCATGTTCGATGACCTGTTTATTGCTTTAGGCGCAGGGATAACCAATCTTCAGCCGGAGCTTGAAGGTGACATTACCACTACCATAGACCAGACTTTCAGTATGAAGCCCCCGACAGGCTGGAGCGAAGAAAGAAAAACCGTAAAATCTTGGAATCCTTACAAAGGGACTGAAAATGAATGGGTGAAACATGGCTATTTCTCTTATTATGTATATCCCGAACAGACCTCCGGCCGTGTAAGTGCCGCAAGGGAAATTAAAATGACGGATTGGAATAAGCTATGCAAGAATAATACCGAACCAGAGACAGAAGTTCCGGTATTCATAATGGAGATAAATCATGGACAAAAAGTATTCAACGGCAAATACGCTTATCTGGTTAATTGCGGCAATACTATTCCGGAAAGTCTTCCCAAGATATTAAGTAATACGGTAAATGTACAAGCGGTAGAAAGTGCAAATGGCAGGAAAATAGGTATAGTCTCATATAATACAAGTGAAAAAGAAGTTACATCTTCAATAGGTAAATTCAATATAGATATCAAGGCGGCTTTGTTGGTGCAACAGTTAGGTAATGATAAAATACGTATCTCCATTGCAGATGCCATGATGAATAAGGATAACGACACTTTAAGAATCAAGACTACTCTTCCCGTAACCGGTAATGAAGTACGCAAATTACAAGATGGATGGAACGAAGTAGCGGTGAAAATGCCCGCAGAACCGGAACGTGGGAAACCGGTATCGGTAGTTCTTGGATATAAATAACATCTGTACAACTGTATGAATCATATTCTTAAGGTGTAAAAATTGTCCGTTGGATAATATATACATCAACAGATTTGGATAATATCACCATAATCTGTCAGCTATATGTTTCCTTTGCATTGTTGAAAAGAAATTTTAGTGAATATTTTATAAAGGTTTAATTTTAATTCTAAAAAAGAAAACTATGAAGCAAAAAACATGGTTCTTAAAATGTTTCGGTGCTTTCTGTTTTATTTGGATGTTGTTCTCTGGTGCCGATGTTACGGCTGCAGAGCACTCGATAGAACAGAATCTGCAGGTTTCCGGAGTTGTTTCCGATACCAAGGGTGAAACATTAATCGGAGTAAATGTCTTTGTAAAAGGAACAACCATAGGTGTGATTACTGATATCGATGGAAAGTTCTCATTGAATGTCCCATCCAGAAAATCAATTTTGGTTGTATCGTTTGTCGGCTATCAGACAAATGAGTTTATTGTAGGCAATACAAATGAGTTCAAAATTGTATTGGAAGAGGAAGTCAATTCGCTCGACGAAGTCGTGGTGGTGGCATACGGCGCGCAGAAGAAACAGACTGTCACCGGTTCCATTACGATGATGAAGAGCAGCGAGATCCTCGAGACTCCTGCTGCCAATGTGACAAATGCCTTGACAGGTAAGTTGCCCGGTGTCATCACCCAACAGCCAGGTGGGCGTCCAGGTGAAGATGCTGCCGAAATTTATATCCGTGGTGTCGGCACTTGGAACGATTCCAAGCCTCTTATCATCATTGACGGTATAGAGCAGGAATCCTTCTCCCAGATAGATCCCAACGAAATCGAAAGCCTTTCTGTATTGAAAGATGCTTCTTCTACAGCCGTATATGGTATTCGTGGTGCAAACGGCGTTATACTCATCACTACGAAAAGAGGTAATATGGGAAAACCGAAAATCTCGCTTACGGCCAACTGGGGTTTGCAGGTTCCTACTGCTGTTCCCGAATTTCTCGGTTCTTACGAACACCTGCTACTACGCAAGAAAGCATACGAAAATGACGGGTTCAACCCTGCTGCCGAAGAACCGACTTTGCTATCGGACGAAGCGCTCGAAGGTTTCCGTCTCGGACAGGATCCGTATCGCTATCCTAACGTCAATTGGTATGACGAGGTTATCAACAAGAGTGGTTCTCTCCAGCAACAATATAATATCAATGTGACAGGTGGTACCAAGATTGTGAAATATTTCATCTCTGTAGGTTATCTCCACCAAGATGGTATCTTTAAATATCAAGATCTTCAGGAGGAATACGATCCGAGCATCTACTTTAAGCGTTTCAACTTTCGTTCCAATATAGACCTGACTATTAACAAATATCAGACACTTACCGCTAATATTTCAGGCCGTACGGAAGAAATGAACGGTATCGCCGGCGCAAGTGGCGCAAGCAGTGGCAAGGGAGGATTCTTTGCAGGAATTATAGCGAAAGAACCTTGGCGTCATCCCATAGCCAACCCCGACGGATCCATGGGTGCAGTGTCCGGTAGCGCAAACCCTATTGCATCTCTTGCTTTCGGAGGATATGAAAATTCCAAAGTAAACTATTACGATATTATCGGTACTTTGAAAAACGACCTAAGCTTTATCACTAAGGGATTGAGTTTCGACCTGTCGATTTCATTCAATAACAGATATGGTTCCACTAAGAAGTATTCCGATGCTATTGACACATATTATTACGATCCTCTTGCAGAAAGATACGATCAAATAACAGACGACACTCCATTCAAATTTAGTAGCGAAACCAATATCTCCCCCATGCGTCGCACTAATCTTCAGTTGAAACTTGCATACGGACGGGGATTCGGACTTCACAATGTGAACTCGGTACTAGTGTATAACCAACAGAAGACCACTTCCGGCTCCGCTATCCCAAGTGCATTGATGGGATATGCCGCACGTGTGGAATATGGCTATGCCGACCGCTACTTAGCTGAATTGAGCATCGGTTACAACGGTTCGGAGAATTTCGCTCCCGGACATCGGTTCGGTATATTTCCTTCCGGTTCGTTGGGTTACGTCATTTCCGAAGAACCATTCATGAAGAAAGTGAAGAAGTTCCTACCTTACCTTAAATTAAGGGGGTCAATAGGTCTTGTGGGTAACGACAAAGGACAGGCCCGTTTCTTGTATCTGGGACAATACGATAAGATTGGCAATTCGGGCGGTGGCGGTATCCCGAGTTTCGGTTTCGGAACAACAAGCCCTTCTTCTGCAGGTGGTATAAGAGAAACCCGTGCCGGAAATGAGAACCTTACTTGGGAAACAGCATTGAAATCGAACGTAGGTATCGAAGGACGTTTGTTCAAGGATAACCTTCTTTCGTTCTCCGTAGATTTCTTCAAGGAACACCGTAAAGATATCCTTATGCAACTTAACTCTGTTCCTACCATCATAGGTGTGGCTGCACCGTATGCCAACGTAGGAGAGACGAAGAACTGGGGGTATGAAATAGACCTGACACACCGCAATAAGATAGGCAATGTGGGTTATTATGTCAAGGGCAACTATAGCTTCGCACGCAACAAGGTGATATACAAGGATGACCCAATAAACAAGCCCGACTATCAGAAAGAAGCGGGCTACCGCATAGGCCAGTTCAGGGGATACGAGGTACTGGGCTTTTTCCAAAATGAAGAGGAAATAAAGAACTCGCCCGACCAATCTACTCTCGGTGGTCCAATCATTCCCGGTGACTTGAAGTATCGCGATGTGAACAACGACAAGGTGATAACCGAGGAAGACAAAGTTCCTATCGGATACGCCCGCATTCCGGAAATAATGTATGCCGTCACTCCGGGCATCACATGGAAAGGTCTTGAAATTTCCGCTATGTTCCAGGGAGCCGCCAACGCATCTATATTCTTTACCGGAAATGCAGGCTTTGAGTTTGGAGGCGGAGCCGGTGGCGGCCAGGTCTCCAAGACACACCAGAACTATTGGACACCGGAAAATCAGAATGCATCATATCCTTCGCTTCATAAGAATGCAAAACACAGTAATAAGAATATCAACTCGTTTCATCTGAAGTCGGGCAGCTATCTTCGTTTGAAGAACATCTCCGTCTCCTACAACTTCCCGTCGAAGATATGCAAAAAGATACACATGGAAGCATTAAAGATATATCTGAATGCAAGCAACCTGTGTACGTGGTCTAAGATAGACAATTTCGACCCGGAAGTAGTAAACGAAAGCGGTGATGTGTATCCACAGCAGAGTGTATATAATTTAGGTGTAAACATTAATTTCTGATCAGACTATGAATTTAAAGAAAACTATATTCGTATTCGGGGCAAGTTTGTTTATGGCCTCATGTACGGACTTGTTCAACCCCGACCAGCTCAATATGGCTCCGAAAGACAACTTGAACGAGACCAAGATTTTTACCGACTACAACCTGTTTCGCCAGTATGCTGATCATACATACTCCTATATGCCCGGACATCTTGCCAGAATGTGGTGCGGACCTGTTTCCGAACTTGGTGACGAATCACGCAACAATGGTGTAGGTACACAGACTCCGCCGTTTAATACCGGAGCATGGGGTGGCAGTAAAGACGATCCGGGAGCAGCGGAAATAGCTGATATGTGGGACAATCTTTATGTGGGAATCCGCAAAGCGAACATGTGTCTTAACAACATAGATAAGGTTACGAATTTCCCAGAGGGTATAAAAGACCGTTATATCGGTGAAATGCACTTCTTGCGTGGATTCTTTTATTTCGAGCTAATAAAGCGTTGGGGTGGAGTACCTATCGTACCGCAAAACGTCAATTTGAACGAAGAACTCGACTTACCCCGTAATACGTACGATGATTGTGTGGAGTATATAGTCGAGGAGTGCAATGCTGCAGCCGCCATATTGCCGGAAAAACATGCGGATTACGACAACGGTAGAGCAACAAGAGGTGCCGCACTTGCCTTAAAGTCGAGAACATTGCTTTATGCAGCACGCCCATTACATAATCCCAACGATGATGTGACGAAATGGGAAGCCGCCGCAAGGGCTGCAAAGGATGTCATCGATTTGGGAATATACAAACTACATCCCGAATACGAGAAACTGTTCTTTGAGCCTATATGCGACGAGGTGATATTGAACCGTCCCCGCAGCAGAATTAACGGGTCAAACGGATTCTATGTTTCAGGCGGTAATCATAGCAGTTGCGGCATCATTCCCCGTTTTTATATGACTACCAGACATAATGGTTGGTGCCAGGATTTTGTCACACAGAATATGGTGGACAAGTTTGAAGACAGCAAAGGTTATCCCATAGACCATAAAAATTCCATTTATGACAAGAACAATCCATACGTCAATCGCGACCCTCGCCTTGACAAATGTATCTTACGCGACGGTCGTATGTGGTGTGGAGTTGAAACGGAGTTTTGGATAGATGAAGACGGGAAGTACGGTTTGGACAAGGCTACTCAACATACAAACAGATTGGGGTACACCTGCATCAAGTATTGGCCTGACGGATTTTTACGTTATGGCGGTTCCACCACTTATCTCAATTACATCTTCTTCAGATATGCAGAGATACTACTCAACTTCGCCGAAGCACAGAATGAGGCCGGTGGTCCTTCAAGTTCGCTTGACGGTTTGTCTGTACGCAAAGTCCTTACTGATCTTAGGAAACGTGTAAACCAAGTGCCCATACCTGAAGATATTTCCGACACAAGGGAGACAATGCGTAAAAGGATATGGAACGAGCGCGCTGTGGAGCTCTGTTTCGAAGAACATCGTTGGTACGACGTGATTTCATGGCACAAAGGTGTAGAGTTCTTTGACGAACAGAAGATTTACGGTATGAACATCACCAAACATTCTGATGGTTCGAAAACGTACGAGACATTTGAATACCAAGACCCGACGTTCAAAGAACATATGCACCTGTACCCCATTCCATACGACGAGGTGTACAAGAGCAAAGTCTTGAAACAAAATCCGGGATGGCCGGGATATGAAGAATAAGCAAACCGAATAAAAAATAATATGAAAACAAGACATTTAATATATTTTTTGGGACTTATGGGTGTGTTGTACGGCTCCGCTGTACAGGCACAGAACAAGAAGTCGCAAACGGTGACCGTGGAAGGCGTCGTAGTAGACGAGAACAACAAACCGGTTGAAGGGGTCGTTGTTAAGGTACAAGAAAAGAGGATAGAATCGCTTACCGGAAAAGACGGACATTTCTATATGCTCGTTGATCCTTTCGACGTACTGGTGGTAGACGTAGACGGCTACCGTCCCATTGTCACCCCAGTAATGGGCAAGGATTCGCATACGCTGAAATTGGAGAAATTCCTCCACCATGAGAATGAAATGGTGGGCGTGGCATACGGTGAACAATCCAAACGTTCCATAACTTCGGCCATATCATCGATAGGTGTCGGCGAGATTTCCAAAAACTCGGTGACAAGCATACAGCAGGCCATGGACGGAACACTTGCCGGACTATATTCAATGAGGAACGGTGGCGAGAACATAGGCAAAAACAACTTTAACTTCTTCGTCAGAGGTAAAGCCACGAATGCCACAGCCACCCCGCTGATATTCGTCGACAATATGGAAGCGAACATCGATCTTATCGACTTCAACGAAGTGGAAAGTATCTCCGTACTAAAAGATGCAGCCGCACTCGCCCTTTACGGCATGAGAGGTGCAAATGGTGTGATCCTTATCAAGACCAAACACGGTAGTGACATCCGCCACTCCATCAATGTGGACATTCGTGCCGGTATACAACAGGCAGACCGCTTGTCCGACCGATTGAATGCGTTGCAATATACGACATTATATAACGAAGGTCTCGTGAACGACGGCAGTAGTCCTATCTACAATACGGACGCTTATCTCAACCCGAACCGGGACGCTTTCCTCTATCCGGACGAAAACTATGCCGACAGATATCTGAAACGTACCACCCCTTTCCAGCATTACAATATGACTGCTTCGGGCGGTAACAAGATAGCCAAGTATTTCATATCCACAGGATATATGAAACAAGAAAGGATTTTCGAAACAAACGCCGGCGACAGCTACGAACGCTTCAATGTCCGTTCCAACCTCGACGTGAACCCGTTCAAGGGTATGGAAGTAAACCTTTCCGTATTCGCTGCACTCGATAAAAACTATACACCTTATTACGACAACAAGACTGTACAGAATGCCTCGAACGACATTTTCAATACGTTGATGACACTCCCCGCAAATGCTTTCCCGTTGTTCAACAAGGACGGTTCCTTGGGCGGTACATCACAATATCGCACCAACCCCGAAGGCCTGCTCAACAGAAGCGGTGTACGTAAGGACGAAACACGTCTGCTCAATATGCAGTTGCGCGGCAAGTATGATTTAACTCCCCTTCTTCCGGGATTATCCATCGATATGTCGTACGGTTTCGAGAACTACAATATGCAATACACCAAAATATCGCATTCGTATGCAGTGTTCCAAGAACAGCCTAACGGAAGTTACACCCAGTTCGGCAATGATGACAACCAGGACAGCCGTGGTGCGGACATGATGGGTGGTTTCTACAGATACTCCACATTGGGAGCAGGCATCGACTACACGAAATCGCTTGCCGGAAAGCACGACTTGGCTGTACGCTTGCAGTACAACCACTCTATCGAGACTTCCCCGGGCGACAATCCGGACTATAAATACCAGTCACTGGCATTACGTGCCCAATACGGTTTCAAAAAACGCTATTATGCCGAGTTCACCACATCGTATAATGCATCCAACTATTACACACACGGTGACAGAGGCGGTTTCTTCCCGGCCCTGGGTCTTGCATGGATAATGTCGGACGAAGCATGGATGAAAAACCTCGAAGCAGTAGACTACCTGAAGTTCCGCACCTCGTTCGGTATAAGCGGTAATGACCGCACGGGCGGAAGGCGTTTCCCATACCGTCAGGAGTTTTCTTCCGGTGGAAACTACAGTTTCTGGAGTGATGCGTACGGTATGATAGAAGGTACGCTTGCCAATCCTGACGAAACATGGGAGAAAGCGTATAAGTTCAATTTCGGTATGGATATGGAACTGTTTAAAGGATTGTCGTTGACTGCCGATTATTTCTACGAAAAGCGTACAGACATACTCGTTCCCTACTCGAACTCCGTTCCCAACCTCATAGGTATAGATATGGCAAAGTACAACTTCGGCAAGATACAGAACCAGGGTATGGACATGAACATAATGTATGCCAAACAGTATGCCAACGGTGGTTTCTTCGTGGGTGGAAATATGTTGTTTGCAAAGAACAAGGTACTCGAACTCGGTGAAATAAATTATGAATACGGACACCAGTTCCTGAAAGGCCATTCCATCAACACCCAGTTCGGATTTCTTACTGACGGTATTTATACTTCCAAAGAGGAACTGGTAAATGCACCGTCTTCATCTTTCGGCACTCCTGCGTTGGGGGACATAAAATATGTGAACCAAAACCCGCAGGACGGAAACATGATTGACGACGTGGACAAAGTGGCTTTAGGAAACACCTTCCCGGAACTTATTTACGGCTTGACATTAGGCGGAAATTTCAAAGGTTTCGACATACAGTGCAACCTCGAAGGTTCTTCATGCTACTCGATGTTCTACATCCCCGGCAAGTTCACTACATGGACTTACAACAACCGCTGGAATCCGGCACAGCCCAACGTGATGACAGCTTATCCGCGTGTGAGCATAGAAAACGATTATAGCCGCCAGACTTCTGACTTCTGGAAACAGGACATCAATATGTTGCGTATCTCTTCTGCCGAGATAGGCTATACGTTACCAAGCAAATGGGTGAAGAAAGTCATGTTGAGCAACGTCCGCCTGTATGTCAACGCCAACAACCTGGTCACTTTCTCCAACTTGCGCGACGGCAGAAACCCTGAAGCGGTAAATGCGGGATATTCCCAATATCCTCTACTAAGAACTATATCATTTGGTATATCTTTAAAACTTTAATAGCATGAAACTCAAAAAACTGAATATAATAGCATTATCGTTGCTCGCTTTCATCTTCTCGGGATGCGACTCGTTCCTTGACCCGGAAAAAGATGGAAAAATGAACGAAGAGGATGTATGGAATAACTATACGCAAGCATTCCAATTCCTCAACAATGCGTATAATTATCTGCCCAACGGATATAACCGTATCAGTAACGCCATGTTGGCTTCGGCATGCGACGAAGCCGTACACTCCGACGTGACAAGCGGTATAAAAGGCTTCCACGATGGTACGTGGGGACCGTACAATCTTGTGGAAAATGTGTGGGACAAGAACTATGACGGAATACGCGTAGTAAACAAATGGTTAGAGAACTGCGAAAATATCGTCTTCCCCGTAAAACCGACAATCACCGGTACGCAGGAAGATTTAGTCAGGACACGCGACCGCATGAAGGGTGAAGCATATTTCCTCCGCGCCTATTTCTATTTTGAACTGATAAAGCGTTACGGCGGCGTTCCTCTGTTTACAGACAAGCTTGATATAGATGAGGCGAAAAGCCAGGAACGAGCTTCCTACAACAGATGTGTACAGCAAATACTTGCCGACCTCGAACTTGCTTTCGGCGCTTTGCCGGTAAACTATGTGGATGGTGATGATGTAATTAAAGGTTTCAACGAGATGAAAGATAAAGGACGCCCTACACAAGGAGCAGCACTCGCTTTGAAAGCAAGAGTCCTTTTGTATTGGGCCAGCCCTCTGAATAATCCGGACAACGATATGAGCCGTTACCAGGCCGTAGTGGAAACCACAGAGAAGTTAAAAAGATTAGAAGGCGTGAAGTACGGGCTTGTCGACTTAGAATCGAATACAGGTTATTTGAACGTATTCGTGTCGCAGACGAACACTGATCGTTACAATAAGGAGATACTGTTTTCTACCAAATACAATTCTGAAAACGGCTACGAGCGCAACAACTCTCCGATTAGTCTTGGCGGTAGAGGTTACACCGGTCCGTCACAAAATATGGTAGACGCATTCGGTATGGCAGACGGCACTGATTTCGACTGGAACAACCCGGTACACGCAGCCGCTCCTTACGAAAACCGCGACCCTCGTTTCTACATGAACATCGCTTATAACGGAATGGACTTCAAAATGAACATGCAGTCTACTACGATAGAAACTTTTGCTGGCGGCAAAGACGCGGCAGGTGCCTATACCACTTCCACCCGCACGGGCTATTACTTAAAGAAAGCTATGTCGAACGATGTGGTATGGGACGGTGGTACCGCAAACTCCGTAAACCGTACATGGCCGTTGATACGTTATGCTGAAGTGCTGCTCAACTACGCCGAAGCACTGAACGAGATGTTGCCGGCTCCGGACAAGCGCGTCTATAATTCTATCGAAGAAATCCGTAAGCGTGCCGGACTTACCCCTTACAGGTTAAATCCTTCGTTGACAAAGGACGAAATGAGAAAAGTGATAAGAAAGGAGCGCCGTGTGGAACTAGCATTCGAGGAACACCGTTTCTTCGATATCCGACGCTGGAAACTGTTCGATGAACCGGAACAACACAACGACTTACTGAAAATAAGGGGCATGGAGATAATTAAGGAGGGTGAGCACTTTACCTATAATCCGAATGTGGTGATAGAGGAAAGAGAATTCGACAACAAGATGTATCTCTATCCTATATCACAATATGAGATAATAAAGACTAACAACCAGATTGAACAAAATCCGGGATGGTAATTAAATGAGAACACGTATGAAAAAGATATTATTTATTATGACTTTATTATGGGGAGGCTTCACAGCCTCTTCCATAAAGGCACAAATCGACGTTAACAAGGTATTTCCCAACGCGGTGATGTCCAAGGAAATCTACGATAAAGCAAAGGCAGAACTTGACAAGCCTGAAAGCCCGTTTAAAACCCTGTTCGAGACGGCTATCAAAGCGGAATCAGACAAGAATCTGAATCAGGCAACATGGTGGAAAGCCAATTATAACGATGCCACACAAGCAGATAAGGACTACATCGTGAGAGAGATGAACAGGATATACTACCATTGCGTAACCTACCTGATGACCGGCGAACAGAAGTATCTGGACAAAGCCGCGGCCAATCTCAAGGAATGGACAAAAGGTAACGTTGCAAACCACAGGTCGAACATCAACGAACACTATTATACTCCAGCCGTGGAAGGATATTCCATCATCCGCAATGTTATCTCCGAAGCAGACAGAAAGACTATCGACAATTGGGTAAATAAACGTCTTCAAGTATTCAAAAGCGACAACGACTTGCGTATAAACAACTGGGGTACATGCCTTCTTTTTCAATTCTATCTATATGGTACAGTACTTGGTGATGAGGACGCTTTAAACTATTTCAATACCAACTATCCGGAATGGGTGAAACAGAACCTTTTTCCCAACGGCACTACGACAGACCTCTTGGGACGAGACGCTTTTGCATACCATGCATACGACCTGCAGTTCTTTGCAAAGATATGCCATCTGAAAGCCATACTTGAAGGATACGAGGTAGCTGATGTTTTCTATGCACAAGATGTAAACTGGGGGGCTTCTATAAAAAGAAGTGTTGACTTTTGGAAACCATTCATACTTGAACCGACAAAGTATACCCATGTAGAATTCGTAAATACGGAATATGCTCCAGACAAGAACCGTAGTGACTATAACAATACATATAATCCGGGCGGAACGGTTTATGCGGTAGACGAACTTTACGAAATGGACCGGGACTTAAAGCGAGTGATAGACAAATACAGAAGTAATGAGTTTGCCACTTGGCGCCTCGGCCTGAGTGCTTTGCGCTGGAAATAATAAACTTAAAAACCCAAAGAAATGAAAAATCCATATAAGAACATAAGGCTTTTCACATTGCTTGCTGCAATGGTGGCAATGGTGGGATGTAGCAACGATGATAACAAATTGAACCAAGGAGAATTGTCGTTCGAGATAACATCTTCTGATTTCGAATGTGTCAGCGGACAAGAACACGTAGTGTCCGTTCCAGCAGAAGGGCAGATTTACAGTTTCATGGTGGATGCTTCTGATGCGACTTCATGGACTGTGACGTTAGAAGGTGGTGCATGGGTCACCGTCAATCCCGTGGCAAAACAGAACGGTAGCGGTGAGATTATAATAATGGCATCGGAAAACTCATACAATGAGAACAACCGCAGTGCATTGGTCAGCATCACCAACACCGCCAACGAGGATGTCTACACATATCGTTTCAACCAAGAGTATGATACCGAGTATATCCGTCCTGAGTACAATTATTATACGTACATGATAGGCGGCGGAGAACAGGATATGACGTTCAAAGTGGAAAACATCGGATTGAGCGGAAATGTCACTCTTGACATAGCCAACGAGAACGATGAACTTGACATGAAAGAATACAGTATCCGATACGAGACGGAATGTGAGGTACTGAAAAGCACACATTATTCAGATTTGAAATACGAGAACAACACATTGTCCGTGACATTTAACAAGAGTTACATAAGCCAATTGAGTTCAACCAAAGACTATATGCTGCCTGTCACTTTCATGCAAGACGAGACAGCCGTACGCCGTATTTGGATCATCGTAAACACGAAGAGTAGCGGTGGCGCACCTATGGGTGACGAACTCCCGGAAATAAAAATTACCAATGATATGTTGTTTGCAAGCAGTCAAAGATGGTCTCAAGATCATACAAGAATTGCAGATGGTGACATCACGACTATCTTTCAAACAATTTGGAATAGCGGCATAAATCCTCACTATGATGCTGAATATGGAGTGTACATCGATGTGAATTTGCCGGATAACCAATACAAATATATTACATTCAATTATATAACCGGTACTAATAACAATAATGTACCAAGCCATATAAAAATATATGCAGGAGAGTCGAAGAGTAATCTTGTGTTGTTGGGTGAATATTTAAGAGAAAATGATAATTTACCTACCGGAAAGAGTACATGGTTTAGGGAAAGAGCAGATTTACCTGTCTATGCCTTGAACGGGATGCAGGTTAAAGTCTTCAGAATTTCTTTCATACGCAGTTATGATGCGCTAAATCATCAGAAGGAAAATGAGCCTATGACAGATGAGTCTCATAATGTTGCTCCTAATATTAACTTAACACACCCTGCTGTAACCATCGGCGAATTGAAACTTTACGGTTTATAACCAATGAAAGATTAGAACACGAATTACACAAATATTGCTTTTTAGACTTATATGATCCAAACTTATCTGATTGGGTATTTGTGTTATTTGTGTTCTTATGTTGGGTTTTGACACATTTTTAATAAAACTTTAGTAATGAAAAACTTATTAATCCTCTTATCTTTCCCTCTCATGGGAATATTTACATCGTGCGGTGAAGCCGCGAAGGAAAAAGACTTTGTGGAAACAGGATTCACAACTGCCGAGATACAACTGAAGAACCAGTTAGCAGCAGTACCCGAACCTACGGAATATCCCCGTACAGTAGACCAAGACGGCAAGTTACAAACCACGAAGCTGAACGACTGGACGGAAGGCTTCTATCCGGGATGCCTATGGTATCTATATGAATGGAACAAAGAAGACTTCTGGAAACAGGCAGCTATAAAATGGACCGAAGCACTTGAACCTATGAAAACCACAAAGCATCACCACGATGTGGGGTTCCTGATGTATTGCAGTTTCGGAAACGCTTATCGCCTGACAGGAAACGAAAAGTACAAGGACATACTGATAGAATCCGCCAACTCACTTTGTACCCGATACAACGAAACCGTCGGCTGTATCGAATCGTGGAACAAGCGTATGGCATGGAACGGCAAGGACGAATGGCTCTATCCCGTGATTATAGACAACATGATGAATCTCGAACTGCTCTACTGGGCAAGCAAGGTGACGGAAGATCCCAAATATGCCATGATAGCCACGAATCATGCCCGCAACACCGCCAAGAACCAGTTCCGTGAAGATTATAGTAACTACCATGTGGTGAATTACGACGAGAACACGGGTAAAGTGCTCCACAAAGCCACTTGTCAGGGCTTTTCCGACAATTCAGCATGGGCAAGAGGGCAGGCATGGGCGATATACGGTTTCACAATGGTATATAGGGAAACCAAAGAACAGTTCTTCTTAGACATGGCATTAAAGACCGCCGAGTTCTGGTTGAACCACCCCAATATGCCGGAGGACGGTATCCCATACTGGGACTTCAATGCGGGACAGCCCGGATATACACCTGACTGGAAATACGACCCTTCCCAGTTCGAAGTAGTGCCGCGCGACGCTTCGGCAGCAGCAATCACGGCATCTGCTTTTCTCGAACTGGCGAATTACGTGAAGAACGGTAATAAGTACTATAAAGCAGCGGAACATATACTGAAGTCATTATCTTCGCCGACATACCTCGCCGTTCCGGGAAATAACTGTAACTTTACGCTGATGCACAGTGTGGGCAGTATCCCTCATGGCAACGAGATTGATGTGCCGCTCGTATATGCAGACTATTATTATCTTGAGGCCTTGTTGAAATACAGGAAATCTGATATATAATACTTATTCATATCAAAGAGACAGTCCTACTAACTAATACAATCAATATCATGAAAAGTCATTTATTGGGATTGTGCCTGGTATTGTGTGGAAGCATCATGGCTCAAAGTGAGGTTTCATCCGGATTACCATACTGGCAGGATATGCAGACGGTGAGCGTGAACCGCGAGAAGCCCCGTACCACTTTCATGTCGTTCGCCACGAAGTCGCAGGCCATGACAGGCAAGTATGAATCGAGTACCTATTACAGGTTGTTGAATGGCACCTGGAAGTTCTATTATACAGATTCACACCGCAACCTGCCAGCAGACATTACGGACAACGGTGCCGACCTGTCCGGATGGAAGGATATAAAAGTGCCCGGAAACTGGGAAATGCAGGGCTTCGGAACTCCTATCTACACGAACCACGGCTACGAGTTCCAGCCGAGAAACCCACAACCTCCACAGTTGCCAGCCGACATCCCGGTGGGAGTGTACCGCCGGAACATCAGCATACCGTCCGACTGGAACGGCAGGGACATCTACCTACACATAGCCGGAGCAAAGTCGGGATGCTACGTATATATCAACGGCAAGGAAGTGGGCTATAACGAGGATTCGAAGAACCCTGCCGAATATCTTATCAACGACTATATCGTGAAAGGGGAGAATATCCTTACCCTGAAGATATTCAGATGGAGCACAGGTTCGTTCCTCGAATGTCAGGACTTCTGGCGCATGAGTGGCATAGAAAGGGACGTGTTTGTCTATTCGCAGCCCAAAGCGGCAATCAAGGATTTTCGTGTGAAGTCTACGCTCGATGATTCTTACAAGGATGGAGCGTTCGATTTGGCAGTGGAGCTAAGAAACCGTGGCGATAAAGAAGCCCGCCTCAGCATAAGTTACGAGCTTATAGACAAAGCAAACGGCAAAACTGTCGCCAAAGGCGAAGAAGAACAGACAGTGGAGGACGGCAAGGAGAACACGGTATCTTTCGGTAAGAAAATACCGGGCATAAAGACCTGGACATCGGAGAAGCCCCATCTCTACAAGCTTGTAATGACAGTGAAAGAAAACGGAACGGTTACGGAGGTAGTACCTTTCAACGTCGGCTTCCGCCGTATCGAAATAAAGCCCATAGAGCAGTTGGCCGGAAACGGAAAGCCTTACGTGGTGTTATTTGTAAACGGACAGCCCATAAAGTTGAAAGGCGTGAACATACACGAGCATGACCCTCATACCGGCCATTACATTACCGAAGAAGTGATGCGCAAGGATTTCGCCTTGATGAAACAGAACAATATCAACAGTGTACGCCTATGCCATTATCCGCAGGACCGCCGTTTCTATGAACTGTGCGATGAATACGGACTCTATGTATATGATGAGGCGAACATCGAGTCGCACGGAATGTATTACGACCTTCGTAAAGGCGGCACGTTGGGCAACAATCCCGCATGGCTCAAGCCCCACATTTACCGTACGGAAAATATGTACGAACGCAACAAGAACTATCCGAGCATCACTTTCTGGTCGCTCGGCAACGAAGCGGGAAACGGATACAACTTTTACCAGACCTATCTGTGGATAAAGGAACGGGAGAAGCAACTCATGAACCGCCCGGTGAATTACGAACGTGCGCAGTGGGAATGGAACTCCGATATGTATGTACCCCAGTATCCGAGCGCAGACTGGCTCGAATACATTGGCAAGACAGGATCCGACCGTCCCGTTGTCCCGTCAGAATACTCCCATGCCATGGGCAACTCCAACGGCAACCTTTGGGACCAATGGAAAGCAATCTATAAGTATCCGAACCTACAGGGAGGATACATTTGGGACTGGGTAGATCAGGGCATAGCGGAACGTGACAAAGACAGCAACTGCTATTGGACATACGGCGGCGACTATGGAACGGATATGCCAAGCGACGGAAACTTCTGCTGCAACGGCATCGTGGGACCGGACCGTACACCCCATCCGGCTATGGCGGAAGTGAAGTATGCCCATCAGAACGTATCTTTCGAGGAAATGGATGCAAACAAGGGCAGGTACAGAATCATGAACCGTTTCTATTTCACCAACCTCGACGAATACAACGTGAGCTATGAACTTACGGCAAACGGCAGCAACATAAAAGAAGGAGTATTGAACATAGCGCTCGCCCCCCAAGAGAGCAAGGAGATTACCGTGCCGACAGAATATCCCTCGGCCGTTGCCGGTGTGGAATATCTCATCAATTTCAGTGTCCGTACGAAGAAAGCCGAAGGACTGATTCCCCAAAACCATGAAATAGCCCACGGACAGTTCTGTCTGCCTGTCTCAGCCTCCACCAGCGAATATAATGCCGCCGGCCCCACATTGAAGGATATGAGTACAGAGAATGCTATCATAGTGCGCTCTTCGAAAGTGAATTTTGAGTTTGACAAGGATGCCGGACTACTGAAATCGTACAAGGTGAAAGGCTTGGAATATTTCGCTGGCGGATTCGGTATACAGCCCAACTTCTGGCGCGCTCCCAACGACAATGACTATGGCAACGGAAACCCCAAACGGCTGCAGGTGTGGAAGCAGGCAAGCCGTGACTTCAACGTATCAGGAACAGACGTGAAGATGGCCGATGGCAAAGCTTTTGTGACAGTGACATACGGCCTGCCTACCGGAAACACCTATACCGTTCTCTACACAATTTATCAGGACGGGATAATGAACGTGAATTTGCATTTCACGCCCACCAGCCATAAGGCGGCCCATACCGACATATCGGAAGACACTCATCTTGCCACCTATACTCCGGGAAAGAAGAAAGAAGACCCGGACCGTCTTGAAGTGCCGCGCATAGGTGTGCGCTTCCGCGTTCCGATGAAAATGAACCGTGTGAAGTATTACGGCCGCGGCCCCGGAGAAAACTACATCGACAGGAATGCCGGTTCGATGATCGGCCTTTACGATACCACCGTAGAAACGATGTATGTGAACTACGTACGCCCGCAGGAAAATGGGCACCGCACCGATACCCGCTGGCTGATGTTGTCCGATAGTCGAGACAGCGGCTTTATGATAAAGGCGGACAGCACGGTAGGTTTTAATGCCCTGCGCAATGCCGTAGAGGATTTCGACTCGGAAGAGACCACGAACCGTCCGTACCAGTGGAGGAACTATTCGGCGGAAGAGATACGCAATCACAATGAGAAGGAAGCGCGTAACGTATTGCGCCGCATGACCCACGTGAATGACATAAAGGCACGTGATTTCATCGAGGTATGCATAGATATGAAGCAACAAGGAGTAGGAGGATACGACAGCTGGGGTGCCAAAGTGCAATCCGGATTCACCATTCCCGCGAATTGCGATTACAAATGGGGATTTACCTTCATACCCGTAAACGGCAAGAATGCTTCCAACTATCTGAAGTACAAATATTGATTTTCATTTTGCCCGCCGCCAAGGACAAAGAAAAAACCGGATATATATATTGGTATATGCCGAATATGAATTGAAAAATTCCAATAGCATCGGGGTGCTACACGGCTACCTTGATATGTATCCGGATATCTCCCACGCTAATTTATTTCAACTCAAAGGGTACAATCCCCTTAATATCTCTCGATGAACTTCCGATAACCGCCTCAAACTTGCCCGGTTCGGCTATCCACTCGTGTTTTGTGTCATCGAAGAAGCTCAATGCTTTCTTATCAATTGTCAGCGTCACCGCTTGCTCTTCGCCCGGAGACAGTCTCACTTTTTGGAAAGCTTTCAGTTCTTTCACCGGGCGGGGCAGAGAGGATTTCTTATCGCTGATATAAAGCTGGACGACTTCCTGACCTTCACGGGTTCCCGTATTCTTCACATTGACAGTAAACGAAATCGTATCGTCGGCAGTCATTGTTCTCTTATCAGCAGAAGGTTTGCTATAAGCGAAAGTCGTGTAGCTCAATCCATGTCCGAACGGGAACAACGGTTTGATTTTTTCTTTATCCGCCCAACGGTAACCTACAAAAATATCTTCGTGATAAGTTTCGTTAATGGTATCCCCCCTGTGCTTCGACTTTGCCAATTCTTCTTTATTGCCCGGATATTCACCCAGTTTATGAGCACCCACATCATCCAATTTTACAGGGAAAGTGAAAGGAAGTTTTCCGGAAGGGTTTACGTCTCCCACTAAAACCGAAGCAAGAGCCGTGCCGGCTTCCGAGCCCAAGAACCAGCCCTGAACAATGGCGGGAACTTCATCCACCCAAGGCATAGCTACTGCATTACCGGAGATATTGACAAATATCAGGTTTTTATTGACTTTTGCCAGTTCACTTACTACCCTGTCCTGTGCATATGGCAGACCTAAAGAGGCACGGTCTGTATCCTCACAGTCCTGATGATTACTCTTGTTCAGTCCACCGAAGAAGATTACATAATCCGCATCCTTAGCCACTTGCAGAGCCTCAGCGAGAAGTTCGTCTTCCGAACGGTTATCTTTCAAGTTCTGACCGGTTTTGACGCCGCTATATTCACTGGTAGGATCACCTACATATCCACGTGCATACACAATTTTAGCCTGTGAACCAATACGTTTCTTTAAACCATCCAATGGAGAAATCTCATATTTAGTCTTCAAAGAAGAACTGCCACCACCTACTGTCATCATCTTAATGGCGTTTTCACCGATAACGGCTATCTTCTTCGCCTTATTCAGGTCGACAGGCAATACATTATTCTTATTCTGCAAAAGAACAATGCCTTCTTCACCAATCCGGCGTGCGGCTTGCCCGTGTTCGGGAGAACCTAAAGAGCCGAACGGCCTATTGGGATTCATGGAAGTACGGAAAATAAGACGAAGAATATTATTCACCTTTTCGTCCAGTTCTTTGGTTCCAACTTTACCTTCCTTTATCAGTTTCAGATAAGGATAGGCCTGATAATAGTTATCATAAGCATTGCGGGTGCCGGTAGAAAGCCCGTTCGTCCAAGAACCAAATTCCATGTCCAAACCGTTATGAATAGCCTGATCGGTATTATGTACACCTCCCCAATCAGATACCACTACCCCATCGAATCCCCATTCATCACGAAGGATGTCTTTAAGCAAACGTTTGTTATGACAGGCATGTTCTCCCCGATAGAGGTTATAGGCACCCATAATTGCCCACGTCCCACCTTCTTGAACAGCAGCTTTGAAAGCCGGCAGATATATTTCATAAAGAGCACGGTCACTCAAATGAACATTAGTGGTATGTCGTTTGAATTCCTGATTGTTCAATGCGTAGTGTTTTACACAGGTCGCCACTCCGTTCTCCTGTACTCCCTTAATATAAGGAACTACCATTACAGAAGATAGATACGGATCTTCGCCCATATATTCAAAGTTACGTCCGTTCAAAGGGGTACGATAGATATTCACACCGGGACCGAGCAGAATATCTTTCTTGCGATAGCGAGCTTCCTCACCGATACTCTTCCCGTAAAGATACGACATTTCGGGACTCCATGTAGCCGAAAGACAAGTCAACGCCGGATAAGCCATACAAGAATCATTAGTCCATCCGGCCTGATTCCATTTATCCCACAAAACCTCGGGACGGATACCATGAGGACCGTCTGTTGTCCATACCTCGGGAATACCCAAACGAGACACACCTGGTGAACTGAATTTAGACTGGGCGTGAATCATCGCCACCTTTTCTTCGAGTGTCATACGGCTTAGTGCATCTTTCACCCGTTCTTCAACAGGCTTATTTGCATCCAAATACACCGGCACCTGCGCCAAAGCAGGCAGTGCAGTCGCCATGGACAAGCCCAATAAAATTGATTTGAGTTTCATGTTCATTACTTTATATTAAAGGCTACACAGTAAGGCAATATACCTCATACGGTTGCCGCAAAGATAGAATGCCCTTAAACTCATAAGGGGAGAATTTGTCTTTTTCGTGATACATTTATGTCTTCTCCATTAAAAAGCTAATTTTTAACATTCCATTTTCGGCTAAAAGCCTTACCTTTGTTTGGTAATTATACAAACACACTTAATCTCAAAATCCCCGCTATGAAAAGAAAATCGTTACTATACCTATTTCTGCTCATATCTGTTGCCGTCCACGGAAATATCTATTTTAAACACTTAGGCAAATCAAACGGTCTGTCACAAATATCAGTACTCTCCATCTGCCAGGACGAACTGGACAGAATGTGGTTTGGTACACTCGAAGGCTTGAGTTGCTATGACGGAAACCAAATGCGAACTTATAAACCGTCTCCGGACAACAAAGATTATTTTGGCGGCAATGAAATATCCAATATAGTAAGTGACAAACAAGGCAGCCTATTTTTCACTTCTGACGGAAACCTCATCCGCTACGATCTACACAAGGACCGTTTCCTGCCGTTGCCGCTACGCACACAGGCTTTATTCGCACAGAATCATACCATATGGACCGCTGTCAATGACAGCATTTTCCAATGGGATCGGGAAAAAGAAACATTCAAATTTGTCTATCAAGCCCCTTTCCACAAAAGAATCATCCGACTCTATGCAGACGTAAACAACAGCCTTTGGCTGGGTACCAGAAACGGACTTTACAGAACAGATAATATCCATACCCCGTCATCACCCGTCTGCGTGATTCCGAACATCAACGTACTTTCATTGTATCGCGACAGCCGGGGCGCAATGTGGGTGGCTACCTTCCGCAACGGCATGTACAAGATAGAGAACGGAATCAGCCAACAATTCACCATTCAGGACGAATTCGGCATCTCCAACAATGACGTGCGTTGCTTTGTGGAAGATAACGAAGGAAGTATCTGGCTGGGCACCTTCAACGGGCTGAACAAGATAGACACATTGGGACATGTTTCTTATTATCAAAAAGGGAGCAAACCCGGAAATTTACGCCACTCTTCCATTTTTTCCCTCCACAAAGACCGGCAAGGTACTATCTGGGTGGGTACCTACTATGGCGGGGTCAGCTACTTCAACCCCGAAGTGGATATCTTCAGCCACTATACCGAAAGTATCGGTAATGAGAACGGACTAAGTTTCCCCTTTGTTGGGAACATGGTGGAAGACAAGCATGGAGACATATGGATTTGTACCGAAGGGGGAGGGCTGAACTGTCTGGAGCGGAAAACCGGACGATTCACCCACTACCTGATGGACGCAAAATCACCCAACGGAATATTCTACAATCTGAAATGTATCACCTACGATGCCGCAAACGACCGGCTCTACATAGGCACTCACAAACAGGGTGGCTTATGCTTCGACATTCCAAGCAAAAGGGTTGTCTTCCACTCCAAAGAGTTTGGAGATACTTGGATAAAAACAGCGTTCAAAGAAGGAAAGCTCTATCTGCTCACAGGAAAAGGTATGTTTTTCAAAGAAGGAAAAGAAGACTTCCAAAAACTACTTCCCCAGACTCCGGAAGCAAACACAGAGGGAAGCAATTTTCTGATAGATTCTCAAAATTACCTTTGGATAACCCACTGGAAGAAGATTATCCGTATCAACATGAACAATCCAAAAGAGAAGTATATCTACCAATACGGTGAAAACGGACTGGGAAAGTATTATGTACAGAGCATGGTAGAAAGCCACGACGGTACCCTTTATTTCGGTACTTCCGGCAGCGGCATCTACCGGTTCGACAGAGAAAGGGAGAAATTTATAGCCTGCACGGATATTGATGCCGACTATTGCTACAATATGGTCATCACCGACAAGGGATATCTGGCAATCAATAACGACCACGGTCTCCTTATTTATCATCCGCAAACCAAAGAGAAGCGGATAATTGATGTGGAAAGCCTACACCTTTCCGCTATCAATGAAGGTTGCGGGCTTCTGATTTGCCGTAACGGAGAAACGTTTGTAGGCGGTGTAGAAGGAATGAGTTCGTTCATGAACTCCTCTTTGCAGAAAATCGCCCCGAAGTACAATCTTTATTTTTCTTCTTTGGCAGTAAACAACCGGGGTATCTCCGTCGGAGCAGATGACGGTATTCTGAAAAGTGCCCTACCCTTTGTCCGCCAGATAGAGTTAGCACACAAAGAAAACAACTTCTCCATCAATTTCTCTTCCAACAATTACGTTAGTAATACCGATAGGAAGATTTACGAATACAAGATGGAAGGATTCAGCAGAGAATGGAACAGAACCAACGGTAACACTGTGGTATTCACTAATCTCTCCCCCGGAAAGTATAAGTTGGTAATACGTGAACAACAGCAAAGTCCACTCGATGAAGTGCATGCCATTGAACTTCCCATTCTCATCCACCGCCCCTGGTGGAATACCTGGTGGATGTGGATTCTTTATCTCTGCACAATCACCGTCATAGGTTGGAATATCTTCCGTGAAGCACGTTCCAAGATGCGACTCCGCGCTTCACTGGCACAAGAAAAACTGGAAAAAGAAAAGAACGAAGAACTGATACAAGCCAAATTGCAGTTCTTTGCTAACATCTCCCATGAGTTTCGCACACCGTTGACACTGATTATCACACAAATAGAAGCACTGCTTCAGAGCAATAGTCTCTCTCCTTTTCTGCGCAGTCGCCTGACAAAAATCTACAGAAACACATTCCAGTTCAAGGAACTGATCTCCGAATTACTGGATTTTCGGAAGATGGAGCGTGGAAAACTGCATCTGAACGTTTGCCAAATGGACATCATTCCCTACTTGAAGCAAATCCATCAAGACTTCACCGACCAGGCGGACTTACAGAATCTACAGTTTATATTCCATACAGAAGTAGAAAGTCTGTTGTGCTGGTTTGATGGACGACAACTGAGAAAAGTCCTCACCAATCTGCTCTCCAATGCCTTCAAGCATACGCCCGAAAAAGGGAAGATAGAACTGCAAATCACTGATAGAGGAGACTTTATTCATATTAAAGTAATAGACTCCGGCAAGGGTATTCCTCAAAATGCTCTACCATTTATCTTCGACCGCTTCTATCAGGCGGACGAGGGTTCCTCGTCACCCGGCAGCGGCATCGGTCTGGCTCTTTCGAAGGGCATTGTGGAACTACACCACGGTCAAATCGAAGTGCAGAGTGCAATAGACTACGGAAGTATCTTCACTGTAACATTGTCCAAAGAGAATCCGTTCAAAGATGATAGCTACGTCACTTTCGTAGAAGCAGACAAAACGGGATATGAAACAATACCTGCACCGCTCACCGAGACTGCCGAAGCGGAAGAATGTGCAACGGAAGAAACACCCGAAGCGCTCCCCTCCGGAAGAACGGACAAGGACTGCGTACTCATTGTAGAGGATAACGAAGAACTGCTCCAACTGCTCACTGACCTGCTCTCACCGCTCTACCGGGTAGTTATTGCCATGAACGGAAAGGACGGACTGCAGAAAGCGATGGAAGAACGTCCCGACCTCATACTGAGCGATGTCATGATGCCGGAAATGGACGGCATCGAGATGTGTTCCAAAATCAAAACCGACTTCGACCTCTGCCACACTCCCGTAATACTACTCACCGCCCTCACCTCGAACGACAAGAAGATGGAAGGGCTGCAATGCGGTGCCGACGAATATATCGGAAAGCCTTTCAACAACAGAATGTTGCAGGCTCACATTGCCAATATACTGCGTAACCGGAAACTGCTGAAACAGAAGTTCAGCCAGGAAATGGCAACCAGCAAGTCTCCTGTTGAAATTGGAATACAGGCACTGGCACTCAACCCTATTGATGCCAAGTTCCTGGAACAATTAGAGGAAACAGTCAAAGCACACCTCTCAGACTCAGAATTCGATGTCAGTGTCCTCGCCAAAGAAATGGCCTTGAGCCGCAGCGCATTCTACAACAAACTGAAAGCCTTGAGCTGTATGTCTCCTAACGAGTTTATTATGAATGCCCGTCTGAAATACGCGGCAGAACTATTGAAGAATCATCCCGAACTGCAAATCACGGAAATTGCCTATCAGGCAGGATTCAGTTCCCTACGCTACTTCCGCCATTGCTTCAAGGCCTGCTTCAATCAGTCACCACAAGAGTATAGAGGAAAGTAATAGAAATCCCGTTCCGCTGCAATAACGGAACGGGATTCACTTTCTGATACCCTAAACCAATTGATTCTATCAGTTCTTTCTTATTTTTCTGCTTCCGCCCATTCTCTGGCGCCTTGTTCTTTCAGTCTGGAAGTGAAAGCCTTCGCCTTTTCCATCACCGCTTCCTCTTCAGCAGGAGCAGCATAAGCGTGTCTGTATCCTTTCACCTTATTCCATTCGCCACGGGTAAAGTCGGGGAACGCAACGGAAGCACAACCGTTGTCCATAGAGAGTTCACCCAACTCGGCGAGGCAACACCATTCTGCCAAATCGTAAACGTCCATATCTAAAGGAAGACCATTCTGCAAACAGTAAACCAAGCGGCTATCCATGATGAAATCCATGCCACCATGACCGCCCACTTCTTTCGCCATCTCACCATACTTTTTCAAGATAGGATGTTGGTACTTTTCCACTAAAGCCACCATCTCCTCTTTCGGCATGAAGCCGTGTGAGTTCAGGTCGTCCACCTTGGGCTGGACACCGGAAGCCTTCAACTGCTCTGCGTCAAGAGCATACCCTTGAGTCGGATATTTATTGGCAAACCCCTTAGTACCTGTCAGTTGATAAAGACGGTTGTAGGGTTGCGGAGTCATCACGTTATGCTGGATTTCGATAACCTTGCCATTAGCAGTGCGAATCAAAGTAGTAGTGTGGTCGCCGTTGCGGAAATTATTACAAACAGAATCGGCATTCTCTTTCACCAAGTCCTTACCTACAACCGATTTGGTATCCATAGCTACCAAAGTCTCCATACGGTCGCCACGATGAATATCGAGCGCCTGTGCCACAGGACCAAGACCATGAGTAGCATACACGTCACCACGATGACGCATGTTATAGTCAAGGCGCCAGCCCAACTTGTCACTTTCACCTTTCTTCCAATAATGCTTCCAGAAAGGAGCCAGATTATGAATGTAAGCACCCTGCGCACGAATCACCTCACCAAACACGCCTTGCTGTGCCATATTCAAGGTATTCATCTCAAACCAGTCATAACAGCAGTTCTCCAGAATCATACAGTGCTTACGGGTCTTCTCACTGAGATCAACCAGCTCCCAGCACTCTTTCAGGTTCATAGCCGAAGGCACTTCAATCGCTACGTTTTTTCCATTCTCCAATGCGCATTTCGCCACAGGGAAATGATGCAGCCAGTCGGTTGCAATATAAATCAAATCGATATCATCTCGCTTACACAATTCTTCGTAGCCTTTTTCACCTGAGTAGATGGCAGCCTTGGGCAGAGAAGCATCTTTCAGATATTTCTGACATTTCTCGGCACGCTCCTTTTCATAGTCGCACAACGCTACAATCTGTGTTCCCGGAATATAAGTGAAACGTGACACGGCACCCGGTCCACGCATACCTAATCCTACAAATCCCACACGCACCACTTCCATCTTAGGAAGTGCCAATCCGATGACGCTTTCCTGTCCGGCAGGACGTTTAGGAGTTCTCACAACAATTGTCCCTTTGTCCCAACTCCACTCTGTACCCTTGTCACTGACCTGCACAGCAGATTGCTGCATCGTGCATGAACCTAATATGAAACATAGGCCCAACGCTAAAAAATGAATCATTCTCATATATAATTATTGATTATTTTACACTATGTTTATTTCAATATAACATTGTTTTAATTCTAAGACTAAATTAATAGTCACAACTTTCAAACATAAACCATTCCAAGTTCATGAAATCCCGCTCTGTCATATTCGGTTCATTTGCCTTGAACACCAATACCAATGCATGAACACCAGTCACCGGTTTCACCTTCGCCTTATGAATAGAATAGGCAACTTCTCCATTCATTGGATTTAATTCACAAGTACCAATAAGTTCCCCATCCGGTTTATCCAATCGAATTTCAATAGTACCGGCAGCATTCTTTCCCCACGTTTTACAGATGAAAGAATTTGCCCTCACCCCTGTAAAATCAAAATATTTCCAATAAGCATAATCACCATTTCGGATAGCTGATAAATATTCTACCGGAACGTTATGTTCTAGACGCCGAACAACCACCGTAGCATGACCTGACAAAAGACAAGCCCTTGCCGCATCCATACGCGATAAAGGATTAATAGGCCCCCCACAACCTTGGGTGGTCATTTCTACTTCATTGATAGTTCCATCCGGATTAAACACAATGGGTTCTATACAAACCTTGCGCATGGATGAACTAGCATGGGTAGGTCGATGATAAAAGATATACCACTTCCCATCTATTTCAGCAATAGAACCGTGATTATTCACTAGATTCCGGTCGCTCCCCCAATTGTCTATAATTACTCCCCGATATGTATAAGGACCTAATGGAGAAGTAGCCGTAGCATAGTTCAGGGTAGCACAATTGGATTCACCGTGACGCTGATGCCCGGCATATACATAATAGTAGATGCCATTCCGTTTACGAACCGAACTGCCTTCATTGAATGCATGTTCATTATAGGTTAACAGTTTCTCATGTACTTCACCTTCGATAGATAACATATCCTTACTCAGTTTCGCTCCTTTAGCATTGGCTTGTCCCCAGAATAAATAAGCTTGCCCGTCATCATCAATAAAGACCGAAGGATCAATTCCATGAATTCCTGTTATAGCTTTTCCCTCCTTAAAAGGTCCATAAGGAGAAGAAGATACGGCAACACCTTCATCTTCCTTTTCATTCGTCAGGCAATAGTATAAATAGTATTTGCCGTTGTGATAGATACAATCCGGAGCATAGAGCAACTGGTCGGTATAATCAACTTGCTTTCCTATACCTTTTGTAGCGAAAGAAAGCTGTTCCACATCCCAATTTATCAAGTCAGAAGTCGATAACACATCATAGGTATGCGAACACCAAACATTTGTCGGCTCATCACGCGAACCATATACATAAACACGTCCATCAGGCATCTGCCTGGCCTCCGGATCGGCAATATACACACCCGGAGGAGAAATAGGATTGAGCATTCGATGACTAGTCTCAAGTAACCTGGAAACCTTCTTGGCCGTTTGTTTAATCATATCACCACTCACCTCACAATTCTGAGCCGACAATCCCAAACAAAAAGTTAAGAGTGAAGGAAATAGTATTTTACTTCTCATAATTTAGCATTTTATAGTTCTATTAAAGCTTATATCACTAACCATATTTATCACAACGAATTGATTCTTCCGTCAATTCAAATTTGAACAAACTACGGTAATAAATTATCTCATCCTCCTTTTACTACTCATTCGTACCATAATCTTTCTTTCATCTCCATCTAGCCGACATTCGGCCTCCAACATACTATAGCCTTTGATGGGATACTCATTCTCATAAGTATTCTTTGCCATATAAGTTTTAAATGTAGCTCCTATAGGAGAGATGATTTCCATATAGAAATGCTTACCATCTTGTGTCAGATGTGCTCGATTACCTTCCACTTCCACTTGAGCCTTAGTAGAAGATATCCACGAGACGACAGATTGTGGGCTAAGTAATTCCACTTCATCCGTTATCTCTATTGTAGAGTAAGTAGAGGTGGTGGACTGCCCTAAAGCATCCACACACACTACTGAATAAAAAAACAATTAATAACCAGTTTTTTCTTGTTATCCTCATCCACCTTATATCTTTAGAAGTATAATTATTGTACATTTATCACTACTATTTGTTGATGAATCTGAACCAATTGAAGTCCGCATATCCTTCCACACCTTCCTCTGTCGTGCTGAAATTGAAGAGGCCGAAGTGGTTTCCAGTCCAACGGAATCCGTTTTTCATTTTCAATTCATTGCCAATCGGACGATAGTTTACTCCATCAAGGCTATAGAACAACCGGGCTTCAAAATTACGGTCTGTTACGCGGGCACGAATCCATAATTTATCACCTGCAAAGTTGTCAATGCTTTCTATGGTTTCTCCATTATTACACATTACTATTTTGCGTTTTCCCTCATTTTGCGTTACGGCTACATAAGCATATGGTTTCTGGAAAATACCGAATCCCGCAACATTACCATTCTTTAGTCCGGTGACGTCCATTTCTACCGTTCCTTGCGACAAGGGGCCTTGCGTACGTTGTGTTAACGTGTTGCGTGCGTCGTGCAAGTTAGTGGCTTTCGACGCTTTAATCCGCATATAGCCTTTTCGTTCGGTCAACGACCAACGGGTAGGATCCGGATTGTGGTTCCACTGCCATTGCAGCCCTAACTTCTTGTCGTTAAATTCATCCGACGTGGCGGGTGCCTTCATTTTGTAGGTCTTACCCACATTTGGTTTCGGATAGGTCACCGCATCCTTGCCGTTAACTCCCAACATCGGCCAGCCGTCTACCCATGTCACCGGCACCAAATTTGCTGTACGAGCGATAGGCATACGATCTTGCATGATGATGAACCACCAGTCTCCATTTTTTAGTTGCACCATACCTCCCTGATGAAATCCATATGGAGGATATGGGTCATTGTCATTCATAATCAGCTTATGTTCATACGGTCCGTAGATGTTGTCTGAGCGCAGGCAGATTTGCCATCCTTGACCTCCCCCTGCCGGACAAGTGATATAATACTTCCCGTTTATTTTATAAGCGTGGCTACCTTCCATGCCGAATCCTCCTCCGAATTCGTGGGCGTTTTTGAATCTCTTTTCCCAGATTTTCACCGGTTTTCCTTTGACGGATTTTGCGTCGGCATTCAGTTCGGTAACATAGAGTGTACCTTGCCCATGAACAACATATACCTTGCCGTCGTCATCGAAAAGCAATCCTGGGTCGTACATAAATTCCGGGAAAATGGTACGTTCCCAAGGTCCTTCTATTTTGTCGGCTATGCAAATGGAGAAATTACCTTTTTCCCGTCCCCACCCGTCAGGAGTACAAAATCCTACATAAAATTTACCGTTATGATAGCGAATAGAATTGGCCCACGAACCATTCATATAGAGTGAACCATTTTTCAGATCGTAACGTTCATCTTCGTCGTAACGTTCAATAGCATAACCTGCCATCTCCCAATTGACCAAATCCTTAGAGTGAAGGATGGGACACCCGGGGACGTATTGCATACTAGTTCCTATCAAATAAAAATCATCTTTCACACGAATTACATCTGGGTCTGCCCAATCTCCCCATAAAATGGGATTTGTGAAAGTTCCATCACCATTATCAGGCATCCATACATTCTTCGTAGCATAGTTCTTTTGTGCCCATAACAAGGGAATGAAAGAAAGGATGATAAGTAGTGTAAGTATTCTTTTCATATAAAAATGTTTTATCTCATATTCAATACGGTTTCTTTTCCGTCTGGAGCAACGGCCTTTACTTCAATGTTGGTCGGTAATTCGGAAGCCTCAAATGAAGTCCGGTTGGAGACATAGACTAATCGATTATTGTCTTTATTATAGACTTTATAGGCCACGCCATTACAACCTGTCACCTGAATCTTATTACCACTTCTAATAACGTTTCCGCCTGTCACGGTTGCGTTCTCCTGATAAGTCTTCATATTGCTTTCGCAAATGTACTTAAAATCATGTTTCGGTTTAGCAAAACCCAATTTCCTAATGCGCTCCTTCATATTGTTCACATCGGTTTCAGAAATTTTGTAGATTCCTGTCATACCATAATCTACAATTGAGCAATCCGCTTCGCGTATATATCCCCAGTTTTCAAAAAAATCAGTCAAATCTAATTGAGCAATCTTACAACAGGTATAGGCAAACTCCATCTGATGCTGTCCGGCATTACGTGCATTTTCAATATCAGCATCAGTACGACGAATTTCTTCATATAGATCTTTGTAGAAATCTGGCTTATTTGCTACTTTCACCATATATAAATACAATTGCCAAAATGGAACCAACTGACAAAATACATTCTCACCCGTACGACCGGGATAATTGATCTTGATATGCGGGCATTTGTCAACAAACGCCGTATTCATAGCAGGCTCGTAGTCACCGTTCTTCTCCAAACGAGATTGATTTCCTGACAAATGCTGGATATATAAAGACTGGATATTATTAGTGACTTCCGTCATGCCTGTCCATTTCAATCCTGGGCGAGTTTGGTTCATGTGTCCTACTTCATGTGATGGTCCCCAACTTTCTTGTTTCAAATTTTCCAAACTGCACATGCTCCCCATGGTACTTACATTATATCCGGTATGATAATTTGTAGCATACATATAAGAATCACTATAGAAAACACTGAAAAGCATACGATTTTTACTCAAACGGTCATACTTCACTGCACCTTGAAACTCCTGTTCATTGTACACTAAGTCATCATAGAACTGCACAAATCCCTTTCCATCGTTCTCTTTCTTCAAATCGTTAACTGGAAAAACGATGTGAGCATACTTACCTATTACATCAAAATGTGGCGCGACATTAGCAGTCAGCAACTTATTCCAATCTTCGGGTGCATTCTTCTCGTTATCAAAGTATCCATTTACATCTCCCGATGCGAAGTGGATTTTAACGGGGGCACTTGTTTCATAAGCCGATGTATGATACATCACATACACTAGTCCTTTTTGCGACATTTTCAGTCTATTCATACCATTTCGCAATAAATAATTGGTATAGGAGTACCAACCATCTTTCTCCGGAGTATCAAAATTGACTACACGCAACCCAATGCTTTCTACGGAAGGATTATCTACAAAAGCCACTAATGTGCTTCCTTCCTTCACATAGATGCCAGTCACGTTATCTAGCAAATCATAAGGAGTCACTTTATTTTCTTTAGCATGTACATCCGGATGCGGATATGCCTTAAATTCATTCACACGAAATTGTGTATATTCATCGCGATTGTAATAAATGTATGTGGCAATTTTCTTAAAGAACGGATATTCACATGCGTTGATGTCCTCCAGTGTAATATCGGTTTTCAGTGTGGAGCAAATGTTGTCAGCAAATAGTGTGGTAGTGTCGAAAGCGACATCGTTTTGACCATAAAATTCAATTTCGCCTGCCGAAATATAATTTTGGTAAGAGTCATATACCTTCAAACGAATGGTATGTGGGTGCGTCACTTCCTTATCAAAACTGATAAATGCGATAACCCCTTCTTTCTGACCGCAGTCTCCACTACCTACCTTTTCGAACTTTTCGGGACTTTCATACGTAGATGCTTCGATATCAAACTTTCCCCATACGCCTCCTTTGTTATTTTGGGAACGCGGGTAATATATCATACTGTTTATACTCTCTTCCTTATTATCAGCGAAATAGAAATCCAATGTATAATACTCTATTTTTAACAATTCTGGTTTCAAATGCTCGAAGACCTCTGTCCAAGGATCATAGTTTTTACCAAACCATTCCATACCCCATGCGCTTTGGAACAATGAAGTAATATCATCATCAAATAGTGCATCAACAGTCCCTCCTATATAATTCGTCGGACCTTCTTTCTGCGTTCCCTGATATGATTTGGCACCAATAATCTTCACCTTCTTTGTATCAGAAGGAAGATTGTCTATATCCACCTCTTCGGCATTATAATCTCCCCGACCTTTTTGAGTAACTTCTACACTTTTAGAAGTACTGCCAAGTACTGATGTGAATACCACAGTACCGCTACGTAGCTTAGCATTGTTGTTGGGCACAACCGAAAAGGTAAACTTCAATCTTTTCTCACTTTTAGTTACTTTTTCCTCGCTAATCCAATCGGGACAAGAAACAGTAATTTCGATATCTGATTCGGTTGTCACATTAATAGTGAAAATTCCTCCCGATTGCCCCACAGACTGGGTGGTGGCAGAAAGACCGAAATTAATTTCTTGAACAACGCTTTCGTCCTCTTTACAGCTACCCCAGCAAAGCAAGCATAAAATGGATAAAATTAAATTGTGTATTTTCATAACTTTATAATAGTACGAATTAATGAAAAAGTAGATGTGGCGAAAATACAAAACTTTTGCCACATTCTACATCTGTTTTTAGTTTCTTGCACTATAGAATTCTATTTCATTGGCTCTAATATATTCACCCATGGCATCATATATCGCAATCTTCACTCGTTTGGCTCCCTTTATGATTCCTTTCTTTGTGAGAGAAATCCATACGAAACCGGTGTTTACATATAGGAAGTCCAATTGATTCTTAACTTTTACAAAGTCATTACCATCTGCAGTTGTGGAAATCCAAATGTCTGTCTTTCCCCACCGACCATTTGCATTACTATTCGGGTAGAACTTCATGTAATCAATACTTTCATCATTGTTTGCCAATGTCAAAATCAGATAATTATCTCCGTTAGCCAATGGATATACCTTTGATAAGGTACCAGGTGACATTGGCCATTTTTGAAATTCAGTAAAGTATTGATTATAAACCTCCGGATTATAAAGCACAGCATCCTCTTTTGCGTAAGGACCAGAGAAGCCAGTATTGGGATTTCCATCGCAAACTAATTGAACAGTAGCATTTTCCGGTTCAAGAGTGTTACCACGAGTACCGTAGGAAGCATATGCCTTTTCTATACCCAATTTATATACTTGCTCAGTCGGCGTAAAATTCCTATCAATTTCTCCATCGTTAGGTTCTGCCGGTTGAACCACTGATACAATTTTATAAGTTCCAATATTATTGGGGTTCTCAAAGGATATCTTACCATTTCTTGTTCCAATGTCATCATTCTGTTCAATTCTGAATATGTAAATCCATCCAGGTTTTTCGTCAATTGACGCTCTATCGAAAGCTTTTTTTGAAATGAAGGTAATCCAATCTTCACACGTTACATTAAAATCTAAATTCTTATCTGCGGCATCACTCCAAACCGTAATTTCTATTTCCTTCACTTGCTGATCATCAAGTGAAATAGCACTCTTGTCCACAGTGAAATTAATGTAATCTGGAGCTGCGGTCTGTGTCACCTCTACTGCTTTCAAAGCTCCGCGGGCGGTAAACTGGATCTTTCCGTTTTTCTTTTCCACATTTTTGTTAGCATCTACTTTAAATGTATAGACTTCACCTTCCGGAGTGATTTCCGTATCCTCAAGAGTCACCCAGTTCGGACATTTCACCGTCAGTTTTTCTCTAAGATTGGAAGTGGCAGTAAGAGTAAATGCCTGCCCTTCGGCTGGTATGCGTTCCAATGTTTCGGGAAAAACACTAATGCTATAATCTTCAATTGTATTTTCAGTTTCACTACAAGAACAAAGTCCTAATAGCAAACCAAAAACAAATAGTAAGCTATGTATTTTCATATTCTTTACTTATTAAATTAGTATATCGATTACAAACTGCCGTAACCATTAATTGTAGAACGGATTTTGAACCAACCGTTCGTTATTGTCCAATTCTTTTGCAGGAATCGGCATCAGATATAACGCTTTGTTGAAACTTCTCGGAATCAATATTTCTTTTACCTCACCGAATTTAGTTATATCATCGGTATCAATATTCAAGCCTTTATCTGGGCAATTCAAAAAATCTTCTGCCACTTTCCAACGTCTGGAATCAAAGAAACGGTGTCCTTCCATAAACAATTCCAAGTTACGTTCTTGGCGCACAATCGCTCTCATATTCTCTTTACTCTTGTAGTAATTGGGGTCTTTACCATGTTCACCCCATGCTTCTTCAATAGTAGGAATACCTGCACGTGTGCGTACCTTGTTAATGTATGTTCTTGCAGTCGCCAAGTTGTCTTCACCACCCACTTCAATCAGTGCTTCCGCATAATTCAGGTACAGTTCTGCCAAACGGAACAGGCACCAGGGATATTCGATAACCGCTTTGTTCCATGCTGGCGGAACCAATTTCTTTAGGGTATAGCCTGATGGCGAGTATTTAGCATCTGTCGCATTTCCTTTTCCTTGCGCATCACTTTTCAACATCTGAATCCGAGCAGCACGAAGCCCCGCATTCTTTTCGTTGGTTGCTTTGTCATTGTACCAGGCCATTTCACTGTATCCGTTATGGAAGCCAATCCATGCATAGTAACGCGGCTCACGATCTATATTGCCTTTCAGCGTTTGTTTGCCGGCATCTCCGGCTGGATCATAAAAATTGCCATCAGCTCCACCAATGGGAACATCTACAGCTGTATAACGTCCCAGATAGTCAAAATCTTTATCCTGATTCATCGGTAACCCGTTCTTGGTATAAAACTCTTCCACTACCGCCATGGAAGGAGCAATGGTATTACCAATGTCATGGTTAAAAACTTTTCCTGGGTCTCTAATTACTGTACGACGTTGGAAACCATATTGCCCCTCGTGTCTGCAATCGGCCCAAATAATCTCCGGATTCCCTTCGTAATCCAAAATAGTATAGCGTAAGCGACGCTGATCGGGTTGGTTAGCAAAACCCGGTTTGCTATCGGACGGATCACCTGCATTATCATATAGAGAGAATATACCTTCCATTGCATCTAAAGCACTCTTTGTCACTTCAGCCGATATTTTCCATTTATTCAAGTCTTCAGTCTGCGATACTAAGTAATTACCATCTTTATCAATGAAATTGTTATACATTTCTTTATTGCCATTGAACAATGGAGAAGCAGCATACAAATACAACCTTGATTTTAAGGCCATGGCAGCATATTTAGTGGCACGTCCAAAATCTGATCCAGAATAATTGTCAGGCAACACCGGAATCACCTCGTCCAACCGATCACTAATCCATTGCACTACCTCGTCATAGGGTCTTCTTTCTGGATACTCCACAGTCGGGGTATCTTCGGCATACATGTGATCAATGATGAAAGTCGGTCCGTAGAAGCTCAATGAAAGGAAGTGGTAGTAAGCAACCAGAAACTTGACTTCGTTGCGATAGTCTTCACGTGTATTATTATCGATGCAAGTGATATTATCTATCAGCGAAAGGAACAGATGACATTGACGGATGCCTTTCCACACATTATCCCACGTATTACTTGTCTCTCGTAAATTGGAAGGACCATAGTCACCTCTCAGCATATTGACCAATGCCTCTCTTTCGGGAGCAATCAACTCGCCTGAAGAAGCTAGCCAGTAATTGGGGTATGTCCCGCGATTGTTGGGTAGATAAGCGTAGCAGGAGTAAAGGAAGTCCAATACCCGACTGGGAGTTTCATAGGCATCTTCGTATTTGATGGTTTCATCGGGCACAATGTCCAAATAGTCGCAGGAAGAAAATGCAAACGGCATCCATGCAAATGTCAAAATCATTTGGATATATTTCTTTTTCATGATATTCTTATTTTTTATTAAACGTAATTTGGAATCCTACATTGAATACACGTTGGGTAGGATATTTCAATCCGCTACCTCCACCCATTTCGGGATCCCATTCCTTGAACGGAGAGAATGTCAACAGGTTTTGTCCGCTGAAGTAGAAGCGCATATTCTTAAAAGTGTATCCTATTTCTGCATTCTTCAACTTCAGAAAAGCGGCATTGCGCAACCAATAATCAGACCATTCAGTATTGTTCGTGTTGTCTTTCTTACTCAACCGCGGATATTTGGCATTGGGGTTCGGATTATCAACCGACCAATGGTCGTCTGCAATAAATTGGAAAAGTCCGTTAATGCTTCTTGTACCAAAAGGATGTATGCCCGACATCATCAACGATGTTTTTGCCGCACCTTGGAAAAAGAAAGAGAAATCCCAGTTTTTCCATTTAATAGAAGGACCGAAACCGTAAATAATCTCCGGATTTTGCGGATTACCCAAATATACCTTGTCGTCAGAAGTAATAGTTCCACTATAGTTACCATTCACATCCGGCTGGTCTACGTAACGGATATCACCGGGACCGTAGAAGTTGTAGCCGAGACCGGATTGGTCTGCCCAATCGTAAACAGCCTGCCAATCAGAAAATAATCCGTTGGAGATGAATCCTTCGTATTGATCAATGGAATGCCCTGTACGCGAACGGTTAGGATAATTGCGGAATGCAGGTTCATTATACTCCACAACGGTATTGTGAGCGTATGTGAAGGTACCTTTGAACGAAACGAACAAGTCTTTGTTTATTTGTTTATTATAGTCGAGCGACATATCCACTCCCGTGTTTTTCACTTTACCGAGATTTCCGTACAATTTGGTGTCGCCCATTCCTAAATAACCAGGCATGGTGGTGTTCTCCATATAAATATCCCTGCGGACTTCCTTGAAAACATCTGCACTGATATTCACAGCATCGAACAACTGAAGATCGATACCAGCATTGTATTTTTCGCCGATTTCCCAGGTGAGGTCAGGGTTAAAAGCACGCTTCAATAACGGGCCTTTTCTTGTTACTACATTTGAACCAAAACCGGTGGTAAATGAAGGATCGCTACCCAAGGCCAAGTCTTCCATATAAGAGAAACGTCCGGCACCCGTCTGGTCGTTACCGACCAATCCCCATGAGGCACGCAGTTTCAAGCGTGAAATGACCGGTTTGATTTTCTCCCAAAAAGCTTCTTCGGCAATGTTGTATCCGATGGCGAATGAAGGGAAGAAACCAAAACGGTGACCTTTGGCGAAGTTTTCGGAACCGTTGTAACCAAAGTTAGCTTCAGCCAAATATTTTCCGGCATACGCATAAGAGATACGCCCGGCAATCCCCTGCTTTCTTTCAGGAAGTGAGGTATATAAGTTTGTCACTATATTGTTGTTGTACTGCTGGTGGTTGTACAACAGCATGACGTTCAGGTCATGCACATCGTTGAAGATATGGTTGTAGTCCAACATCGCTTGTACATAAATCTTTCTGTTGCTGCCTTGTGATCCGGAAGTGTTGACATTGGTAGCCACTTCGGTTGTATTGGTACTTTTAATATCATACTCACCGGTTTCACTGTTGAAGTTATCAACAGAAAACGCATTGTAGGCCGATGTACGTTTTACTTCAGAGGTCATGTTGTTTTTGAACGAGAAGATTCCGCTGAATTTCAATCCATCCAAAAGCATCTTCAAATCTTGTTCCAGCTTGAAGTTGGCAGTCACAATGGTATTCATGGAAGTCTTGTAGCCTGTCACATATTCCGCCACCGGATTGCGGTATCCGGTTGTATACGGACCACCGTATTTGTCGCCCCACAACACATAGTCCGTATTATTACGTCCATTAGGGGTTCCTGCCGGAAAGTAAACCGGAAAATCTACCGGATTAGAAATTTTGGACAAACCAAACAAATCGTTCACGTTACTGTTCGGTCCTTTCCAGTCTTTTATCGAAAGGTTCAGTCCCAAAGAAATCTTGGTCGTGGAAGTAGCCTTGATGTTCAGGTTGTTCACAAAATCGTAATTGATGACGTTGATGTTGTTATTGTATGAGAAGAAATTTTTGCTAATGGGACGTAGGTTACCGTCGCTGTGCTTCACGCCGACACTCATGAAATAGTCCACTCGCTTGCTACCGCCACGTATATTAAAGTTAGCGCGTTGGGAGAATGAAGTATTCTTGAACATTTCATCATACCAGTTTACGTTGGGATAAACGTAAGGGTTGGTCTTGTAGTATTTCATGTATGAATCCACATCGTATGGTTTTGCATCTGTGTCTCCACGCCCCAACGATTCGTTGAACATATTAATATAAGTGGGACCATCCGCCATTTCCGGCACACGTGTCATCTGTGAAACAGCACCTTCCAAACGGAAATTGATGATGGGCTTGTCTAAGTCTTTTCCCGACTTAGTGGTTACAATCATCACACCGTTCGCACCACGAGTACCATACAAGGCAGTGGCGGTAGCATCTTTCAGAATGGAGAAACTCTCAATGACTTCGGGATCGAGAGCATTCAATTCGGAACTGCTGATCTCCACACCGTCTAAGACAATCAATGCGCCTGTACCGCTACCAAATGTAGACTTACCGCGAATCCAAAAGTTTGCACCATCCGCACCCGGCTCACCACTACGCTGCACGGCAATGACACCCGCCATACGTCCGGCAAAAGAAGAACTCAGACTCGAAGAAGGAACTTTCAATTCTGCGGGTTTAATCTGTTCTACTGAACCTACCATTGACTCTTTTTTCTGACCAGCACCGAAAGCTGTTACTACAACCTCACCTAGTTGGGCGGTAGATTCATTCAATTCTACTGAATACATCTTAACATTGGTCACTTTAACTGTTTGTGTCTCGTACCCAATGAATGAAATAGCCAGTATGTCACCAACGCCACATGAGATTGTAAACTCCCCATCAAGGTTGGTAACTGTACCCGTGTTTTGTCCTTCAACTTTTACAGAAGCGCCAATAATAGCTTCTTGAGTTTTTCCATCAAGGACAACACCTTTTACTGTCTGCTTTACTTTACTTTGCTGCTCAATTTTTACTGCTTCTTTTTCCATATCATCCTTTACTATTTCAGCATGAATAGATGCCGTGTAAAGAAGAAAAGAAAAAGGCAGAATAGCTTTTGTTAGCTGAAAAGTGATTCTGTTTTTCATTATTTTTTATATTAACTAAAAGGTTTGAAATTCGAATAATAAATGTTTCCGTTTTGACACTGCAAACATACTACGTTTTTAAATATAGTAGGGGAGAATATGTCTTTTTATGGGGGGGGATATTTTCCAGTCTATGTTTACTGCTTTGATTTTAACATTTACGGGTGACAAAGAGAGATTATACAAATAAATCTTTGTAAATGCAAGAAAAAAAATGCACAAGCAGTAAAATGAAAAAATAGTAACACTATACATTATTGCCCCCTTAAATACACAATATTTCCCCTATGACGATACTATATTGTTTAACTTTGTAGCGTTGAATTTAAATATCTTTTATATGATTAAAACCACAAAAGAAAATCTTATAATCCGCCCCAGATGGATTGTACTCACTGCATTGGCGTGCTCACTAAATATAGTACAGGCGCAAACGTCCCAAGCAGAAAAAGCTTTTATCAGGGAAAACATGGAATTTGCCACAAAGCAGTACGGTCTGATGATGCAGTCCCCTGCACAAGGGGAAAAAGGAAAAGCTATCATGCCACACAGTATGCGCAAAGACGGCACTCCGAGTAAAGGTAGTATCTATCTTTGGACAGCGGGCTTTTTCCCCGGCACACTGTGGTATCTGTCAGACTACACGGGAGACAGAGCTTTACAAGATTCTGCCTTGGCTTACACCCGGCAGATGGAACCTGCGAAAACTTTCACCGACAACCACGACATCGGTTTCATGATGTATTGCAGTTACGGCAATGCTAACCGCTTCGCACCGGAACCCGATTACGAGGACATCCTGGTGGAATCGGCTCGATCGCTCTGTACACGCTTCCGTCCTAAAGCAAATGTCATCCAGTCGTGGAACGGATTTCGCAGTTGGCACGGTGACAAAGTATATGACTTCCCCGTTATCATTGACAACATGATGAATCTGGAACTACTATTCCATGCTTCTAAAGTGACAGGCGACGAAAGTTTCCGTAAAGTGGCAATCGCACACGCAGAAAAGGTAATGCAAAATCAAGTACGTAAAGACTACAGTTGTTTCCATATCATATATTATGATAAAGAAACTGGCAAACCCATCAAAGGAGAGACTTCTCAAGGATATTCCGACAATTCGGCTTGGTCGCGCGGACAAGCCTGGGGCATTTACGGATTTACCATGTGTTACCGTGAGACAAAAGACAAGCGTTTCCTGAAAACAGCGAAAAAAATGGCAGATTTTTACCTCGACCACCCCAACCTTCCCTCCGATAAGATTGCCTGGTGGGACTTTAACGCCTATCAAGAAGGCTATACACCCGGTGTCCGCTCCAATGCAGGTAAAACAGTAAACAACTACCGCGACGCTTCTGCCGCTGCCTGCGTAGCTTCGGCATTACTGGAACTGAGCACCTATACCAAAGGTAACAAAAGCAAGAAGTATCTGGAAAGTGCTAAGCAGATTCTGCATGCACTGGGCAGTGCCAACTACCGTGCCGAACTGGGTAAAAACGCAAACTTTATCCTGATGCACAGCGTGGGTACCGTACCTCACAATGCAGAAATAGATGTTCCGCTAACATATGCCGACTACTATTTCATCGAAGCTTTACACCGTTATAACCGAATGTTAGATGGAAAAAGTCCGTTATAAATAAAAAACTAAAATCCATGAAAAGAAAAAGTCACCTGATATATTTACTGACAGTCATAATGATGTTGCCGGTAGGAGTACAAGCAAAAAACAAGAAAAAGGAAAAGAAAAGCATCCCCATGACGGAAATTCAAACCACCGGCGCACAGGATCGCACCACATGGGTGAAGCTGCTTTGGAAGATATCATATCCCGTCATCCACAACCTGGCAGAAGGAACACTACACCAGAATATGCCCATTGAAACCCGCAGTGGTGAAACTGCAGGCTACAAGGACATGACACATTTAGAGGCTGTAGGTCGTACACTTGCCGGAGTTGCCCCCTGGTTGGCACTTCCCGATGATGATACAGAAGAAGGCAAACTGCGCAAGCAGATGCGCGCAGAGGTACTGAAAGGTTTGAAGAATGCAGTAGACCCTGCATCGCCCGACTTACTGAACTTCACCAAGCACGCTCAGCCCATCGTGGATGCCGCCTATCTGGTACATGCTTTTCTCCGCGCGCCCAAAGCCTTGTGGGAGCCATTGGATGAAGTAACCAAGGAACGTTACATCAAAGCGCTTCAATCCCTGCGCGACCGTACCGGCGCTTACAACAACTGGCTGCTCTTCACCGGATTGACGGAATCTTTTCTAATGGGGAAAGGTGTACAATACGACCAATTCCGCATTCGTGTAAGCAAGAACAAGGTGAAAGAATGGTATGTGGGCGACGGCTGGTATAGTGATGGGCCTTCATTCAGTATGGATAATTATAATGCTTATGTGATGCACCCCATGATGGTGGCTATGCTGGAAAATCTCTTGCCTAAACGCTGGGCAAGCCAGAAAGAAGTGGACGAAGCAATGAATCGTATGGTACGCCATTCCGAATTTTGTGAACGTATGATTGCTCCCGATGGTACATACCCCGCCTTCGGACGCTCGGTGACTTATCGCACGGCTGCATTCCAGTCGCTGGCAGACGTAGCTCTACGCAAAAAGCTACCCACGCATGTCTCTCCCGCCCAAGTACGTTGCGCCCTGACTGCCGTACACCGTAACATGTACGAGGGAAATCAGAACTTTGACAAGGATGGTTGGTTAGTACTTGGCTTTAACGGTCATCAGCCGGAATGTGCTGACGGCTATACCTCCACCGGCAGCCTTTATATGGCAACCTTAAGTTTCCTACCTCTCGGTCTTCCTGCCGATGATCCGTTTTGGACAGATGCTTATGCAGACTGGACCAGCAAGAAAGCTTGGAAGGGCGAACATCTGCACAAAGATTATAAAGTGGAATACTAAAAAGTGCAATTATACGACTTGAGATATAATAATCTCAAGTCGTATAATTGCACTTTAAAACTAAATAAATATGCTGTTATCCCTATCTTGTTTCAGTTTGTAGCTTGTACCTGTGGAACAATAGTATTCACTAAAAATTCCGTCTTATTTCAATTCAAAGGGTACAATCCCCTTAATATCTCTTGATGAACTTCCGATAACCGCCTCAAACTTGCCCGGTTCGGCTATCCATTCATGCTTTGCATCATCGAAGAAGCTCAATGCTTTCTTATCAACCGTCAGCGTTACCGCTTTCTCTTCGCCCGGAGACAGTCTCACTTTTTGGAAGGCTTTCAGTTCTTTCACCGGACGGGGCAGAGAGGATTTCTTGTCGCTGATATAAAGCTGGACAACTTCCTGACCTTCGCGGGTTCCTGTATTCTTCACGTTGACAGTGAACGAAATCGTATCATCGGTGGTCATTGTTTTCTTATCTGCGGAAGGTTTGCCATAAACGAAGGTTGTATAGCTCAATCCATGTCCGAATGGGAACAACGGTTTGATTTTCTCTTTATCTGCCCAACGGTAACCAACAAAAATATCTTCGTGATAAGTTTCGTTAATAGTATCCCCCCTATGCTTGGATTTTGCAAGTTCTTCCTTATTACCCGGATATTCACCTAGTTTATGAGCACCTACATCGTCCAGTTTTACAGGGAAAGTAAAAGGAAGTTTTCCGGAAGGGTTCGCATCTCCTACTAAAACCGAAGCAAGAGCCGTTCCGGCTTCCGAACCCAAGAACCAGCCTTGTACAATGGCGGGGACTTCATTTACCCAAGGCATAGCCACTGCATTACCGGATATATTGACAAATATCAGGTTCTTATTGACCTTTGCCAGTTCACTTATGACTCTGTCCTGTGCGTATGGCAAGCCTAAAGAAGCACGGTCAGAGTCTTCACAATCCTGGTGATTGCTCTTGTTCAACCCACCGAAGAAGATGACATAATCTGCGTCCTTAGCCACTTGCAGAGCCTCAGCGAGAAGTTCGTTTTCCGAACGGTCATCTTTCAAGTCCTGCCCAGTTTTCACACCGTTATATTCGCCTGTCGGGTCGCCTACATATCCACGGGCATATACAATCTCTGCCTGTGAGCTGGCACGTGCTTTTAAACCGTCTAACGGAGAAATCTCATATTTCACTTTCAAAGAAGAACTACCACCGCCCACAGTCATCATCTTTATCGCATTTTCACCGATCACTGCGATTTTCTTCGCTTTATTCAAATCGATAGGCAATACGTTACCGTTGTTTTGCAACAATACAATTCCTTCTTCAGCTATCTCACGACCAGCTTGTCCGTGTTCGGGAGAGCCTAAAGAACCGAACGGTTTATGTGGATCCATCGAAGTACGGAAAATCAGACGAAGGATATTGCTGACTTTCTCGTCCAGTTCTTTTGTTCCGACTTTACCCTCTTTAATCAGTTTCAGGTAAGGGAAAGCCATGTAATAATTATCATAAGCATTACGAGTTCCGGCAGACAAGCCGTTTGTCCACGAACCGAATTCCAAATCCAAACCGTTGTAAATGGCTTGTTCGGTATTGTGCACACCACCCCAGTCAGACACTACCACGCCGTCGAAGCCCCATTCATCACGAAGGATGTCTTTAAGCAGACGTTTGTTGTGACAGCCGTGCTGTCCCTGATAAAGATTATAGGAACCCATAATCGACCACGCTCCGCCTTCTTGAACGGCAGCCTTGAAAGCAGGCAGGTATATTTCATAGAGGGCACGGTCGCTCAGATGCACATTGGTGGTATGACGTTTGAATTCCTGATTATTCAGCGCGTAATGCTTTACGCAGGCGGCTACGCCGTTCTCCTGCACACCTTTGATATAAGGAACTACCATAGTGGCAGACAGATACGGGTCTTCACCCATATATTCAAAATTACGTCCATTCAAAGGGGTACGGTAGATGTTCACACCGGGACCGAGCAGAATGTCTTTTTTCCGATAACGCGCCTCTTCACCAATACTTTTCCCATAAAGATGAGACATTTCAGGATTCCATGTAGCGGAAAGGCAAGTCAATGCGGGATAAGCGATACAGGAATCGTTTGTCCATCCTGCCTGATTCCATTCATCCCACAATACTTCCGGACGAATACCGTGAGGGCCATCGGTAGCCCATACTTCCGGGATTCCGAGACGAGGTACGCCTGCCGAACTGAATTTAGACTGTGCATGAAGCATCTTCACCTTTTCTTCAAGGGTCATCCGGTTCAATGCGTCTTTTACCCGCTCTTCGATTGGCTTATTCGTATCCAGATACACCGGTTTCTGTGCTGAGGCAGACAGTGTAGCTATAACAGACAAGCCAAGTAACATTGCTTTGAATTTCATGTTTATTTATGATATAAGAAATAATTTATAATCTATATATAAAGACTCCTAAGCTAAAGTTATCTACTAGTTACGAGTAAAATTATTAATATTTATTATATTTATCGACCAATAAGTCTATCTTCGTATAAAACAGGTCGAAATTAAAAGTATATCTATATCCTATTCCACCAACTACCGCATATAAAGGCTGGTCACACTTTGCTTATCCTTATAGAACAGTTTCGCTTTCACGATAGCAGATTGGCAAGCTACCGAAGCTTCCCAAAGCATCGAATCCATCGTCGGCTCCGTTCCGTCCGTCGTATAGCGTATCTGCCCACCTGCAATGGAAGTATTCGCGTACAGCAGACCGTCTTTGACGGAGAGTCCGGGGTGAGGTAAACGGAAATTTACCCCTATCCGGCTCCAGTAAGGCATTTCCTTCACACTGATTTTTTCATAGAACAACGACAAATCGCGGTCAAAGGCTTGCTGCTCTGCCGTGCCGGAAAGGGTTTCCCAATTCGGGTGCGCATTCCAGCCACGCTCTACCAATCCCATCACTTTCGGGAATATATAATATTCTACCCATTGAAATCCTCGGATAGTTTCAGCAAACAGTTGCGCCTGCACGCCTTTTATATTTTTCCTGCCTGATGTGGTCAGTGCGGTCTTCCCTTTTCCCGCCGCACTTACATCGACCGGATTCCCTGCCATATCCGTACGGGAAGAACGGTAGACATCGTACGGAAGCATGGAGAAGGCTTTGGACTCATCCACATATCCTCCCCAGAAATGTCCCGGTTCGTCGGGATGGGCATCATAAGCCAAGTCCAGATAGAAGTTGTTCACATTACAGAGAATCACCGGATAGCCGTTGTTGGCTATCTGATAAGGGATTTCGTCTTCTTTCCATTCAGGAACCGTTTTCCATGAGTTGATGCCGGCTGCACATTGGGACAGATAAGTGTGAGTCTCCGGTGTATGTCCCAAAGCCACTTCCTGCCAACCGTTAAAAGATAAATTATACCGTTGCAGGCAATCAACTACTCGGGTAATGAAATACTCCGCCAAATCGTGCGCCTTTGTCATTCCCTGTTCTTTCATCAATGCAACACACAAAGGTGAACCTAGCCAAGCACCTCTTGCCACTTCGTCACCACCCAGGTGGATAGTAGTCAGAGGCACACCGGCTTCTTTATACATAGCCACAATTTCCTGAATCACCTTTTCCATAAAACGATAGGTCGATGGCAAGGCTACATTCATCACATTGTCTGTATAGGCTTGAGCGGAAACATAGCGGGAAGTATCCTGCAAATCACATAAAAGGTATTCATAAGCCTTCTTCGGGTCTGTATCTATGTATTTGTTATAACGTGCTTTCATCGCTACGATAGCAGCACGTGCATGACCGGGGGATTCTATTTCAGGAATGACCTGCACGTGCCTTTCTGCCGCATATCGTAAGAAGTCTATAAATTCATCACGGGTATAATAACCGTTTCCCGATGTTGCGGAAAGTGGGTCATACCCACCGTTATAAGCGGGATATAGACATTCTTTTTCATCAACGGTATATCCACGCCGTGCTCCAACCGTCGTCAGTTCTTCCAAACCCGGAATTTCCAGACGCCAGCCTTCATCATCCGAGAAATGGAGATGAAGTACATTCAACTTATAGGAAGAGAGTACATCTATCAGTTTCTTCAAGTTATCTACCGTTGTGTAATTGCGGGCAATATCCAGCATTTGTCCTCTATAAAGCAAGTCCGGATAATCCTGAATAGACATTGCTTGCAAGCGTAATGGTTCTTTCTGACCTTTTATCCCTTCCTGTTCTTTTTGCTTTATCTGTTCTTTTTGTCCTTTCAACAATCCCAATAAAGTTTGCGTTCCGTTAAAGATACCGTGAGATGTATTACTACATATTTCCACCTTTTCATCGGTGATATTCAGCTCATAATACTCTTCGTTTACCACTTTCTTTCCGGCAGGAAGATAGTCCAGAACAATAGTAACCGGGGCTTCGGGAACAACTTCCAATCCGTATATTTCCGACAGTTTATCTTTCAACAGCTTCCCTTCGTTTGCAAAATTTTCATGAAAAGTCAGAGCAAACTGTTTTTTCAATAAGATTTCTCCTTTGGCAGGAATTACTTTCTTGACAGATGGAATGATGTCTGTCTGCTGAAATTCCGAAGGGCCTGCTTTCTGCAGACGCAGATTCGTATCATAAGTCTTTTGCGCAGCAGACTTCTGCCATTCTGTAACAGGCAGTGGGACGATATTCAATGCCACAGGAAACGGTTTTCCTTTCAATGTACCCGACTGGCTTACCCAATAAGAACCTTCGGGCGCATGGGAGTTTTTCGGAACTTCGCCGCCACACCGAAAAATCACTCTCAGTGAGTCTCCCGGAGCCAATGAGGTAAAACCTGCTCCCGGATACATCTTAAAATAGGTGGCATTTACTTGCTCTACCCGAACCGGTGATGAAGCATCCTGCTGGATATTACGGGGAAATTGTGAATAGAAAATCTCCCAGTCCTTGTCTAATGGGGTATCAGAGATATTCTTCAGTACAAATGAATTCTCATAATATTTGCCATTGCTGTCGTAACTTCCCATTTCCCAAGTCAGAGACACCGGAGCTTTCGCATCATTCGCAGGTTTACAACCGCCCGCCACGAGTAAGACACACAGCCATCCCGCTAATAAAGAAAATCTTATATCGTTCATAAATTTCGTCTTAGTGATTAGTCATGCCACCCTTTGCTTCTCAAATAATCGAGCATATAAGCCGGGGAGTCTGTCTGAAGGATTCGTGCTCCTAGTTTGTTTATCAGATAGCCGTAACTTGCGTCCGGGTCTTTCTGCGCAAGTTCGTCGTCGTGCCCTCCTGCCAGGGAAGCCCACAATGTATTATACCAAATCAGACTTTTCCCCGCCAACCTGCGTTCCATTTTGGCAGGTATCGGACTTGAAGCATTCCGGTAGCACAATTCAAAAGCAACCGGATGTAACTGTTCCATATAATCCTCGACAATTTTTACCGACTTTTCATCATCAATCGTTACGACAGGCATATAGATTACCTTATCCAAATAAGAGCCGAACTCCCGTTTTACCGTTTCCACCGGTTGTCCACCTTTCATGATAACTAAATCGGCAGTACCGGTCTTCTCCAATATGGCATATACATCATCAAAAATGCTGTAAGCCTTATCCAGATTGACCATGATTTGCCCTTTGGCAGCCAACAACGCTTCTTCCAAGGTAGGAACAGTATGTTCCGTCAACCGACCGTCTTTGTCCTTCAAGCGAAGTTGTTTTATTTCAGCCAATGTTTTGTCTTTTACCTTACCGATACCGTTTGTAGTGCGGTCTACCGTATCGTCATGCATCAGGACCAACTGTCCGTCTTTTGTCTTACGGATATCTATCTCCACAATATCTACTTTCATCTGAATAGCGCTATCAATAGCTGCCACAGAGTTTTCGGGGGCAATACTCCAGTTTCCACGATGCGCTACCACGAGCACTTTGTCAAGGCGTGGGTTCAATACATCTTTCCGGATAGCCTCCGCCCGCTGTGCAGCCAGGAAACCCGGCTGCAAACAGAACAGTAACAAAAGCACAATAAGCTTGCCTTTCTTCATATCTTTCATCAGTTATTAAATCTTCTTACTTTATTATATTCAACGTTCTAGCTTTTTATTGTTGCAGATACTTTAATACTGCAACTACAATCCGGCATCATAAGCTCCGGGCTGCATCTTGTTTACATTACGGATTGCTCCACGCTGGTCTACTCCGAAACCGTCTTCACCAACCCAATCGACGAATTGCTGTCCCACAGTTGCATCGAAAGACTTCACTGCGTCAATAACAGCCTGTTTCGTTGCAAATTCATCAATAACATTGGTTATTGTCCATTGGTAAACACCGTCAGTTAGCGAAGCAGCAGGAAGCGTTTGAGAAGAATAGTCCGTATCCGTACCGATAGCTCCCCAACCGGCATCTGCCGCCTGGAATACGTTATATCCACCGGAAGTTATATTACCTGCATAAATTGTCCTGGTTCCCGCTCCTTTAGCAAACAGGGAGTTGACAACAAGAGAAGCCCTGGCCCCTGCACGAAATACCCCGTTGGGATTGCCCGAATTTCCTACAATCGTGGTATTGGCAAGCATAAAGTAAGCATCTCCGTTGACGGTAACACTATTATTACTTGTGCCCGTAGTACCAAGTACAGTCGTATTATTCATACAAACATATCCATTTCCGGCATGTATAGCAGTACCCCAGGCTGCCGGTGCATGATTCTCATGCAATAGGCAATTGTTCATAAATAATACAGAAGCAGCATTATTCGTCAAAATGGCTCCCCCCCGATTGGCTCCCCTGTTATTCACAAGTTCTACGCGTTCCAGGAAAACACTTCCTTTGGCTAGCTTAATAGCCGGGCCTGCATCCGAAGCACCTTCACGGTTGAAGTTCTTCACAACACAGTTCTTCAACTGCAAAACAGCATTGCCCGATTGACCTGCCGCCACATAGAATCCATTCACGTCTCCTTTATCGCCTTGTTTATATTGTCCGTCGAAAACACAATCTTCGAAAGTTATATTTATCTGATTTCCCAAACAGAACATTCCGTCAGATGTAGCGGACGCATTGCTGCCTGTATTTCTGACAAAAACAGTCGTATATTTGCTAACATCACGCTTAGTCAGGTCAGTTCCCGTACTTGAAGGGTCATATCCACCTTCAACCGTTATTTCCACCTGCTTGCTATAACCGCTATACTCTACCTTTACGCCGGAATTCTCCTTCGCTATTTCATAAGAACCCGCAGCTACATAAATCTTCTTGCCGTCCAGTTTGACAGCATTGGCGTTGGAAACCGTACTGTTACTGCTCGTTTGTAGCAAGTTGCGCAATGCATCCACGCCCATTGCATTATCCCAGTCCATACCGGTGGCATTTCCGGCAGGTTGTTCTTTCACATAGTATGCAGTCAGTTGCAGTTCTTCCGCATCTCCGCCCGGCAAAGTACCGCTATCCCATGGAGAAACAACCGGTTCACTGACGGATATGACCGAACCTTCCACTTTTAAAGTGAACTCATAGCATTTTCCGGGTTGCAACTCCGGGATACCAAGCATTACCAAATCCTCACCCAAATAGTTCAAGGAGACAAAAGTAGCAGTTGCCCCAGCTTTTCCGGGAGTCACAATGGCAGTATAGCTACAACCATTCTGCCCCGCCTTACCACCTTCGGGAACGGTAATAAAAGGCGATACCAAAGAAGTAGCCTCTACCACTTCCCCATTCGTGTATCCTTGATAAGAACCTATTTTCACTCCCTGCACTTTACCTTGTCCGCCTACATCCGCCAACGTCATTATGACTTTCGCCATTTTCCGGTTCATGCCCAGACGGAGAATACGGGAACCGTCATCCGTAGCATTCTCCACAGTACAAGTCATATAATCGGCATTTGCCAGGTTTTCCAGACGTTGCTGGTTGGTGGGAAGAATAAAGTTAGCAATGCCAGCACCATTAATTACCGGATAAAAGGCGGAATAAGTTACAGGTTCCGTTCCCCATCGCAAATAGTAATTATCGGTCGGTGACCATTTGCCACCGGAGAACACATAGTTCAGATAGCCGTCCTCACAGCTCAACTGAATTTCGTCACCCTCATTAAATTGTTTCTGCTGTTCTCCCGTAGCACCGGGATTACTACGGGTGAAGGCAGTATTTATAACAGCCTCAATCTGAATAGCACCGGAATCATTGCCGTATACCGCCACATCCTTGTCTGTATCACAAGCCGCCATGCCCGTCAATAAGCAGGCAGCCATCATCAGTTTTGTTATCTTCTTCATCGTTTATTTCCTCTTTCTTTAATTCCGGTCGATAAGCTGACCGGTTGCCCAACTCCTGGCTTGCATGTGCATGGCAGCCAGCCGCGCAGTTGTATTTACATTGAGAGTCAAAGTATGCTCCACGCCTTTCTCCAGTTCAATAGCTTCCTTGGCAGACCATATATAGAGCTTTCCGTCATAACTGAAATTGATAGAGAAGTCCTCCGCTATCTTTTGTGGCGGCAGGATACATTCGCAATAATCCGTTCCCTTATAGGGAGCCACGGTAGCTACTGCCGCGTCAGCCGCAGGAACAACCACCGGATCCGCTGCCGACAAATCGCAGATACCGTTTACGACAGCACCGTTGATAGACATATCCCCTAACTTATTCATCTCAGCATCGACCGTTCCATTCACAGTGATTTTTATAATCAGCTTGCTCATGGCATGGTTCAGGGAGATTCTCAGTTTTCCGTCAGTAGTCAAATCCTTTTCCGGATCAACTATCGCTTTCATCAGCAGGAAATCGGAAGACATCACATTGGCTTCTGTCGCCTGATTGGTCAATGCATCAACCGCCAACAGAGCATCCGGAGTAGCTTCACTCACATAAGGTGCATAAGCAATCATCGTAACAGGCGTTCTTTCCGCATCCCACAGCATTTGCTGACCGTCCGATGTGCTCCACACATTGCCGGAACCGACCATCTGTTTGTGATAGTTGTAAGCGGCATTCTCAGCGTTGCGAATCATCAATCCGAAACGTTCCAGATTCGTAGCGTCATACCCTGCACGCGACAGCGGCTCATTCACTTCCGTAATGACACTGATTATCCGTGCTTCAGAAGAACCACCCGTCGGCAGCAATTCATCCTCATTATTCGAGCATCCGGCCAGCCCGATGCCCAAGGCTAGTATATAAAATATCTTTTTCATGTTACAGTCTTTTTACAGTTTAATTCGGCAAAACGGCATCATAAGCACCGGCCTGCATCTTGTTGGCATTACGGGTCGCTCCACGCTGGTCTACTCCGAAAGCATCCTCACCAACCCACTCTACAAACACTTCTCCCAGATTGACAATGGGCGAAGCTACCGGATTGAAACTTTTTGCCACTTCTATCACCGCCTGCTTCGTAGCATATCCTTTCACCGAACCAAGCTGGTTGATATCCCATATATAAACACCTTCCTCATTCAGCGTACCGTTCACCGCATTGGGATAAGCCGTATCAAGAGGACTCATCGTGATGCCTGTGACGCGTTGATAAACATTATAGCCTTTTGAGAAGGCTTCAAAGCTGCTTCCGTTCAGATTGAAACTCGGAGCCGAAGGGTTTTCGGCAATCAAAAGGTTATTGATAAACTTCGTATCCCCACCAATTCCTGTCTCGCAACGGACAGCCCCATGGCTATCACTTGCATTTCCTACAATCGTACTATTAACAAGCAGGAAACTTCCCCCACCATTCAAGGCAGCACCCGTACCTTCATTCTCTATAATCGTAGTATTGTTCATGCAGATATGCCCTTCCGACATCTGAATTCCATTGCCCCATGAACCCGAATGGGAATTACCTTTCAGCAAACTGTTATTCATTAATGCCACAGCAGTCTTACTATTACAACGTACAGCTCCTCCACGACCTACCGACGTATTATCCAGAAGCTTTACATTATTCAGCCGGACTTGTCCCGACAGGATGAAGACAGCCGCTCCCCCTTGTTTAAGAGAAGTCGTCACTGTCGATTTACAATCCCTTATCACACAGTTAGTCAGTTCAACGGAAGTATCCCCCGTACTGCCGCTCACATAGATGCCGCTCCCACATTCGGTAGTACTGGCATCCGCTTCGGACACATACCCGTATTGAAAAGTAACCCCCTCAATAGCAATGATTCCTTTCTTAACCAACAGCAAGCCACAGTCTCCCGCATCCGCCTGCTTATTCCCGTTCACGTCGCCACTGATAACCGTTACATACGTGTCTATATTCCGTGCCGAAACGTCCGTTCCCTCACTAAACTGGCTATATCCGCCTTTAATCGCTTTCACATTCTTGCGGACAATCACGCCAAGCCCGCTCTCTTCAGACATCACATATTTGCCCTGGCTCATATAAATTGTACTCTTGGAAAGGTCGACAGACCCGCTCAACAGTTTGCGGAAACCCGCCACATCCAACGCCTGTTCCCAGGAACTACCATCCATCTCACCCTCACCGAACTGGGTTACAAAATAACTTTCCAGTCCCTTCTGCATTATGACCTCTTCGTCCAAATCATCATCATAATCGGTCATCATAGGCGGGTCTATCATCTCATAGTTTTCCTGGCATCCCTGTGCCAACAGGATAATGAAAGCCAGCATACACAGCTTCGATATTATGAATAAACTATTTCTCATTTTATTTCTTTTTAACTTGTACATTAGATAAGAATAATCGTAAAAATCACCGATTTCATCGGGCAATATCAGGATAGCCCGGATTCTGTTTCAGGTATTCGTTCTGTTCCAGTTGCGTCTGCGACAAGGGGAACAGTTCATAATGATTGTCCGCATCCCGTGACTTATCCCACCATGCTTCCTGATACCTGCCAAAACGAATCAAGTCTGTACGCCGGCGGCTCTCCGCCAAGAATTCACGTCCCCATTCATCGAGCATTTCTTTCATATCAAGCACCACATTACCTTCCGGCTGGTAAGCGATATTGGCTGTAAAGTTCTCATAATTGCGCTTGCGCACGCTGTTCAGCAACTTGCCCGCTTCGCCTGCCTGTCCGAGACGGAGAAGACATTCCGCTTGCGAATAGATAATCTCCGCCAGACGTATCTCCGTATAGTCCGATTCAATATAATATCCTCCCGTGAACGGGTAGAACGGGTATTTCACACAATAAAGACCTGAGTTGAAGTCACCGTTCCCCAGCTTTGATTCCTTATAAGCCGGATTAGAGATATAACCCGATTCGGCATTTCCCTCGAAACGTCCCACCTGGTCGCGCAGGTAAAGTACATATTGATTATCCGGATTCTTGGCATATCCTCCACTCACAGCGGAGTTCGCAATCTTACCTTCGAGGAAGAACATACCTTCCCGTGTGTTATTGCCCGTATTTACATATTGCTTATAACGGACATCTCCCGGATATTTGGCAAACTTCCGGGTAACCATCCCCAGTTCATAGTCGAACAGCTCGCGGGGTTGCTGGTTGTCATAGCTCGGTGAAAGCGCGTATTTTGGGTTCCGTTCGCCATTTCCCTCTATTTTCAGGTAATAGGCACTGCCATAAGGCAAACCACGTCCGTAAACCGTTCTCCTGTCATTTTGCAAATGCCAACTAGTCAGCCCGTAAGAACCGGGGAAACCGAATATCACTTCATTACACATCTCGTTATTCCAGTCGAAAGGCTCATACCAATTGTCGGCAATCGCGTAATAACCGAATTCTCCGCCCGTAATGCGGTTACATATATCAATACATTCCTGCCATTTGGGCTGGCCAATCCATTTTTCCGCATTGAGATAGAGACGTACCAGTAAAGAAGCAGCGGCAGCTTTCGTAAATTGCCCCTGTTGGGCACCATTACCGGATTGCCCGCTCTTTGAGGGTAAGGCTGTCAAACAGTAGTCTTTCAATTCACTTTCGATGAAATCAAACAATACCTGTGGAGCAACTTGCTTCCGGTTTTCCGGTTGCTCATTCACCGCCTGGTCTGAGGTGGTAGTCAGGATGCAGTTACGATGTGTATTCAACAGACGAAGATACCCCCAGGCACGCATACAGCGCAACTGTGCCTTGAAACTCTCAAATTCACTGTCACTCAAACCAAAGGAAGACGGATTCAACTGGCTCAAATCATCCAGTACCATATTACATTGGGCAATGCCTACATAAAAGTTCTCCCATTCACTCAGCCAATCACCCTGATTAATATCATCATATTGGTGGCGGTGGTACATTTCCCACAGACCGCCATCGTACCACCAGGTGCCACGGGTAGGAGTAATAAACTGGTCGGCCGGCAGTTCTTCGTTCTCATGACGTATCCAGATACAGCAGTACATATGTTCAAAAGGACGAAAAACAGCATTGATGACATCCTGCTTCGTATTATAGTAGTTTTTAGACATCACCTGGTCGTACACCGTTTCCGACAGGTCGGTACAGGACGGCAAGCCCAGCACCGTGCCCGCCATCAGACCTAATCCTATGATATATTTTGTTATTTTCATAATCGTTCCTTTTTTAAAAACTAACTTGTAAACCTAAAATAAACTGGAAAGCAGACGGATAATAGTTGTATCCTCCCCCGAAAGTACCCGGTGTCAGACCATTGACTTCGTAAGTGGAAGGGTCTACACCCGTGAATTTCGTAAACGTATAGAGATTGTTGGCTGTACCGAACAAACGTATTTTCTCGATATACTTCTTATTCAAGTTCATCGTATATCCCAAAGTGATGTTATCTATCTTCAGGTAATCGCCCGGTTCGATGAAATAGTCGGTTATCACGTTCTTGCCGGTCGTGATATGCGCGTTCTTCGAATAAGCAGTCGTTAGCTGGTTGGTACTCATGCTCTGCAGTCCAAAGTAGAAATCATGTACATTGAAGATATCGAATCCGGCAGCACCACGGAGGGCAACGGTCAAATCAAAGTTCTTGTAAGTGAAATTATGCGTCATGGAGCCGGTGAATTTCGGCAGACCGTTGCCGGTCACTGCCTTGTCTTCTTCCGAACCCTGGGCTATCGGGATGACATTGCCTTTCTTGTCGTAAATCAGCCAGTCGCCTTTCTTGTCTACGCCTGCATAACGGTAGGTGAAGTAATTGCCAATGCGTTCGCCTTCCTCAATCCGTTGCAAGTATCCCGGATTGTTAGGATTCGCCATGTTGCAGGTCGAGTAATATTTCTGTCCCTTATAGACATCGTTAGAGAAACTGACAAACTTATTATTATTGGTAGCGCCCACCAATGTGAAACTATAAGTGAAGTCCTTCGTACGCACGGCATTCACCGTCACATCGAGCTCGAAGCCTGTATTGCGGAGCGTACCTACATTGGCATATATAGTGGTGAACAAGTTGGGTGGCACGGATACGGAGTAACTACCGAGCAAATCGCTTTGTTTACGGTGGAAATAGTTAAATGAACCGGTCACTTTGTGTTTGAAGAACGAAAAGTCCAGACCGATATTCTGATTGTGTCCCTTTTCCCAGCGAAGTTCTGAGTTGACGTTCTTGCTCGGCCCCCATACATGGAAGTTATTGCCGTTATACTGATACCAGCCATAGGCTCTATATGTAGCTAAAGACTGGTAATTTCCTATCTCCTGATTACCGGTGACACCGTAGTCATAACGCACCTTCAAGTCGTCAATCCACGAAAGTCCTTTCATAAACTTCTCGTCCGAGATACGCCAGCCTACGGATACCGCAGGGAAATTACCCCATTTGTGATTCTCACCGAAGCGGGAAGAACCTTCGTGGCGCAAAGAGAAAGTGAACAGATAGCGTTCCTTCCAGTCGTAGTTGACACGGCCGAAGAAGCTGATTAGTTTATGGTCATTCTTGTAAGAACTCATCATTGTCTTTCCTTCTTTCGCCGCTTCCAGACCGGAGCCAAGATTGTTATAAGTCAGACCGTCGGAAGAGAAATCCCAGTTCTCCGCTCCCATTCCCGAACTTACGCCATAATTATAGCTGTAACCTACCATCGCACGAATCTGATGTTCCTTGATGCGTGTGGAGAAGTTGGTCACCCATTCCAGATTGTTACTGGTACTCTTGTCAAAATTGCGGCTCGCTTTCCCGGCAACGCTTGAATTGACATTAGGGCCATAGGTGGACGGAGTGAACCATCCATTGAACTTATCTACCTGATATTGGGAAACTGTCACTTGTGATTTCAGCACCATATTCGGGTTCTTCGGATTGAACAGGGGAAGCAGGTTGACGGCAGCCGTAGCGTTCCACTCCAACAGCTTGATTTCCGTTCCGTTCTCCTCCTCATTCAGTTGCTCGACGATATTGGAACTATCCCCACCGGAAGGGAAACGATAGTAGCCATTGGCAGATTCGGAATCATAAATAGGCATGGTCGGGTTATTCTTGATAACACTGCCGTAAACGCTTGCCGATTTGTTCCGGTCAATTACGCGTGGAGTCATATTGGCGGAGAATGTAAATAAGCCGTCTTTAGTAGTATGGCTGATAGTGGCACGCGCACCGTATTCGCGACGGTCGGAACGCAGGTCGATACCTTGTGCTTTGCGGTAGTCGGCAGTCACGCGGTAATTGGTTCTCGCATTACCACCGGAGAAGGTCAATGTATGCATGTGCGTTACCCCCAGGCGGGTAACGGCATCGAACCAGTCTGTGGTAGCTCCCATATCTGAAAGCGGATTGGATACCGTACGGTAAGCGCGATATTCTTCCGCGTTCATTATATCCAGTTCTTTCTTTGCCTTATTGAAAGTAACAGCAGCGCTATAAGTAGTATGCACCTCTCCGTCTCTCGTCCCTTTTTTCAGATTCACCAGAATAACACCGTTGCTGCCCCGTGTACCGTAGATGGCGGAAGCTGCACCGTCTTTCAATACATCGATAGATTCAATATCAGCAGGATTGATATTCGTCATATCACCACCCGGCACTCCGTCAACGACTATCAACGGCCCCAAGCCTGCATTACGGGAAGAAATACCACGAATCTGAATACTTCCCGTACTGTTCGGGTCGGCCAAAGCCGTATTCGAGACCGACACACTGGATACCTTTCCCTGCAAAAGCATGGAAGCATCGAGACTGGAAATCTGATTCAGGTCTTTCGCGCCGACATGGGAGATAGCCGAAGTCATTTCTTTCCTTTTCATCGTGCCGTAACCTACTACCACCACTTCATTCAGGGCAGTCGATTCTTCTTTCAGTACAATTCGCAAAGACTGGCGGTCTTTGATAGCTATTTCCTGTGTTTCATAGCCGATATAAGATACTTTCAGGCGACCGTTTTGCGGAGCATTTACCTGAAATTTACCGTCTATATTTGTAATGGCACCTTGCTTTGTCTCTACAACCACCACCGAAGCACCGATGACAGGTTTGCCCTTCTCATCGATTACCGTACCGGATATTTTACGTTCCTGCTGTACTTCCAAAGAAGCTCCCCTTGCCTGAATGCCGGAAAACAGCATCAGCAATACAGCCAACAGACAGGTACACGTCTTGCAATGAATATTTCTCATAAATAGATGATTTTTATATTAGATGATAAAGTTAACGTAGTCCTCTCGCTTGCAATGCGGGAATCAACAAGTCCGGCACATCGGTCTGTATCATGCATACCATGGGGTAGATTTGCAGCAGTTCGTCCAGATAGTCCTCGTTCAGCGTCCATTCGGAAACACTGCTGCCACTTGCGGGAAGCATATTCACCGTAGCCAACATACCATCATTGATAGAACTTCCCAAAGGAGTGCTTTTTCCATTTGTCAGGTAGCTGTATTGCACAAAATAATTGCCCGGCAATCCTATCATCGGCTTGTGGTTTCCCGTCCATGTGTAAACATGGGCTTTGGAGGTGATGCCCAGCACTTCTTCCGCTTTCTGCACACTGTTGCAATAAAAGAATACAGACTCCATCATGTCAAGTTTCATCACGATGTCTACTACCTGCTGCGAGGAAGCCGTACGCGGGGAATAGTCAAGATTGAAATAGATTCTGCCACGTCCCGCTTTCAGGAATTCTTCAAGGGTGGGCATCTTTTCATCGGTCACCCGACCGTTCCGGTCTTTCAAATTATACTGTTGCAGTTCCGCATAGGTCATTTTAGTGATGTCACCTGTGCCGTTAGTAGTGGCATTGATTGTCTGGTCGTGGCATACCACTACTACTCCGTCACTTGTGACGTGTGTATCGCACTCTATCACTTCGGCTCCCGAATCAATGGCATCTTCTACGGAAGACACCGAGTTCTCGGGGACAGTCCTGTCCGTGGTATGTGCACGGTGTGTCATCACCCATACTTTCTTGTTAGACGACTCCCTGAATTGCTTCATCGCTTCCGTCAACGCCAACAGATTGTAAATGCGGATTCTTTTCTGCACCTCATACTGACCTGCCGTGACGTGCAAAGTATAGTCACCGCTTTGAGTATAGGCATGAGTGACAGCTTCGACAGCTTTACCATTCTTCACCGTTCCGTCACCAAAATCGACAGTAATATCGGTACTTCCATCAATGTTGATAAACTTGACCTCTACCACCTCTTTCAGCATGGCGCGGGTACTTGTTTGCAGGTAAGGGTTCTTTTTCACGGAGTCATCATCAGAGCAAGCGATGCAAACTATTCCACATATACATAGAATAACCCAACACCATAACCAACTCACAGACTGACGTTTCGTTCTTCCTCCTTTTTCCGGTATGGAAAAATGCAATAAATCATTTTTCATGTGTGTTTTTATAAAGGTTAATAAAAAAGAAGTTCCCGGGGCGGAAGAATGTATTACTTCCGCTCGGTTATGACAAAAATAGATGGAAATGACACGATAAAAAATAGCCAATAAGATATAAGTGGACATTCACAACATTCGCAAAGCACCAACATATTGACAAACAACATATTAACACATATCATGCCCGCATCAAAAGGTAGATTTGATACAGACCTATTTACCGGATTTTAGCTACCAAATCTTCAAAATCTTCGCGTGAAACACGTGCTTTGGTCTTCACTCTCGAACGATAATTATAGATAGTATTCACCGAATAATGCAGAAGCTCCGCAATCTGCGAACTGTCCTTGATGCCGAGGCGTATCAAAGCAAAAATCCGCAATTCCGTATTGAGCAATTCGTCCGGCTTCAAGACAATTTGTTCTTCGGGCAGCAATAATTTATTAAGGGATTCCACAAAGTTCGGGAAAAGGTGTAGGAAAGCGGAATCGAAGTTCGCATATAGTTCCTGCACCTCAACGGTCACAATATCATTGCTGAGATGTGTCATTTTCAACAGTTCGGCTACTTGTCCCCGCTGCAACTTCTTATTTACCAGCTTTCTGTATGCCTGCAGACGGTCTACATAAACGGAACATAGTTTGAAGAAACGGGCGATATAGGCTTCTTTAATAAGGTTGGATTCGGAAAGGTCTAAATTTGTGGAACGAAGATGCCGGTTGACTTCTTCCAATTCTTCATTCAGTGAGAAGAGTCGTTCGTTCACCTCCTGTAACCCTTTCTTGGCAACGGAAAGGGCTTTCATCTGCCGATAAATGTAGATTAACGCTATCACCAGCAATAGTGCAAGCAGGGCTACACATACGATATAAATCAGCAGTTCCTTGTTTTGTTTCCTGATGATATCCTGATAATTCCCGTTTATCATGGAAAGCGGAGTAATATTCATCCAACTACGCAACCGCGTTTTATAGAATTGCGATATTTCCCAGGAGAAGTTGATATATGCATACGCACGTTTCAAATCTCCTTTGCTATGCAGTTCCTGTGCCAGTACCATCAACGAAGATTGTTCCTTGATAGCGGAACGTACATCGGAAATAGCGGAAAGAACCAAATAATATAAATGTTCGTCTTTCTTCCCCATACTTTCAAAAAGACGGAAACGCTGATACGCTGCCAACGCATATTGAGGAGTACCAAAAGGGTATTTCGAAATCCGACGGTCACTGAATCCAAGAGCCTCATCGTATTTCCCGGCTTCTTTCAGTTGGGTTTCGCGCAACCACAGATAAGTATCCGAAGAGGGTTCCAAAGTTACCTGCATAGAATCCCGATAGGCACGGCTCAATTTGAAATAGCGGGATGAAAACATCCTATATCGCGGCTGCGCCGCCCCTGCTTCGGCATATACATGTTCATAGCACGTATAGTAATATCCTAAAAGCGACTGGGGAAGTGACGGGCGGTCTATGGCTCCCAGTATATCCGCCGCTTCCATATACATTCCGATCGAAGACAACAGGTAAGATAACTCCAACTGGATCTTAAGTTCACGCTCCCTGTCATTCAACTGACGGGCGAGCAATATATTCTCATTCAGATAGTGGAGTGCGGAATCAGAGCTATATGCTTTATATTCGGAGTAAATTGTATTGTTCAGGTTATAACGTTCGATGGAAACAGGCGGTGTCTTCCTGGCTTCTTTTTTCAATTCACGAAGTCGGTTCTCTTTAATCTGCACATAAGAATCAGCCTCTTTTATTGTTGCGTCAAGCACGTTCAGCAGCGAATCCAAACGCTCGCCAGCAAAGACTGAAGAACAAGAAAACAGAAGTAAAAGGAATGACAAGCAGTTCTTTTTCATCGGGTAGACAGACTTAATTATAATAGAGATTTCATAGCTTAACGAAACAAATGTAGGAAAATTCTTCGTAATTCAACTATAAATAATTCATAAATTAAGAAAGCCAACGACTTGGTAAAAGGAAAGAACCGAATAAAATATATCCAGTGTTACAATTCCTTTAAGAAATAGAATCTGAATTATATCCGCGATAAATTTTCAAATTACAAAGAAAAACATGTAATTTTGCAACTTTAAGATTGTTATCTAACTCTAATGTTCAATATTTGATTAACATGATAAGAAAACATCAATTATTAGTGCTAAGCACTTTACTGATATTTACATGTACAACTATGAATGCTCAAAAAATTATAAAACTGTGGAAAACGAATCCACCGACAAGTAATGAAATAACAGAAGTTGAAAAGTATGAGAGAAACGGTAACTGGGTAACAAATGTTTCCTCTCCCGAACTGGCTATTTACCAGGCCGATAAAACAAAGAACACAGGAATGGCAGTTGTGATATGTCCCGGTGGCGGATATGCCGGACTGGCTATTCTGCACGAAGGGGAACAGTTTGCAAAATGGCTGAACGGACAGGGAATAACGGCTTTCGTCCTCAAATACCGGATGCCGAACAAACATAAGGAAGTACCGTTGGATGATGCACAACAGGCAATACGTTATGTACGCGAGCATGCAAATAAGTTTGGCATAGATGTAAATAAAGTAGGTATCGCCGGTTTCTCGGCAGGCGGGCATTTGGCAGCCACTGCTTCTACTCACTATACCACAGAAGGGACAAATACAAGACCTGATTTCTCCATCCTTTTTTATCCTGTCATAACTATGGAAACAGCCACTCATGGCGGTTCCCGCTCTAATTTACTGGGTAACAAACCGCAGCCTGAAGATATTCAGTTCTTTTCAAACGAAAAACAAATCAATGCAAATACCCCGCCTGCCATCTTGTTATTGAGTGATGACGATAAATCCGTACCTACTGCCAATAGCGTACTCTATTATGAATCATTGAAGAAAAACAATGTCCCCGCAACCATGTATATATTTCCCGAGGGCGGTCATGGCTGGGGGATGAATATAGACTTTAAGTATCACTCACAGATGCTTGAGTTGCTTGGTATGTGGCTGAAGTCGACTGATATCAAATAACGCAAAAAAAATCAGAATGATTCTCACAATAAAATATCAATCTCATTCTCTTTCTTTCCATGCCAATACATCCTACTATATCCGGATACCTTTTAGCATCTTTTATTCATACAAATACGCTTTACACAGAAAATAAATCTCTCCTAACACAAGATATTTGATTTTATTTATATATTTTTGTAGCGTTCTCTCACGCCGATACTCCAGTCGTGGAGCAAGGGAGGGATGAGGGGATATTTATTTATATTATAAAGAAAGACGTTTACTTGACGTTTTGTCTTTGGCTTATCGAAACTTCGCAACTTTTGATCACTGCCCAAAACAAAGCAACAGTAGATGTCTGCGGGATATGTTTATATCTTCTACTTACCTTTTTATAAAAAAGGTTTGTAGAATTACTATACATATCGGCGTGGGCTTCTGCGTTGCTCGTTCTGGCAGTGATGGGCAATGCGAAGGCCTCGATAAGCGGGATGAGTGACAGGTACAGATTCCCGCGCTTTTTCTTTATGTATATTCATCAATTATCATAATAAGAACCGTCCGGTTCGGGAATCTGCGGACATTTATAAAACAAAACAATTATGAAGAAGTTGTTTTTAGTATTAGTCGCCATATTCATGGTGGCAGGGTTAAATGTCGCTAACGCACAGACAAAAGATGAAATGAAAGCTTCTCAAGAGCGTATGGAAAAATTAGCAAAACTATGCCAGAAAGAGCCGAAGGCTACTGGAGTAGGCGACGTAGACACCTATGTCAAGAATGTCTATGATGCAGCTATCTTATCAATGAGTACCACAGAACAACTACAGAATTTGTACTATCGTTCAATAGGCGAGACTAAAGACGGCGTGACAGATGTAAACATCAAAAAGCCGACAGTAGAAGAACTGACAACGCTAAGCGCAACCATTGCCGCACAAGCTTTAACAATCAAGGATGCCGCCGGTGCTGCGGATAAAGCCTTATCCGCATCTAAGACACAAAAAAATCCGATGAAAGCAGCTAAAATTGCTACAGCCCTGGGATTTACAAAGGATGCATATCCTATTCTGGTAGAGGAATCTGCCACTCAAACAAAAGCCATTGCTGCAATGATAGAAACTGCAAAAACAGCCAAGAATCTATAGACATGCGTTTGAGTTTATTATTCCTAATATTTGTGTATAGCCTTTATGGCTATACACAAAATCAGACAGACACACGCCCCGTAGTGGGAGTTGCCAGATTTACGTGCGAAACAGACAGCCGGTTTGCCGGTCTGGTAACTGAAAAAGTAGTGGAGATGCTGACCAACACGAAGCGTTTTCAGGTAGTAGACCGTACCAGTAACGATAAAGTAAAAGCGGAACTGGAACTACAAAAAAGTGAAGCTTTCATTGACAGCAAGAATCTGGTAGAGCAGGATATCGCCATAGCAGCAGAGAAATTGATTACCGGTCATATCAATAAAATCCCGGTTTATGCAATGAAGAATGCTGACGGGTCGGTCAAAGGATATAAAGGAAGCGTTTCTTTTCAAATGAAAGTGGTCGATGTTGCTACAGGATTGAGTACAGAAGCAGTAAGTTTCGATGGTAAAGCCAGCGAACTAATGCTTTCACCCGAGAGTGCCGTCACACAAGCCATGCAATCATTACAAGGCCAACTGGAAGAATATTTCCGGAAGAACTTCCCTGTTTCCGGCAAGATACTCAAAATCCTGCAAGAAGATAAAGCCGGCGCAAAAGTCGTTCTGCTAAATATCGGCAAGAAACAAGGCGTAAAAGAAGGAGATAAATTCATTATATCTATTGTGGAAATACTTGAAGGGCAACCTTATCCGAAAGAACTTGGAGAGATAGAAGTACAAAAGCTCTCAGGAGAATCTTTCGCCGAATGTAAAGTTCCCAAGAAATTGGGCGGAGAAATAAAAGCTCGTTTCGCAGGTAATGAGAAGATTATTTGTAACCTAATAATTGAATAGAATATGCTACGACATTGTTTATTTATTATATGCCTCTTGACTACATATAGCATTTCCGGGCAAAATAAAGTCAATTTCCTGTCCGATGGATCAAACACATTATCACTCCGTGTAACCGCATACGGAAAAAAAGCAAAAGAAGCGATAGAGAATGCTGAGCAAGCGGCAGTCAGAACAATCCTGTTCCGAGGAATACCGGGTTCCAATCAAGTAGAGAATCCCTTAATTGGCGTGAATGAAGAAAAGATACAAAAAGAACACAAAGCCTACTTCAAGGAACTTTTCGAAGAAAAGCGTTGCAGCAGTTTTATCTTATCCACTGTACCCGTCTCCAAGTTTTCCAAGGATGCCACTAAAAAGAAATGCATCGTCGCAGATATAAAAGTTAATCTTCAGGCTTTACGCAGTGATTTGGAACAACATAAAGTAATCCGGAAATTCGGATTTTAACTAAAAAACAGATGAGTATGAGCAAATTTATTCTAGCGTTTTTGATGCTACTGACTAATGCAGCAGGAGCTATCGCACAAAATGTAAATACCGTCCAGCCTAAAATTATGGTAATACCTTATACAAAAGAAGGAGAAGACTTACGTACCGTACTAGAGGATGACGTCAACAAAAGAATTACATTGGCAAAAATCAGAGAGGCATTTGATGACCGAGGATTTACAACCATCGATTTTACTGCACGATTAAAAGCAATCTCCCAAAACGGAGTCTTTACCGCTGACAATCAAACCGATTTGAAAAGTCAATTGATAGAAATGTCCGGAGCAGACATTTATGTGGAAGCAGAAATGAATGTCTTGCTATCTTCATCAGGAAACTCCGTGAAGGTGATTGTCACGGCTTATGACGTATCAACAGGAGCATCTCTTGCAAACAAAGTGGGCGACAGCGGTAAATTCTATACAGACGATATAGGAAAACTGGCAAGCAAGGCTATCGGGTTATGTGCTGAAGAATTCCTGAATACTATTCAGACAAAGTTCTCCGACATCGTAGAAAACGGACGTTCAGTAATCATTAATTTCGGATTCGACCAGAATTCATCTTATTCAATGTCTTCAGAAATAGGGGGACAAGGTTTACAATTGTCTGACGAGCTGGAAATGTGGATGGAAGAACATGCTTATAAGAATAATTATCACATACAGGGAACGACTGATAAACAAATGATATTCGATGATGTGCGTATTCCCTTGAAGGATCCTAAAAACGGCAATAACTACAACACCAATAAATTTGCTTTAGAAATCTTCAAATTCATGAGAAAATTAGGGTTACAGGTACAGCGTGATATAAAAGGAACAACAATCTATATAACAATAAAATAAGATGGGAAAATATATCTTATCCTTTTTAATCGGTTTACTAAGTGTTTCCTCCACCTATGCCCAGCACGATAATGATATCACAATCGGGATTGTCGTTCCTGAGCAACAAAAAGAAATGGACGCGAATGCTTTCCGGCTACTGGCCACCCGACTAAATGCCGTAATGGGAGCAAACGGTGTATCATCTGAGACAAACGGGACTTTCATTATGTATCCCGTAGTGAACATACTCGACCAAAAGCTGGTGGAAGGCGGACTACGCAACATAACAATGGTAGAAGTAGAACTTTCACTTTTTGTCAAACAAGTGGTCACTCATACGCTTTTCGGTAGTTGTTCCAAAATTTTAAAAGGAAACGGCCGAAACTTATCCGATGCCATACGAAATGCTTTTTCCGGAATAAACATGAGAGATAATGTATATAGCCAGTTCCTAACACAGACGAAGGAAAAAATAGCGAACTATTATCTTGAGAATAAAGCTAAGCTATTGAGTCAGGCACATCAACTGGCAGCAAGCCAGCAATACGAGCAAGCATTGGCTTTACTGACGACCTTTCCTCAAAATCTGAAAGGGGCAAACGAGGTTCAGGCAGCAGCCATTGAGATTTATAAAAAATACCAGAATCAGGTCTGCGCCCAAATGATATTAAAGGCTGAAGCTGCTATATCTTTGCAGAATTACGAGGAAGCAACTTCTATTTTAGCATCCATTGATACAGAATCAGTCTGTCACTCTGATGCCCTGAATTTAATAAAAAAAATAGAGGATACCATCAAAGCAGATCAAAAAGCCGAACAAGAACTAGAAGAAAAACTATTAAACAAGAAAATAAGTCTGGAAAAGAAACGTATTGATGCCATTAAAGAAATAGCAACTGCTTATTTAAGTAACCAGCCCCAAATCACTTATACACAGATTATCAAATAATTCAATAGCCTTGACTGAATTTTAACGTTCAGCCAAGGCTATTAATTTCCTTTTATTCATGCAGTCCGTGATTCTCTATCTTTATTTATCTTTCTTCCTTCATTTCTTCTTTCTTCGGCACAATGAAATGCATCTGATTGCCCCGCCCTTCTCTTTTGATGATTCCTTCAGATACAAAAGATTTGAGGTCGGCAAGTGCAGTATTCTTCAACCGCCCCGTCAATTGTGTATAAGTAGACCGTGTAATGAAGCCATGCTGTCTGATATGTTGCAGGACAAGTCTCCTCAAGGTTTCCTTATCCCATTCCCGTGAAGTTTTGAAATCAACGGACTTCTTACGTTCCAAATCCCCGCGAAGACCTTCCCGGAAGCTCTTGGAAGCACGGAAGTTCACCCCATTGAAAGCAACCGAATTGGCACGAAGATCATTCTTGTTTGCCACCAGACGGGCCGCTTTCACCTTGGCAGAAAAGAAACCAAACTCTCCCAGTTCGACACGGTATCCTTCGCCCAGATACTGCAAAACGTCATCTTTCAATTCCGTGAGGATGCCGTCTATCACCCCTTCCTTAAATCCGGTTCTCTTGGCAACCATGCGGATCAACCGTTCTGCCGTAATCGTTCCATTATAAACAACATCGGCATACATCGTTTCTGTTTCCCCTTCTTTTGTAGTCAAGGCAGGTTTCTTTTTTAAATTGTAATAAGCCATAATCTTATAGTTCTATTTAAGAGTTTTCAGTGCAGCGAATAAGGATTTTGAGTGCAGTAAACTATAATAGTTTATGCATTCGGGTAGTTGTCCCGTTGCAAAGTGACAATGGTCACTTTATAAGCAGACAAATGTCATCTTACAAGATGACATTTGTCACTGCATAAGGTGCCCACCTGTGTCTAAAGAAACAAAAACCTGTAAAGATACAAAATTAACCAGCGAAAAGCAAGAGCAGGTATAATAAAGCAATAGTAAATCTGAAAGTTATTAAAGACCAATAGAGGATTCTATACGAACGACCGGTACATTTGCCTACACCTATATGATATACTTATTCATCCCTGAACTTAATCTTCAGAATCTTGCCAATAGCCGGTTTATACTTCTTCAGCATCCGGTCGAATCCCAAATCATTGGGGTGAGTTCCGTCAATCGTTCCCTCATGGTCTGTCCCCAGGAAACGGTCTTCTTTTATGAAATACAGGTTCTTCACACCCTTCTTACGCAGTACTTCCACCTGTTCGGCAATGGCTTCATTCTGCCGTCTTACATTCTCACGGGCTTTCAGATTGAAGTTTCCTGTTTCACGTATCAATGTCTGTATCACGATAATAGGAGTATCAGGATGCTTCTGCCGCAATGTCATTACAAAATCAACGGCACGTTCGGTTATCTCTTTCGGTGAAGGATTGGGGATACAGTCCAAGATAAAGGCATCTGCGTCGATATTCGCCAACATTTCAGCAACTTCTTTCTCCATCTTTCCGTTACCGCTCAATCCCAAATTGATGAAATTATATCCGCTGCTACGGGACAAACGTGCCGGATAAGCCATACCGGGACGACTGGCTGACGCTCCCTGCAAAATGCTCGATCCATACACCACTATTTTCTCTTTGAAGGGATTCTGGCCTTTATGTATGTACGAATCGGTAGGCACTCCTATTTCAAGGCTCTTCAATTCATCGTACAAAGGCAAATATAACAGGCATTCTTTCTCTCCGGTACCCATATTGTCAACAAGCACTCTTTCCGTAGTTACGCCACCCGGCATCCCGACTCCGGCAAACTGCCATTTTCCATCCCGTTTAATGTACAAGTCCAGCCCTTTCTGAGCAATGCGTGTCAAATTGGGTAACTGCGGGTTATCAGGAACAGTCCATTTAGCTTTTATCACCGGGCTGTTCGTAGTAAAGGCGATTGCCAATCCGGCAGAATTTGTGAAAAGTTTCTTCACTCTGGGCGGCATTGAATGATACTTCGCCGTATCTACCCGATGGAAATATTCACCTTCTGATGTTGCCTTACCTACCAGCAGGAGTTCCTGAGCCGACGTGTAGGTAAAATTGTTTTTCTGTTGTCCGGCCACGGCAAGAGGCAACATCAGCCCAACCAGGCAAATCCGGACTTTTCGTGTTAAGTTTTTCATGGTCAATTTAATATTAGCAGTTCATTAGTGGTTCTGTTATATCATAGTAACATCATACGCTATTTGTAAACCAACGTAGACAAGTATTCTTCTGCAAACATCTCATTGGCTACTTCCAATAACTGTTCTGCTGTCAATATCTCTATACGTTTAAAGACAAGCTCGGGCGATTCGTACTTGTGATAGTGCAGGTATGTTTTCGCCATTCCCAACGCATTATTCTCAAAATTGTCGGATGCCACTCCTATCTGCCCGATGAGTTGTTTCTTGGCTGCGGCAAGCTGGGATGAGGTCATCTTTGTGTCACGCATCCGCTTCAACTCTTTATAAGTCAACCTCAGGCAAGTATCCATGTCTTCAATATCGGTTCCGAAGTAAATGCAGAAAGCCCCTGTATCGGTGTAAGAAGTCAGGTTGGATTCGACATTATAAACCAGTCCCCTGCGCTCACGAAGGGCTACATTCAGTTTGCTGTTCATGCCGGGACCACCGAGGATATTATTCAGCAGATAGAGAGCCGTACGCTTGTCATCATAGGCATTATACCCACGGCTGCCAATCATTACATGTGCCTGATGCGTATCCTTTGCAATCGTCAAATGCTCGGGGACATAAAGCGGAGGAGGTACACGACGGTTGTTTACTTCCACTGCGGGAATATCCGACAGATATTTTTCCGCCAGGCGGATTATCTTCTTGAAGTCATATTGCCCCTGGACGAAGAATACCATATTCCCCGGCTGATAGAACCGGCGGGTAAACGAAAGGACATCTTCAGTGCGGAAACTCCGCAACAGCTCCGGTTTGCCCAAAATATTCCTTCCCAACGGATGATTGCGGAATATCATATCCTCGAAATCGTCAAATATCAGCTCTGAAGGAGTATCTTCATATGATTGGATTTCATCAATAATGACTTCTGTCTCTTTTTCTATCTCATGCTGGGGGAAAGTAGAATGAAATACAATATCCCCCAACAACTCGAGGGCCCGTTCCAAATGTTCGGTCAAGAAAGCGGAATAAACGACCGTCTCTTCCTTATTAGTATAAGCATTCAGGTCCCCCCCAACATTCTCCATCCGGTTGAGGATATGCCAGGCTTTCCGTTTCTCCGTCCCCTTAAAAATGAGATGCTCCACAAAGTGAGCCATACCCTGCTCGTTCTCCGCCTCATCGCGTGTTCCGGCATCAATGGCAAAACCACAATAAGCTACTTTTGAGAGAGTCGGTTCATGGATAATACGCAAACCATTGGGGAGTGTATATTCGTTAGATTGCATTGTTTTCTACTTCCTTATTGAATTATGCTACAAAAATACAATAAAACTTATTGCGGTTTATAGAAAATTGCAGATATTTGTGGACTATAACAGTTACAACGTATATGGAAAAGATAGGAATTTTCTGTTCTGCCTCTGAAAACATTGACAAAATGTACTTCGAAAGTGCTCGCCGAATAGGCGAATGGATAGGACAGACAGGCAAAACGTTGATTTACGGAGGAGCCAACCTCGGACTGATGGAATGTGTAGCCCGTGCCGTGAAAGAGAACGGTGGAAAGGTCATCGGGGTAGTCCCTGCCAAACTGGAAGAGAAAGGCAGTGTAAGCACCTGTCTGGATGAGGTGATTCATACTCACAATCTGAGCGACCGGAAGGACATCATGACCGAGAAATCGGATATATTGGTAGCATTGCCGGGTGGTGTAGGCACATTCGATGAAATATTCCATGTGATAGCTGCCGCTTCTATCGGATACCATCAGAAAAAGGTCGTATTTTACAACGACTACGGTTTCTACGACGAACTGTTGAAAGTTCTCAAAACATTAGAGGATAAAGGGTTTGCCCGCCAGCCCTTTTCTACTTATTACGAAATAACAAACACTCTGGAAGAATTAAAAGAAAAAATAAACTGATTATATGATAGACTCCATCAAACAACTCTTGCAACAGGAAGCACAAGCCGTGCTCAATATCCCTGTAACAGACGCTTACGAGAAAGCCGTACAACTGATTGTAGAACAAATACATCAGAAAAAGGGAAAACTGGTAACTTCCGGTATGGGAAAAGCCGGACAAATAGCAATGAACATCGCTACCACTTTCTGTTCCACCGGTATCCCGTCCGTTTTCCTGCATCCCAGTGAAGCACAACACGGAGACTTGGGTATCTTACAGGAAAACGATTTGCTCCTGCTTATCTCCAACTCAGGCAAGACACGCGAAATCGTTGAATTAACCCGGCTGGCTCATAACCTGAATCCGGACTTGAAGTTTATCGTCATTACAGGAAATCCCGACAGCCCGCTGGCACAGGAATCAGATGTTTGTCTGAGCACCGGCAAACCGGCTGAGGTGTGTGCCTTAGGCATGACCCCTACCACTTCGACTACCGCCATGACCGTCATTGGCGATATCCTGGTAGTACAGACCATGAAAAAGACTCAATTCACCATAGAAGAATACTCTAAACGTCATCACGGCGGTTATCTGGGCGAAAAATCAAGGTCACTATGCGAAAAGTAATCGGTATCGGAGAAACTATCCTCGACATCATCTTCCGAGGTGACCAGCCTTCCGCAGCCGTACCGGGAGGCTCTGTATTCAACGGCATCGTATCCTTGGGAAGGATGGGAATAAACGTCGGTTTCATCAGCGAAACCGGCAATGACCGTGTAGGGAACATCATCCTGCAATTCATGCGTGAGAACAATATCCCGACCGACCATGTGAATGTATTCCCCGACGGGAAATCACCGGTATCCTTGGCTTTTCTCAATGAGCAAAGTGATGCCGAGTATATCTTCTACAAGAATTATCCCAAACAACGGCTCGATGTCCTGTTCCCCAAACTGGAAGAGGACGACATTGTCATGGTAGGCTCCTACTATGCCCTGAATCCGGTATTGCGGGAAAAGATTCTCGAACTGCTCGATCAGGCACGCGAAAAGAAAGCTATTATCTACTATGACCCCAACTTCCGCTCTTCACACAAGAACGAAGCGATGAAGCTGGCACCGACCATTATTGAGAATCTGGAGTATGCGGACATTGTGCGCGGTTCTTTAGAAGATTTCCTTTATATGTATGGTATGCAGGATGCCGACAAGATATACAAGGATAAAATCAAATTCTACTGCCCACGATTTATCTGTACCGCAGGCGGAGAGAAAGTTTCGCTACGCACTAACCTGGTCAACAAAGATTATCCGATAGAACCGCTGGAAGCTGTCAGCACCATCGGAGCCGGTGATAATTTTAACGCGGGACTGATTTACGGACTATTAAAATATGATGTCCGCTACCGCGACTTGGATAACCTGAACGAAGAAGTATGGGATAAAATTATCCGATGCGGAAAAGACTTCGCAGCCGAGGTTTGCCGTAGTTTCAGCAATTCTGTTTCGGTGGAGTTTGCAGAAAAATACAGATAACAAATACTCCCTAATTTCGCATTGACATTTCCAGAAAATATTCCTTATCATAATTCCATATCAAACCGGTATTTGTTATTACAGGTTAGGTATGGAATTATAAATCTCAGGCACGAGAATTAAATCGCACGCTAGTATTTATCAAATATTATATTTACCTTTATCCCAAATTCAACTTTAGCGATAAAATCTAATATAATCATGAGAAAGTTTATTTTACCAGTGTTACTCTCCCTCATTTTTATCAATCCGATTACGGCCAATGATGAAATCAATTCATTATTAAAGATATTAGATAAAACTCTAAAATACAAGTTAAACTATGCGGAACAAAAACAAGAGCAAATAGATAGTCTTAAAATAGAGCTGAAACTGCACCATAAAATACACCAGAAGGTGCAAATTGCCCAATCATTATGTTTCGCCTATTCTTCCTTTCAAAAAGATTCCGCTTTGACTTACGCAATCCATATGAACGAGTTGGTTAAAGAATGCGGAGATAAAGAACTTATCATGGAAGCCAAACTAGATTATGCACGAATATTATCATCTATGGGATTCTTTAAAGAGGCATTAGCCATCGTCAATTCCACACAACACGAGTCATTATCACCCAAACTTAAAGTAGAATATTTCCTCGGACAAGTCACTATTTACAATCATCAAAAGTTCTTTGCTTCCAGCGAAATCGATTCACGTAGAAATGACTTAATAGCACAAACATACCGTGACTCCCTACTTCAATGCGAAGAAGTCCCTTCAAATGTAAAAGCTTTCACTATAGCCCCTACTCTCCTGTACCAGAAAAGATACAATGAGGCAATCCATATGCTAGACAGTGCTTATTCGAGTTATCCTCTATACTCACGAGATGCCGGTATACTGGCTTATTCGTTAGCATCTGCCTATCAAGGCAAGGGTGATTCCCAAAATGCAATCAAATATTTTACCGTATCCGCCATATCTGATGTGACAAACGGAACCAGGGAAAATCGTTCGTTACGCATATTAGCAAAACTTATTTTTGAAAGTGGAGACATAAATCGGGCATACGTATATATGAAAAATGCAATGGAGGATGCAATTTTATGTAATGCCAGAATTAATACAATAGAAGCTTCAGATATGTATCTATTCATCGACAAAGCTTTTCAAGAGAAAGAAAAACGCAAATTTGCTATTATCAGCAGCTTACTCACCGCGCTATTCTTTGTTTGTATCCTATTGTTTGTTCTTTTCACCCAGTTAAAGAAACAAAAGAAAAAAGTAGAACAAGCCAATGAAAGCCTGTCATACCATTTGGACGAAATACAGAAAATAAATTCAGCACTGGCTGATAGCAGTAAAATCAAGGAAGAATATGTGGGATTATATATGGAACAATATACCAATTATATCACTCAGATAGACAGCTTCAAAAAAAGAGCTCTTAAAATAGCAAAAAGTGAAGATATCAGCAAAGTGGTTTCTTTCCTTAAATCTTCGCTAAATACAGAAGAAGACTTAGCTGAGTTTTATAATAATTTCGATAAGACTATCCTTAACTTATTCCCAAACTTCGTAGCAGACTTTAATGCACTTTTATCACCCGAAAATGCCATAGTACCAAGCGCAGGTAAACTACTGACTCCTGAATTAAGAATCTTTGCACTGATTCGGTTGGGAATCACGGACAGCGTAAAAATAGCCCATTTCCTGCAATACTCACTGTCGACCATTTACAACTATCGCTCGAAAATGAGAAGTAAGGCCATTGGTGACCGCAATGATTTCGAGGAAAGAGTAGCTCGCATAGGACAATGAAAATCACAACTCACATCTCACCAGACCAACTATGCTTTTCCCATATTGGGCTATGCAAGCCCCGCACATACATTTATCTTACATCAAGGATTGACCTTGACAACTTGTTCCCATTTCAATTTCGTCGGATAACCCCAATCCGGTTTGGTGGGGTCACAGAAATCACCGACAGCAACCATGCGGGCATAAAGTAATTCGGTAAGTTCCTTGCATTTCTTACTATACTTTGGATTGTCATAAAGATTATTCATTTCCATTGGGTCGGCCTTAAGATTGAAAAGCTGAGGATGACGCTGACCGTCTACATTGTAAAGTATAAGTTTGAAGCCATCCTTCTTGATGGCTCGTTGGAGATTGATGTATGTCAGCAATATATCCTTGCGCTTTTTTACTTTCGGGTTCCGTATGGTTTGAGCTAATGAGATTCCCTTAACGGTAGTCGGTGTCTTTATATTCGAAAGATCGCAGAGAGTAGGATAAAGATCATATAGATAGCAGTAAGCATCGCTCATGACATTTTGTGGAATATTGGGGCCGCAAATCACCAAAGGTACTCTAACTGCCGCTTCATATAGATTTTGCTTACCCAGCAGTCCGTGCTCTCCGACACAAAGACCGTTGTCCGCAGCAAATACGATGATGGTGTTATCGGCTTTGCCGCTTTTTTCAAGCATATCAAGGATACGTCCTATCTGAACATCCACCTCATTGACCATACTATAATAATTGGCTCTTTCAGCAAGCACCTGTTCCGGAACACGCGGAGTAGGCAATAGTTTTTCATCACGTTCGTTAAGGTCACCAGTATCAAACGGATGCTGTGTGACGAAATTCTTTGGCATCGCAATTTCCTTGCTATCGTACCTATGTCCGTAATCGGGTAACACATTACGCGGATCATGTGGCGAAGTAAATGCGACATACATCAGAAACGGATTATTGTTTGACGCATTTGCTTCAATGAACTTGATGGCAGCATCAGCATACAGCTCAGACGAGAAAGTATTGAGTGATGCATTTACCCATTGCCCGTTTTTGTATTTCCCTGTCGGGTCGTACTCATGCAAATAAGGACACCGATGCCCCTTCTCGTTCTTCTCATTTCCGTATGGATGCATTCCCCCGAAAAAGATATTTGTACCCGTAGAGAACGAACGGTTGAATGAAGCTTTGTCACTGTGCCATTTGCCTGTTCCGAAAGTTGTATAACCGTTTTCACGGAACAGTTCGGGAAATGTTTTCTCATTCTTAGGAATAATTTGTCCGTTACGATGTACATCCATCAGCCCACGTCCGGTAAGCAGCATTGCACGACTAGGCTGCGAGATGGCACCATTCAGCCCACCCATCACATGAGTTTGAGTGAATGACATCCCCTGATTAACAAGCCTGTCCATATTCGGAGTCTGAATTTCGTCATTGCCCCAAGCATGGATAGAGCTGAATGTCTGATCGTCTGTGAGCAATACAAGCACGTTGGGACGTTTCGGCTTATTCTCTCTATTATCTTTCTTTGTATTTGCCCCAAATGCGGGAAAAACGAAAAAAGGTAGGTTCAACATTGCCGGAAGGCACAAGAACAAAGGCTTGTTTTTCATTATTAAATTCATCACACAGAATTTTATTTAATGATTTCAGTTTTTATTTAGACGGTGCCTGGCAAGGGATTGCTCCCCACGCACGATAATGCCTGGTCATTGCACTGTTCAACTTTCGGAACATATCCCCCTTCAAAGGCAGCGAAGCTGTTTCCAAGGAGTCCTCCTTCAAATTAAACATCTGTGCCTTTTCAAAAGGAAGATTCTGTAAAAGTTTGTACTCATTATACCTCACCGCACTCTGTGACTTTCCGCCAAACTGTGCGCCGCCCTCATTCCTTAGCCAATAAACAAAACGCCCCTCAGTATCCTGCGTTTTCCCCTTGACAGCATCCAATACGGAAATACCATCTATCTCATGTTTAATAGGTATATTCACTAATTCACATATAGTTGGCAGAAGATCCATCATCACAATAAAATGATTATCTCGCCGACCACCCTCAAAGACTCCCGGCATATTCAAAGCACAAGGAACACGAATTCCCCCTTCAAACATATCTCCTTTAGCCCCCCGGATAGGACCATTATTCGCCATACTTCCGCGGTCTCCCCCATTATCTGAGGCAAATATGACCAAAGTATTGTCCAATTGTCCGCTTTCTTTAAGAGCTTGCATTACCTTGCCGATATTATAATCCAAATGTTCAATTAAAGCAATCAACCGGGCACGTTTTACTGGAAGAGATTTATCTCTCGCTTGTACCTTGTTCACCCATTCCACCGGTGGTTGTAATGGGCTGTGAGGAGCATTGTAAGCGAGATAAAGAAAGAAAGGATTTTTTGCCTTTGCCTCCCTCTTTATATAATCCACACTCCATGAAGTAAACAGGTCGGTTGCATGACCTTTAGGATCAATTTCTTTATTATTAAGGAACATGTAATTTCCTCCTTGCCGACGATGAGTATAATAATCGTCCATCATATCTGCCAGAAAACCATGAAAATGATCAAATCCCCTCTCATTTGGCAGGTTCGGACTTTCCCAACCTAAATGCCATTTGCCAATTAATGCAGTACTATAACCGCCACTCTTGAGCAGATCAGGCATAGTGACGGCAGATGGGGCAAAATAGCCCCAATTTTGATCAACAGAAGGACGAATAACTCCCGGTACTCCTACCATAGCCGGGAAACGTCCTGTCAATAATGCGGCACGTGAAGGAGAAGAGACCGAAGAATTAGCATAAAAATTATCCAAACGTACTCCTGTTTCAAAAATACGGTCGATATTAGGCGTACTTAAATCTTTAGCATACTGACAGGACAAATCACCTAATCCAAGATCGTCTACAAGAATAAACAGAATATTTGGATTTGTTTTATCAACAGTATTTGAGGCTAAAGCTACACTGGAAGCAATCAAAGCTCCCATAAGCAAGGTGGGTCTTTCTATTTTCATATTTACTATTACTATTTATTAGTTGATCGTACTTTTTTGGCAAACTGATCAGGCACTTCCGAATATACGGATTTAGACCAGCGGGTGATTTCCTTATTAAGCCTTTCCACTAGTTCCGGCTTTTGAACACTCAAATTGGTCTTCTCAGAAGGATCTTTATTCAAATCAAACAAATGCAAAATAAGTTCACCTTTTTTATAGTGACGAACCAGCTTCCATTTGCCGTCTCTCACAGATATAGTCTTATTACCATTCCCCCAGAACAAGAGTCTTGGAGCAAGTTCTTTCCCTTTAAACAAAGGCATCAAGGAAGTTCCATCCAATTTTTTCTTAGAATCATCATAATGAATGTCAGCCATATCCAACATAGTCGGAAAAAGGTCAAAACTCATCACTGCCTGTTTACATATTGTTCCTTCTTTGATAGTGCCAGGCATATAACAAATACCCGGCACACGATGTCCTCCTTCCCATGGAGTTCCTTTAGCACCTCTATATCCTCCTGCAGAACCTCCATTATTTATTACCGGACCATTATCAGAGAAAAAGATAACAAAAGTATTCTCATCCAATTCATATTTCTTCAGCGTCTCCAGAATCCGCCCCACACTCCAGTCCAGTTCTTCCACCATATCTCTATAGATCTCCTTATTAGGTCTACTTGAATTTTTATCTCCTTCTGGGGTAGTATCTGTACGAATCGCTTTCTCACCAGGTCCCTGCATGGGAGAGTGAGGCGCCGCATGCGCTATATATAAACAGAAAGGTTTATCCTTATTTTCTTTAATATAATCTTCAGAAAGCGTGGTCAACAAAGTTGTTGTGTACCCCGGCATATCTTTTACTTCCAATCCGTCCCACCAGTCTATATCGCCATAACGGTTCCGATGACTCTGATAATCAACATTTCCAGACTTAAATCCAATAAATTTCTGAAAACCAAAATTCATCGGATGATGTTTCTGCAAATATCCTAAATGCCATTTACCAATCAAAGCTGTTTGATATCCATTGTCCCCCAAAACTTTTGCAAAGGTTATTTCTTCAGACGGAAGTCCCACTTCCTTATCCTTATCATTTCGAGGTACCAAAAGTACCTTCTCTAACCCTGCACGTTGTTGATAGCGCCCAGTTAAGAGCCCACAACGCGTCGGACTACTAACAGAACCGTTTGAGTGGAAATCAGTGAACATCATTCCTTTTCTGGCCATCTGATCGATATTCGGTGTCTTGATATCCTCATTACCATATATTCCCACATCACCATAACCCATATCATCTGCAACGATAATAACAAAGTTTGGTTGTTTTTGTGCCATCATTTCTACCGGAGAAAATGCCGCTAAAACACAAGTAGCAGCTAACAAACGTTTCGAGTGATTTTTCATATCCTACTTAATTGGGTTAAAAAAAGAACCGATATTTTACACAAAGATACAAAATGCCAATACCATAGAAACTCATTTAGTCCCATATTGAGATAAAAAGTAAATGGTTATTCTTTTAAAGAACTATATCTCAACATACTACATAATTATTTTTAGATTATTATGTAACTATGACAGAGAACAAAATACTCCCTATAACCTCACATTCAACAGTTGTTTTAATCCTAAAGGGTTCATATCCTCATTACATTTTCGCCACCTAGAATTACACATAACACATTAATAATAAACAAATTAGTCCTTTTCTATTTTTACAATCTCTCTTTGAGGTTTTTACATCATATAAAAAATCAGCATAATGATTGTATTTTTGCGATGTAACTAAATTCATTACTTATGAAAAATATTATTTCTATCCGCATTCTCTTCTTTATTATTGTATTTTCAATATTTGAAGTTTCTTCATATACAGGTGGAAGTACATACGCGCAGAATGCACGAACATTTGCAACGGGAATCGTTGTTGACGAACAGGGACAGCCCATACCCGGCGTAAATGTCCTTTGCCAGAATTCCAGTTATGGAACAACTACCACTATGGATGGAACTTTCAAAATTCAAATGAAAGGTAAAAATCCGATTCTTGAGTTTTCGTTCATCGGATTTCAAAAACAAGAAGTCGCAATCAAAGACCCCAAAAAACTTATTAAAGTTATCATGGTTGAAGATGGATATATGTTGGATGAAACCGTAGTCATTGGTTATGGAACACAAACAAAAAGAACCATAACCTCTGCTATGACATCCATCAAGTCCGAAGAATTATCAGGCTATGTAGGTTCTTCTATTGAACAAACTATTTCAGGCTTAGTACCCGGAGTACGTATACAAACTTCCGATGCGACTCCCGGAGGTGATATCAATGTAGAAGTTCGCGGTATTGGTACCGTCACTGCAGGTGCAGCTCCCTTGTATATTGTCGATGGAATCCCAATGGAAGGAGGATTATCGACCATCAATCCTGATGACGTAGCTAATATCCAAATATTAAAAGATGCCGCTTCAACTGCCGTGTACGGCTCACGCGGCGCTAATGGTGTAATACTCATTACCACCAAACGGGGTGAGAATGCCAAACCAATAGTGACTATCAATGCTGCAACCACCATAGCACAAATACAACACAAATTTGAATTGATGAATACAGCCCAATTGCTGGAATACTATAAAGACAAAGGGCTGAACGACAGATATCGTTACACAACAAACCAAAATCAAGACTATTTTCCTTTTGACGAGAATCTAAATACAGATTGGCAAGATGCCATTTTCCAAAATGCCATTCAGCAAAAATATAATTTGTCCATTGCAGGAGGAGGTAAAAATATGCGTTATCGGATCTCCAGCGAATACTTTGACCAAGAAGGTATCCTAATATGTACCGGAATGAAAAGAATCGCTTTCCGATCCAACTTCGACATCAAACTCAACGATTGGGCGAAAGTAACCGTAAACTTTGCTCCTACGTTTATCAATCAAAAAAAGACAAGAGAAGGTGGAGAAGGCTCTAACAGCGTAATCCGAACCGCTATTTCCATGTATCCCTTCTTTCCGGTCAGACTTCCAAACGGAGAATACTTCTCTACATTAGAATATAATTTAGCACCGAAGAATTCTACCGACCCAAGAGACCCCGACACCGGTACATTTTCATCCATTTCCAAGTCACCATTGGCCGACAACCAAGATAATCCGGTCAAAATTGCTCATGAATACAAAAACCAAACAAGCACAAGCCGAATCACCGGAGGTCTTAATTTTGAGTTCAAAATAGCTAAAGGACTAATTTTCAAACCGTCATTAGCCATTGATATAATGTCGTCCGAAAATTCAATATGGTATCCTGCCTCTATTGGGAAAAACCGTACAGACTCAGAAGCTTCTACCACCATGACCCGCAAACTCATGTGGATTAATGAGAATATCCTGACCTATCAAAAAGAATTTGGAGACCATAATATCAGTGCCGTAGGAGGTATGACTTTGCAAAGCAACCAACTCAACAGGCTCACCACATCTGCCTACCGTTTCGCAACAGAATCCCTTCCTTCTATTAATGGTGGTGTAATCAATGGAGGCTCCTATAACAAGACCGAAGACCGCATGCTGTCCTACATAGCCCGGCTAACCTACGACTACAAGAGAAAATACATGATTCAAGGAGTATTCCGCGCAGATGGTTCAAGCCGTTTCGGAAAGAACAACAAATATGGCTATTTCCCTTCCATTTCCGCAGGATGGGCAATGACGGAAGAAAAATTCATGAAACCACTCAAGAAAGTACTTAGCGAACTAAAATTGCGGGGTAGCTTCGGTTTATCCGGCAACAACGCCATCGGAGACTACAATTATGAAACCAAGATGTCACAACAATCATATATCGCAGACGGCTCTGTCGTAAGCGGTTGGGCTCCGTCAAATATAGCCAATCCTGACTTGAAATGGGAAGTATCCAAACAGACAAATTTAGGTATAGATATCGGACTTTTCCACAACCGTATATTCATGCAGTTAGATTTATACAAATCAATCACCTCGGATATGCTCTTGAACACAATTGTTCCAAGCACCTTAGGAGTTTCACGTATGCTGCAAAACATCGGTTCCGTCGAAAACAAAGGTATCGAATTCAATATCGTATCCCGTAACCTGACTGGCAAATTCAAATGGACAACCACATTTAACATTTCAGCTAACCGAAACAAGGTATTGGCACTAGGACTCGACTCAGAAGCCATTACCGACGGAGTAGCCGAATCAAACATCACCAAAGTAGGATATCCGATAGGTATGTTTTATGGAAATGTCTTCGGTGGTCTATATCAGTCAATGGAAGAGATTCAAGCGTTACGAAACGACCCTTATTCCGGACTGGCTTTCGACCCAAATGTCCGCCCCGGAGATTGTAAATGGTACGACCTCAACGGTGACGGACTTTACGATGACAACGACCGTACCATCATAGGCAATCCTTATCCGCGCTTCAATGCCGGTATGGTCAACACATTCTCATATAAGAACTTCTCATTTAGCTTTCAATTGAACGGACAATACGGAAATCAAATCTATAATTATACGTTACGTGAAACTCTGAGAGGAAACAACAACAGCAACCTTTCTATCAAGGTTGTGGACAGGTGGCGTTCACCCGAATCTCCGGGCAACGGTTTGGCAGACCGTACCTTCACCACCAACGATGTACGTCCAACTACGGAAATGAGCAAATTCACCAATCGTTATCTCGAAGACGGCTCTTATCTGTCTATCCGTAATATCCAGTTCTCTTACGCTTTTGACAAGAAAGCGCTGAGAAAAACGTTCTTGAACGGATTAATATTGAGTTTCAATATCGACAATTTGCATACTTTCACCCAATATACCGGTATGAATCCCGAAGCCAATACCTTTCGTTCAGCTACCGCACCAGGTATCGACCGCACCGGTTACCCTTTATCCCGGAATTTCACGATAGGACTGAAAGTTACATTATAAATCTAAAACATGAAAAAGAATATGAAAAATCTGAAGAATATACTGACAGCAATATTGGGTTCAGCCCTCATGTATGGCTGTAGCTTTCTGGACATTGAACCAGAAACCACTTTGACAGGCAAGAATTTCTATAAATCACCTGAAGATATACATTCCGCACTATACGCAACTTATTCTTCATTGAGAGAAAACGGGCTGTATTCGGCCAGTATTTATCTTTTCGGTGATGTACGTTCAGACATAGCATTCCCGAATCAGACCAATTATTATGCTAACACATTTCGCCATGAAATAGAAAGATTTACCATGTCCGCCAACAACAGCGGCAACCAGAACTATTGGGCTCACCACTACAAAGGAATCATAAGAGCCAATACAGTCATCGAAAAAGGGAAAGAACTTTTTGGCGACAACCCCAATGTCCAAAAATACATCGCAGAAGCCCAAGTGCTGCGAGCACTATTCTATTTTAACTTAGTTCGCGCTTACGGCGGAGTACCTGTTATCATGGACATTCCACAAGAATACACTGATTCCAGAGGACACCTGCGTGCATCAACAGAAGAGGTATACATACGGATTCTCACCGATTTAACCAATGCACTCGAATCAGACAACCTATATCGTTCGACAAACAGTGAAGAGAAAACTCCGACAGGAAGAATTGACAAATATGTAGCGGAAGCTTTATTAGGAAAAGTATTCCTATCCATGCCGAACGATATCACAGAAGCCGCTTATCCAAATGTAGAAGCTTGGAAAGACATATCCAAGCATCCAAACATCACCGCATTTTATCCGGAAACAACAACTACACAATACGAAGCCGCCAAATATTATTTAGAGGATGTGACAAGCAATGGAGGATACGACTTGCTCACTACATTCAGTGATTTGTTCAAGCCCGCCAACAAGCATTCATGCGAGTCTATATGGGAAGTAGAATACAAAACAGGCCAGGCAGAAGGATTAGGTAGTCCATTCTATACTCTTTTTTCACCGGCATCCTATTCACCGCGTAATACGGCCAACTCAAACGGATATATCCCGTCTCCTATTTCAAATCAAGGAAACGGCGCCTGCTCCCCAACCGGTTATTTCATGGATATGGCAAAAAAATGGGACTCCATGTATCCCGACTATCAATACGAAGTACGCAAATTTGATGATGTAATCTACACCGACTCACGTATCAGTGATGGCAATATCAAGTTAGACACAGACGGTATTTCATATCTTCCAGTAAACAACAACAAAGATTATCCGCAAGATATTGTATATCCTTACGATCCTTACACCGGTACTTCTTTCCGCACTTCCGTAAAAGGCTTCAATGCAGACAATGAATGGATGTGTGGCAAATACATGGGAGCTTCAGAGTATAAGACTAATGATTCCGATGACAACTGGTACATCTTACGTTTTGCGGATGTGCTACTGTTATTGGCAGAAGCAGATGCGCGTATCAATAACGGATATTTATCACAAGACATTCTGGACAAAACAATTAACCTTGTACGAAATAGAGCCGGCATTGTTCCATATCTTGCATCGGGCGACCCTAACAAAGAATGGGTATTGGACACTCCGGAAAAAGTATATCAAGCAATTTTTGATGAACGGGCATTAGAACTGGCATTTGAAGGACACCGTTGGTTCGATCTGGTACGTTCCGGGAAAGCAGTAGAAGTGATGAACCAACATTTCACCGATTTCTACAATGCCTATACATCCAACTCTTCTCCCAATGTGAATAACTACTACATGAAGAGCGACAAATATGAAATTGACCAATATTGTACCTTATTTCCAATTCCATCACAAGAAATACGTGCCAATCCTAACCTGACACAGAATTATGGTGCGAGATAACTAATGTATAAACAAAAAGAGACAGTATTATGAACAAGATTACCACATTAATATCCATACTATCCATCGCAGGGATATTTTATTCTTGCGAAGAACGTCCAGAAATGGAATATACCATACAAGCAAAGTATTTGTCCGTACAAGAATCCACCATCTACGTTGACGGATTTCTCGCTAAAGGAACACCCGCCTTTGCTGGTGACGAAAACGAACCTGCCGACCGCCTCGGAATCCCGTTCGTCAACGGATTCGGACGAAAACTATCCGTCAAATTCATAGACCGCTCATCCGAAACAGGATTAACCATAGAAGACGGAGAAGTTCAGCTTTCCTATCAAGGAGATAAACAATATGCTTATTTTCCCATCAGTGGAATCCCTGCACAAGACGGTTCAGTACCCGTTTCGTTTGAAATTTATGAAGACGGAGAAAAAATCGGAACAACCGTCACCAAAACAATCCCTATCTGGCCGGCAGGAACTCAACGGCCGGCACGTGAATTCATTCCTACCAGCGAGAAGCCTTTCGTTCTGCTCGATGGAGAAATCAACTGGGTAAATCAGTCTGCCCCGACAACCACAGCCAAGAATGAGCAGGAGTTTTGGTATGCACAAATGCCGAATCCCTCTACACAAATCAAGGTATCAGGTTCTACTTACAGTTGTGTTGCCAACCTGCGTTATAACTCCATTATAATTGCCAATAATGCCATTCGTCCCGATTTCACAGGAGAGAACAACAAGGGCACACTTACAGTATTCGTCCCTACACCGGAAAACTTAGAACAATACCCTGAAGCATTCACTTTAAAAAATGGCAGTCTAAGCCATATCTGGGGTGAGAAAGATATATTCTTCCACGGTACAAACTCAAAACCAATATCAGTAGGCATGTGGGACGAAAGCACCCCTGACCTAATAGTCAGTGGAAGCCGTTCACGTCCATTATCCTCTTTATCATGGACAGTCAGCTCCGTAAAGCCATACGGTTCTTATATAAACAAACCGGGTAATTATAAAATATACGTTAAGTATGCAAATACAGATGCCGGTAATGACATCATACAATATTTCCCAAAACATCCCGTTACGGGAGAAGCCGGATGGGTACCTTTTGAATTCACAATTACGGAAAATCCGATACCCGGATTCGTAGCTGACCCGGGTATCACGACCAATACTCCTGATATGCCCACATATAATGCAGATTGGGAGCCGACAGAAAGCGATCCCGTCAAAGCGGTACGTGCTGAATTAGTTTTTAACCACAAAACAAAAGTTTTGACCAAAGGACAAAAGCTCGGCGCATCCGCCGGTTCTATCCGCATTTGGTTCGCAACGTACAAACCCGAAGGAGCCACTACACCGACAGGCTATAACTTCAAGGCACATGATGACAATAAAATCAATTGGTTCAGAGGGTTCTATACACCGGATGTGGTGAAAATAGCCGGTGCTGGTTCCAAACTTGGCGCAGGAACAGCCAACAAGATAACTAATCAGACAGTTCATTTCTTTGAAGATCCTGAACTCAATGAGAAGTACTTTATATCATACGCTGATTTCAATGCTGATGCAAACACCCTGCTAAATAAAGCCGGCACATTCACTTTCACATTTGAATCACTGCCTAACTCAGGAACTGCATCTCCGAAGTTCGAAAAAGGATTTACTTGCCCTGTAAATATCATTGTGCAAGAAGCTCAATAACTCCAAAATGTAAGTTCGATGATTTTTTACGTTATATTACCCTAAAAAATCATCGGGCTTCATGTAAGGGAAACAAGATACATATAATCGCAAGTTTATGAATAAACTAATAACAATCTCGTCAGCACTATTTGTGGCAACAGCCGTAAAAGCACAATCACCCAATGTGATACTTATATTGGCTGATGACTTGGGCTATGGAGACATTTCGGCATTCAACCCAAAATCCCAAATACATACTCCACACATCAATAACCTGACTCAAGATGGAATTACCTTTACGGATGCCCATTCGTCTTCCGCTTTATCAACACCTTCACGATATTCCATCCTCACCGGAAGGTATTCATGGCGGACAAAGCTAAAAGAAGGTGTACTTAACGGTTTTTCCTCCCCCTTGATCACACCTGACCGCCGGACAATTGCTCAGATGCTCTCAGAAAATGGCTACAGCACTGCCTGCATCGGGAAATGGCATCTTGGGTGGGATTGGGCATACCCTAAAAACGCCAAGAATAAAAAAGACGTAGATTTCTCACTCCCCATTAAAAATGGACCAACAGACAGAGGATTCGATTATTTCTATGGCATACCGGCATCACTCGGCACAGCCCCACACGTTTATGTGGAAAACGACAAAGTGACCGCTCTTCCCAATCGCACCATTGGTTCACAAAAAGGAATCAAACTAATACGTAACGGAGTTGCAGGAGCCGACTTTGAACCGCAAGACTGCCTACCCAATATAATACGCCACGGTATAGATTATATCGACAAACAGCGTAATAGTTCCAAACCGTTTTTCTTATATCTACCTATCACAGCCCCACATACACCCATTCTGCCAGCTGATAAATACAAAGGGCAGACAATCATTGGAGATTATGGAGACTTTGTAGTCATGATAGATGATATGGTACATCAAATCGTGGAAACATTGAAGAAAAATAAGCAATTGGAAAACACCATCATCATCTTTACTTCAGATAATGGATGCGCCCCTTATATAGGTGTACAGGAGATGGAAAAACAAGGACACTATCCGAGTTACATTTACAGAGGTTACAAAAATGATATTTACGAAGGCGGACACCGCATTCCCCTCATCATTTCCTGGAAGGGAAAGTTTACGAAAGCAACCAACAGTTCGCTTGTTTCACTTACTGATTTCTACGCTACCTTTGCTCAAATGGTAAATCACCGGTTAATGAATGAAGAAGCGGTCGACAGTTACAGTATATGGCCTATACTAAGTAAAAAAGGAACTTCTGCCCGAAAAGACCTTATCTACGAATCAGGAAAAGGTTATTTATCACTGCGCACACCTCAGCTAAAATTAATTTTCCATGGTGGTTCAGGAGGATGGGGCTATCCTAATAAGCCTGCTGATCTAGCCAAACTTCCTAATATGCAACTCTTTGATCTTGATAGAGACCCTTCGGAAAAGAAGAATATCATCAATAACAAACGCTACAAAAAAGAAGTAACCAGAATGACACAGACGATCAAGAAGTATGTAGAAGAAGGACGTTCCACACCAGGAAAAAGAACAACGAATGATACAGAAAATATCTGGAAGCAGATCAAAATATTCATGCAATAAATAATTGAAATTTATGAATAAACTAATCACCCTTTCATCTGCAATACTTGCAACAGCAGCCGTAAAAGCTCAATCTCCCAATGTAATACTCATATTGGCAGATGATCTTGGCTATGGGGATATCTCAGCATTCAATCCGGAATCTAAGATTCACACCCCTAACATTGATAATCTGACTCAAGATGGAATCATTTTTACGGATGCCCATTCTTCTTCCGCCTTATCAACACCTTCACGATATTCCATTCTCACCGGAAGATACCCATGGCGGACAAAGTTAAAAGAAGGTGTACTTGACGGCTATTCGCCTGCCATGATTACCCCCGACCGCCGGACAATCGCCCAAATGTTTTCTGAAAATGGCTACAATACCGCCTGTATTGGAAAATGGCATCTTGGTTGGGATTGGGGATATCCTCAAAATGCGAAAAACAAGAAAGATGTAGACTTCTCATTACCCATAAAAAATGGTCCTACAGACAGAGGATTCGACTATTTTTATGGCATACCCTCATCATTGGATATCGCCCCATACGTCTATGTAAAAAATAATATGGTAACCGCTCTTCCCGACCATACCATCGCACCACAGAAGGGGCTCGGCCTAATGCACGGAGGAGTGGCAGGGGCCGACTTTGATCCGCAGGATTGTCTGCCGAATACAATACGTCATAGTATAGATTATATTGACAAACAACGTAACAGTGAAAAGCCGTTTTTCCTATATCTGCCTATTACGGCTCCCCACACACCTGTCTTGCCGTCAGATAAATATAAAGGCAAAACAACGATAGGAGCCTATGGAGATTTTGTAGTCATGATAGATGATATGATACAACAGATCGTAGAAACATTAAAGAAAAACGACCAGCTGGAAAATACCATCATAATCTTTACCTCGGATAATGGTTGCGCACCGTATGTTGGCGTTAAAGAGATGGAAAAACAAGGACATTTTCCAAGTTACATTTATAGGGGTTATAAAACTGACATTTACGAGGGCGGACACAGAATTCCGTTGATTATTTCCTGGAAAGGAAAGTTTACCAACGAAACGAATAATTCCCTTGTCTCACTTACTGACTTTTATGCAACCTTCGCCCAAATGGTAAACTATAAATTAAAAGACGAAGAGGCAGTCGACAGTTACAGCATATGGCCTGTACTAAGCAAAAAGGGAACTTCTATCCGTAAAGACCTCGTTTATGAATCAGGAAAAGGCTATTTATCACTACGTACACCTCAGTTAAAATTGGTATTCAATGGTGGTTCGGGTGGTTGGGGATACCCCAATAAGCCTGCTGTTCTTGCCAAGCTGCCCAAAATGCAACTCTTCAACCTTGAGGCAGACCCATCAGAGAAAAAGAATCTTATCGATAATAAACGCTACAAAAAAGAAGTGAAAAAGATGACACAAACTATCAGAAAGTATGTGGAAGAAGGACGCTCTACACCGGGGAAGAAAACAACGAACGACACAGAGAGCATCTGGAAACAAATAAATATATTCATGCAATAATTATTAGTAATGACCATTATGCAGTATATCTTAATAAATATCATTTGCGCCTTTACTTTGATAAATGCTAATCCCAATATAGAAAGAGCACAGCAAACACTGGACTCTCTCTATCAGAACTATGCATCACCCAACACTTGTCTGTTACGTGAACATTATCCTTTCGATCAAAACTATAAAGCAAGTTATCTAGCCTCAGAAGAGCAGGCTGGTAAAGGTAATAAATATTCTTATCTATGGCCGTACTCTGGCACATTCTCGGCAGTCAATACATTGTTGGCAACAACTGGAGACAACAAGTATCAGCTACTTCTGGAAAACAAGGTGCTACCCGGATTAGAAGAATATTTCGACACACAAAGAGTCCCCGCCGCCTATTCTTCCTACTTAAATAACCAACCTCTTTCTGATCGTTTCTATGATGACAATATCTGGCTTGGAATAGATTTTATCGATTACTACCTTATGACAAAGAAGCAAGAATACCTGAAAAAAGCCGAGTTGATATGGAACTTCATTATCAGTGGCAAAGATGAAGCACTTGGAGGAGGAATTTATTGGTGTGAACAGAAAAAAGAAACCAAAAATACTTGCTCGAATGCACCGGCTGCTGTATTTGCTTTCAAACTATTCCAAGCTACTCAAGACAGCACCTATTTAAAAGAAGGGAAAGAACTATACGAATGGACAAAAGAGAACTTAGAAGATAGCAAAGACCATCTTTACTTCGATAAGGTTTCGCTCAACAAGAAAATAGATCGTACAAAGTATGCTTATAATAGCGGGCAGATGATGCAAGCCGCAGCCTTACTCTTTCAGATAACAAAACAGAAAGAGTATCTGAAAGATGCCCAAGAAATAGCCCGAGCCTGCCACAAACATTTCTTCACCCGCCTTACTACACCCGACGGAATAGTGTTACAATTACCGAAAAAAGGAAATATCTGGTTTACGGCAATTATGCTCCGAGGGTTTGTAGAACTTTATCAAATAGACCATAACAAGACTTACCTGACCGATTTCCAACTAAGTCTTGATTATGCATGGCATCATGCCAGAGACGAACAGGGACTATTTCAAAAGGATTGGAGCGGAATGGATAAAGACGATAAGAAATGGCTACTGACACAAGCAGCTTTTGTTGAAATGTACGGAAGATTAGCTTGTGTCGATATTAAATAACAATTTTATAACCACCTCAAAAACACTAAAAAAATGAAGAAAAAAAACATTGGTCTATGGGTTATCACAGCCACCCTGCTAATGGGTAACCAAGCCAAAGCTACAGAATTTATTCAGGCAAAAGATAATACCAATATCATCAACCGTGCTGCAGAAATAGCTGCTTACCAAAGTAATCGTCCACCTGTCAAGAAACGCCTTTTCACTTCGAAAGCAGTAGAAGCAGAAATAGCAAGAGTAAAAAAGTTACTGACAAACCCCAAATTAGCATGGATGTTCGAGAATTGTTTTCCAAATACATTGGAAACAACCGTACATTACCGTACAACAGATGGTAAACCGGACACTTTTGTGTATACCGGTGATATTCACGCCATGTGGCTACGTGACTCCGGTGCACAAGTATGGCCTTACGTGCAATTGTCCAATAAAGATCCGGAACTCAAAAAAATGCTTGAAGGAGTTATCCGCAGGCAATTTAAATGCATTAATATTGATCCATACGCCAATGCTTTCAATGATGGAGCAATCGGTGGAGAATGGATGTCGGATAAAACCGACATGAAGCCGGAACTACACGAACGTAAATGGGAAATCGATTCTCTATGCTATCCCCTACGTTTAGCCTATCAATACTGGAAAGAGACTGGTGACACCAGTATATTTGACAGTGAATGGATACAAGCCATCACCCACATCCTGACAACATTCAAAGAACAACAACGAAAAGAGGGAGTTGGTCCTTATAAATTCAAGAGAAGAACAGAACGAGCACTAGATACCTTGAACAATGATGGTCTGGGCGCGCCGGTTAATCCTGTAGGATTAATTGTTTCTGCTTTTCGCCCATCGGATGATGCAACGACACTTCAATTTCTTGTACCTTCCAACTTCTTTGCAGTTTCATCCTTGCGAAAAGCAGCCGAAATACTAAACACAGTCAATAAAAAAACAGACTTGGCACAACAATGTACAGCATTAGCACAAGAAGTGGAAAACGCTTTAAAACAATACGCGACTTATAATCATCCTAAATATGGTACTATCTATGCTTTTGAAGTAGATGGTTTTGGCAATCATTTTTTAATGGATGACGCCAATGTACCTAGTCTGTTAGCAATGCCATATCTGGGTGATGTAGACATTAACGATCCTATCTATCAAAATACACGCCGTTTTGTCTGGAGCAAGGATAACCCTTACTTTTTCAAAGGAAAAGCTGGTGAAGGAATTGGCGGACCTCATATCGGTTATGATATGATATGGCCGATGAGTATTATGATGAAAGCTTTCACCAGCCAAAACGATGAAGAAATCAAGAACTGTGTAAAAATGCTTATGGATACAGATGCAGGAACAGGATTTATGCACGAATCCTTCCATAAAGATAATCCAAATAACTTTACCCGTGCTTGGTTTGCCTGGCAAAACACCTTATTCGGTGAACTGATTTTAAAACTGGTAAACGAAGGCAAAACAGAGTTGTTGAACAGTATACAGTAAAAGCAGATTGCAGGATAACAAATCGTTTAAGGCGCTCTTTTGTCATTAAGGGGCGCCTTTTTCAACACGTAAATTACTATTAACTTTGGCTAATTATCGCAAAGGAATTACCATATCTTCCGGTAATTCCTATCTTTGCGTATATGATTCACCCAGACAAAGAAACTATGTACAAGAACCTGTTTAGCTGGCTTACCATTTTGTTAGTGCTCCCGTCCTGTTCCGGCACTCCGCCGACCATATCGGTGGTATGTGAAGAAAACAACGTGGGAAACTGCGTGATTAAATGGGAAACAGCACCACTCTTGAAAGGACAGGTAAGAGTATATGCATCTACTTCCCCCGAATTGATTCCGGAAAACTCGCCCATAGCCATGAGCAACATATCAAGCGGCAAGATGACCATCGTAACCGACGATCCGTCCCGACGCTATTATTACCTCATGGTATTCAATAATAAATACCGGGTAAAAGTAGCTACCCGCAACGTTAATATTCCCGGCATCCAGAATTTCCGTGACTTAGGCGGATACAAATCTGTCGACACAGGAAAGTCAGCCCGTTGGGGAATGCTTTACCGCTCTGCGCAGATAGACAGCATCCCACCCTGTTCGCGCCGGGAACTGAAAAACATAGGCATACGGACTATCATAGATTTGCGCTCTGAAGAAGAACTCCACAACTACCCACAGCTACATAATGATGAATTTAAGATTGTGCACATCCCCATCCCTACAGGAAATATGGATAAAATCCTGCAAGGAATCCAAGAAGAGAAGATAAAAAGCGATACTATTTATCGCTTGGTAGAGCGGATGAATCGTGAATTGGTGACAAACTACCGAAAAGAATTCAAAGAATTGTTCTCCGTCCTGCTCAACCGTGACTCTTATCCGGCTGTAATTCACTGCACATCCGGCAAGGGACGCACAGGAATCGTTTCCGCTTTGCTGCTTGCAGCCCTAGGTGTCAATGAAGACGTGATAATGTCGGACTACCGGCTAAGTAATGATTATTTCAATATTCCCAAAGCTTCAAAATACGCTTATGAATTGCCGGTAAATTCACAGGAAGCAATCACTACAATCTATTCGGCTAAGGAAGATTTTCTGAATGCCGCAAAGGAACAAATTGAGTCTGAGTATGGAAGCGTACAAGCCTACTTGACGAAAGGAATCGGACTTTCCGCCGAAGAAATAGAACAGTTACGCAGTATCCTACTGGAATAAATTGCAAATCGTAATTCGTAATTCGTAATAATTCTCTATCTTTGTACCCGAAATAAAAGATATACAGAGATTTAATGAAGACATTTGAAGAGCTTGGCGTTTCTCCGGAGATACGTAAAGCAATTGAAGAGATGGGATATGAGAATCCCATGCCGGTACAAGAGGAAGTGATTCCGTACCTTTTAG
>NZ_CABUHK010000005.1 GCF_902491285.1 uncultured Bacteroides sp. | reverse complement strand
GCGGTTACATACACACATGGATGGCCTACGACTACAAGCGTGAGGTCGCACCTGATAACTGGGCGTCGATGACCCGTTCCCGCAGCAAGGTAAATACGTTCTACGGGCAAGCTGAAGGTGAATACAGTCCGACAAAACGTTGGTTTTTCACCGCTAACGTATCGGCTCACCAGCATTTGGTACGCAGTGAGGACAAGAATATCATCTTGCAGGACGGAGGCAAAGCCATCGTGGGCTATGACAAAGGACGCGTGGAACTTTCAGGCTCCGTATCTGCCAAGTGGCAACCGATAGACCGGCTTGGCATGTCGGTTGTGTTGCGAGAAGAAATGTACGGTTTCGAGTGGGCTCCGCTTATACCGGCTTTTTTTATTGACGGCATCATTTCTCCGAAAGGGAATGTGATGCTCAAAGCTTCTGTTTCACGCAATTACCGTTTCCCGACGCTGAATGACCTCTATTTCCTGCCCGGTGGCAATCCCAATCTGAGAAACGAGCATGGTTTCAGCTACGATGCAGGTGTAAGTTTCGAGGTCGGCAAAGAAAATGTCTATAAGTTGAACGGCGGCGTGAACTGGTTCGATTCCTACATCGACGACTGGATTATCTGGCTGCCCACCACCAAAGGATTCTTTTCGCCCCGCAACGTGAAGAAGGTACACGCCTACGGCATCGAGGTCAAGGCGAACCTGGCCGTGCAGCCGGCAAAGGATTGGCTCATTGACCTGAACGGTTCCTATTCGTGGACACCCTCTATCAACGAGGGCGAGAAAATGTCACCTGCTGACCAGTCGGTGGGCAAACAGTTACCCTACGTGCCGGAGCATTCCGCCTCGCTGACAGGACGGTTGTCGTGGCGGTCGTGGGCGTTCCTTTACAAGTGGACGTTCTACTCGGAGCGTTTCACCATGTCGAGCAACGACTACACATTGACAGGACACCTGCCCGAATATTTCATGAGCAACGTCTCCTTGGAGAAAAACCTCTTTTTCAAACCGGTGGACGTGCAATTGAAATTCGCTGTCAACAACCTTTTCAATGAAGATTACCTCTCGGTACTCTCGCGCCCCATGCCCGGCATCAACTTCGAGCTGTTCATCGGTATCACCCCGAAGTTCGGGAAAAACAAGAAAAAGTCCGTAAACACAAATTTGTAACGATATGAAAGCATTGAAAAATCTGAGCCTGATATTGCTGCTTGTACTGACATTCACAGGCTGCCATGATAAGAGTTCCAAACTTGCCGATTTCAACCGAGCGGTCTATACACCCGAATACGCTTCGGAGTTTGACATAAAAGGTGCAGACGGTAAAAAGAGCGTATTGGTTACCGTCACGAACCCTTGGCAGGGAGCTGACAGCATTACCACATACCTGTTCATCGCCCGTGACGGAGAAAGCGTACCCGAAGATTTCACAGGTCAGGTGCTCGGAAAAGATGCCGAACACATCATCTGCATGTCCTCTACCCATATCGCCATGCTCGATGCTATTGACGAAGACCGTTGCGTCGTTGGCGTATCGGGTATCGACTACATTTCCAATCCCGATATTCAGGCTCGTCGTGACAGCGTCGGCGACGTGGGCTACGAAGGGAACATCAATTACGAACTGCTGCTCTCGCTCGACCCCGACCTCGTGCTGCTTTACGGCGTGAACGGCGCGAGCTCGATGGAGGGAAAACTGAAAGAACTGAACATCCCGTTCATGTATGTTGGCGATTACCTGGAAGAGTCTCCGTTGGGCAAGGCCGAATGGCTGGTGGCATTAGCGGAGGTTACAGGGAAACGGACAGAGGGAGAGAAAGTGTTTGCCGATATCCCGGTTCGCTATAACGCTTTGAAAAAGCGAGTAACCGATGCAGCCATCGATGCCCCTTCAGTGATGCTCAACACGCCTTACGGCGACAATTGGTTCATGCCCTCGACCGAAAGCTATGTCGCCCGGTTGATCAAAGATGCCGGAGGCGATTACATCTACAAGAAGAACACGGGAAACGCTTCTGCGCCCATCGACCTCGAAGAGGCGTATCTGCTGGCCTCGCAAGTCGATATGTGGCTGCATGTGGGTATGGCGAACACGCTCGACGAACTGCGAGCCGCCTGCCCGAAGTTCACCGACACCCGGTGCTTCCGCAACGGATACGTCTATAACAACAACGCCCGCACGAATGCCGCCGGCGGCAACGACTACTACGAGTCGGCCGTGGTGAATCCCGACCTCGTGCTACGAGACCTCGTAAAGATATTCCACCCCGAACTGGTCGCAGAAGATTTCGTCTATTACAAGCAATTGAAATAAATGCGCTCCCGTTCCGTCCTATTATTTACCGCACTGGTTGCCCTCACCCTCTTCCTGTTTCTGCTGGATTTGGCGGTGGGGGCTGTCGCCGTGCCGCTCGGCGATGTTTGGGCGGCCCTGACGGGTGGCGATTGTCCGCGAGCGACGGCGAAAATCATACTGAATATCCGACTGATTAAGGCGGTGGTCGCGTTGCTGGCCGGAGCCGCCCTGTCGGTCAGCGGTCTTCAGATGCAGACCCTCTTCCGCAATCCCCTTGCCGGGCCTTACGTGCTCGGCATCAGTTCGGGCGCGAGCCTCGGCGTGGCACTCGTCGTACTTGCCGGTGTCGGCTCGTCGATAGGCATCGCTGGGGCGGCATGGCTCGGAGCGGCAATCGTGTTGGTTGTCATCGCCGCCGTCGGACACCGCATCAAGGATATCATGGTAATTCTGATTCTCGGCATGATGTTCTCGTCGGGAATCGGTGCGGTCGTCCAAATATTGCAGTATGTTGCCAACGATGAATCCTTGAAAATGTTCGTCGTCTGGACGATGGGGTCGCTCGGCGATGTGACCCTCAACCAGCTTACAGTGCTTATCCCGTCGATTGTCACCGGACTGTTGTTGGCGGTGGTGACGATCAAGCCGCTCAACCTGCTGCTGTTCGGCGAGGAGTATGCCGTGACGATGGGGCTGAACGTCCGTCGCTCACGCGGACTGCTGTTCCTCTCCACGACGTTGCTAGCCGGCACTGTGACCGCCTTTTGCGGTCCGATAGGTTTCATCGGGCTGGCCATGCCCCACGTCACGCGGATGCTGTTCCGCAACAGTGACCATCGGGTGCTCGTGCCGGGAACCGTTCTTTCGGGTGCTTCCGTGCTGCTGCTTTGCGACCTCGTTTCCAAACTGTTCACCCTGCCGATCAACGCCATCACCGCATTGCTGGGAATCCCCATTGTGGTGTGGGTGGTCTTGCGCAACAAATCCGTTACAGCATGATAGAGTTACACGATTTTTCCATAGGCTACGGCGAGCGAACTTTGCTCTGCGAGGTGGAAACCACCATAGAAAAAGGCAAACTGACAGCCCTTATCGGGCGCAACGGCACGGGCAAATCGACGCTGCTCCGCGCCATCGCCGGACTGAACCGCCGTTATGCCGGTCGAATCCTGCTCGACGGGCATAACGCCGCCGATATGCGGGTTGCAGAGAGGGCAAGAACACTGGCATTCGTCACGACCGAGCGCACTCGCATCGCCAACCTCAAATGCGAGGACGTCGTGGCTATCGGCCGCGCACCCTATACCAATTGGATAGGAAGGATGCAGAAGGCCGACACGGAGATCGTTATGCGGTCGCTCGCCTCGGTAGGCATGGAGGACTATGCGGAACGCACGATGGACAGGATGTCGGACGGCGAGTGCCAGCGCATCATGATTGCCCGCGCATTGGCACAGTCCACACCCATCATCCTGCTGGACGAGCCTACCTCGTTCCTCGACATGCCCAACCGTTACGAACTCTGTTCGCTGCTCGCCCGGCTGGCCCATAACGAAGGAAAGTGCATCCTGTTTTCCACCCACGAACTCGACATAGCCCTCTCCCTGAGCGACAGAATAGCCCTCATAGACACCCCCGGACTTCATTGTATGCCAACAGAGGAGATGCGCCGGAGCGGTTATATCGAACGGCTGTTCAGCAACCAAGCCATGCGGTTCGACCCGCTGAGCGGAATCGTAAAGGCTCAATAGTATATAATAAAGACTCAAAAGCTAATGAAATTACTATTGCAGCATAAGATATTCATAGGATATTTTCTTCTAATGGCGATTATCGGTAGTATGGTCGCCATCGTTTTACACGAGCGTAAACGTGTGGCGGAGATAGAGCAGGAGTCGATAACCATATTCCAGACACAAAGCAATATCAGCACTACCCATCGCCATATCACCGTGCTTGCTACTTTCGGGGAATCCGTCATGACGTGGACAGATAAAGATTGTGAGTTATACCGTACACGTCGTCTGAAGGCGGATTCCCTGCTGCAAATTTTACGTGAACAATGCAAGGAATTTGTACGTCCGGAACAAGTGGATTCCCTCCGTTCCCTACTGCTCAACAAAGAGGAACATCTGTTGCGGATGAAAGAGATTTTCCGGCAACAAAAACAAATCGACAGCCTGCTGGCCGGCCAATATTCACTTGTCACATCACAAGCAAATACCTCCCGTACTGTCACCCGCAAGAAAAAAGGGATAGCCGGATTATTCGGAGGCAAGGAAACCGTACAATTGCCATCCGCTAATACCAAAGTGAGAGCACGGGGGAACGAGCTTATTTCCTTGCAGGAAGAACGCAGAAGAAACATCGAGACCTATACGGACAGTCTGCGGTTGCATAACCGTGAACTCAACGGTAAGTTGCGCACGTTAATCACAAGCCTGGATGAGCAGGCATTGTCCGCCCTCCGGAACAAAGAAGTCCGTTTGAAGGATTCATACGAGCATTCCACCCTTGTAATAACCGGCCTGATAATCTTCTCCATAATCCTGTTGTTTGTCTTGTATCTTATCATACAACGGGATATCAAGATTAAGGCAAGGAACAGGAAACGCCTGGAAGAAACGATAGAACAGAACTATGCGTTGCTGGAAATGCGGAAGAATATTATCCTGACCATTTCCCATGACATCCGCGCCCCGCTGAACATCATCAGCGGGAGTGCCGAACTGGCTATGGATACTCGTGAAAAGAAACGCAGGAACAATCACATGAACAACATCCGAATTGTATGTAAACACGTGGTACACTTGCTCAACAACCTGCTGGACGTGTACCGTCTGAACGAGGCCAAAGAAACCCGCAACGATGTGCCGTTCAGCCTTAAAGACTTGTTGGAACGTACCGTTTTCGGATTCTCCCACGTGGTCAATAACAAGGGAATCCTGTTCTGTCACGATTTCAAGGATACCGATGTCAAACTTTACGGCGATGTGGACCGTATCGAGCAGATTATAGACAACCTGCTCAGCAATGCAGTCAAATTCACGGAAGCCGGTACAATCAGTCTGAATGCCTGTTATCATGAAGGAGAGCTGCTGTTAGAAGTCAAAGATACCGGTATTGGTATGAGTGAGGAGACGCTCTCCCGTATCTTCCGTCCGTTCGAACGTTTGAGTTCAGTGGCCAACGCCCATGGATTCGGATTGGGGCTGCCAATCACGAAAGGACTTGTCAACCTGCTTGGCGGAACCATCAATGTGACAAGCAGTATAGACCAAGGCAGTACTTTCCGCGTGACACTTCCCATGAAGATGACGGATGAACCGATAGAAAGCGAGAACCGGATAATCCCACACCCGGTGCACCTGCCCCAAAATGTACTTGTCATTGATGATGACACCATGTTGCTGGATGTGATAAAGGAGATGCTGGAGCGTAACGGAATGAACTGTACAACCTGTGCCACCTCCAAAGAGGTCGTAAAGGCAATGCGGGGCAAGGATTATGACTTGCTGCTGTCCGACATCCAAATGCCGGGCACCAACGGCTTCGATCTGCTGACTCTGTTGCGGAACTCAAATATCGGGAACTCCCGTACCATACCTGTTGTGGCCATGACAGCACGCGGTGACAGTGACAAGGAGGCATTTCTCCATGCCGGATTTACAGACTATATCTACAAGCCTTTCTCTTCCTCCGAGTTGCTCAGCCTGCTTTCAACGATAAGAAGAAACCGGCAGGAAGAGACCCATAGCGTCGATTTCAGTCTGATACTCTCTGAAGTCAGCGACAAATCAAAAACGCTTCTTTCCTTTATATCCCAGTCAGAAAAAGACCGGGAGGAACTCGGTACGGCAATGAAAAACGGTGACAGGCAGAAATTGCGTGAAATCACCCACCGGATGCAACCGATGTGGGAATTACTGCAAATGGAAGAAGCCTTGTCGGCTTATCGCGCTTTACTGAAAAACGAGACTATAAACGATAAGATATTGAATGAACATACCCGGCAGATTATGGATTACGCCGCCATACTGATTAAAGTGGCGGAAGCCGAGATAAAAAGAGTGACGAATGAAACGGAAAATACTGATAGTTGAAGACAATGTAGGTCTGTCACAGATGCAGAAAGACTGGCTCTCACAGGCCGGTTATGATGCCGTGACGGCCATGAACGAGACGATAGCACGCTCGTTGATACGCAGAACGCAGTTCGACCTGATATTGTCGGATGTGCGGTTACCTGAAGGGGACGGCATTTCCCTGCTGGAATGGTTGCGCAAGGAAAGGAAGGACATCCCGTTCATCCTGACCACGGAATATGTTTCCGTTTCGGATGTGGTGCGTACCATCAAGCTCGGAGCCAGGGATTACCTGCCCAAACCGGTACACCGGGAGCATCTGCTGGAGTTGGCGGAAGATGTGTTCCGCCCGGTGGCTACGGTGCGCAGGAAAGAGAAGGAGCTGTTTCACCGAACAAGCCCCAGGATTCTGCAAGCGGAAAAGTTTGCCAGGCTGGTTGCTCCGTCCGATATGTCGGTAATGATTCTCGGTGCCAACGGAACCGGCAAAGAATCGATAGCACAAACCATCCATAACAACAGCGAACGCTGGAATATGCCGTTCGTCGCGATAAACTGCGGGGCGTTACCGCGTGAACTGGCCGCCTCGCTCTTCTTCGGGCACGAGAAAGGGTCGTTTACCGGTGCCGACAGCGCCAAGACCGGATATTTCGACATGGCGAAAGGCGGCACGCTGTTTCTGGACGAAATAGGGACGATGTCCTACGAGATACAGTCCTTGCTCCTGCGGGTATTGCAGGAGAATACCTATGCTCCGGTAGGCGGCAGGGAACGGACAGCCGATGTGCGGATAATTGCCGCCACGAACGAGGATATGCAACTGGCCATCCGGGAGGGACGTTTCAGGGAAGACCTCTACCACCGGCTGAACGAGTTCGAGATTCGGCAGCCGTCGTTGGCAGAGTGTCCGGAAGACATCCTGCCGCTGGCCGAATTTTTCCGTGAACGTCATTCCAAAGAACTGAAACGGGAAACGCAAGGCTTTACGGACGATGCCAGGCGCAGGATGCTCGCCTATCACTGGCCGGGCAACGTGCGGGAGTTGCAGAACCGAATCAAACGTGCCGTACTGGTCACGGAAACGCCGATGCTGAATATGGAAGCGTTGGATATGGAAATCCGTCCATGCGTAAATGACGATGCCCCTTCACGTACCGTCCTGCCCCTGAGAGATGAATCGATGGAGAAAGAGAGCATTATCAATGCTCTGAAGGTTTGCAACGGACACCGGGAACAAGCCGCGGCGATGCTGAATATCAATCCGGCAACGCTGTACCGGAAAATGAAGAAATACGGGCTGAAGTGAAATTGATAACTGTAATTAATGGAAATATCGCTGAATATATGTAATTTTGCAATTAAATAGAGAAAAATCGGCTTACTGTCAATAGGGCAGTTGCCGACGATATATAACATAAGACCGCAAGGCGTTTCTAATGGGAATCTGGTAAATTAACATTAACAGGAACTATTGCGTGATTGCTTATGCTATGCCTACGCATAGCGTGCATTCACCTATTCCTGTTAAGGCATTCCAGAGCCTCCATTAGAAGTAGCGTGTTTGCACGCTTCTTTTTTTTGACGGCTTCCGGTTGAGAGTAAAATTAAAAACCGGGGTATATGCCAAAAATCCAAGCAGTAACGGCTATGACACTGGACGGCTTTCTGCCGGATGCCGCCGATATGTCGATGCGATGGGTAATGAACCACAGGAAAGGTTTTGCCCATTGGCGGGAACGCTGTGACGCAAGGATTTTACCCCATTCCATTTTGGACCTGCTTTGCGAAAAAGACGGCAAAGGCAATACCTTTACCTATTTGGCCGAAGTTTCCGATTCCGAATCGTTGGAACTGCTCCGAGGGCTTTCCCTTTACAACCTCGTGGACGAACTGATCGTTTACCTGCTTCCCATTTCCTCCGGCGGGGGAACTTCCATACAAAACATTCTTCCTACTCTGCAATGGCGGTTGCATGAAGCCACTACCTTTTCCAACGGTATCTGCCGGTTGATTTATCGCAACCCTCGCAAGATGTAACTTGCACATTGCGGGAATCCTTGCATTTTGCAAGACCGTTTTTTCATTTCAACTTTCCTCTGATAATTTTTATTTCGCTGTATTTCAGCGGAATGCCTGTGTTATTCCGTGAAATGCAGGGTCATTGGTATGCCATTAGCCCTATATCATAGTATAACCTGTTGCGCGACAAGGTGTAATCAGTCATTATTTACACTCAAAAGACAGATCATATTATGATACAGATAGACCGTGAGACGTTCCAGATGATGCTTCACCAAATCATGGAACGGTTCGACAAGATTGAAGACAAGCTGAGCCGCATGAACCGGCAGACCTCTGCCCTTGACGGCGACAAGCTGCTGGATAACCAGGACATGTGCGAGTTGCTCGGTATCACGAAACGTACCCTTGCACGGTACCGCCAGAAAAAACTCGTGACTTACTACATGATAGACGGGCGTACCTATTACAAATCATCCGAGGTCAAGGAATTTCTGAACCGGAAAGGCAGGCTCTCCCTCGCGGAAATGGAGCGAAACAGAATCAATGTTTAACAAATTAAAATGAAGAATTGCAATGGAAATTATCAGTATGGACATCCGGACTTTCGACGCGCTCATGACGCGTGTGAAAACCATCGAGGAAAAGGCCGACATACTATGTAAACGGCAGGAAGACCTCGGCTTGAAAAAATGGCTGGACAACCAGGAGGTATGCGACATTCTTGGCATATCGAAGCGTACCCTACAGGAGTACCGGGCCAAAGGATTACTGCCTTTCGGCAGGATCAAGAACAAGCTGTTCTACAAGCCTGAAGACGTGGAGAAAGTATTACAGTCGTATTATCATGCTAATTCAAAGAAACTATGAACCATTATTTCATTGACAAGCAAGACCCGCGTGTAGCCGACCTTCTCCGCCGTCTGGAGAATACCGGCAGGGCACTGAAGAAAATGGAACCGAACTGTCAACGCTCGTTCAACGGCGAACGTTTCATGAATGATGTGGAACTGGCAAAACTCCTGCGTATCAGCCGCCGCACCTTGCAGGAATACCGGTCATTGCGCATCCTGCCTTACTACCTGATACAAGGCAAGGTGCTGTACAAGGAATCGGAAATTCAGCAACTGCTGGAAGAGGCGCATAGAAAGTGCCTTGACGAACAACAGAAATGGTTATGATCTGAGCAAGCGGTTCCAACGGAACAGTACGAGAGGAACAGCCCGATAATACGGATTGTTCCTCTCATTTTTATTGCCGCTTGTTTACACAGTCTTTCTTTTCCGCTTGGGCTTGGCGATAACTTCTTCTTCGTAGAGGTTTACCGGCCGTTTTGCCGACATTTCACGTAATGCTTTCGTGTCCTCGTCCACTTTCCGGCTTTTCACCTCAGCATATATCTGGGTAGTCGTGATGCTGGTATGTCCCATCATGCGGCTCACGGTTTCTATCGGAATACCCAACGAGAGCGTGATATGCGTTCCGAAATTATGCCTCGCCTTGTGGAAAGTCATGTAGAATCCGTATTGTTTTCCGACCTCTTTCGTGAGTTTAATCAAATATCCGCGACAATACACGTTGAAAATCTTGTCGCTCCGACGTTCCGGCTTGTACTTCTCTATAATCCGCAAGGGAATATCCAACAATCGGATATAAGAGGCGACATCCGTTTTTTTTCGCCGGATACGAATCCACTGACTTCCGTCCTCCTTCTGTATGATATCCTTTTCCGACAAGCGTTTCAGGTCGGCATAAGCCAGACCCGTGAACGTCGAAAAAATGAACCAGTCACGGACACGTTGCAGGTTGGGTTTATCGAGTTGTGTCGCCATCAGTTTCGTCAGGTCCTCGTATTTCAGATGGCGGCTTTTGCGCTTCGGAAGTGCCGGATGCAGTTCATCGTAAGGGTCGCGGCGTAATGTTCCCTGGCTCACCGCTCGTTTGGTCATCTTTTTCAAGCGGTACAAGTGTTCATGCACGGTTTTCTGCTGCATACCGCAATTGCTTCGCAGGTACAACTCGAAATCATCATAAAAATCCTGGTCGAGACTTTTCAGGGTGACATCTTCCGTTTTCTTTTTATCCCGTATAAACTCATGCAAGTGTCTGTAGGAACGGGTATAGCTTTCGTAACTCCCTTCCTCCCGGTCCACGCCGATTCTTTTCTTGAACTCCTCGTTATGTTCCGTAAACAGTGCCAGTAAGGTCAGTTTTTTCTCACCGATACCCAGCATGGCATTCTTGATCAATTCCGCTGTAACGAAACCCAGACTGTTTTTGATACGCTTGTAATGTCCACGGATCTGTTTGTCCAGGTCGACTATGGCGCGGTTCACGGTAATGGCATTTTCGCTTCTGCCGTCGGCACGTCCTGTTTCCGGATTCCACAGGGCGGGATTTACGGCTACCTTGATGCCTATTTGTTCCCATTTGGCATCGACACTTACCTTGCACAACAGCTGGCATGTTCCATCTTTGCGTACCTTTGTGCGGTTGATATAGAACAGGATGGCAAACGTGCTGCGGTGCTTTATCTCTTTATTCCGAATGTTGTTATTTACGTTCATGGCTGATAAGTTTAATATTAGACATACAGGTTAAATGGCAACCGAGAACCGCTCGGCAATCTTGGCATCGAGCATACGGGTGTCGTTCTCTACTTTATCATCGGTCACATGGGCATAAATCTGGGTGGTGCTTATCCGTTCATGCCCCAATATCTTGCTCACGGTTTCAAGCGGGACTCCGTTCGACAGAAGTACGGTCGTCGCGCTGGTATGGCGGGCCTGATGGAATACGAGTCGTTGCTTGATACCGCACAGGTCTGCGATGGTTTTCAGCGCGTTATTCAATTCGCTGTTGCTGTACATCGGCAGCAGTTTTCCTTCCGGTGCGGCATCCCTGTACTTTTCAAGGATATAGAGCGGAATATCCAGTAAGGGGACCTCATAGCTGATTTTTGTTTTCTTGCGGGAGGTCTTAATCCACAATGTGCCGTCCTCGACAGCCACGAGGTCTTCATCCGACAAGCGGCACATATCCCCGTATGGAATGCCGGTAAAGCAGGAAAAGAGAAACAGATCACGGATATGGTAGAGTTTCCTGTTATGGAGCGGTGTCGACATGATGCGTTCCAGTTCATGCTCCGTGAGATACTTTATTTCCCTTGCCGGTCGTTCCGCCTCATAGCCTGCAAACGGATTGGACGTCAGGATACCTGCCGACTTCGCTTTCCGGATAACCGTCATCAGCTGTGTGGTCAGCAGCAGAATAGTTCCCGCACTCAGTTGGCAGTCCGTCCGCAGGTATAGATCATATTTGTCTATGAAAGACCTGTCCAATGCCGTGAAGGGAATGTCCGAAAGGTTGTATTCCTTGTTGAGAAACTGCATGAGTTGGCCACAAGCATACTTGTAGGATGTGGCCGTGCTTTCCTCACGATTGATTCCGACTTTTTTCTCGAATTTCTTTATGAAACTGAGGAAGAACGCCACCAAAGTTTCCTGCCCGTAAGCCATGCCCAAAAGGATACATTTCACCTCCTCGGCTGATACTTTCTCCCGAAGGGCAAACAAGTCCTGATAGATGGAGAGTGCCGAAGCGCGTATCTCGTCCAACTGCTGGTTGATTTCCCTTGACCTTGCGCTCTTCCCCGTGGCACGACCGGAAAGCCATGCCGATTCCGGAGCCGTCATCTTCATGCTGAAGGCCGCCTCGGAATACTTGCCTACATTCAACCTGCCCATAATCGGGCACTCTCCCTGCTCGTCCGCTTCGCTCTTTTTCAGGTAGAACGAAACCCTTACATCTTCTTGATTCATAGCTCTATACTTTTAATTGCAAAATTAACCGGTATAGAGTTACCTGTCAGCATGAAAAATATGGCAGAACATAGAAACAGCCCCTTGAAACAGAAAACAATAGGCATATTTTACCGATATACGGAAAATTCTGCGTATCTTTATTCTCTCAAACAAGGGTTCTTTGAGATGGCAGAGGCGAAATCAGAGTAGTTTCACGTTTCATTTTCGATGTCGTTCGACACTAAAAAAGGCAACGGATAGGTAGCAAAATTACCTCACAACTCCTCAATATCCCGCTTTTTTGGAAAAAGGAAGAATACAGTCATTCAACACCCAATTCCTTTAGTCTCCAACCACTTACTTTATTCCGCCAAAATCTGCCTGAATCTCACGAATTCTTTTTATCTTTGTGAGAAGTGTAAGCCTTTCGTTTCTAATAACTTAAAAAAACGACGAATATGAAACAACAGTATCTGTTCGACCGCTTCTCGCAGCAAGCGTTGCAAACCCTGCATCGCTACCGTGCTGTTATGTTCAGCCCCACCTTCCGTGATATGTAAATTGCAATTTGAGATTCTTTTCTTCATTTTCCACCATCTACATAGAACAAATTCTTATGGACAAACAATTTCAACCGACCCTCACTGAAGTACAGGATTGGGTACTCAAACTATATCAGACTTGTGAAGATACCATTACTGAAGCCGAACGCCGGGAACAGCATAAATACGCCGTTATGGTGCAGCGCCCGCAGGACAAGAAGTTCCTGGTCAAGATGCTCGATGAATCTTCACAAATCCGTGACCGGAGAATACTCGCCAAACGCATCAAGACTCTTCTCGACCAATACGGCGTACCCGAATTTCTGAATAAACGGGATGCTTTCCTCTTCAAAATGTATCAGGCATTCGGCTATCATTTCGACTTTATCGCTATCCCGATTATCAAAAAGCGTTTGCGCATGGATACCTCGCAAGTCATCATCAATGAGGAACGTCCGCAACTCACAAAGCATCTCGCTACCCGTGCACAAGAGAAAATCGGGCAGAACGTAAATCTGCTGGGTGAAGTAGTGCTTGGTAACGGGGAAGCCGACCATCGTTACCACCATTATTTAGAAGCGCTGGAATCACCCGATATTAATTATATCTCTGTGAAAATATCGGGAATATACGCTCAGACCCATGCCCTGAATTATGAGGAAAGTTTTCCTGAACTCGTCTCGCGAATGTCTGCGCTTTATCAGAAGGCTATTGATTTTCCGTATATAGACGAAACCGGAGCAAAACAATCCAAATTCATCAATTTGGACATGGAAGAATACAAAGACGCGCATTTCACATTGCGTCTTTTCAAGACTGTGCTTAGTTTGCCACAGTTTAAGAATTACTCTGCGGGAATCGTTGTTCAGGCTTATCTGCCGGATGCCCATGATTTCCAGACGGAATTGCTGGAATTTGCCAAAGCCCGCATAGCGGAAGGCGGTGCTCCTATCAAGATGCGCCTTGTAAAAGGCTGTAACCTTGAGATGGAAACGGTTATTTCTTCCCTAAGAGGTTGGCCGAATCCGATTCTCCCTTCCAAGACGGAAGTGGACGCCAACTATCTGCACCTGTTGGAACGGGCATTGATGCCCGAAAATGCCAAGGCATTGCATCTTGGCGTAGCTTCTCATAATCTGTTCTCTATCGCTTACGCTTATTTGTTAGCTCAGAAGTACGGCACAGCCGAATATATGACATTTGAAATGCTGGAAGGAATGGCCAATCATCTATGGCGTGCCCAGTCTATGCTTGGCAATCGGGTAATTCTCTATACCCCGGTAGTCAAGAACGAGCATTTCCTGAATGCAGTTTCTTATCTTGTCCGCCGGATGGATGAAAACACGGCACCTGACAACTTCCTGACTCACTCTTTCAATCTGAAACCGAATACGAAAGAATGGGATTTCCTTGCGAAACAGTTTGAAGATGCGTATGCGATGAAAGATACTATTACTCATGTATCGCCACGTATTCAGAATCGTAATCTTCCTTATACTCCCGTCGCACCGCCGGATATGATGAAGAATGAACCGGATACGGATTTCGATTTGTCACAGAATCAGGAATGGGTACGTCGTATCTTCGCCAAATGGAAGAAAAACGGGACGGAAGAACCGGAAATTATTCCGTTACAGATAGGTGCGGAAACGGTAGTATGTGAAAGCCGTTATAAATACCTCGACCGTTGTCAGAATGATGAAGTCTGTATCTGTGAAATGTCGCAGGCGGACAGCGCACAAGTGGAAAAGATTATCGGGATTGCAGAAGCAGACCCTGCCGGGTGGAGAAAGACTACTCTGGAAGAACGCCATCGGATTATGTACGAAGCATCCAACCGGTTGGCTGACATGAGGGGCGACCTGATAGGTTGTATGTGTGCCGTGACGGGTAAAACGGTGATTGAGGGTGATGTAGAAGTTTCGGAAGCGGTAGATTATGCCCGTTTCTATACGACGGCGATGAAGAAGTTTGCCGTATTGGATGATATAGAGATGAAGCCGAAGGGAACGATATTGGTTATTTCTCCCTGGAATTTCCCTTGCGCTATCCCCGTAGGTGGTATAGTAGCGGGATTGGCAGGCGGAAATACGGTTATCCTGAAACCTGCTACTGTGGCAGCTCCGGTTGCCTGGATGTTTGCCAAGGCATTTTGGGACGCAGGAGTGCCCAAAGAAGCATTACAGGTCATCATTACCAATCGGGAAGCACTGAAAGTACTGACTACTGCTCCCGCCATCAAGCATATTATCCTGACCGGCGGCACAGATACCGCCCAAAATATTGCAAAGACCAATCCGATAATTCCGCTATCAGCGGAAACAGGTGGTAAAAACGTCATTATCCTCACGGCATCGGGTGACCGCGACCATGCTATCATGAATATCGTCACTTCTGCCTTCGGCAATGCCGGACAGAAATGTTCCGCCTGCTCGCTGTTACTGGTAGAACGTTCAGTCTACGAAGACGAGAACTTCCAAAGCAAACTGAAAGATGCGGCAACAAGTCTGAAAACAGGCAGTGTCTGGAATGCCGGGAATATGGTAGGTCCGATGATTACCAATAAGAATGACAAGCTGCTGCAAGCCTTTAATCTCGAACCGGGAGAGTCGTGGCTGGTTCCACCCCGCTTTATAGACGAGAAAGAATATATGCTGACTCCCACTGTCAAATGGGGAGTAAAGCCGCAAAACTTCTCTTTCCGCACGGAGTTATTCGGCCCGCTACTAAGTGTCGCTTGCATTGAGAATCTCGAAGAAGGTATTCAATTAGTCAATAGCCTGGATTACGGATTAACTTCAGGATTACAGAGTCTTGACGAAGCCGAGCAGAAACGGTGGAAGAACTCCGTAATGGCAGGAAACCTGTATATCAACCGGGGAATCACGGGAGCAATCGTCAACCGCCAGCCATTCGGCGGAATGAAACTGTCTGCTTTTGGCGGCGGTATCAAAGCGGGTGGGCCTAATTATTGTACTTGTTTTGTGGAAATCACCGATAAACCGGACAGCAAGACTGATTATATAGATAGTTATGCTGATGTTTATGAGGAAGAGTTTTTTGAACCAAGGGATGTTAATCAGCTATACGGAGAACAGAATGTCTTCCGTTACCTGCCTTTGAAAAATATGATTCTGCGCCTTTTCCCTGAAAATTCAGATGAAGAAGTCGATATGATTACATATGCCGCAGAAATCTGTCAAACACCTCTCACTATCAGTTTCGACCCGGCAGACGACCGCAGCGCCAAACTTGCCGGACTAGGCTGTACGCTTCGAAAAGAATCATTGGACGACTTCCTGAAAGTAATGCCGGAATACGAAAGAGTACGGACTTGCTCGCCGAATATCCCCAAAATCATGTACGAACGGGCTGCCGAAGCCAATAAATATATTGCGACAGCACCGCCGGTCAAGCAGGGACGTATCGAACTGATACACTATATCAAGGAACAAAGCATCTCTTTCGAGTACCACCGATACGGTAGTATTTCCGAGGTACCACCTTGTGAGTAATGAAATGAATACTTTTTCCCCTTATTCTTTCGGCTTAACTTTCCAATCGGAAGTAGTCGGGAATAAGGGGAAAAGACAGAAAGTGAACCAAGTTTCCTTTATTAGTTCAAAAATGATTATCTTTGCAAACTAAAATGAGCAACTTGGTAACAAAAGTAATAATAGATTAATATGGCATTGCAATGTGGTATTGTAGGACTACCGAACGTGGGTAAGTCGACACTTTTCAACTGTTTGTCGAACGCGAAAGCACAGGCGGCAAATTTCCCTTTCTGTACAATTGAACCGAATGTAGGTGTAATCACCGTCCCCGACGAACGTCTGAATGCACTGGCAGAGTTAGTGCATCCCCAACGAATTGTCCCTACAACCGTAGAAATCGTAGATATCGCCGGACTGGTAAAAGGCGCAAGCAAAGGTGAAGGACTGGGAAACAAGTTCCTTGCCAATATCCGTGAGACAGACGCAATTATTCACGTACTCCGTTGCTTTGACGATGAAAACGTGACGCATGTAGACGGAAGTGTAAATCCTGTCCGCGACAAAGAAATCATCGACTACGAACTTCAGTTGAAAGACCTGGAAACCATCGAAAGCCGTATTCAGAAAGTACAGAAACAGGCACAGACAGGTGGCGACAAGGCCGCCAAACAGGCTTATGACGTACTGGTGCGATATAAAGACGCTCTGGAACAAGGGAAATCGGCGCGTACCGTTACTTTCGAGACGAAAGACGAACAGAAGATTGCCCGTGAATTGTTCCTGCTGACCAGCAAACCTGTGATGTATGTCTGCAACGTAGACGAGGCAAGTGCGGTAAACGGCAACAAATATGTAGATATGGTACGTGAAGCTGTAAAAGACGAGGATGCCCAAATCCTGATTGTCGCAGCCAAGACAGAAGCGGACATCGCCGAACTGGAAACGTATGAAGACCGCCAGATGTTCCTTGCCGAAGTGGGTCTGGAAGAGTCGGGCGTAGCACGTCTTATCAAATCGGCTTATAAGTTACTGAACCTTGAGACTTACTTCACAGCCGGCGTACAGGAAGTACGTGCCTGGACTTACGAGAAAGGTTGGAAAGCTCCGCAATGCGCAGGTGTTATCCATACCGATTTTGAGAAAGGGTTCATCCGTGCGGAAGTTATCAAATACGAAGATTATATCCAATACGGCTCGGAAGCAGCCGTGAAGGAAGCCGGAAAAATGGGTGTGGAAGGAAAAGAATATATCGTGCAGGATGGCGACATCATGCATTTCCGTTTCAACGTGTGATTATCAATAACCACCGACGACTTATTAATTACTAATTCGCTAACAATATGAAATATCTCATTGCAGGAACGGGAGGTGTAGGCGGCAGTATCGCAGGATTCTTGTCGCTGGCAGGCAAAGATGTAACTTGTATTGCCCGTGGAGCTCATTTGCAGTCGATTCAAACGAACGGTTTGAAACTGAAGTCGGATTTGAAGGGCGAACATACGCTCCGGATTCCGGCTACTACCGCTGAAGAATTTAACGGGAAAGCAGATGTGATATTTGTATGTGTGAAAGGTTATTCGGTCGATTCTATCGTAGACCTGATAAAGAGGGCTGCACACAAAGACACAGTTATCATCCCTATTCTAAATGTGTACGGTACAGGGCCGCGCATACAAAAGCTGGTTCCGGAAGTCACCGTTCTCGACGGATGCATCTATATCGTAGGTTTTGTTTCCGGCACAGGAGAAATCACTCAAATGGGAAAGATATTCCGGCTGGTATATGGCGCCCATCGCGGCACGGCTGTAAAACCCGGATTGCTGGAAGCCATACAGCAGGATTTGCTGGAATCAGGTATAAAGGCAGACCTGTCACCGGACATCAACCGGGATACGTTCATCAAATGGTCGTTCATCTCCGCAATGGCTGTAACAGGCGCTTATTACGACGTTCCGATGGGAGAAGTACAGAAACCGGGAAAGGTACGGGATACATTTATCGGACTTTCTACGGAAAGCGCCGCTTTAGGAAAGAAGCTGGGAGTTGAATTTCCGGAAGACCCCGTCGGCTACAATTTGAAAGTCATCGACAAGCTTGACCCTGAAAGTACCGCTTCCATGCAGAAAGACCTGGCACGCGGACACGACTCGGAGATACAAGGACTGCTCTTCGACATGATTGCGGCAGCCGAAGAACAAGGAATAGATATACCGACCTACCGGATGGTTGCGGAGAAATTCAAAGAATTTAATCATTAACATTAATCCAATATAGAATGAATACCATGCTATTATCCATCAACTGGAACCCGAATCCCGAACTATTCAACCTGTTCGGCATTTCTATCCGTTATTACGGATTACTGTGGGCAGTAGGAATATTCTTTGCTTATGTGATTGTTCACTACCAGTACCGGGATAAAAAGATAGAGGAGAAGAAGTTTGACCCGCTTTTCTTTTACTGTTTCTTTGGTATTCTGATCGGTGCACGTCTGGGACACTGCCTGTTCTATGACCCGGGATATTACCTGTCCCACTTCTGGGAAATGATTCTTCCCATCAAATTCTTGCCGGACGGAAACTGGAAATTTACCGGATACGAAGGACTTGCCAGCCACGGCGGTACATTAGGACTGATAATCGCTCTTTGGCTGTATTGCCGCAAGACAAAACTTCATTATATGGACGTGCTGGATATGATTGCCGTAGCTACTCCCATCACGGCTTGTTTCATCCGCCTTGCCAACCTGATGAACTCCGAAATCATCGGTAAACCGTCCAATGTGCCCTGGGCATTCGTTTTCGAACGTGTGAAAGAATATGGAGCAAACGGTGAAATACTTCCGGCAATTCCCCGCCATCCGGGACAACTTTACGAAGCCATTGCTTATCTTATCCTGTTCTTCATCATGATTTACCTGTATAAGAATTACAGCAAGAAACTACACCGCGGCTTCTTCTTCGGACTCTGCCTGACTTACATCTTTGTTTTCCGCTTCTTCATCGAATTCCTGAAAGAAAACCAGGAAGATTTCGAAAACAGCATGATGCTCAATATGGGACAATGGTTAAGCGTTCCGTTTATAATAATAGGTGTCTATTTCATGTTCTTCTATAATAAGAAGAAAATAGCCTAAAGCAAAAAAGAGGAATTAGTGGTTTAAACATCACTAATCCCTCTTTTTTATCATTTACTTCTTTTTATCGCTTTCAGCACCTTTTTCTCGGTACTATCCAATTTACGTTGCACTTTTTTCACGTCCTCATCAGGAAGCAGTCAGATAACATGCATAACGGGTCAGCATCATATCATCGATTGCTTTTTCCGCACCTTCGTATTCGGAAACAGCCTTTTCAAACGGGCGAAATAAGGCTAAAATTTCATTTCATCTTTATATAATTAGGAGCTCTGTTTCTACGAAAGCTTATCGTTTGTTTTATTTTCCCCTGACTATCTTCTTTATATCATTCAGTTTATTCAACGCTTCAATAGGAGTGAGATTATTCACATCAAGATTCAATATCTCATCGCGAATCTGACAGAGAATCGGGTCATCCAACTGGAAGAAACTCAACTGCATACCACCACGGTTCTCGCTCACTTCCGCCAGTGGTTTGCCTGCTATTCCCTGTTGGCGATTATCGGATTCAAGTTGCTTTAATATCTCATTCGCACGCTTTACAATACTCTTCGGCATACCTGCCATCTTTGCCACATGGATACCGAAAGAGTGCTCACTGCCGCCACGTTCCAGTTTACGAAGGAAGATTACCTTGTTATCCACCTCTTTCACTGATACATTATAATTCTTGATACGCTTGAAAGATTTCTCCATCTCATTCAGTTCATGATAATGCGTGGCAAATAATGTACGCGCTTTCGCTTTCGAATGCTCATGGATATATTCCACAATCGCCCAGGCAATAGAGATACCGTCATACGTAGATGTACCGCGTCCCAATTCGTCAAACAGCACCAGGCTTCGGGAAGAAACATTGTTCAGAATATCCGCTGCTTCGTTCATCTCCACCATGAAAGTAGATTCACCTACGGAAATGTTATCACTCGCTCCCACACGGGTAAATATCTTATCTACCAGTCCGATATGCGCACTTTCCGCAGGGACGAACGAGCCGATTTGTGCCAGCAGCGTAATCAATGCCGTCTGACGCAAAAGCGCTGACTTACCCGCCATATTGGGACCGGTTATAATGATAATCTGCTGTGTAGTACTGTCCAGCATTACGTCATTGGCAATATACTTCTCGCCTATCGGAAGCTGCTTCTCAATCACCGGGTGACGTCCCTGGCGAATATCCAATACATCATTATCCTCAATAACCGGACGAATATAACGATTCTCACGAGCCACATTGGCGAATGACAACAAGCAATCCAGACGGGCAATCTGATTCGCGTTAATCTGTATCTGAGGAATAAATTCCATCAACGCCTGTACTAAATCCGTATATAGCTGCGTTTCCAGAACCAGAATCTTATCTTCCGCTCCGAGAATCTTTTCTTCGTATTCCTTCAACTCCTGCGTGATATAACGCTCAGCGTTGACCAGTGTCTGTTTACGAATCCATTCGGGTGGAACCTTATCCTTATGTACATTACGGACTTCAATATAATAACCGAATACGTTATTATAAGCCACTTTCAAACTCGGGATACCCGTCCTTTCGCTCTCACGCTGCTGTATCTGAAGCAGATAATCCTTTCCCGAATACGAAATCCGGCGCAGCTCGTCCAAATTCTCATTCACACCATCCTGAATGACTCCCCCCTTGTTGACAGCCAACGGCGGATCGTTCTTAATCTCCTTGGCAATCCGGTCGCGAATAGTGACACAAAGATTCAACTGCTCTCCTATCTGGTTCAAGCTTGCGTTATCGGCCTGCAAACACGCCAGCTTTATCGGCTCGATAGCCTGCAAAGCCACCTTTAGCTGCACCACCTCACGAGGTGATACACGCCCGACAGCCACTTTGGAGATGATACGCTCCAAATCCCCTATCAGATGCAACTGTTCTTCAATCAGTCCTTTAAAATCCGGCTGACGGAAGAAATACTCTACTACATTCAACCGCTCGTCAATCGGTTTCTTATCCTTCAAAGGAAAGACCATCCAGCGTTTCAGCAGACGTGCCCCCATCGGGCTGATCGTCCGGTCGATGACATTGAGCAAACTGCTTCCGCCATCATTCATATTGCCAATCAACTCAAGGCTGCGCACCGTAAACTTATCCAGGCGGACGTATTTGTCCTCCTCAATACGGGCCAGCGAAGTGATATGCCCAATCTGTGTATGCTGTGTCATCGTCAGATATTGCAGGATAGCACCGGAAGCGATGATGCCATTCTTCAAATGCTCCACTCCGAAACCTTTCAGGTTCTTCGTTTCAAAATGTTTCAGCAACTTCTCACGGGCAGTAGTCTCCGTAAACACCCAATCGTCCAATTCGAAGGTAAAGAATTTGTTGCCGAAATTTCCCTCAAACATCAGGCGCTTGCCCCGCTCGAAAAGAATTTCTTTCGGAGCGAAGTTATTCAGCAGTTTGTCCACATAGTCAAAAGGCCCTTCTGCAGTAAGAAACTCACCGGTAGATATATCAAGAAAGGCAACTCCACAGGAAGCTTTGCCGAAATGAACGGCAGCCAGGAAGTTATTCTCCTTATAGTTCAGTACATTATCATTGATGGAAACACCCGGAGTCACCAATTCGGTAATCCCCCGTTTCACCAACTTCTTGGTCATTTTGGGGTCTTCCAACTGGTCGCAGATAGCGACACGTTTTCCGGCACGAACCAGTTTCGGGAGATATGTATCGAGAGCATGATGCGGGAATCCCGCCATCTCAATAGTTTTTCCTTTTCCGTTGGCACGTTTTGTCAGTGTGATTCCTAGAATTTCGGATGCGATGATGGCATCCGTAGAATATGTTTCATAAAAGTCGCCGCAACGAAACAGCATCACTGCATCCGGATGTTGTGCTTTCAAATCCAGAAACTGTTTCATCATCGGGGTGAGGACGATTTCTTCTTCGTTCACGGTTCTCTCCTTTTCTTTTTTATTGAATATATACTGTGATTATCGGAACAAAGATAATGGTTTTCCGGCAGAGAATCAACGGTACTCCCCGATTCTATTCTCAAAATAAGTGTTGCATACTTTTAAAAAGAAACGGCGTTTTTCTTAACAAACAGGATAAAACTATTAAAACGTGTTATAAAACATACTATTTTTCTTGGATAATTTGCTAATTCCCCAATAGTCCGTATCTTTGCAATGTGTTTTTCATAGTATTAGATTTAAGGTTAACAAAGGTTGGAGCAAGGCGTTGCTCCTTTTTTTATGCCTGTACGTTACCGCCCTTTTCTTGACCAATGAACAACACCTAATTTTATACCTCAATATTACTAACAATTTTTTAGCTTCTCTTTAGATTTGGTGATATCTTTTTAATCTATTTCCTTCAATTCATACTTAAAAGATAGAGAATAAAATCAGTAGTGCACTTATCAGAAGAATCATATTAAGTTTGCGAAAAATATACCAACAGAAAAAGAAGGAAGTCAAGGAACATAATGAAAACGGGGGTAAAATACAGAGAACTTCACAAACGAATTAGTAGAGGAAACTGTAAATAAACTTATAAGAGATATTTCTATAAACTCGTATCTATTACCCATTGGCGGAATTAAATTGATAAAAGATTTATGTATAAAAAGTTGTGCATATTGTTGATATTTAGTAAATTAAAGGTGACCAAACTTTTAATAGACAAATATCTTATGCACAACCTATATGCAATATTCGCAAAATTTCTGAACATATGCAAGCAAGTAGCCGGTAATTTAGTCAATGAATCAGGGAATGTGCCAAGAAGAGGAGTAGTTCCTAGATTCTCAGACATTGAAATAGTGGCATTAAATATGGCATCAGAAGCTGTTGGTATTGACAGTGAGTCATTGTTGTTGGCAAAGCTACAGGAATACAAGATTGAAATTCCCAATCTTATATCCCGCAGACAATACAATGACAGACGTAAAATCACTTCATCCCTATGCAATACAATCCGGGAAAGAATGGCCGCAGAAATGGATGGAGGCGAAAATTGTTTCTGCATTAACTCGAAGCCGATAGAAGTATGTCGTTTTTCCCGTTCCAAGCGTTGCTGTATGGGGAAGAAGGATTTTGAGAAAGCACCGTCAATCGGATACTGTGCATCACAAGGAGTGTATTATTACGGATATAAACTCCATGCAGTCTGTGGATTAAGTGGAGTCATCCATTCCTTTGACCTCACCAAGGCAAGTGTGCATGACATTCATTATCTGAAGGATGTGAAGGTGGACTATAGTAATTGTACAGTCATAGGGGACAGAGGATATATAAGTGCTCAGGTACAATTGGATTTGTTTGAAACGGCCAATATCAGACTGGAAGTACCATATAGGTGTAATCAGAAAGAGTGGAAACCGACATTTCCGGTTTTTGCTAAAGCGAGAAAAAAAATTGAAACCCTATTCTCGCAATTGTGTGACCAGTTTATGATTATAAGGATTTATGCGAAAGATACAGACGGATGTTTGCCCGGATTGTCGGAAAGATTAGCGCACTTACAATCCTGCAATATATTAACTATAAAAATGAGAGACCCATTGGCAGAGTCAAATATGCGCTAATTTAATTCCGCCAACGGGTATCTATTATATTTTTTACAAGTTCTCTAATGAATTACCCCTCATACTCTTTCTCTTCAAATACCCTTATACAACTCAATAAACATTGCTATTTTTCTCCTCATCGAACAGCCGTTAATGTGCCAATACACTCATATTCTTAGTATAATTTACAGATAATCTTACCTAAATAATAATCGTATAAAAAAATAATTGAACAGTGAGAAATCGAAAAAATGTCTTCTAAATAAATCTAGTTTATCTGATAATTTATTAAATTTGCTTCTAAACAGCTTGTAAACGTTAATGTATTTTTACAAACATTGTATACAAAGCGATACATATATCTATCCAAAGATCACAACTTTGGATTATTCTACAACTATATGAGTGATTAATAATATATACATATATACGCTATCAGCTTGTTAAATAAAAATGGTTCTAGACATGAAGAATATTTTTGGAATAATCTATCTGTTATTAGGAATATTAGAAATTACAGCACAACCTTCCGCTTACATAAATGTGTGGAAACAAGCTCCTTTACACATCCCTAATGAATCTTCTACCGATGCCCCGCTTATGGGCAATGGTGACATAGGAATGTGTATCGGTTTTGAAAAAGGATTACTTCGTTATTACTTAACAAAAAATGATTTCTGGCGTTTACAATCAAAAGCAGAACATCTTTCAGGGCCCAGAGTAGGTGGATATATGGACCTAAAAATCAAGGGCTTTGAAAATGCGGATTTTGAAGCAGAGCAAACTTTGGACAACGGCGCCACAAAATGTACTATAAAACAAGGAACAAGCCAATGCCAAGCTTATTCTTGGGTTGCAGCCACACAAAATATGATTGTTACCACATTAACAGCTTCCGGAGAAGGTCCATTAGAAATTGTATTGACATTGAATGCGCCTTACAATAAAGTCGCACAAGTAGAAAAAGGAGTCATTGGAGAAATCAGATACATGACAAGAGCTTTCATCAAAGATACGGATATTTCTACTCAAATAGCATTTGCGTTAAAGACCAGCAATAACAATAATAATGAAAATATTATATTAAACTCAGGAGAGTCTCTCACCCTTTTTCTTGCTGTAGAAAGCAAGTTTAAAAAGAACAATCCTTTAAAGCATGTACTAAAAAAAGTCGGTAAAATGAATACCTTTCACTCAAACCGTCTGTGGAAAGAACATAACCTTTGGTGGCAATCCTATTGGAATAAGTCTTCTTTCACATTAGATGACAAAGTGCTAATGAAGGCATACTATCAGGGATTATATACTATGGGAGCTTGCAGCCGGGATAAAATGTTCCCTCCTGCGCTTTTTGGCTGGGTAACTACCGACAAACCCAGTTGGAACGGAGATTATCACCTGAATTATAATTTTTATGCTCCCTTTTATGGATTATACAGTGCCAACCGTATTGAACAAGCCAGCGGCCAAGAAACCCCTTTACTTGATTTTATGGAAAGAGGACACTGGTATGCCCAACAAGTAACCGGCACACGAGGCATTCTTTATCCCGTAGGGATTGGGCCGATAGGGATCGAAGTAACCAGAGATTTTCCTGTCATGCAAGATAACGGCTACACTTTACCTGAAGATGTAGAATCTGGTGGATTGTTTTATAGACAGCGCTCTCACGCTCTCTTTGGTACAGTCAACATGATACAACATTGGCGACACACATACGACTTGACATACGGCAAAAGAATTTACCCGTATCTATTGGCCATTGCCGATTTCTGGGAAGATTTCTTAGTGTTCGAAAACGGACAATATCAAATTTACAACGATGCAGATAGTGAGAAATCCGGATTCTGTAAAAATCCGGGAATGTCCATCGCTTTGTTGAAAAACGCATTAGATGCAACCATTGATTTAAGCAAGACACTCGGCAGAGATGCAGACAGGCGGGATAAATGGAAGGATATCATTAACCGCTTGAGACCTTTGCCAACCTGGAAACGTCATGGAAAATACTTTTTACGCGGTGCCGAAGAAAATGAAAAAGGGCAACAAATATATGGTATCAGCTTTTCTATGATATATCCTGCTAACGGAGTTACATGTGATAGTGATTCTTTGCTACTTACTGCAGGGGTAAATACAATCGATGCTATTCAGCAATGGCAACATCATAATTCTACCAGCAGTTTCTATCCTGCCGCCATCAGAATGGGTTATAATGTAGAAAAGGTCTGGCATGAACTTCATAAATACGCACTTCACACCTACCCGAACGGCTTCCAATTGGATAACCCACATGGAATAGAAAATAGCTGCACAGTAGCCAACACTTTACATGAAATGTCTTGTATGAGTGTAGGAAACAAAATACGCCTGTTTTCTGTTTGGCCCAAAGGAGTAGATGCCTCTTTCAATAAAATAAGAACATGGGGAGCATTTCTCGTTTCAGCTGGTTTAAAACAGGAAACGGTATATGATGTTTCTATTTTCAGTGAAAAAGGGAAGACTTGTACGATTGTCAATCCGTGGAAAGAAAAGACTGTGTTATTAATACGTGACGGAAAACCAGGTGAGAAACTTGCAGGTAAGGAACTGACATTTTCCACTTCTGTCGGTGAAAGTATTCGGTTAATACCCCAATGATAAGATTAGATTATTTCACTTGAAAAAAATATAAATATGCCGATTGAGAATTTGACACTATGGCAGTGCTTTATTGAAGGAGACGAAGAAGCTTATGCTATCATATATGATAGATACGTGAGCTCTCTCTATTCCTATGGTACTTGTTTTACAACAGACAAATGCCTAGTGGAAGATTGTATCCATGATTTATTTGTCAAGCTTTACCAGAACCGTAAGAACTTAAACAAGACAGTCAATGTGAAATTCTATTTACTTACAGCATTAAAACGCCAATTATATAATGCTTTAAGAAACGAATTAGATACTGTCTCCATAGAAGACGGTCCCGTATTTCGTATAGAATATACAATAGAAGACAGAATGATAGAGCGTGAGCAAAACGTTTCTCAGAAAGAACGTATATTAGAGATGTTACAAACATTAAGCCCACATCAAAAAGAAATCATTTATTATCGTTTTGAAGAGGGACTAAGCTATGAAGAAATCGGAAACCTTATGAATATGAAAACACAATCTGTTCAGAATACCGTACAACGTGCTTTTAAAAAATTACGTGAAACCTTCTCAGCAGACGATGTACTACTACTCTTATTATTCTTTACAACTACTTGAAATAAACTAACAAAATTCTTAAATCTGCCAACTATCTAAAAACTCTTTTATTTTTTTCTTCAAATAGTGAGTATATATTTCAATTCCTTGTGTTTACTATATAAAATGAGGATAGAAGTATGAAAGTTGAAACAAAAGATTATACCGGCTTTTCCGCCCAAAAGCTACTAAATGATGATTTTTTCATTTGGTCGCATAAAGAAAAGACACCTGAAACTGAAAATTTCTGGAAGGAACTGCTACACTCGGGGCAATTGGCACCTAAAGAGTATGAAGAGGCATGTTTTATGCTGAAATTTTTCAATATAAGACAGCAACAAATACCTTCATCCCAAAAAGAAGAGCTTTGGAAAAGAATAGTGGAAAGCAACCGACGACATAAACAAAAAATCCGTCATATTCGCATAAGTTTATTTATTGCGGCAGCCGCCTGTTTGCTAGTACCTCTGCTTCTAAACAAGATTAGTGTATATCATCAGGATACAATTGACAAATCATTGCTACGGCTTTCTCAAACAGAAGTTGCTTTACAGGGAGATGAAATTCAACTCATTTTACCCAAACAAGCTATAACAATCGAAGGAACGACCTCCAATATATGTCATGATTCCAAAGGACATATCACAGTCAATTCAGAACAATTACAAGACCCCACATCTGAAGAAGAAGGGAATTACAACCAATTGATTGTACCTAACGGCAAACGTTCCACACTAGCTTTCGAAGATGGAACAAGAATGTGGGTCAATGCAGGCAGCCGAGTGATTTATCCTAACAAATTTAAAAAAGAAAGACGGGAAATCTTTGTAGATGGTGAAGTGTATATGGAAGTGGCACGTGATGAAGAACGCCCATTTATAGTAAAAACAAGTACTATGAATATACGGGTATTAGGCACTGCATTTAATGTCACAGCATACAAAAAAGATGTACAAAGTTCCGTTGTCTTAGCTTCCGGCTCCGTATCTGTCAAAGCCGACACGGAAGAAGTGAAATTAGTTCCTAATGAAATGTTCTCACACAATATACATAATGGTGTCCATGTAGAAAAAGTTGTTGTTTCAGACTATACGTCCTGGAAAGACGGTATCTACATTTACCATAGTGAACCGCTCTCTTCGATCCTTAATCGTATTTCACGTTATTATGGAAAGGAAATCTGTTATCCCCCTTCTATTGCAACATTCAAATGTTCCGGCAAGTTAAACTTACTGGAAGATTTAGACTCTTTACTAGAAGGGCTGACGCATACTGTTCCTGTAAATTACAAAAAAACAGATGAAAAGTATATGCTTGAAGAAAGAAAATAATTAACCCTTAAAAAGAAATGCTTATGAAAGAACTGAATAAAGAAGAAACCTGATAAATAAAGACTTCTATCCTATTTTTTATAATTAATTTATTGCAATATTCTTTAAACATAACAATAAAAACATGAAACAAAATGCTTTTTTTTGGAAGAAAAAATGCGAGAGGATAAGGATTACCATACTATTATTTTTAGTTGGATTTAATATGGGGTTTGCCAATGAAGTACATTCTCAAGGCAACTTTTTATCCTTAAATATAAATAATGGTACATTACAAGAAATATTTACCGAAATTGAAAAACAGAGTAAATATGTTTTCTTTTATTACGATAATGTATTAGATGTCAATCGCAAAGTAAAAATTAATGTACAGAACAAGACTATACAAGAAATCTTAGAACAAATTTTTGCCGGAACGAGTAATTCTTTTACTATTAAGGAACGCCAAATCTTTATATCAAAGAATGAAAACAAGGCAAATAGCACTCAAAACGTCGAACAACAAAAAAGAAAAATATTTAAAGGAAAAGTTTTAGATGATCTGGGAGAGCCACTTGCCGGAGCCACCGTTTTGGTTGTTGGTAGTACACGTGGTGTCACTACAGACTTGGACGGTAGTTTTGAAATCGAAGTAGCTACTACGGATAAACTTAAAATTTCTTTTCTCGGATTGGGTGAACAAATTATTTCTGTGGGAAACCAACAGAGTGCAGTTGTCCGTTTAGAGCAAAAGACAAATGAACTAGCTGATGTTGTAGTAGTAGGTTACGGCCGCCAGAAAAAAGAAAGTGTAATCGGTGCCATTTCAACAATAGATGTAGCCGAATTAAAAGTACCCGGAGCTTCTTTATCCTCTTCATTGGCAGGACAATTGGCGGGAGTTGTTTCTATGTCGCGCTCGGGTGAACCTGGAAAAAATAGCGCTGCAGAATTTTATATTCGCGGCGTATCTTCTTTCAAAGGTACATCTACCCCATTGGTACTAGTAGATGGCATAGAACGTGAACTCGACTTGGTGGATACAGAAGATATAGCCTCTTTCTCTATTTTGAAAGACGCTTCCGCATCAGCCGTATATGGTGTACGTGGTGCAAACGGTGTTATTCTTATCACAACTAAAAAGGGCCAAGAAGGCAAACCAAGAATCAATGCCCGTGCAGAATTTGGCTTCACCAGCCCGACTAAACGCCCCTCTATGCTAGGTTCAGCAGAATGGGCTGAACTATACAACGAAGCAGCCAATCTCACATACTATTCACCAGAGGTGATTGATAAATATCGTACAGGAAGCGACCCCGACCTCTATCCCAATGTAAACTGGACAGATGCTTTGTTTGATAGTATGGCTGAGAATCAGCGCGTCAATCTTAGTATTACAGGTGGTAGCGACATTGTAAAATACTACGTATCCGGTTCCTACTATCATGAAAATTCCATTTACAAGAATGCAGGTAATATTTATGGATATAATTCTTCCTTGCGCTATAACAAATTTAATTTCCGTGCTAATGTCGATGTTAATGTTACCCCTAGTACATTGCTAAATGTAAACCTGGCAAATATTTACGAGAAATCATTTGGACCGGGATATGGAAACAACGATGATGATATATGGAGTTACACTCTTTCCACCTCACCCAATGCTTTCCCGGTACAATATTCCGACGGAATATTGTCCGGTCCTTCTACTGATGCAGGGCAGAACCCTTATAACTTGTTGGTACACTCTGGTTATCGGGAACAATTCTGGAATTCATCTCAATCCCTTATCGGTATTACACAAGATATAGGTAAACTGTGGAAACCATTGGAAGGACTAACTGCCAATGTGAAGTTCTCATGGGATGCATGGAACACAACCTGGCAACGACGTTCAAAGACACCGACCACTTATCACGCACGCTCAAGAGCTGAAGACGGCAGCCTGATATATGATGATAACAACGGCGATGGTATATGGGATCCGGTACATACGGGAGACGAAAAATTGAGCTACAACGTAGGACGTAGCGGTACAATGACTACTTATCTGGAAGGCTCTCTAACTTATAACCGCATCTTTGACGAACAACACCGTGTAGGAGCCTTGTTCTTGTATAACCAGAAGATACATACAAATACACAAGCAAATAATGGGGACGATGCTTTGCCTTACAAACATCAAGGTTTAGCCGGCCGTCTGACTTATGCTTTTAGAGATACTTATTTTGCCGAATTCAATATGGGTTATAACGGCTCGGAAAACTTTGCCCGAGGACATCGTTTCGGTTTCTTCCCCGCCGGTGCTATCGGCTGGATGGTGTCCAACGAAAAATGGTTTGAACCGGCAACGAATGTAATAGATGTACTGAAACTAAAAGCCTCCTACGGCCTAGTCGGAAATGACGACATTGGCGGACAACGCCGTTGGGTATATGAATCGACCATTGTAAATGGTGGTAGTTGGAACTATGGACAAAATGGTAATGAAGGAGGACAAGGTATCGTTGTTGGAGAAGTGGAAAATCTTTCTGCTTCTTGGGAAGAGGCGCTAAAGTTAAACGCCGGTTTTGAATTGTCACTATTCGAGAAAGTTAAAATACAAGCTGATTATTTCCGTGAAAAACGCAGCGGAATCTTCTTACAGCGTTCAGGTCTTCCTATCATTGTCGGAGTTTCTACCACTCCTTATGTTAATGTCGGCGAAACTTTAAATCAAGGCATTGATGCAAATTTAGAATATGCACAAAAAGTCAATGATGTATTTATCACGGCAAGAGGAAACTTTACTTATAACCGTAATAAGATGATTAACAACGATGATCCTGATTGGGAATATAAATACCAGAATCGTATCGGTAAACCATTCGGTTCTTACGGTTCAGTGCAACCGTTCGGACTTAAAGCAATAGGGCTGTTCAGCAGTCAGGAAGAAATTGATTGCAGTCCCCGACAGACTTTCGGCGAATATCGCGTAGGTGACATTAAATATCAAGATATGAATGGCGACGGTGTTATCGACTCACAGGATGAAGTAGCTTTAGGATATACAAATATGCCTGAGATTATATACGGATTCGGTGCAACGGCCCAATGGAGAAATTGGGACTTCAATGTATTCTTTCAAGGAGTAGCTCACACTAGTTTCTTCTTGGCAGGTGCCTCTCTGCGTAGCCCTTTCAGCAGTGGCAGCATGGAACGTTCAGCTGTAAATGCGGATATTTACGGAAATGTATGGATGTCTACTAATACTCCCGAACAGAATGCAAATGCTATTTACCCCCGTTTGAGTCTTTCCAACGAGGCCGGTTCCTCCAATAACAAACAAAACTCCGATTGGTGGATGCGGGACGGTAGTTTTCTACGTCTGAAGAATTTTGAAGTAGGATATACATTCCCCAAAAAATGGTTAGGTAAAAATGCAGTCCGTTCTCTGCGTGTTTATGTGGCAGCCAACAATCTGCTGACCTTCAGTAAATTCAAATTATGGGATCCGGAAAAAGGAAGTTCCGATGGTTCCGGCTATCCGTTAAACAGAGTAATCACATTAGGGTTTAACATCAATTTATAACTTGTATCATGAAAAAAAGAATGAAATATATATCCGGTTTATTTTCTGTCATTTTATTCGGATTGTCATTGATCTCATGCGAAGATTTTTTAGACAGACAAGAGGACGAGAAATTAACGTTTGACAAAATATGGGAATCAAGAAATACAACCAAACAATATTGGTTGAATGCTATGTCCTTCCTACCTAAAGAAAACTCACGGGAGATTGGTAACGATGACCCTTATATTGGAGCTTCCGACGAAGCTAGTATCGTCTTCGAACGTGACTTCCGTGCCATGAATTTTGGCTCATGGAATCCTTCAAGTATCCCTTATTATAAAATGGACCATTATTATAAAGGAATCCGTGAATGTAATATTTTCATGCAGAATGCAGACAGATGTTCCGATCCCTTGCTTGATAAGAACGAACTTGCAAAATGGAAAGTTCAAGCACGTTTTGCCCGTGCATACTACTACTTTATGATGATGCGTGATTTTGGTCCTGTATTCTTGTTGGGTGACGAGCTGCTGGACTTTACAGCAAGTACGCAAGCACTTTATCGTCCGCGTTCAACGTGGGAAGAATGCGTAAAATATGTGATTGACGAAATGAATATCTGTGCTGAAGACCCTGCTATGCAACGACAAGCGGATTTAAGCAGTAGCGAATGGGGATTTGCCACACAGGGTACTTGTTATGCTGTCATTTCCCGTTTAACACTTTATTCCGCCCGTGATCTTTTCAACGGTAATCCGTTATATAAGAATATCATAAATCCGGTTTGTGAGAATTTCCCCGAACAATCCATGCAACCTCTATTCCCACAAAATTACGACGCTAACAAATGGCTTACTGCTGCGGAAGCAGCTCACAAGGTATTTGAGGACAACAGTTACAAGTTATATCGTGCAGGAAATAATAATCCTTATGAAGACTATTACGGCATTGGTTACCAGACCTGGAATAGTGAATTGATTTGGACAGATGGATATTTTAGCCGTTTCGGTTGGGGAGTCACTACGGTACCGACAGGAATCGCCGGTACAGCTTATGGAGGTATCGGTCCGACTCAACAATTGGTAGATGCTTACGCCATGAGCAGCGGACGTTATCCTATTACCGGTTATAATAGCCAAGGAATACCCAAAGTAGATAACGAATCCGGTTATGACATTGAAAATGAATTGGCAAAAAGCGACTGGGAATACCCTGCAAGTGGTTGGTCTTCTTTTGACAATTATTGGATTAATGCTCCTAACATGTATAAAGGCAGAGAACCGCGTTTTTATATTACTGTCTTCTTTAGTGGCAACAAATGGTTACATGGCAACACCAGCACATCCATCTCATTTGCCAAAGGTGGTAATGGAAATAAAGCACATGATTATCCGAAAAGCGGATATTTATGTAATCGTTTTTATGACCATTACCAAAACTCAGCAAGCAATAATTGGGGAAATATCACTTTTCCGGTATTTCGTTTAGGAGAAATCTATCTAAACTTTATAGAAGCTGTATTGGAATGCCAAAAACGAGGGGTAACTTTGCCAGATAACTACTATAATGAAGCTATGGAAAAATGGGCAGATCTTCGCAATAGAGCTGGTGTTCCTCCAATAACAGAAGTTTATCCGAACGCTTCTACAGAAGACCTAATAGAACTTTGCCGTAAGGAACGACGCGTAGAATTGGCTTTCGAACGACACCGCTACTTCGACACACGTACATGGATGATTGCTGAACAGACAGATGCAGGTAATATGTACGGTATGAATGCCTCATATCCTCAAGGCAATCTGGATCCGACTAAAACACCCGACGGATTTTGGAAAAGAAGTGTGTTTGAAACTCGCGTATTTAATAAAAACCATTATTTATATCCTTTTGCCCAACGCGAAATCGATCGGAACAAACTGTTAGTTCAAAATTATGGCTGGTAACAAAAATAATAAATTTATTTAGAAATTGTGAACAGATCAAATAACGCTTTTTACAAGAAGCATAATGATTATAGATGTATGAAAAAATATATAAAATATTTATTCCTTTGCCTGTTTATCTTTTTAGACATTGCTTGCGAAGACAATCGAGAACAATATTGGGATGATTACAGCACTATTCTCTATTTCCGAAACAGTGGAGAAATAGAATGTCCTCTTTATAAACCGGAAAAGACTACACCGTATGCAATAGCTATTGTCAAAGCAGGAACAGACCAGGGGATATCGACTTCTGTAGACTTGAGTTTAATGAATGAAAATATGTTGGTAGAATACAACAATATAAATGGAACCCATTATAAAGCTCTTCCTACTAATTGTTACGATTTTGAAACCGGACGTATCAACTTCGGCTCTACTGATATGTATAAGAAACTAGACATGACCTTCTATACAGATCCTGTCAACGAATTACAAACAGAAAACGAAGAGACAGAATATGTCGTTCCTCTGTTTTTGAGTAATTCCGCAGACTCAATTAATGCTGAAAAACAATATATGTTCATAAAACCAAAAGTAGTTACTCCTATAGTCAGTTTCGAAAAGAACGGCTATATTATGAATTCCTTTTCCGAGACAGATGATGATCAAATTGAATTAAAATTACCATTAGCATTCTCTATTGAAAACAAATGGACTTTTGATTGCTATACAGAAGTTGATGAGACGATATTGGAAGCATATAACCAAGAAATGGGAGTGAATTATTTAATGCTCCCCGATATAGCCTATACAATAGCCAACGAAGGAGTAGTAAGAATGAGTTCTGAAAATGATAATAATCTTCATGTTACAGTAAAACGTGAAGGGTTGAGTTTCGGAAATTATGCTCTTCCTCTTTTATTAACAAGAACCTCATCGGAATCAATAGAAATCGATCCTGCCAAGAACTCCTGTCTATTAGGAGTTTCTTATGTGCCTGACGCATCGAACTTACAACAGGTTCAATTAACGGAAGGCATGATTTCTTATCATCCTAATAGTATCTGTGAAGGATCGGTGGCAGAACTAATAGATGGTAATCCAAATAGTTATTACCATAGTGACTATAGTGTCGGAATGCCATTACCTCACTGGCTCCAGTTTGCTCTTCCCGAAGAATGTTCGGCTTTCCGTTTCGAGTATATTACACGTGATAAAGGAGCACACGTCATTCCTTCCACAATTAGCCTTCATGGTAGTGAGGATGGTAATAACTTTATTAAACTAATGACCATAGATACCGGATTGCCTTCAGATGTAGGACAAACATACACTTCCCCTGTCTTAGTTACAGGAAAAAGTATTAAACATATACGTTTTTCAGTTGACAATTCTCCTAGCGGCAGCTTTGCTTTAGCAGAATTTAGACTTTGGACATTATAAATGTATTTGAAAATTTAAGGCATGCTCCTAAAATACTTTAGAAGCATGCCTTAAATAAAACATAGAAACCAAATGAGAAAACATATTTTCGTGTACTTATCTTTACTTTTAACTGCTTGTAATAGCGAACAGCAAACTGTTTCCCCTTCACTCTCGACGTATGTTAATCCGTTTATCGGAGCAACAACAAATACCGAAGCTGCCGGGACATATCATGGATTGGGAAAAACTTTTCCCGGAGCTACTGCACCTTTCGGTATGGTGCAGGTCAGTCCAAACACGATTACCGGAGGCGACAATGGTAGCGGATACAGTGACGAACATACTTCTATTGAAGGTTTCGCCTTTACACAGATGTCAGGAATTGGTTGGTATGGAGATTTGGGTAACTTTCTTGTTATGCCAACAATAGGAAAAGTAAAAACGTTTGCCGGAACATTAGATAACCCGGAAGAAGGATACCGTTCCCGTTACGACAAATCAAGTGAGACTGCCTCCGCCGGATATTATTCCGTACAACTAACAGACTACAACATTCAAGTAGAAGCAACAGCGTTACTCCACAGTGGTATGCTATGTTTCACTTTTCCAGAAAGCAAAGAAGCACATATACAGATAGACCTCGCACGGCGCGTAGGCGGAACCTCAGTGTTACAATCCATTGAAGTTATTGACAATCAAAGAATTCGTGGATGGATGAAATGTACACCAGAAGGAGGTGGCTGGGGAAACGGCGAAGGAAAAGCTGATTATACCGTTTATTTTTTCGCAGAATTTTCCCGTCCATTCAACTCACACGGAGTGTGGTCTGCACAAATTCCCGACCATTACAAACGCAAACGTGAAAATATAGAGAGTGAAAATTATCAAAAGCTGATAAAACAGGCAGAAATTCTTCCTTCAATAAAAGAATATGAAGGTAAACATATAGGTTTCTATGCTGACTTTGAAACCCAAAAAGATGAACAGATTATCCTAAAGAGTGGCATTTCATTCACGAGTTTGGAAAATGCAGAAGAAAATCTGTATGCGGAAATGAAAGGATGGAATTTTGGCGAAACATATAAGATCTGCGCCCAAATGTGGGATGAACAGCTATCAAAAATAATAGTAGAAGGAGGTACTGAAGACGAAAAAACAGTCTTTTACACAGCTCTATACCACACTCTGATCGATCCGCGTATCTGTAGTGACGTAAATGGAGAATATTTAGGAGCAGACGGAGAGGTTCACCAAACTCAAAAATTTAATAAACGTACTATTTTTAGTGGCTGGGATGTATTTCGAAGCCAAATGCCACTACAGACAATTATTAATCCTACACTAGTCAATGATTTAATTAATTCATTGGTAGAAATTGGAGAGCAAAGCGGTAAAGAATATTTAGAACGTTGGGAGATTTTAAATGCTTTCTCCGGATGTATGTTAGGCAATCCGGCAATTTCAGTTCTATGTGATGCTTATTCAAAAGGAATAAGAGGATACGATATAGAAAAAGCTTATCAATATGCATTAAATACTTCCCGTCTATTCGGGAATAATGATTATGGCTATACATCTGGTAAAACCAGTGTCTCAATGACATTGGAATATGCCTACAATGATTGGTGTATGGCTCGTCTGGCTGAATGGCTGGGGAAAAAGAAAGAAAGTCAATATTTCGATAAACGGGCTAAAACATACACCACAGTATTTGATACCGAATGGGGCTGGTTTCGACCTCGTGATAGTAAAGGCGACTTTATGCCACTTCCTGAAACCGGACGATTGGAAGAGTGGTATGGTTGCATGGAATGTAATCTCTATCAACAAGGATGGTTTGTACCACATGATGTAGAAGGAATGATCCAACTGTTAGGAGGACGTGAAAAGGTATTAATAGACTTGCAAGCCATGTTTGAGAAAACACCCAAAAATTATCTTTGGAACGCATATTATAATCACGCCAACGAACCGGTACACCACATACCTTTTTTGTTTAACTATCTAAATACTCCATGGTTGACACAAAAGTGGACACGTGACATTTGTCAAAATGCTTACCATAATTCTGTAAAAGGGTTGGTAGGCAATGAAGATGTGGGACAGATGTCTGCATGGTATGTACTGGCTGCAACAGGAATTCATCCTGTTTGTCCGGGAAACTTACGGTACGAAATAACTAGTCCTGTCTTCAATAGAATAGAGATCAAACTAGATACATTAACAGCAACAGGAAAAGTATTTATAATCGAAGCTATCAACAACTCAACCGAAAATATTTATATTCAGCGAGCTGAGCTAAACGGAAAACCTCATGAAAAATGCTATCTTACCTATAACGATATCGTAAAAGGAGGTAAACTCGTATTAACTATGGGCTCACAACCCGTCAACTGTTTTGAAAATAAAGAATTAACTTCCTATTAAGCTTATGAAAAGAAATATACTTACTACTTGTGGATTTATATTATGCACCTCTCTCGGAGCGCAGAGTTTCACAGAATGGCAAGATCCTGCAATTAATGAAATAAACCGGGCAGATATGCATACTCATTATTTTGCTTACCAAGATGAGGCTTCCGCATTAAAAGGATACAAAGAAGATTCGCAAAACTTTATGACCTTAAATGGGAAATGGAAGTTTTTATGGGTAGAAGATGCGGATAAACGACCTAAAGATTTTTTTAAGGTAAATTATGATGATAATAGCTGGGAATATATACTTGTTCCTGGTATGTGGGCACTGAATGGATATGGAGAACCTTTATATGTAAACAATGGTTATGCATGGCGCAATCAGTTCGTTAGTAACCCGCCAGCCGTTCCGGTAAAAGACAATCAGGTAGGTTCATATAGGAAAGAAATCTTTCTTCCCGATCAATGGAATGGAAAGGAGATTTTTGTACACTTTGGTTCTGTGTCCTCTAATCTTTACCTTTGGGTAAACGGTCGTTTTGTGGGGTATAGTGAAGATAGTAAACTAGAAGCCGAATTTAATCTGACTAAGTTTCTTAAACCTGGTAAGAATCTAATAGCTTTCCAAGTTTTTCGTTGGTGTGATGGTTCATATTTAGAAGACCAAGACTTTTTGCGTCTCGCAGGAGTAGGACGTGATTGCTATCTATATACCCGCCCCACAAAATATATTCAAGATATTCGTGTAGCACCAGACCTCGATAAAGAATATAAAAATGCAACATTGAACATAACACTGGAAACAAACAGTAACAGTACAATAGACTTAAAATTATTGAATCCATCAGGTAAAAAGATAGCTTCCGCGTCAGTAGAGGGGAAAGGCAAATTGGTAACCGAAATGCAAGTAACAAATCCTCAAAAATGGTCTGCGGAAACACCCGTGTTATACACATTAACAGCTACATTAAAAGATAAGGATCATGTATTAGAAGTAATCCCAATTCGCGTAGGTTTCCGAAAAATTGAATTAAAAAATTCTCAAGTATGGATAAACGGCAAACCCGTACTTTTCAAGGGTGTCAATCGACATGAAATGGATCCGGACAAAGGATATGTTGTTTCACGGAACCGAATGATCCAGGATATCCGAATTATGAAAGAGTTCAATATCAATGCCGTGCGTACCAGCCACTATCCTAATGACAACTTTTGGTACGATTTGTGCGACCGTTACGGAATTTACGTAGTAGCTGAAGCTAACGTAGAGTCACATGGTATAGGAGGAAACCAGACATTAGCCAAAAATCCACAATTTGCCAAAGCTCATTTAGAGCGTAATCAACGTAATGTACAACGTAGTTATAATCACCCTTCCATTATTTTTTGGTCGTTAGGAAACGAAGCAGGATTCGGAGAAAATTTCGAAAACTGTTATCGCTGGATAAAAAATGAAGATAAAACCAGATTGGTACAATACGAACAAGCGAAAGAAAATGAGTATACAGATATTTTTTGTCCGATGTATCATGATTACGACGCCAATCGCAAATATTGTGAGAGTGATACTAAGAAACCTTTGATCCAATGCGAATATGCCCATGCTATGGGCAATTCTATGGGAGGATTTAAAGAGTATTGGGACTTGATACGTCATTATCCCAAATATCAAGGAGGCTTTATTTGGGATTTTGTAGACCAATCTCTCCGTTGGAAAGACAAAAACGGTACTCCTTTCTATGCTTATGGAGGTGATTGGAATAATTATGATGCATCTGATAATAATTTCATGGACAATGGACTAATCAGTCCTGACAGAAAACCCAATCCTCACATGTATGAAGTAGGATATGTTCAACAATCTATTTGGGCAACTCCTGTGGATATAAAAAAAGGCATCATACAAATATATAATGAGAATTTCTTTAGAGATCTTAGTGCTTATTACATGGAGTGGGAATTGCAGGAAGAAGGAGAATGCATACAGAGAGGGATAGTAGAAAACCTCAACGTTGCCCCTCAGCAAACAACCTCTATTTCATTAGGCTATCAAATAGAGGAAACTTCAAAAAAAGAATGCTTTTTGAATATCACATTTAGACTAAAACATCCCGAAACATTACTCTCAGCAGAGCATATTGTAGCAAAAAGCCAATTAGTTGTTCATCCATATAATACTACAGTCTTAACGCTAGCAAATAAAAAAGAACCGAATATTAAAGCAAACATACCCACTATTGATGAAAATGATATCAATTTTTTGATTGTGAGAGGGGAAAATTTCCGTATTGACTTTGACAAACATAATGGTTATTTAAGCAGATATGATGTAAATGGAAAACAAATGTTGATAGAAGGCGGCAAACTAACACCTAACTTCTGGCGTGCTCCGACAGACAATGATTTCGGTGCAGCATTACAACAAAAACATGTCGTATGGAAAAATCCTAATATTTATTTAAATAAATTGGAACACAAAATAAAAGATGGACTAGTCATAGTCAAGGCAGAACATACATTAGAAAGTGTAAAGGCGAAACTTCACTTAACTTACCAAATAAGCAATTGCGGTATTGTAAAAGTAACACAAAAAATGGTCACAAAACAGACTGCCAATATACCTGACTTGTTCCGTTTTGGAATGCAACTACAAATGCCTCGTGAACTAAATCAAATACGCTACTACGGCAGAGGCCCCTTTGAAAATTATTCAGACCGAAACCATGCAGCTTGGATCGGTAAATATAATCAAACCGTAGATGAACAATTTTATCCTTATATCCGTCCACAAGAATGTGGAACAAAAAGTGATATACGATGGTGGAAATTAATAGATAAAGCTGGTGATGGTTTAAACTTTACAGGAGAACACCCCTATCTGATGTCTGCCTTATATTACTCTGTCGAATCATTAGATGATGGTGAATATAAAGACCAACGACATTCGGAATTGGTACCACCCAGTAATTATATTAATGTATGCATTGATAAAGCCCAAATGGGTTTGGGTTGTGTAAATAGTTGGGGAGCATTACCATTACAAGAATATCGTTTGCCTTATACAAATTATGAGTTCTCCTTTCTGTTACAACCAATAACTTCAGATGTAGAATGAAATGGATGAATATTATGAAGAAATGTTATTTTATTATCCTTTTCATATTTCTCTCAGTTTCTGTAGCATCATCTCAAACGATTGATTATACACAGGGACTTTCCATCTGGTTTGATACTCCTAATGATTTGGATAATCGAGCCATTTGGCTACGTGCTTCCGGATTAGGTAATAATCCAGATGACGCATGGGAGAATAGTTCTTTACCAATAGGTAACGGTAGTCTGGGAGCAAATATACTAGGCTCTATATCTGCAGAACGAATTACACTGAATGAGAAAACACTTTGGAAAGGGGGACCGAATACCGCTAAAGGAGCCGAATATTATTGGAACGTAAATAAGCAGTCGGCAAATATATTAAAGGATATCCGACAAGCCTTTTTAGTTGGAGATAAAGAAAAAGCGACCCTTCTTACTCAGGAAAATTTCAATGGCCTAGCTGCGTATGAAGAAAGTAATGAGACTCCGTTCCGCTTCGGTTCTTTCACCACGATGGGAGAACTTTATATAGAAACAGGACTTAGTGAGATTAATATGAGGAACTATCGTCGTATTCTCTCACTGGATTCAGCTATGGCTGTAGTACAGTTCGACAAAGACGGAATAGAATATCAACGGAAATATTTCATTTCATACCCTGACAGTGTTATGGTCATGAAGTTTACTGCCAATAGAAAAGGGAAACAAAATCTCGTACTCAGTTATTGCCCCAACAGCGAAGCAAAAAGTTATCTTTTGGCAGATGGAAGTAACGGCTTAGTCTATACTGGAGTTCTCAATAATAACAAAATGAAATTTGCTTTCCGAATCAAGGCTATTCATAAAGGGGGAACATTAAAAGCTGAAAATGACCGGATTATTGTGAAAGATGCGGATGAAGTGGTATTCCTGCTTACAGCAGATACCGATTATAAGATGAATTTTAACCCGGATTTCAAAGACCCACAAACCTATGTCGGCAAGAATCCGGAGCAAACAACTCTAACTATGATGAATAATGCCCTAGAAAAAGGATATGACGAACTTCTAAAGAATCACAAAACGGATTATACAACTCTGTTCAACCGGGTACAGTTGCAAATCAATCCAGAAACCGGCACTCCTAATTTGCCGACTTACAAACGTCTGGATAATTATAAAAAAGGTATGCCAGACTATCAATTGGAACAGTTGTACTATCAGTTCGGACGTTATCTCCTCATCGCCAGTTCACGTCCAGGCAATATGCCTGCCAATCTGCAGGGATTATGGCACAATAATCTGGATGGCCCGTGGCGGGTAGACTATCACAATAATATCAACATCCAAATGAACTATTGGCCCGTGTGTTCTACCAACCTTTCAGAATGTACATGGCCATTAATAGATTTTATACGTAGTTTGGTGAAACCAGGTGAGAAGACAGCACAAGCCTATTTTAACGCCCGTGGATGGACAACTTCTATTTCAACAAATATTTTTGGGTTTACCGCACCTTTATCCAGCAAATCTATGGAATGGAATCTCAACCCTATCGCCGGCCCGTGGCTCGCTACACATATTTGGGAATATTATGATTATACCCGGGACAAAAAATTCCTAAAAGAAATCGGCTACGAGCTAATTAAAAGTAGTGCACAATTTACAGTGGACTATTTGTGGCATAAACCCGATGGTACTTATACCGCTGCTCCCTCTACCTCTCCCGAACACGGACCTGTGGACGAAGGAGTCACCTTTGCACATGCTGTAGTACGTGAAATTTTATTAGATGCTATACAAGCAAGTAAAGTGCTCGGAATAGACAGTAAAGAACGCAGACAATGGAAAAATGTACTGGCAAAACTAGTTCCATATCGTATAGGACACTACGGTCAATTATTGGAATGGTCAATAGACATAGACAACCCGAAAGATGAACACCGTCATGTCAACCATTTATTCGGTTTACATCCAGGACATACTATTTCTCCGCTGACTACCCCTGAACTTGCAAAAGCGGCCAAAGTAGTATTGGAACATCGCGGAGATGGCGGTACAGGCTGGAGTATGTGCTGGAAACTTAACCAATGGGCACGACTACAAGACGGAAATCATGCGTATAAACTTTACAACAATTTATTAAGTAACAGCACGTTAGACAATCTATGGGATACTCATGCACCTTTCCAAATTGACGGAAATTTTGGTGGCACAGCAGGTATTACTGAAATGCTATTGCAAAGCCATACTGGAATTATCCAATTACTTCCAGCTTTACCAGATGTATGGACAAATGGTGCGATAAGTGGAATATGCGCTAAAGGGAACTACGAAATTGCAATTTCATGGAAAAAGGGAAGACTAAAAAAAGCTTGTCTCCTTTCTAAATCCGGTGGAACTTGCACTCTGAGATATAAAGACAATACACTCACACTCAAAACTGTAAAAGGAAGAAAATATGAAATTACGCTAGATGAAAATCAACTAAAGCTAATTAAGTAACAACCTAGATAATAATAGAGTAACTTAGTAGTCAATACATTTCAAATTATGAATATCCCTATTTAATTCAATCAAGTAAGAGCATGAGGATTATTTCCTCATGCTCCTCTCAATCAAGTAGATAAAAGGAGTTTCACCTTAAACCTCTCACAAAACCGTACGTGATAGTCTCCCATCACACGGCTCTTCTTATTCAACCTTAGACATTTACTATATCCTTAGATGGTTTGTGTCCTATTTGCCAATGATAGATAAAGCGTTTATACTTAGCTTTTGCCTATCTCGCAAGTAACGTATCAAAGTATCCAAGTAACTTATTATGAAAGGATTTTCCACCGTATTTGCCATAGTAATTTACCCATCTTCTAAGCGTAGAGTTTACCATCCAGCATGTTCGTTTTTGTTCTCGTGAGAATCCGCATCGCGCTTCTTTTCGCCTTCATAATTCCACTCAATCTCATCGGTATACTCTTTTCCACCATATATCACAACGGTCTTGAGCCTGTTTTTCCCATTATCAAGCGTCACTTGGTCAAAGATATAATGCACGTCCGTATATCCCTTGCGGATGCCTGTCAGTTCTTTACCATTCAAGTAAACTTTAGGCGTCCCGATATTTGAATAAACAGTGACGGAAGTCTGTTTCCGTTCGCGGTCTGTATTACGTCGCTGCGTCAGGTAGAGTACGGGAGATTTGCTCCAGTTCGCTTTATACCAGTAATAAGAGTCCTTCTTTATTTTCCGGTCGAATGTCATCAGTCCTTTCAGGTTTCGTGCCGGTACACCGCCACGGCTCCACATAGGCACGGCGAAATCGAACATATTCCAAAGATAAGAGGCGATGATGTAAGGATGTTTAGCAATCACGCTCCACTGATATTCATGTGTCTTAGTCTGAAAAGTTTCGGGATAATAAGGTTTTCCCCAGTTCAGTGCATCCCCCAAATACTCCGTCTGGTGACCGATGTTTGCATCAGCTCCATATTCGGTCAACATTAGTTTCTGCCACGGATAATCTTTTTCAAGTCCTTCCACCCAAGGCTCAATGTCCTGCAACTTTTTCTCATACCAGCCAAAATAACGGTTCATCCCCTGTATGTCGGCATTCTGGTTCACCGGATGGTTAGCGTGGCCGAAACCGTTCACAGCAGCCGTATACCGGTCGGGATCTTCCGTCTTTGCCAGGTCATGAAGTGATTGGGTCAGTGCGGCTGTGTACTCATGAGGCTGATAGACCTCATTATGCAGTCCCCATACATAAATGGAAGGATGATTGAAACTTTGACGGATCAGCTCACGGAGTTGCGTCTGTGCATTCTCCGCTTCATAGCCCGTCACCCGGTTGACAAAAGGAATTTCCGCCCAGATTATCAACCCCAATGAATCGCAGCGCGAATAAAGATAATCCGATTGCTGATAGTGGGCAAAACGTACGGTAGTGGCACCAATATCCATAATCTGAGCCAAGTCGAAATCATGTTCGCGATTGGTCAGCGCACTCCCCAGCCCCCACCAGTCCTGATGACGGGTGACACCATACATCGGATATTTCTCGCCATTGAGATAGAAACCTTTCCCGGCAATAATCTCGTAGTGACGAACGCCCAAAGGTTGCGTGACCTCATCAATCACTTTACCGTCCGCAAGCAGGCGCGACACCACTTTGTAAAGATAAGGATCTTCCCTACCTTGCCAAAGATGAGGATTATGGAGTTTAAAGGTCGATATATAGCTTTGTGTCCCCTGCGGAGTCAGTTCAATCGGTATACTCCGGGAAGCAACTTTTTTTCCTTCCTGCGTATAGATATAGTTCTCAAGAACCAGTTGGGCGGGAGTCAGACTGCCGTTGTCCAACTTCACTCTGACAGTGATGTCTGCCGAACGTTTCGATACGTTTTTCTGAGTAATATAAACACCGGGAGAAGCACAATCGGTCACTGTGATAGTATTCTGTTCCGTAATTATCAGCCACACGGGACGGTATATGCCACCATACACCCCAAACAAACTCTGATTGACAGGAATCACATCGGCACGCGCCGCATTGTCAGCCTTAACAATAATCTCGTTTTCAGCTCCCAACTTCAAGGCTGCGCCTATCTCAAATGCAAAAGCGCTATAACCGCCTTTATGCGTCCCTGCCAACTTACCGTTGACATAGACTTCCGTACAAGCTCCCACCCCTTCGAAACGAAGGAAGACGCGTTTGCCCGCCAATTCATTACCGAAGAACTGTTTCTTTCTGTAATAACCCACACCCTCATAGAATGCATCAGCTTTCTGCTGCATATCTTTCGCATTCCAGGTATGAGGGATGGTCACTTCTTCCCACTTACCGTCCCACTGGGCAGAAGCCCGCATGGGCTCCGCAGAGAACGGTCCCCGTTTGAATTGCCAACCGGCATTGAAGGAGATTACGTCGCGGGCAAATGCACCGTTTGTCACCACTCCTGCCAACAGAAGCAGTAATACAATCATTGTATTTCTCACCATTTTATTAATTGTGTTTGTTACTCGGCCATCCTATAAATCTCACATCCGCCCATCAGGAAAGCACCTACACCATAAACTTCGGTCATATCCCGTGTCACCTTCTTAGGATCGGCACCGATAGGCTGCACATAGCCCAACTTTCCGTCTGCATCTACAGCAGAGACTTGTGCATTCCAACCTTTCACAAGAATAGGGAGAAAAGTTTCTTTATCGAGCAATCCTTCATTGATGCCATAAGCAAGCGCATAGACGATAAACGTAGTACAGCTTGTTTCAGGCGAGGGATAAGAAGCAGGATCGAGCAGGCTTGCGTGCCAGAACCCATCCTCATTCTGCAAACCTGCCACACGGGAACAGAGTTTCACGAACAGCGTTTCGTAGAACTTCCGGTTCTTATCTTTTGCGGGAAGTTCCTTCAATATCTCCACCAGTCCGCCGAGTACCCAACCGTTACCGCGCCCCCAGAATACTTTCCGACCGTTGGCCTCACGTTGGTCAAAATACCGCCAGTCACGATAGAAAAGATTCTCTTCCTTATCGAAAAGGTGGTCGTAAGTAGCTTTAAACTCCCGGTTCATGAAACGGATATATTTTTTGTCACCTGTCAGAACATACAATTTGGTGTATACCGGCGGCGCCATGAAAAGTGCATCACACCAAGTCCAGCGTTCCAGCGTTTCAGGCTTGCGGTAATCCAGTTTGAAGTTGTCTGTCGGCGGATTCTTCATCACCCAGTCTGTACGGGCGATGGTAGGATTAAGCATATACTTATTGTTGTATTTCCGATAAAGGTCGATAAAAGCCTGTGAGACAGCGATGTCGTCGGCATGATACATTCTCTTGTCCGGTTGCCATCCGTTCCGGCTCCCTATGCGGGTAAGCCATTTAAAATAATCCTTGTTGCCATCCTCGCGTTCCGCCAGTTCCGCCCAGTCGAGCATGCCGACATAAAGTACGGCATTTGTCCAACTCAGGTCACCATGTTCGGCTCCCTTGTTCGGATGGGCGATTTGCCAGTCGGCTACTTTCTTCATCATTTCTTTTATTTCCGCTTTACGAAAAGGCATATCCTGTGCCTGTATACCGACAGCAAACAATAAGGCGGTAATAATTCCTGCTTTTCTTTTTAAATTCATTCGTTTATAATATTATGGGAGTTGTTGTGCTGTTGCTCTTCTTCCGATATCCGGCCGGCTGAATACAAATATACGCCAAATACCGGACATAATTAAGCCATTTGGTGAATATATATACCCAGCGTGGTGAATCTATATATTCAGTATGGTAGGCATATATATCCACCATAGTAGATATATATGCCCGACAAACTAAAGACTAACGGGACATTACCCCATCAGTAAACCAATATCATCACTTGCTGAAATCAATATCCAACGGCTCGATATTATTTTCCGAACCAGCATATCCCGGTGTCTGGTTGATATGCCCCTGAACATTTGTAGAGATAGCATTCAACGCTATCGGCCACAATACGTTATGAGGTGCAATGGTATATTCATTTCCAATCGGTGTTTTCACCCCTTTGTTATAAAAATCCGTCACATCCATGATATGGTCGTAGAAGAAATTCTTTTCGGAGAAATTGTCCAAACGATAGGTACGGCCTTTGTCATCAGCCTTTCCGGTCTTGGCATAGATGAATGCGATACGGGTCAATTCTGACTTACGCGGTTCTTCATAATAAAGTTCACGGGCACGTTCGTCAAGAATCATGCGGATTGTCATCTGACTGGCATCCAGTTCATCGGCTCCCGCCCTGCGGCGTACCGCGTTCACATCGTCGGCAGCCTTCTGAAGGCTGGCAGCATCACCTTTCCAAATATAAGCCTCAGCACGTAGCAGATATGTTTCGGCAATACGGAAGATATACCAGTCGGCCCATCCGCCACGCCACCATTTATCCTTCTGGTCGGCAATATTGGTCTTATAATGCGGCCATCCCACCCAGTCGCGGATTGTATCATTTACCAGAATGTTCCCGTTGTCGTCCTTGAAACGGACTGGTTGTCCATACCATTCCGTACCTTTGAGTGCAGGATTATTATACTTCAAGTCGGTCATTTCTATCCAGTTGCCCGGAGCATGGCGGAGGTCAGTGTCATCCAATGTCCAGATCATATGTGTATGATACCACGTAGAACGTGCCGTACATACTCCGCGACCATATTGCTCCAGATAAGGATTTTTCGTGGCATCATTATCAGTAAATCCGTTCTTGCCATCGGGTGTCTTGATTTCCCCGTCCTTTGCAAACCAGGGCAATACCTGACGCTTGATTTCCAGTCCGGCAGCCGAACGGATATCCTCACCTGCATCATAACGGTCGAGTACCATATAGAGCACTTCCTTATTCTCAGGCAATGACTTATTGGCCGATTGATGCAAATCCCAAATAACATTTTTGGTATTGTCGGCCTTATCGATACCGAAACGCTCTGTCATCAAGTGGTGAACTCCGTCGTTGATAACTTTATTTGCCGATTCGACAGCATCGTCAAATTCACCCAATGCAAGATTTATCTTTGTCAACAGGTGGTAAGCCGCAGCCTGAGTCACCATGCCGATATAAACGTTGTTCTTGAGATAGGGAGCCGTACGATCCAAGTCATTCTTCAAATAGCGCAAAATGGCTTCGCGCCTCGTTGAGTAAAAGTCATAACGGGGACCGGTGATTTCTTCCGTGATGAACGGGATATCGCCATACTGATGCACCAACCGGTAGTAACGATACGCACGGTGGAAGCAAGCCAGTCCTTCCACTTCCCTGCGCTGGTCTTCATTGGCAAATTGGGCTGTCTCCGAACGGGTCAGCAGAGTGTTGGCATCTTTAATACCTTTATACAGATAAGTCCAGTAGTTATTAATCTGACTGCCGTTTCCTGTCAGTGAAGCACTGGGCGTAATCTGCCGCTTCAAGTCCTGCGGAGAATTTGCCGCATCCGTACGTCCGTTGACACTGATATCCGAGAAGAAATATTCGGAAAGGATACAAGGGTCGGCAGAGCCCGCCGTAGGATAAAAGTCAAAGTAACGGACATCACGGTTCAACATATCCGTTCCGGTCTTCAGACCGTTGTAATCGGCAAATGATATTTCCGGCGTATAGAATGACAGTGGCTTCGGATCCAGCCAATCCGAACAACTACTTGCTAATACAGCTAATCCAATCATACAGGCAATGCCTGTTCTCTTATTATTTAGTTTCATCAGTCTGTAGATATTATAAAGTCAAGTTAATTCCAAAATAAATTACTCTCGGGGTATTCTTATCACTGTTTTCCGGGTCATAACCTGGCCAACCGGAGATGTAACCCGCATTCTTCATCGTCGCATTGACGTTCAGATTCTGGATTCTCAGCGGTTCTATCAACTTCTTCGGGAAAGTATATCCGATAGAGATATTATCGAAACGCAGGAAAGAAGCGTTCTTATAAATCGAATATGAAACTCCTGCCGGCTTCTTGTTCGCCAGTCGCGGATATTCGTTATTACGGTTCTCCGGTGTCCAATAGTCACGCTTGATCTGATTCGTTACATTCAGCAAAGCATTGTCGTTGGTAAAACGCGCCAAACTTTGTTTATGCCCGATGTAAGAGTACATATTGAAGGAGATATTGAGATTCTTGAACAACGTGAAATCATTGCGCATACTCCAACGAAGCCGCGGCATCTTGGTTCCCATAAATTCCTTGTCGTCATTGTCGTACTTGTAGTTCATGTCCTTATCCAACAGATGGACATCGCCCGGCTGCTGTCCGTACTTGGCAGCCTCTTCACGGTCTTCTTCCTGCCAGATTCCCACTACTTTATAATCCCATATTTCATCAATATCATGTCCGATGAAACGCTTATTCTTGATATCGTCCGCTTCACGCTGGCCGATAACATTACCGTCAGCATCTTTCACGTCTTCCATAATACCGTACAAGTGAGTAATCTTGTTCTTGTTGTAAGCGAGGTTAAGAGAAGTGCGCCAGGTAAATTTATCCATCTTGATGTTTGTCGAGTTCAATGAAAGTTCGACACCGGTATTCTGTACTTCACCGATATTGGACATAACAGAGGTATAACCAATCAAACTGGGCAACTCACGGCTTACGAGCAGGTCGGTTGTAATCTTCTTGTACACATCCACGCTGGCACTCAGTCTGCCTTGCAGGAAAGTCAAGTCCATACCGGCATTCCATGAAGTAGTCGATTCCCATTTCAGGTTGGGGTTAGCCATAGTAGAAGCGTAGAAAGTGTTGGCGGTAATCAACTCGCCGGTTGACGGATCCACATAGATGTATTTACGTGGAGACAATTGCATGAATGCAGCATAAGTACCTACGGCACGGTTACCGTTCTTACCCCATGAGAGACGCAGTTTACCATATTCAAACCAATCGGGACGGTGCAGGAATTTCTCTTCGGAGAAGACCCATCCCAACGCAATGGCCGGGAAAGTGGCACGCGGATTGGCAAGTCCGAAAGCCGAATATCCGTCACGTCGTACGGTAGCGGTAATCAGGTAGCGTTGGTCATATACATAATGCAGACGTCCCATAAACGCATCTCCTGTACGGTAAATATCATCACTGGATACGTTCGGAGTTGTTCCGAAGCCGATACCTCCATATCCCAATTCGTCAGTAGGCAGGAAGTTCTCATTCGTCATCTCGTCGTGCCAACGCTGGAACTTCTCCCAGTTGGCAAGGAAAGTAAAGTCAAAAGCATGTTTGCCGAATGTCTTGTTCCATTTCAGCATATTATCCCATTGCCAATAAAAGTCTTTCGTATGTTTACGTTCCACACGGCCGTTCTGTTTTCCGGCATCGGGAGAAGCGGCTGCTTTATGGAAGAGATAGTTTGTCCATTCAAAACGCGGAGAATAAGTTGTCTGGATAGAGAATCCCAGCGGAAGAGTGATTTTCAGATAAAGAGCTGCATTCAGGTTCTCAATATCATTGCGTTTGTTTTGGAAAGCCGGAGCAATCAGCGGGTTACTTTGATTATTATTGCCGGTGGGGTATTGTCTCAAAGTCACTCCGTCGTCTTCGTAAAGGCTTCCGAAAGGAGAAAGAGAGTTGTAATTACCGGACGAGTTACTGATATATCCTTCGTCACGTGAAGTAAACTGTGCGTTTACACCGTAGGTAAGGAAACTTTGTATTTTGTTCTCCAGATTAATACGTGCACGGATAGCACTATATCCACCACCACGTACGTTACTCTCGTTTTTCAGGTAGTTGATAGATGAATAATAAGACATTTCATCTTTTTTTCCTGCTACGCTGACAGTGTAGTCCTGACGTAACGCTACATCCTGATAAATGACATCGCGCCAATCTACAAGGCGTCCTGCCAGATAGTTGTTCACTTCCGTATTGGTAAATTCGAGACGAGTCAACCAAATACTTGTCGGGTCACCCTTGTCATTGCCCATCCAGTTTGCCAAATCCACATTGGACATATTAGCCGGATTGTTAAAATATCCGGTAGCAGCTTTCGAAGGATTCTTGCTCACTTCCACATCACGGCGGAAGTTGATGAAATCTTCTCCTTCGTAAACTTCAGGCAAGGAATTGACTAGTGAAAGTCCCCATGTACCACTGAAATTGATAACCGGCTTTTTCGTGTTCGATCCTTTTTTGGTAGTAATCAATACAACACCGTTAGCCGCTTTCGCACCGTAGACGGCTGTAGAACTGGCATCCTTCAATACGTCTATCTGTTCAATGTCGTTAGGGTTGATATCAGTCATTTGTCCCGAATAGATGACTCCGTCCAGTACAATCAACGGCTCGAGAGAAGATTTATCATTATCAGTCGCACGCAAATTGTTCTTACCACGAACCATCATGCTGGAATTACCTTTCGTATCGGTTTCGATACCTACCGAAAGTCCGGCTACACCCGTACGGAGCATGTCTTGAACGGTCTTCGGCTGTTCTTTCTCAAGGTCACTGGCTTTCAGGGATGCTACAGCTCCGGTCAAGTCTTTCTTTCTCATCGTACCGTAACCTACCACAACCACCTCTTCCAGTGTCTTGGAGTCTTCCTTCATTTTAATGATAGACTTCTGTCCCGCTTTCACTGTTTGGGTAGTATAGCCGATATACGACACTTGAAGGGAAGCGCCAAAAGGAGCTTCCAGTTTGTAATTACCATCAAGATCGGTAATCACACCTGTCGTCGTGCCTGTGACCAGAACGTTAGCCCCGATAATAGGTTCTCCGTTTTCGTCTACTACCTTACCAATGATCGTAGTTGTCTTTCCCGCCTGTGCCGGACTGCTCTTTTTGGGAAATAGAGCAATCTGTGTGCTTGTCACCTCAAATGACAAGTCAATGCCTTTCAGCATTTCCCCTACTGCTTTGGACACAGGAACCCGCTTCACGTTCAAGCTGACTTCCTGTTTTACATTTACTTGTGTTGCGTCATAAAAGAAGGTATAACCGCTCGTTTTTTCAATGCGCGCCATAGCTTCGGACAATGGAATCTTCGAGAAGCTTATCGTTATCATCTTCTCTTTTACTTGTGCAGAAAGTACAACGCTAAAAAATAATAGCGTCAAAAGTGCAAAATGCTTTTTTAAATTCATATTTTTGCGATGTTAAAAGTTAACTGTAAGGAGGGTGTGTTAAAATGGGTCAGATTTTAATGTTCACCCACTTTCCTCGGTTAATAAAAACTTGATTGGCAGGGGGAAAACCGGAAACGGAACTTCCCCCTTGTTTTATTTTATATTTTGATTATATCATAGGCTTGCCTTTCCCCTTATTCGTTTGCCATAAAATTCATCTTACCGATATTGAATTCTGATATCTGCATCGTGTTTCCGTTACTGCTCCATGCGTCCAGTGTAATCTTGAAGTAACGGTAAGTTACTTTCATCGGCAGGTCGACTATTACATCACTAATCGTCTTGGCTACCGGTATATCGGCACCTTTCAGAATTTCGGTAAACTCTTCATTATCGTTGCTACCGTAAACAGACACTTTCTTCACACGAAGGTTGTCAGTATTATTGTCCGTTCGGTGAGTCAATTTAAAAAAGTCAAAAGTCTGTGGTGTCTGCATATCAATAATGAAATAGACTACGTCGCCAACAGGAACCGTTATTTTTACATTATTAGCATCAGTAAATGTTTTACCATTTGCTTTCACCAAAAGAATGGAACTTTTCGTATTATCATCAAACATATTTAAAGGGTTACCACCAGCGGTTTTATCAGCAGCCCAAGGATGAGAAGTCTCCACAGTCCAATCTGTACGTACCAGATAGTCGGTATATTCTACATTCCGTATATGGAAATTACAAGTAGCGGCAACTTCGCTTCCATCGGTAGATTTAATGGTAATAGTCGCATCCCCCAGTCCCTTAGTATAAACTTCACCGTATTCATTGACTTCGGCTACTTCAGGATCCGAAGACAGATAAATGACATCAGGATTGGAAGCATTCTCCGGAAATACCGTTACCGTCTCACCCAGTTTGATTGTACGATCCATGGCGACATAATAGTCTTTGTATGCTTCGGCCACGGTAATGGAAGTAACCGGATAAATACGCTTCTCCACTTTCACCAGACAGGTAGTCCATAAATCCGTATTATTGAGCGACCATACGCTCAATACGGCTTCACCTACTCCGGTAGCCGTAACAACACCGGATTCATCTACGGTAAATACCTTCTCATTGCCGCTCGTATAACGGTATGCGTATTCTCCGGCATCTACCGCATCCGCGGGAAGAGTAGTAACAGTAGTAGCGTATGTGTCTCCTTCAATCAATGAAATAGTGCCTTCTGCCACGTCGGCCACTGCCAGACGGTTGACCTTCAGTGCTGGCGTTTCATCATCGTCGCAAGCTGTAAACAGGACAGCAAACAATGCACACGCCAGCCACAAGGAATAATTAGTGATATATTTGATAGTATTCATCTTTCTGCGTTATTTATAATCGTTTACATTTTCATCCGTTATCAGATATAAGTTTTCCGGAGCTTTCGTATATCCTTTTGCTTCTATCTCTTTTTTCAGTGCTTGAATCTGCTCATCGGTCACTGTAAAATGTTTGTCTCCATAATCATTCATAACAAGATCTACAGGACGAAGGAATCCCCACTTTTCAAAGAAATCCAATAAATCCACTTTTGCCAGATTACATACCTGACGTACGAAGTCCAGTTGCAAGATACCTTGCGTAGCAGTAGTTGTATCCAGATCGGGAGTCACGCGATAGTGCTCGTGCAAATCACGGTAGAAATCCTCTTTGCCCAATACATCCATCAGATAGAGTTTCAACTGCCAGAAAGGTGCAAGTTTCACATAAAATTCATCGGATGCATTCTTCAGACAGTGCGGTTGTTGAGCCGTCACAATCCGGGCGATAGCTTCTTCGTAAACAGTCACGCCGGTATCCTTATCCATCAAGCGGGAACCTTTTCCAAAAGAAGTCCTTACATAATTGGCAAGAATATTATTCGTCACTTCAGTCAGTCCCGACCATTTCAATCCCGGACGGGTCTGGTTGGCATGACCGATTTCATGTCCCAATACCCAAACACGGTTTTTCATTCCTTCCACCGTACAGAATACATCGCGATAACTCGGTAAATAAGCCGTATGATTGGAAGCCGAATAAGGATTCTTGGCATTATGCTCTACATGAAGGTACATACGGTTGCCGAACTCCTTATTATATTTGAATAATCCCATGAAATCCCACTCCAAACGAACTACCTCGTCCAATAAATTCATTACATCCAAAATAGGAGTATTGGCCTGTTTGTAATCAAGTACAGTCCAGGTGACATGTACATATTTACCCAGTACATCCAAGTCCAGCCACTTCGCATTACGCAGCATTTCTTCAAATTGAGCCTGCGTTCCGGTCTGTGCATCGAAATAGCCGTTCACTTTACCGAACGGGAAGTGAATCTTTACAGATTTGGCAGCAGCAGCTTTTTGATCCGCTTCTGTCTTCAACTCTAACGGAATATTGTCATTAGTTATATTTTGAATATAAACCAAACCGCCAATAGCCATTTTCAGCTTATTCTCACCGGGAAGAAGAGGATAAGATTTACTGCTGTTATATCCCAGACTCAAATCTTGAACTAGCATAGATATGTTTTGTCCGTGAGTATCACCTACCAATACCAGAATCTCCTCTCCTTGCTCTACATAAATGCCGGTGGGGTTGTCCCGCAGGCTATAAGGCCCTGTTTTGTTGACAGCAGCCATGATACCCGGATTCTGATAGGGACGGTATTCGGCAACTCTGAATTCCGGATTATAGGTTCCGCCCAGCAGGGCAGTAGCAAGTTTCTTGTATGTTTCGCCCGGCATCTTCTTGATATCTTTCTCCGTAATGCCCTCACGAAGTTCGGAACAAGAGTTATCTGTAAAAATCTGAAGGTAATCATATTTATTATCACTGGTCTGGAAAAATTCCATTTCAGCACAACTGATACGGTTATTGTGAGCTGCGTGAATGTCGAAACGTACTTTCTTCACATCTTTTACAGTCTCGTCCAGTTGCAGTACGGAAGCAGCCGTATAATTGGTTTCCAGCTCAAAAGACTTCACTTTGACAAATTCGGGATGCGCCGCAGTAGATACCAGAACATCAAACTTATTGAATGCTCCATATTTTGTACCGTTATCCGTACGGGGATGATAGATGATGTAATCCAATGATGTACAGTTCTCAAGCGTATAGGTAATCTGGAAAGGCCAATCGGTGAATGCCCCAAACTTGGAATTAAAGTAAGAAGTGTAGTCACCGTCAAAAGAACAAACAATGCCGCGTTGTTCCGATTCCACTTCTTCTGTGGTAGCCGTCGCACTGCTTACGGTAATTTGCACATCGGCAGAGCCGAAAGAAGCTTCCTGACTGACAGGTATCTCTCTGGTCAGCTCACCGTAAGAAAGGGTGACTACTGTTGCACGTGGTTCTTCATAATACGTAGGATCTACGGTCACCTTCAGCAAATTATCATTCAACTCCAGTGTGCACCAGTCTTGCCCGTTTTGCGCCACTGCACATTGCAGTCCGCTCAACTCGACATCTTTTGTCACTACCAGATAAACTTCCTTTGTTCCACCGGAAGAATTGAAACTCAGATCCAACGGCAGGACTCTTACCCAGCCGCTACGTTCGTCCGCATCATCATTGTCGCTACAAGACCACCATGAGAGCACCGACAACAATAGTATCATACCCCATGAGATCCGGCGAATCTGCTCTGCGCCCTTTAAAAAAATGCTCATAATGATTAAATATTAAAAGTTAACTATTAGATTACAACACCACTCACTTTAACAGGGGGTCAGCCTATGAATTGTTGCTGTAATCCGGTTTATAAAAAAATGATTTCATTGTTATTATTTCTGTTTCGGCAAAATCGTCAACACATTCTCATCACTAAATTCATAGTTGATAGGATGGATGCGCGACATGATTCTCATAATTTCTTCCAATGGTTCGTGTCGCAAAGTAAATGTGTATCTATACTGTTCCTGTAATTCGGGAGACAGATGTATCTCTACATTATACCATTTGGAAAGAAGAGGGCAAATCTCATTCAAAGGTCTGTTTTTAAATACAATCTGGTTACTTGCCCATGAGACAGCCAGTTCGATATCTCCTTTTTCTATCTGAAGCCTCCCGTTCCGTTTATTGAAAGTACCCACTTCTCCCGGTCGTAGAAAGCGCGTTTCCGCCTTCGTCTCCAACGAAACCGAACCCTCTTTCAAACTGACAAATGTATTTTCCGAACCGGGAAAGGATTCTACATTGAATTTTGTTCCGTGTACCGTGATTTTCATTCCTTCGGTTTCAACTACAAATGGATGATCCTTGTCGTGTGCCACATCAAAGTAAGCCTCGCCACTCAAACGTACATTTCTGTTTTTCGAATAATAGTTTGTATTGTAAGTCAGCGAAGTGGCCGAATGAATCCATACATTCGATCCGTCGGGTAAGGCTACTTCCGATTTTCCTCCCCAATTGGAATAGGTTTGTCGTGCCATTTCCGGCTGCCCAATCTTTATACCTATATATAAAGAAGCGGAAAGAAAAACAGCTATAACTATGCAAGCTGCCACATAACGCTGAAAACGGGAGGAAACCCACAAACGAACGGATTGTCCCTTATCCTTGAAACTCACTTCAACTTTACTTTCCGCTTTTTCCTGTTCTTCAGCCTGTCTCTGTTCAGCCTCTTCACACTTCTCCATACGCTGCATCAACTCTTTCCAGTAGAAATCCAAGTCCGGCGTATAACTGATAACCTTTGCACGCACCTTTTCCCAAACTCCCCGTAGTCCTTCATACACTTCCCGGTTTTCGGCGGCAGACAACCACTCCTCCAACTGCTTTTTGCCAGCATCGGATATGTCCTGTTTCAAGTCGGAAATGATTAGCTCCCAAGGTATTTCTTTTTTCATGCTTCGCTGTCTTTTTTAACTGTTACCGATACTATGACACAAAAAACGAATCATACCCTTATTCAGAAAAGCGTTTTTTTTAGTTTCTACTAAAAAAATATTCTTTAACTTTGCAACATTCTACTAACCTAATTACAAACACTATGGACGATATCTTCCTTTTACAATTAATAAAGAATGATGATAAACAGGCGTTCAAGTATATCTTTGATACTTATTTCACAGCTCTTTGCCGTTTTATGTATCTGTATTTAGGGGATACCCAAGAAGCGGAAGATATAGCAAGTGACATCTTCGTGTCGGTATGGGAGAACAGGAAAAAACTTGAGATCAGGCTCACTTTCAAGGCTTATCTTTTCCAGGCTGCCAAAAACAGATGCCTGAACGCCATACGGGATAGAAAGGCTACTGTATCACTGGATGATATCAACGGGCAGGATACCCCACAAGTAAACGTCACCGATTCACTGGAAACAGAAGAACTGAACAATCTGATTCAGGAAGCTATCCTCTCGCTTCCCGACAAATGCCGTGAAGTGTTTCTGAGAAGCCGTACGAAAAATCTGACAAATCAGGAAATTGCAGAATCAATGGACATATCCGTTAAAACAGTAGAGGCGCAAATTACGAAAGCACTGAAACAGATCCGGAAATTCTTAGGAACACAATATCATTATTTATTCTAAACCTCCCACTAGAAGTCATATTCTCCTATTTCTTTTCTGCCAGATAAACTCCCAATATAATACAAGCCGCTCCCATCAAAGTAATCCACGTAATTTGCTCGTGGAGAATGAGTACCGAAGCCACCATCGTAACAAGCGGATTCAAATAGATATAATTGGAAGCCCGCATCGTCCCCAACTGTTTCAAAACCACATTCCAGAGAATATAGCAGATTAAAGAAGCAAGAACCGCCAAGAACAGGAGATTGGACAATACCACCGGCTTTAAAAGTACATCAAAATCCGGTTGCAGCGGATGAAGCAGAAAGGCGGGAAGTATGGTCAATACTCCATAAAAGAATATCTTACGGGTGATAAATACCGTAGGGTAACACCCTGTCATTTTCTTTATCACCAGACTATAAAATGCCCACGACAGGGCAGCAAGTAAAGTCAGCAAATCCCCTACCGGAGACAATTTAAGCACAAAACTACCGTTGAAAACCACCAGTCCCACTCCGATTAAAGCTAATATGGAACCATAAATCAAACCTTTGGTGGCTTTTTCACTCTTATAAAAGAGAAGGGAAAGGATGGTGGTAAGCAAAGGAGCTGTGCAAATGATAAAGGCGACATTAGACGCTTGCGTAATGCCTAAAGCTGTATTCTCTGTAAAGAAATAGAGTGAACCACCGAAAAGACCTCCTGCCATCAACCAAAGTTCGTCTTTCCAACTACTCGTAAACAGACGTTTGGGAGAAATTACCCAAATGCCCAGATAAGCAATGAGAAAACGATAGAAGAATATTTCCTGAGGGGTCAGTCCGTGATTAATCAATACTTTGGTCGATATGAAGGTCAGTCCCCAGACAGCAACTACAAGTATAGCAATCAGATGATAATATCCATGCTTCAATTCCATAGATGACGGTAATGTTTTTTAATAGGGTGCAAAGATACGGGGAATTGAGAATATATGTGCAAAAAATCCTCCATATAAATAAAAATACGAGTATATGCCGGTACGAACAGAGGTGTTACGTGAAGTGACTATCCGGAAATGTGCCGTATGTATGGCATATTGTGACAAGATGATAGAGAAGGAAGAAAAAGACAATGTATAAACTGTATATTGTAAAATAATACGTCAACCATTACAGTTTCCTTTTCATGTACGTTTTGTTTATCAAATATTTCCTTTTTTAAATAGCAAGCACTCTCTCTTCTTTACACTTTACGCCCGAAACTGCATAAACTTACTTCGAGTTTATAATAAATAATGAAACAGTTTATTATAAACGGTCTCCAAGTTTATTATAAACTATTTTTAGACGCTTTCGATGGATGAAATAGAATTATTGCAACAAAAATGGGCAAGAACCTTCACAGTTTCTTGCCCATTCGTTATCCTCATAGTGCATTACGCACCTCTAACCTATTGAATCCATGTAATAATATTTATATATTTCATATTCTATTTTCTGTTTTATTTGATTCCAAATATACGAAATAAAAACGAGAAAGTCAATAGGTAAAACGTGGTTATCTGAAAATAAACACGTAAATTTGTGCCTCAAAATGAAATATACAGTATAAATCACTATAAATAAAAACTTTATCACTATGGAGTACAATTTCAGAGAAATTGAAAAGAAGTGGCAGAAAAGGTGGGTGGAAGAGAAAACCTACCAAGTTACGGAAGACGATTCGAAGCAAAAATTTTATGTACTAAACATGTTCCCTTACCCGTCAGGAGCCGGCCTACACGTAGGACACCCGCTGGGATACATCGCTTCGGATATTTACGCCCGTTACAAACGACTGCAGGGCTTCAATGTACTCAATCCGATGGGATACGATGCTTACGGCCTGCCCGCTGAACAGTATGCCATCCAGACCGGACAACATCCCGCAATCACTACCATCAATAATATCAACCGCTACCGCGAGCAATTGGACAAGATAGGTTTCTCTTTCGACTGGAACCGTGAAATCCGTACTTGCGACCCGGAATATTACCACTGGACACAATGGGCTTTCCAAAAGATGTTCAACAGCTATTATTGCAATGACGAACAACAGGCACGTCCTATCGAGGAACTGGAAAAGGCCTTCGCCATCTACGGAAACGAAGGGCTGAATGCCGCTTGCAGCGAAGAAATCAGTTTTACCGCCGACGAATGGAACGCAAAAAGTGAAAAGGAGAAACAGGAAATCCTGATGAACTACCGTATCGCCTATCTGGGTGAGACAATGGTAAACTGGTGTGCCGAATTAGGAACGGTATTGGCCAATGACGAAGTAGTGGACGGTGTCAGCGAACGTGGCGGTTTCCCCGTTATTCAGAAGAAGATGCGCCAGTGGTGCCTGCGTGTATCTGCTTACGCGCAACGCCTGCTTGACGGACTGGATACCATCGACTGGACAGATTCTCTGAAAGAAACCCAAAGAAACTGGATAGGACGTTCGGAAGGTGCCGAAGTTCAATTCAAAGTGAAAGACAGCGACCTCGAATTTACCATCTTCACTACCCGTGCAGACACGATGTTCGGCGTTACCTTTATGGTATTGGCGCCGGAAAGCGAACTGGTGGCGCAATTAACCACTCCCGAACAGAAAGCAGAAGTAGACGCTTACCTCGACCGTACCAAAAAACGTACGGAACGCGAGCGTATCGCCGACCGCAGTGTTACGGGTGTATTCAGTGGTTCGTATGCCATCAATCCGTTCACGGGTGAAGCAGTGCCCATCTGGATTAGTGACTACGTATTGGCAGGATACGGAACGGGAGCCATTATGGCTGTACCCGCCCACGATAGCCGCGACTATGCGTTTGCCAAACATTTCGGACTGGAAATCCGCCCGTTGGTAGAAGGTTGCGATGTTAGCGAAGAAAGTTTCGATGCCAAAGAAGGTATCGTCTGCAACTCTCCGCGTCCGGATGTCACTCCTTACTGTGACCTTTCGCTGAACGGACTGACTATCAAAGAAGCGATTGAAAAGACAAAACAATATGTGAAAGAGCATAACCTGGGACGTGTAAAGGTGAACTATCGCCTGCGCGACGCCATCTTCTCACGCCAACGTTACTGGGGCGAGCCGTTCCCTGTTTATTACAAGGACGGAATGCCTTACATGATTGATGAAAGCTGCCTGCCGCTGGAACTTCCGGAAGTTGCCAAGTTCCTGCCTACCGAAACCGGTGAACCGCCATTGGGACACGCCACCAAATGGGCTTGGGATACAGTGAACAAATGTATCACAGACAACGAAAAAATCGACAACGTGACCATCTTCCCGCTGGAACTGAATACGATGCCGGGATTCGCCGGCTCTTCCGCTTATTACCTGCGTTATATGGATCCACGCAATCATAAAGCACTGGTTGACCCGAAAATAGACCAGTACTGGAAGAACGTAGACCTCTACGTAGGTGGTACGGAACATGCCACCGGACACCTGATTTACTCCCGTTTCTGGAATAAGTTCCTGCACGACACAGGTGTGTCTGTCATGGAAGAACCGTTCCAAAAGTTAGTAAACCAAGGTATGATTCAAGGCCGCAGTAACTTTGTATATCGTATCAAAGATACCAATACATTCGTCTCGCTGAACCTGAAAGACCAATATGAGGTTACTCCCATCCACGTAGACGTAAACATCGTATCCAACGACATACTGGATTTGGAGGCATTCAAGGCATGGCGTCCGGAATACAAAACAGCGGAGTTCATTCTCGAAGACGGAAAGTACATCTGCGGATGGGCAGTTGAAAAGATGAGCAAGTCCATGTTCAACGTTGTCAACCCGGATATGATTGTCGAAAAATACGGTGCGGATACACTCCGTATGTACGAAATGTTCCTCGGCCCGGTAGAACAATCCAAACCTTGGGATACGAACGGTATCGACGGTGTACACCGCTTTATCCGCAAATTCTGGTCACTGTTCTACAGTCGCACGGACGAATATCTGGTGAAGGACGAACCGGCAACTAAAGAAGAATTGAAGAGTCTTCACAAACTGATTAAGAAAGTGACGGGAGACATCGAACAGTTCTCTTACAACACTTCTGTCAGCGCATTCATGATTTGTGTGAACGAACTCTTCAACCTGAAATGCAACAAGAAAGAAGTACTCGAACAACTGGTTATCGTGCTCGCTCCTTTCGCTCCGCACGTTTGCGAAGAGTTGTGGGACGTACTCGGACACGAGACTTCCATATGTGACGCCGAGTGGCCTGCATACAACGAAGAATATCTGAAAGAAGATACCATCAACTACACTATCTCTTTCAACGGAAAGGCACGCTTCAACATGGAATTTGCGGCAGATGAAGCTTCGGAAGCTATCCAGGCAGCAGTACTGGCCGACGAACGTTCGCAGAAATGGATTGAAGGCAAAACTCCGAAAAAAATTATCGTTGTTCCGAAGAAGATTGTAAACGTTGTAGTATAAAACAAATCAGTCACGGATTACGCGGATAACACGGTTGTTAGTTTTTACAGTTAACTCAGAACCGTGAAATCCGTGTAATCCGTGACTGAAATAATCATAAACCCTATGCATAAACCGGCAAAAGCGGAAATAATGAGAGAAGTGAAAGACTATGTCTATATCACTCTCGGATTGATAAGTTATTCTTTGGGATGGGCGGCATTTCTGCTACCCTACCAGATAACAACAGGGGGTACCACCGGTATCGGAGCTATCATTTACTACGCGACAGGATTTCCAATCCAATGGTCGTATTTTATTATCAATGCAATCCTGATGACATTTGCCATCAAGATATTAGGCCCGCGATTCAGCATAAAGACCACCTATGCCATCTTTGTACTGACCTTTTTGCTTTGGCTTTTTCAATTAATAGTAAACAATTATGTGGTAGCACCGGATATGACACCGGACGGCAAACCGCTGTTGCTCGGCGCAGGACAGGACTTTATGGCTTGTATCATCGGCGCAGCCATGTGTGGTGTAGGCTTGGGCATTACTTTCAACTACAACGGAAGTACCGGTGGAACGGATATTATCGCCGCCATCGTCAACAAGTATAAAGACGTGTCACTCGGCCGAATGATTATGATTTGTGATGTATTCATCATCAGTTCCTGCTACTTTATATTCCACGACTGGCGCCGTGTCATCTTCGGTTTTGTCACGCTGTTTATCATCGGCGTTGTGCTTGACTGGATCATCAACAGTGCCCGCCAATCGGTGCAGTTCTTCATCTTCTCAAAGAAATACGACGAAATAGCCGACCGCATCATCAAAGACGCCGACCGCGGAGTAACGGTACTCGACGGCACCGGATGGTATAGCAAGAACAATGTAAAAGTACTCGTCGTATTGGCAAAGAAACGCCAGTCGCTCGACATCTTCCGCCTGGTGAAACGCATCGACCCGAATGCCTTTATCTCACAAAGTTCCGTTATCGGAGTATATGGTGAAGGATTTGACAAACTGAAAGTGAAATAACTGATTGGAACAACTATCGGATAACTTTGCTAAAACAAGAAACAAAATGATGAAACGCAAACTTGTATTTGCTACCAACAATGCTCATAAACTGGAAGAAGTGGCCGCCATATTAGGTGAGCAGATAGAACTGTTAAGCCTGAATGATATCGACTGCCATACGGACATTCCCGAAACGGCTGATACGCTGGAAGGAAATGCCCTGTTGAAATCTTCCTTTATCTTTAACAACTACGGTTTGGATTGCTTCGCCGATGACACCGGCCTGGAAGTAGAGGCCCTCGACGGAGCTCCCGGAGTTTATTCCGCACGCTACGCAGGCGGAGAAGGGCACGACGCACAAGCCAATATGCTCAAACTACTCCATGACCTTGAAGGAAAGGAGAACCGCAAGGCGCAATTCCGCACCGCGATATCACTGATACTGGACGGAAAAGAATATCTCTTCGAAGGAGTGATAAAAGGCGAAATAATCAAGGAAAAACGGGGGGATTCGGGCTTTGGATACGACCCCATATTCAAACCGGAGGGTTACGACAAGACTTTTGCCGAACTGGGAAATGATATAAAGAACCAAATCAGCCATCGTGCGTTAGCTGTGCAGAAGCTCTGCGAATTTCTGCAACGTTGATTATCCATACTCTTTAAAACATAAAACACAATGAAGAAAATTACTCTATTTACTCTATTTACGCTACTGTTATGTACTTCGTGTGTGACGAAAAAGAAATTTATGCTTGCAGAAATGGCAGCCACCGCAAGCAAAGATAGTCTGCAAGGATTATTGACCGACTGCCGTCATACAAACGCTCAAATGTCGGCACAAATCAAGAATCTTCTGCGTGATACGACAAGAATGGGAAACAGTATCCGTCAGTATCAAAGCATGCTGAACGTGAACATGACCGAACAGGAGAAACTGAATGCCTTGTTGAACCAAAAGAAGAATGAACTGAACGAAAGAGAACGTACCATCAACGAACTGCAACAGATGATTAACGCGCAAAACGAGAAAGTGCAGAAACTGTTGAGCAGCGTAAAGGATGCGCTATTAGGATTCAGCAGTGAAGAACTGACCGTTCGCGAGAAAGACGGAAAAGTATATGTGGCAATGTCGGACAAGTTACTGTTCCAGTCGGGAAGCGCCCGTTTGGACAAACGTGGTGAAGAAGCGCTTGGCAAGTTGGCCGAAGTCTTGAACAAGCAGACGGATATTGACGTATTCATCGAAGGACATACGGATAACAAGCCTATCAACACAGTGCAGTTCAAAGATAACTGGGATTTGAGTGTGATTCGCGCCACCTCTGTTGTCCGTATCCTGATTAAGAATTATCATGTGAATCCGTTGCAGATACAGCCTAGCGGACGCGGTGAATATATGCCTGTCGATGATAATGAAACAGCCGAAGGCAGAAGCAAGAACCGGCGTACGGAGATTATCATGGCTCCGAAACTGGATAAGTTGTTCCAGATGTTGCAGAGTTCGGAAGAAACCAATTAAGAAAAAATTACTACTGCTTGGCAGTGTTTCTAAGCAATAATAATAAACAAAATAAAAAAGAGAAGTACGGAACTCGAAAGGATTCCGTACTTCTCTTTTTTACTTAATATCCGTTGAATGGAAACTATTTCGTATTTCTAAAATAAATATCTCTTAATAATCCTATAGCCCCAATTCCGCCGAAATCTCCAACATCCGCTGAATCGGCTTCACTGCCTTCTTCGCCACTTCCGGATCGACCGTAATCTCCGGTGACTCATTTTTCAGACACTCATACAGCTTCTCCAGCGTATTCAACCGCATGAAGCTACACTCGTTACATCCACACGTACTATCGTTCGGTGGAGCAGGGATAAACGTTGTTTGCGGACACTTCTTCTGCATCTCATGTAAGATACCCGATTCGGTAGCCACGATATACGTATTTTCCGGATGGTTCACGGCATACTTCAACAGAGCAGCCGTAGAGCCTACTACGTCAGCCAGTTTCAATACCGTACTCTTGCATTCGGGATGTGCCAGCACCAACGCTTCCGGATGCTGCGCTTTCAGTTCCACAATCTTTTCAACAGAGAACTGTTCATGCACATGGCAGGCTCCATCCCAAAGTAACATATTCCTGTTCGTAACTGAGTTGATATAATTACCCAGATTCCTATCCGGCCCAAAGATTATTTTCTCATCTTTAGGAAAGCTTTCCACAATCTGCTTCGCATTAGTGGAAGTCACCACCACATCTGTCACAGCTTTCACCGCAGCCGTCGTATTGACGTACGAAATAACGGTGTGTCCCGGATGCTCTTTGACAAACTGCGCAAACTTATCCGCCGGACAACTGTCCGCCAACGAACAGCCCGCTTCCATGTCGGGAACCAGTACCTTCTTCCCCGGACAAAGCACCTTCGCCGTCTCACCCATAAAATGAACGCCGCACATCACAATAATATCCGCTTCCGTTTTCGCCGCCCATTGAGCCAATGCCAAACTATCGCCAACGTAATCGGCGATGTCCTGTATCTCACCCTTCTGGTAGTAGTGCCCCAGAATGATTGCATTCTTTTCTTTCTTCAGCTCGTTAATAGCCTTTATGAGTTCATTCATAATAATATTCTTATTTCTTTCCTTTTAAAAAAAATCCTTTGTTAGTGATGATAGCCTGTTAATAATGTTAGCAAATAAATACGATTTTTCTTGCTGAATAAGTTATTAGTCTATGCTTCCGCTTTATGAGTCGGTTATGAACTGATGTAAAGAAGAAACTATCCTATCCTATTCGCTTCATTATCAATGAAAGCACCGTCAAATGCCGTCAAATGGAAGTTTGCTATTAACTCCCTGTTGATAAAGTGCAAAGTTAAAAACTTTATGGATATAAACAGGCAGATAAGTGCTGAAAAATATGTTTATGTCTGTGTAGAAAGTTTTGGGTTAGTTTTTTGGAATGTTCATAATGAAGGCCTCTTATATCTTCTTTTGAATAATGCAAGAATTATTTTTCAAAATCTTTGCCGATAGTTTTGACAGGTTTTAAACCGTTATCAACACCTCTGTTAACAGAAAAGGATTACCTTTGCACACTGAATGTAATTAAGAGTAAAACGTATGCGTAAACTGAAAATAACAGAGCTGAACCGTATCAGCGCCGAAGAGTTCAAACAGGCTGATAAACTGCCCTTGGTGGTAGTGCTGGACGATATTCGTAGTTTGCATAACATAGGTTCCGTGTTCCGTACTTCGGATGCATTCCGCATTGAATGTATCTATCTGTGTGGTATAACGGCCACTCCTCCACACCCTGAAATGCATAAGACTGCACTGGGTGCCGAGTTCACTGTTGACTGGAAGTATGTTAATAACGCTGTTGATGCTGTTGATAACCTCAAAAATGAAGGGTATATCGTTTATTCCGTAGAACAGGCAGAAGGAAGCATCATGTTGGATGAGCTTCAACTGGATAAGAGTAAGAAGTATGCTATCGTAATGGGAAACGAAGTGAAAGGGGTGCAACAGGAGGTTATTGACCATTCGGACGGCTGCATAGAGATTCCCCAATATGGTACCAAGCACTCTTTGAATGTTTCCGTAACTACCGGAATTGTGATTTGGGATTTGTTCAAAAAGCTGCGCTGACAGCATAAACAGGATTGGTTAATAAGTGGTTTATAACTGGTGGATAATATAGTTAATTCGCTTATAATCAATATATATGTAATTGTTCATAAGTATAGAATTCAAGTTATATAATTATACTCGTTGTAGGATATATAGATGCTGTTTACAGCGCATATATATTCTGTATATTGGGGATATATGCGCTGCGTGTTGGACATATAGTTCCTGCAAGTAGCATATATAGCTCCTGTATATTGCTTATATATGGCCTGTAAATGCAGAACAAGTGTTGGTAAATTCAAGATAAGGAAGGGTGCGGTAACTTTACTAACTTCGGTTAGTAAGATTGGTTAATAAGTATCAGGTGTGTTGTTCAGATTTGTCCGTTCTCTACCAACAGTACGACACGTTCCGTTAGTTTATCTTCACCTTCCGGGTCATATTCTTTTTTCAGGCTGGCACCGAACAGCGCAGCGAATGTCTGATAGAATCCGGCTTTGAAAGGTCCCATAAATGCTTTCACCAGTTCATAACTGGTAGAATTACTTTGGCGGTCTATTAATTTAATCAACAGTTTCCCCTGTGCAAAAGAGAGTTTTTTCATTCGGGGGGTATATTGTTCTTTCAGACCTTTTTCCACCCGTTTGATATGCTTTTGACGAGCCTTTTCATTAGGTAGAGTTTGCAGATACTCGTAAGTTTCAATAATAGCCTGGTTAATTTCTTTTGATATGGGATATACTTTTTTTACATTCCGTACCAATCGGTAGTATTCCTGACGTTCCTTTTCGTTCTTGAACTTTAGCGGGCGGAAGATATACACAGTTCTTAACTGGACACATGGAATCGTATCTCCATTATAGATACACATCGGAACCAAGTATCCATTGATGCTTTGCTTTTCCTGAGCCTGTACGCGCATTGTACAGCAAACAATAGCAAACAGCATCATTATTACTATGTTAAGCCTTCTTTTCACGATACAAAAATAGGATTAAAATTTTATTATTCAGTCTTTTCACAAAGATGTTAACCTATTTAAAGTATCTTTGCCGCTTTGTACATAAAATGCAAGAAGATAATACACTTTTTATTGATGAAAACTGCTCAACTTATCCGGTTGATAAGTATTATAAACAGCCTGTTCATAATTCCTGCTTGTAGTGCTCAAAACCCTTCAGAGAGTCTTTTGGAAGATGTTCTTGAAGATTTATCTGTTAATAATGATATTAATAACTCAGTTAATACCTTGAATTGGGAAAATGAACTGGAAGAACTTTCCACTCGTCTGCAGGAGCCGGTTAATCTGAATGCCGCTACCCGTGAACAACTCGAACAATTTCCTTTTTTGAGTGATATTCAGATTGAACACCTGTTAGCTTATATCTACATTCACGGACAGATGCAAACCATTTATGAACTCCAGTTAATAGAAGATATGGATAGGCAGACTATCCAGTATTTACTGCCTTTTGTCTGTATAAAAGCTATTAACAATGAATCTGCTTTTCGGTGGAAAACTATGTTGAAAAGCGCAGGAAAGTATGGCAGAAATGAAGTGCTAACTCGCATGGATATACCGTTTTATAAGCGGAAAGGTTATGAACATACCTATCTGGGGCCTGCTGTTTATAACTCTGTAAAGTATAGTTTTCGATATAGTGACCGACTCTATGCAGGAGTCGTTGCCGAGAAAGATGGTGGAGAGCCTTTTGGAGCTTTACACAATCGTTATGGCTACGATTATTATTCCTTTTATTTGCTATTGAAAAACTGTGGACGGTTAAAAGCATTAGCTGTTGGTAACTATCGGCTCAGTTTTGGTCAGGGACTGGTGGTTAGTACGGATTATCTGATGGGAAAGACAATCTATGCTTCTTCTTTCAACAATCGCAGCAGTGGGATAAAGAAACACTCTTCTACGGATGAATACAATTATTTTCGGGGAGTGGCTGCCACTGTTGCTTTATCCAGGCATTGGGATGTGTCGGGCTTTTATTCACATCGTTCTTTGGACGGTGTGGTAACGGATGGAGAAATAACATCTGTCTATAAAACCGGACTACATCGAAGCCAAAAAGAAGCGGATAAAAAGCACCTGTTCACCTTGCAATTGACAGGTGGAAATATAAGTTATCAACAGAACCGTATAAAGCTGGGTATCACCGGCATTTACTATGTTTTCAACCGACCTTATGAACCGGAATTAACAGGTTATTCCAAATATAATCTTCATGGAAATAATTTCTATAATCTGGGAGTGGACTACGCTTATCGCTGGCATCGTTTTTCTTTTCAGGGAGAGACGGCAGTGGGAAAACAAGGTTGGGCTTCTTTGAACCGTCTGCAATATTCACCGGTTCAGGATGTTCATCTTATGTTGATACATCGGTTCTATTCTTATAACTATTGGGCAATGTTCGCCCATTCCTTTGGAGAGGGAAGTACAATCCAGAATGAACAGGGATATTATTTAGGATTGGAAACCTCTCCTTTTGCTTATTGGAAATTCTTCGCTTCATTCGACTTATTTTCTTTTCCGTGGAAAAGATACCGAATCAATAAATCTTCCCGTGGGATGGACGGACTGGTTCAAGCAACTTTTACTCCTCGCGCTAATCTCTCAATGGAGTTGAAATATCGTTATAAACAAAAAGAGCGTGACCTGACAGGAAGTAAAGGAACGCTAACGCTTCCTATTTTTCATCACCAATTTCGTTATCGCTTGAACTATTCTTTTAAAGATGTGTTTAGCAGTCGTACAACTTTGGATTATAATCATTTTCATTCTCAGGACAGAGCTGCTGACATAGGATATCAGGTTACACAAATGATATCCTCCCAACTGCCTTGGGCCAGGCTGTTTGCTGACGTTCAAGGCAGTTACTTTTCTACAGACAGTTATGATTCGCGTGTATATGCATCCGAAAAAGGATTGCTTTATACATTCTATACTCCGTCATTCCAAGGCAGTGGATTCCGGTGCAGTGTCCGTTTGAGATATGAACTGAATAAACACTGGTTGTTCATAACCAAGTTCGGCGAAACTATCTACTTGGACCGGAATGAGATAGGTTCCGGCAACGATTTAATCCGTGGAAATAAAAAAGCAGATATACAAATGCAACTGCGTATCAAGTTTTAGGCTATCTTTGTGCAAAACTAATTGGAGAAATTAGTAGACAAAGTAAGCAGTTTAATATTGCAACGTCAACTGGAGATAATCAGTTTATAAAATATAAATTGTAAATGATAAAATTAGAATAAGATGACTATTATTTTTCCTTCACCCATCTTCGGTCCTGTTCATTCCCGCCGTCTGGGTGTTTCTTTGGGGATTAACTTATTACCGGATGACGGTAAAGTGTGTTCATTCGACTGTATTTACTGCGAATGTGGTTTCAATGCCGAACATCGTACGAAAAAGCATCTTCCTACCCGTGAAGAAGTCCGCACAGCTCTTGAAGAGAAACTGAAAGATATGCAGGCAAATGGCCCTGCCCCCGATGTACTGACATTTGCCGGAAACGGTGAGCCGACTGCGCATCCCCACTTTCCGGAAATCATAGAAGATACACTTGCGCTGCGGGATACCTATTTTCCGAAAGCGAAAGTGAGTGTATTAAGTAATTCTACGTTTATCGATCGTCCCGCTGTTTTTGATGCGCTGAATAAGGTTGATAATAATATTCTGAAATTGGATACGGTGGATGAAGAATATATCCATCAGTTGGACCGTCCGAACGGAAAATATTCCGTAAAGAAGGTTATTGAGAAAATGAAAGAATTCAAAGGAAATTGCATCGTACAGACAATGTTTCTGAAAGGTGGTTATCAGGGAAAAGACATGGATAATACGTCCGATAAATATGTACTTCCTTGGATAGAAGCGGTGAAAGAAATAGCTCCCAGTCAAGTGATGATATATACGATTGACCGTGAAACGCCTGATCATGATTTGCAGAAAGCTACCCATGAGGAGCTAGACCGGATTGTCTCTTTACTGGAAAAAGAGGGTATTTCGGCAACGGCTTCTTATTAGCATATGACTATTTATTGATAATCGTATGGATTTGAACTCATTCAAACTAATCTTAGTTTTCCTAAAATTAGATTGGCAGTATGCCATGATTTAATCTCCGTTATATATAAATTTATTCGTCTGACAGTTGTTGAACTTTCGTCTGACAACTGTTATTCCTCCGTCTGACAACTGTCAGACGAAAAAGAAACAATTGTCAGACGAATAAAATCATGCATCATCAGTCATAAATTCATTCAGTATTAACGACAAATTTGCACAAGTTGGAAATTAGTTCATAACTATACAGAAATGAACTAAACAGCGTCATAATGAAGTAAATAATATCGGTACGTAACTGTGAGAAATTAGCTGAGGAACAGTGACAGCAGATATAAATTCTTTCGTAAATATTTTAATGCTGCTGTCATATGGTATTCTACTGTCTTTTCACTGATTGACAATTGTTCGGCAATTTGTTTATACGTCAAATGTTGTTCGCGGCTCATACGGAATATTTGCTGCTGGCGCTCCGGTAATTGGGATATCAGTATGGAAAGATGTTTTTTTAAATCGGAAATTTCCAGTTGGTCTTCGTCTTCATAAGATTGCTCTATAGATTGTAATACTGTCATCTTCAAAAAAGAATAATTCAATTGTTTGCGTGAATAATTGAAAATCTGATTACGTGTAATGATAAACAGGAAACCTTCAAAAGGTTGCTTCTCATCAACTAAATGCCGGGTTTCCCACAGTTTAATGAATACTTCTTGTACTATTTCGGCAACATCTTCAGACGACACAAGATACAAACGGGAAAAGTTATACACTTTCTCCCAATAGAGTTTATATATGGATGAAAATGCTTCTTCATCCCCTTCTTTGAATTTTAGAATTAATTCTTTGTGTGTCATTTTAACTTCTATCATACAAAAGTAGATAAATAGTTTTATTAATGAAATAAAAAGGAGAAAAAAGCAGCAAGGAGAAAGATTTTGAAAAAAGATAAGATTTTCACTAGGGTGTAGGAAATCGAGATGTGTATTTATAACAAACGAGCAAAAGTAGAGCAAAACATATAGAATGAAAACAATAAATAAAAATCATAGATTAATAAAGAATCTGTTTCAAGACAAACTCAAAAGACACGAAGTTGGAGCATTATCTGAGATTGATATTGTAGAACAAAGTATGCAGGAACAATGGAAGGAAAATGTTGAAAGAGTAGATCCGGAGATTGGAGAACGGATATGGATTAAGATTCAGAAAGAGTATAAAATGAGCGCTGGCAAGAGGTACTTGTTTCAAATCCGGCAGCCGTTGATTGCCGCTTGTATCACTGTGGCATTAATCATTGGTGGATATTTTTTCTATACAGGAGTTTCTACACTGGAAGAGCAAGAGTTTGTAGAAATATTGGCGGAGAGCGATATGTTGTATGTATTACCGGACAGTTCGAAAGTATGGATGCATCCTGAAAGTTCCATCCGCTATGTGAAGAATTTCACGAAAGACAGAAAAGTGTGGTTGAAAGGTAGCTCTTTATTTGAGGTGCAAAAATATCCGGGAAGTAAGTTTCAGGTATGTATAGAAAAAGCTTTTATAGAAGTAAAGGGAACAAAGTTCCTAGTGGAAAAAATTGAGAATGGTAAAAACGAAATAACGCTGTTTCACGGATGTATTGCGTTTAATGCGGAACGTACCGGAGAAGAAGTTATAATGAAGCCTTTACAGCAGATAATATATGATCCCTCTGATAGTAAGATACAAACACGGAATATTGAGAATATAGAATGGCAACACGGAAAGTTCAAGTTTAATGCCATGCCTTTAAAACAATTGCTTCATATAGTTAATCAGATATATAATACCCATATCGTTTTCGAAGGAAAAGGAGAAAATTCTCCTTTTAGTGGTACGATTCGGCAAGATGAATCTTTGGCTGACGTAGTCGATAAAATTTGTTTCATTATGAATCTTCACAAAAAAACAGACGGTGATAAGATAGTAATAAGTAACTAAAAGTAACATAATAATTTAATCCTATGTCTAATATTAATAATTAAAACATGAAAGAAAAACATTTTTCTTATTGGCGGTATCTTAGATTTATCGCGGTTTTTATGCTCTTGTATCCGATTTCAGTCCTGGCAGCACAAGGACATATTTCGGTAAAGGGACAATTCTCCTTGAAGGAAGCTATTCAGTTTATTGAGAAAAACAGTGAATATACTTTTTTCTATAAAGACAGTGACTTGAGGGATAACACAAAGAAAAACATCAATTGTAGCGGAACCGTTGAAGAGGTATTGAAAAAGCTGTTTACAGACAGTGGAGTGAATTACATCATCAAAGGAAATGAAGTTATTTTCAAAGTAAGCAAAACGGAGAAGGCAGAACAACAGCAACAACAGAAGAAACGTGTTATAACAGGTACTGTTATTGACGGAGATTTGAAAGAACCAATTATCGGAGCTAGTGTGTGGCTGAAAAACAGTTCGTCCGGAGCAGTTACTAATTTGGATGGTAAATATACGATTACCGTTGAAGGAATTGGTGGCGTACTTGAATTTTCATACATCGGTATGACAAAACAGGAGATAGTCATTGGTGACCAAAGTATTATTAATGTAACGTTAAATGCGGATACGAAGAAACTGGACGAAGTTGTAGTAGTAGGTTACGGACATCAGAAGAAAGAGAGCGTTGTAGGTGCAATTTCTTCATTAGACGTAGGCGAATTGAACATTCCGGGTTCCAATATATCAAACGTACTGGCAGGACAACTTGCAGGTGTGGTTTCTATGCAGGCATCCGGTGAACCGGGCAAGAACAGTGCTTCCGATTTTTATATCCGTGGTATAGCTTCTTTCAAAGGCAACTCTACTCCGCTAGTCTTGGTAGACGGTATCGAACGCGAACTCGACTTGGTTGATGTAGACGATATTGCTACTTTCTCTATCTTGAAAGATGCTTCTGCATCGGCTGTATATGGTGTGCGTGGTGCAAACGGTGTTATCTTGATTACGACAAAGAAAGGTACGGAAGGCAAACCTCGTATCAATGTACGTGCGGAAATGGGATTCAAAACTCCTACACGTATGCCCGAAATGGCTAATTCTGTACAGTGGGCTGAAATGTATAATGAAGCGAAAGGGTTGACTGGTAACGGTGACGGCGGCTATTCAGCAGAGCAAATCCAGAAATATGGAGACGGTTCCGACACAGACCTTTATCCGAACGTAAACTGGCTGGACCAAATGTACAGGAACCTGGCTTCCAGCGAACGCATTACACTGAATCTTTCCGGTGGTGGTGATATCTGTAAATACTATGTATCCGGTGGGTTCTATAATGAAGGTTCTATTTTCAGAAATGCGGGTAATGTTTACGATTACAATTCTTCCATCCATTATACGAAGTTCAACTTCCGTGCCAATATGGATTTCTCGGTTACACCGACTACAACATTCAATGTGAACCTGGCTAATATTTATGAAAATTCATGGGGACCGGGAGCTACGACAAAAGATATTTGGGAGTATGCTTTCAATACTTCTCCGAATGCTTTTCCCGTTCAATATTCAGACGGAACTATTTCGGCACCAAGTTCCGCCAGTGGATTTAACCCGTGGAATCTGTTGGTACATTCCGGCTATCGTGAACAAAGCTGGAACTCTGCCCAGTCATTGATTGGTGTCACTCAGAAATTGGATATGATTACTCCGGGACTGACTGCAAATATTAAATTCTCTTGGGATGCTTCTAATAATACGTTACAGGTTCGTTCGAAAACTCCCCCTCAGTTTCATGCGACAGGACGGAATGATGACGGTTCATTGGACTATAAAACAATTTATGAAGGTTCCAATAATCTGTCATATGCCGCTCCGGTGACTGTATCCAAAATTACCACTTACATGGAAGGTTCACTTAATTATACACATTTATTTGCCCAAAAACATCGTGTAGGCGTTCTGTTTTTATATAATCATAAAATCTATAAACTGCTGACAGCAGAAAACCAAAAGAAGTCATTACCGTATAAGAGCCAGGGATTGGCAGGACGTCTGACTTATGCTTATAAAGATAAGTATTTTGCGGAATTCAACATGGGATATACAGGTTCGGAGAATTTTGCCCGTGGTCATCGTTTCGGATTCTTCCCTGCTTATGCATTGGGTTGGATGGTATCCAGTGAAAAGTGGTTTGAACCATTGACGAAGGTAGTAAATGACTTGAAGTTGAAAGCATCTTATGGTAAAGTAGGTAACGACGATATCGGAGCATACAGAAGATGGGCTTACGAACCGACTATCAATGCAGTAAATGGATGGAAATACGGGAAGACGGGCAATCAGACAGGTACAGGCTATCGTGTAGGAGAAATTGAAAACACGAATGTATCTTGGGAGGAAGCGACAAAAGTGAATGCAGGTATTGAACTCCGTCTGTTTGACAAACTGAAAATTCAGGCAGATTATTTCTACGAGGAGCGTAATGGTATTTTCCTGGCACGTGCAGGACTGCCGGCTATTGTCGGTCTTACGACAACTCCTTATGTAAATGTCGGCAAGGCAAAAGTATCCGGTATAGACGGCACGGTTGAATATCAGCAACAAGTAGGTAAAGTATTGCTGACAGGCCGCGGCAATTTTACTTTCTCCCGCAATCAGATGTTGGACAATGACGAACCGGATTGGGAATACAAATATCAGAACTCTATTGGCAAACCATTCGGGCGTAACGGTGCGACACAACGTAAAGGACTTATTGCTTTGGGATTCTTTGAAAGTCAGGAAGAGATAGACAACAGCCCGACACAGATGTTCGGTGAATACAGAGTGGGCGATACCAAATATAAGGATGTGAACGGTGATGGTAAAATTGATACATACGACCAAATCTCTATCGGTTATACCGACCTTCCTGAAATCACATACGGTTTCGGACTCACAGCCAAATGGAAGAATTTTGATGCCAGTGTATTTTTCCAAGGGGTAGCACGTACTTCTACCTATCTGAGCGGCACTCCTCTGCGTCCTTTCAGCAGTGACAATATGGACCGTTCGGCTATTTATGAAGATCTTTATAAATATTCATGGAAGACTACCAATACTGCCGACCAGAATGATGCTGCGAAATATCCTCGTCTGAGTTACGGTGCAGAAGCCGGCAGTTCCAACAATAACCAGTCATCTACTATCTGGTTGCGCGACCGTAGCTTCCTTCGTTTGAAAAATGCAGAAATAGGATATACATTACCGAAAACCTGGTTGAGCAAGACCTTTATCAAGTCTTTCCGTTTCTATGTAGCGGGAACCAATCTGCTTACATTCAGTAAATTCAAACTCTGGGATCCGGAATTGCTGGATACTACCAATGGAGCGAAATATCCGAATAATATGACCGTGACTATCGGTTTGAATGCTAATTTCTAATTAATAATATAGAATCAATATGAGACTATCAATAACAAAATATATACTGTTACTTTGCGGAATTATTCCCTTATTAACTTCATGTGAGGATTTCCTTGATAAGCAGGAAACCGAAGATATTACTTTTGAACAACTTTGGGAGAAGAGAGCCTATACACGCGGATATTTCCTGAATGCGATGAGCTTTCTGCCGAACGACCTGACAAGTTATGTCTCTACTCCTCAAAGTACAGCTACGGACGAGTTTATAAATGCCTCGAATGCTGGTGCCGAATCTATGAATACGGGAGCCTGGAATGCATCGAACGTACCCGGCGCAAATTTTAATTTGTATAATGGCATACGCGAATGTAATATCTTCATGCAGAATGTTTATAACTGTACAGATCCTACCGTCACACAAGAAGAAAAAGACGAATGGTATTGGTACACACGTTGGGCACGAGCTTATTATTACTTTCTGATGATGCGCAACTATGGACCTGTCTTTTTGTTGGGAGACGAAACCTTGCCATATGATGCCACTACGGAATCTCTTTACCGTCCGTGTAATACTTGGGAACAATGTGTGGAATATGTGACGGATGAAATGGGTAAATGTGGTACATACTTTAAAGAACACGGAAAAACAACCTGGACAGTAGATGCAGAATATGGATTGCCTACCGAAGGTGCTGCTTTGGCTGTCATTTCACGATTGAGACTTTATTCCGCACGCGATTTATATAATGGAAATACATTATATAACACTGTCAAGAATCCCGTGACACCTGATTTCCCGGAACTCTCCGAGCAATATTTATTCCCGCAGGATTATAATAATGACAAATGGAAAGAAGCTGTATTGGCTGCCAAAGCTGTCATAGATTTAGGAGTATATGAATTGCATAGAGATGCTGCAACTCCCAATGACCCGTATGCAAATTATCTTGGCATTACTCAGACAGACTGGAACAAAGAACTTATTTGGTCTACAGGATATGCAAGTCGGGAAATTGTAGCAAGAAGAACAACTCCGACAGGGGTAAAGACAAAGAAAGGTGGTAATGGAACTGCTTATGGAGCCTTGGGACCTTCACAACAACAGGTAGACGCTTATGCAATGGACAATGGCATATATCCGATTACGGGATACGAAGCTGATGGAACTCCGGAAATTGACAGAAACTCCGGTTATATGGAAAGTGGGACAACTAATTTTGAAAATCCTTTCCTTAGATATCTGAGCAAAGGAGATACTTATCAGAGTAAATACTATAAGAGAACAACCCGTAATATGTTTGTCAATCGTGAGCCACGTTTTTATATAGCTGTATATTGGAGTGACAGCTACTGGAGATGCGGGCCGGGTAAAGATGATTATGTATTATGTAATTTGGCAAAAGACGGTAACTCGAACACTTCTCACGACCATTCAAGAGGTGGATATTTGCTCAACCGTTTCTGTGACCATACTGCCAGTTTTGTGAATAACCAACCGGGGAATATGGTATTTCCGACATTCCGTTTGGGAGAAATCTATCTGAACTTTATCGAAGCAGCTTTGGAATGGGAGAAAAGAACCGGAGATAATCAGTATCATGCCAAGGCGATGGAATATTGGGCGGATTTACGCGACCGTTCAGGTATGAGTCCGATAACAGATGTTTATCCGGGTGCTACTATCAGCCAGTTGATAGAATACTATCGTCAAGAGCGTAGAGTCGAACTTGCTTTTGAAAATCACCGTTTCTTTGATACCCGTACATGGATGATTGCTACCACTACTGATAATGGCCCTATCTATGGTATGAACGTTGAAGCACAGGCAGTAAATGCAGATGATACTCCGGATGCTTTCTGGCGCAGGACAGTGGTTCAGAACCGTGTATTCAGAGCTAACCACTTCCTGTATCCTTTCAGCCAGAGAGAGTTGGACCGTAATAAACTGCTGACGCAGAACTACAAATGGAGATAAAACTATAATATAAAACAATATCTAATCAGAATTTAATTTATATGAAGACAAAAATATATATCCTTTCGCTGTTAGGCTGTTTATTACTGACTATGGGGTCTTGCCTCAGCGACGGAAAAGAAGATTACCTGGATGATTATAAATCATTCCTTTGCATTCTGAATAGCAATGAGCAGGATATCACTTTTTACAATACCGGTGAACCTGTCACTTATAACATAACGATTGATAAAGGTGGAAACGACCTGAACCTGCCGGCTTCGGCTACATTGAAAGTATTGAATGAATTCGATATTGAATATTACAATAATGAGAACAAAACCACTTTCAAACCTCTGCCTGCTGATTGTTATGACTTGCCTTCCGACATGACTGTCTCTTTTGGAGAGAAAGAACTGTATAAGATTAAAACGGTCACCTTTCATCCCGAGAAGATTTCTGCATTGAGTACGGGCGATTATACTTATGTGTTGATGTTGGAGCTTACAGACGGTACTTCTACCATTAATGAAAAAAATAAGTATATCATCGTGAAGCCTACGGTCTATCAACCTGCTTTCTCTCTTTCTGAATCAGGATTCAAACTTCCGTTTACGATTACCGAAGGCGTGGCTGAATATACATACGAGCTTCCTGTAACATTGAATGCTGCTCTCGCAGAAGATATAACCTGTGATGTAACAGTTAAAAAAGAACTGTTGGATGAATATAATGCTACGTCTTCCATTGAGTATTCATTAATACCTGATAAGGAAAACAATTATACCATCGGTAAACTGACCTTTACCAAAGGTAATGTTACGGCGAATCTGACCGTGAAGATTAATATTGCTAATCTGGAAGGCAACTTTGCTCTTCCGTTAGAAATAACTTCTACGAAATATGCTTTCTCCGGTGAAAATACAGTTATTATCGGATTACAGAATTCAGCACCGAAGATTACGCTTACACCGGATATGATGACCTTGACAGGAACAGATTTTGCAGACGGTAATGGATTTGCCGACTGGCTGGACGGTGATTTGGCTACTCAGGCACAGGTTACTTACGGAGGAGGTGCGCCAGCCTTCCCGCATCAGGTAGATATTCATCTCAAGAGTGCTATTTCCAAGTTGAGAGTAAGATATGCAACCAGAAATACCAATCAGCATCCTACAAAATTCATCATCTATGTTAGTAATGACGGTACAAACTGGAGAGAAATAAAAGTATTTACAGCAGAAGCAGACGGTCTTCCGGTATCGGCTACCACTTATTATGATACTTGCCCGACGATGCAACTGGGTGATTCATATACTTATGTCCGTTTTGAAGTTCATAGTTCTACTAATCCGAGTAAATTTAACACATGGGCACTCTCGGAGTTTGAATTATATGGCAAGTAATTACTCTCTCTTTATTCTAACAAATAACTAATCTTGAGGGCTGGCGAATAGATAATGCAGTGATGCATCAAATTCTTTTTAGTCAGCCCTTTTTAAAACAAAAAAGAGTATGAAGAATTATTTTTTGTATGTATTCATATCCCTGTTTCTGTTTTCCTTATCGTCCTGCAAAGATGACGATGATGTAGTGCCTGTATTGGAACTAAGTTCGGGAAATGCAGACTTTCATAAAGAAGCAGGTTCTGTTGTCATTGATGTAAAATCACTTCCGGCAGACTGGACAGCTTCTGTAGATGTGGAAGGAGAACAGTGGTGCAAAGCTGAACCTGTTAATTCCGGTGCAGGAGTGAAGATAAGCGTGTCAAGTAGTCCTAATAAGACTGTCCGTAGCACTTCGGTGATTATCAATAATGGAAAGTTGGATAAGAAAATCCTCGTACGTCAGTTAGGTACTGATACCGATATTCTGGTATCTCCTTCTTCTTTTACTTTAACTCCGGTAGGTGGAACAGTCGCTTTTGCTGTTACTACCAACCTGACGGAAGCAGAATTGGATGTCACCTACCCTTCCTGGATAAAGAAAGGAACAGATACACGTGCTGCAATGATTGAAATACCTTATCAATTTACCGTAGGTACTTATGACGGAAGTAGCGCGCGTACGGAAAAGATAGTGATAAAGGATAAAAAATCTGATGTTTCGGCAGAAGTCACAGTCACTCAGAATGGATTGGACGGATATACATCCGGTGATACTGAGGGAATTGCGGATGATGTTCAGTTGGAAGTGGTCAGAGGGGAAGCATCTACGGCACATGGCGGTGAAGGGATTGAAAAATCCTTCGATAGTGATATGAGTACTATCTATCATTCCAACTATCCTTTTGCAGAAGGAGTGACTAGCCATTACCCGGTGACGTTGACTTACTATTTCAAGGAAAATACAGAAGCACTCGATTACCTTACCTATTACCCACGTACAAGCGGTTCGAACGGAAACTTTGGTGAAGTGGAAATTCAGGTATCAACTGAAGAACACCCGGCTTTTGAAAGTGTGACCAATGAAACCGATTTTGATTTCGGCTCTAAGGGTGCAGTAGTTTCCTTTTCTTTTAATAATACAATACAGAAGCCGAAAGCAGTCCGCCTGATTGTTAAGTCCGGTGTGAACGGGCATGCTTCCTGTGCCGAAATGAAGTTCTTTGCCAGGAATCCGGAAGGGTTCGACCCATTGACTCTTTTCACAGATGTGACTTGTTCTGAGTTGCGGTCTGGCATTACAGAGGAAACGATTAACGCTTGTGACTATCCGTTTTTCAAAAATATAGCTTATTATATGTTGAAAGAAAAATATCCGGCTGACTTCCGTATTGCGGATTTCAAACCCTATCAGCATCCGGATATACAGGCTGCCATCAATAAGACAAGTACTTATAGCCTGTTGGATAATCCTACGGGCATCTTTGTGAAAGCGGGCGAAACATTGATTGTCATGGTAGGCGAAACCCACGGACAACATCTGAGCCTAAGAATACAGGACATGGATGCTCCTAATGCCGACGGTTTCAACAGCAGTGTTTCTTATAGCCTGCGCACAGGAATAAACAAGATTGTATCGGAGAAGAAAGGATTAATCTATGTGATGTATCATGTGAATGGTAATCTGGCAGACTATGACGAAGTAAAGATACACTTCGCATCAGGGAGTGTCAATGGCTATTTCGATGTGGCAAAGCACACCCGTGAACAATGGAGTACTTTACTGAACGGAGCTGTTGACGGTTATTTTGATGTCGTAGGAAAATACGCCCATCTCACTTTTCCTGTCAGCAAACTGAAAAGTACATCCAGTGGAAAGGACTTAATCGACCTTTTTGATGATATTGTATATAAGGAACAGATATTCCTGGGGTTGAGAAAATATAATAATAACGGTGGTACCGGTACAGATATTGATAACCGTATGTTCAGAAACCGTATGTATTTCAATGTTATGTATGGTGAGAATAACTATATGTATTCTACTGCCTATCATACAGCTTATAATGTTTCGACGATGAGTAATCTATGTAATGTCGACCAGATGAAAAGTAATAATTGGGGACCTGCTCATGAAGTGGGACATAGTAATCAGACCCGTCCCGGATTGAAATGGTTTGGAATGACTGAAGTGACCAATAATATTTGTGCGATGTACATTCAGAAATCGTATAATGCCCCTTCCCGTTTAATGACTACAAGCCCCAATGACGGTTATAGTAACTATTATGAGCATGCTATGACTTTATCTTTCTGTAATAGTGATATTTTTCATGCAGAATTGGGGGATGTATTTGACAAATTAGTACCTTTTTGGCAATTAGAGCTCTATATGGATTATGTATTAGGAAAAACAGATTTCTATAAAGATGTATACGAGTATGTACGTATCAATCCGGATTTATCGACCGATGGTGAACGGCAAATAGAATTTGCTTATAATTGCAGTAAGGCGGCAGGATTGGATTTGACAGATTTTTTTGTGAAATGGGGATTTTTAAAACCTGGTACATATAAATTCAATGATACATATACTGACGGAGAGGTAACAGTGACGGAAACACAGATAAATACTCTTAAAAATAGAATTAAAACTTTAGGATATTCCTCTCCACAACATAAATTGGAATATCTTTGTGATGATAATCTGGAAGTTTATAAGAAGAATGCGACTGTCGTTACAGGGACAGCTACCCGTTCAGGTTCAAAACTATCGATGTCAGGTTGGCAGAATGTAGCCGTTTATAAAGTTTGCGACAATGTAGGTAAGCCTATATTTGTATCTCCGCAATCTTCGTTTACTGTGGGTGGTTCTTTGCCGAATGGTTTTAGAGTTTATGCTATTGCAGCTAATGGTACTGAAACACAAGTAACATTTTAATAACAACATAAAATAACATGAAAAACTTGAATTTGACTCTTTTCACATTAGCGGGAATCTCTTCAATGCCTGCTACCCTATTTGCCGGACAGACCCAACCTGAGAGAAATCCGGTTGACAAACAACAGCCGAACATCATTCTGATTGTAGCCGATGACCTCGGATATGGTGACCTGAGTTGCTACGGTGCTCATCGCATTTCTACACCGGGTATGGACCGCATAGCAAACGAAGGAATCCGCTTTACGCAGGGATTCTGTACGGCAGCTACTTCCACCCCCAGCCGTTATTCCGTTATGACCGGACTATATCCGTGGACGAATACGGCAGCAAAAATCCTTCCGGGCAATGCAGCATTGATTATTGATACGAAAAAGATAACCTTGCCTAAACTGATGAAGCAGGCAGGCTATGCTACCGGCTCCGTCGGAAAATGGCATATCGGACTGGGAGACGGCAATGTAGACTGGAATAAAGATGTCCATCCCGGAGCAGCCGAAATCGGATATGATTATTCATTTATTCAGGCAGCTACCAATGACCGTGTTCCATGCGTCTTCCTTGAAAACGGACGTGTAGTGGGACTCGACCCCAATGACCCGCTTTATGTGGATTACCGTAAGAACTTCTCCGGTGAACCTACCGGAAAGAATAACCCTGAATTGCTCCGGATGCATCCGAGTGTAGGGCATGCCGGTTCGATAGTAAACGGTGTTCCCCGTATCGGATTCCAAAAAGGCGGTAAGGCGGCACAATGGAAAGATGAAGAAATGGCGGAGCTATTCCTGGATAAAGCCAAGCAGTTTGTCAACGACCATCAAAATGCTCCTTTCTTTCTCTATTACGGACTGCACCAGCCACACGTGCCCCGTGTTCCGAATGAACGTTTTGTCGGTAAATCGGGTATGGGACCTCGTGGAGACGTAATCCTCGAAGCTGACTGGTGCGTGACTGAATTCCTCAATGAACTGGATAAACTGGGATTGGCAGAAAATACAATCGTAGTATTGACCAGTGACAATGGTCCGGTACTTGATGACGGATATAAGGATGATGCAGTGGAGTTGGTAGGCGATCATAAGATAGCAGGTCCGCTTCGTGGTGGAAAAACAAGTATGTTTGATGGTGGTACACGTATTCCTTTCATGCTTCGTTGGCCGGCAGCAGTGAAACCGCAGGTATCCGATGTCTTTGTATGCCAGATGGACTTGCTTGCTTCTTTTGCTTCATTGCTGGGACAAACTTATCCAGATAAACTGAATAGCGAGAATACATTGGACGCTTTCTTGGGAAAGAGCAAGAAAGGACGTGAAGAACTGGTCATCGAAGGTATGTTCAATTATGCATACCGTCAGGGAGATTGGGCGTTGATTCCACCTTATTATAATCCTTACAGTAAAGAAGATGGTGAATTTATCGGTCTGGGGTATGGATATAAGCTCTATAACCTGAAGAAGGATATCGGGCAACAAGAAAATCTGGTAGATAAATATCCGAAAAGACTGGGTGAAATGATTAACCGTTTCGAATATCTGAAATCAACAACGAATAAAGTGACACGATATTAATTTTTTAGGGTGTGGGTTTATTTTAAATCCACACCTTCATCAGCAAAATGCAAAAAAGATAAACATTAATTTGACATTACTTTTTAAGTATTTAAGTGACTTGCTGATACTGTGTTCCACAGTTTTAATACTGATGCCAAGTTTATCGGCAATCTCCTGATAACTAAGATTTTCTTCACGACTAAGGAGAAAGATTTCCTTTTGCCTGGGAGGAAGTGCATTAATAAGTAGTTGCAGGTATTCCTTTAATTCATTGGCATATATATCCTCTTCAATTTCATAAAAAGCCTCTATATTAGTTTCGCTAAAAGCCCTAAGTGCAGATATCTTGTAAGAGTTTTCATTAAAACTTCGTTTGAAGGAGTTAAATACAATATTGCGGGTAATAATAAATAAGAATCCTTTAAAATTTTCATCTTCTTTGAGAAGAGCCCGACTTTCCCAGAGTTTAATAAAGACTTGCTGAACTATTTCTTTGGAATCATCAATGGAATTGATGTATAACCGTGTGAAGTTGTACATTGCATTCCAGTATTGTTGGTAGAGAAAAGAAAATGCTTCGTGACTACCATTTTTTAGTTGTAATATTGCTTCTTTTTCGTTCATCAACAACAATAAGTAATAGATTCCGTTTGTTGCAAAGATAGAGAAATAAATGATAATATATATTTTTTTGAAAATAAATTAGATTTAAGAGGGGGGGCAGATGTAGTTTGATTGTATTTATAATGAAGAGCAAAATAATACTCATTCATAAATCGAATGTAAAATGGGAAGTTTGAAGTCATTAGAACTTATTAAAAAATTGTTTTCCGGAAATATGAAACCTTCAGAAAGAGTTTTATTGTCGGAGGAAGAGCCGATGAAACAATTCTTGTGGAAACAATTAGAGCAAAAGTCTAGTACTTATCTGACAGATAAAGTTGATCCTTCGGAGATGTGGGCGCGGATAGTCGCTGCATGCTGGGAAGAAAATAAGATAGCAGAGCGTAGAGCTAGAAAAATTCGTCTTTATTATCTTTCTGCTGCTGTCATTGCTCTTTTATTGGTTAGCACCTGGACTGTGAATTATTTGACTGACTCTTATATAAAAGTGATAGCTCCCGCTAATCAGAAAATAGCATTAACACTGCCTGATAGCTCTAAGGTGTGGCTGAATGCAGGAAGTACGATTCGTTATCGAAAAGATTTTCGTGATGAACGTAAGATATTGTTGGAAGGAGAGGCATTTTTCGATGTAGAAAAGCTACCGTCACATCCTTTTAGAGTTCTTTTCAATGATGCTTGTGTAGAAGTAAAGGGCACGGAGTTCAATATCAGGTCGAATATGACTGTGGCAGAAATAACATTGTATTCCGGACGAATTGATTTTCAGCCGGAAGGCAAAGAAAATATTGCAATGAAACCATTGGAACGTATTATCTATACAGTAAAAGGACAGAAGGTGAAACAGGAAACTGTCAATACCGAATATGATTGGCGAAGTGATGAATATCGTTTTGTGGATAAGCCGATGGATGAATTGGTTGATTTTATCAATAACTATTATAAAGTTCATCTGGAAATAGAAGATTCATTGTACAAGACCTATTTGTTTTCCGGAAATATAGCGAAAACGGAGAAGTTGACCGATGTACTGGAAAAGATTTGTTTGATTATGGAAATGAACTTCAAGCAAAAGGGAGACACAATAATATTGTATTAACACGTATAAAAATCAACGAAATAAAATAGTCATAAAGTGCTGCAGAACCGATCGACTATTGACCTTTCTAACTTTAATTATTTTTTCGAATCTAAGTTAAATTTAATATGAAAATCTTATGTCTAAGAGGATGGCATTGGAGAAGTATACTCCTTCTTCTATTGCTATATCCTACGATGGTTTGTGCCAGCCAAGAGAAAATCACAGTAAAGGGTCAGTCGGTAACGCTACGGCAGGTTATCCGTATTATAGAGAAAAATAGTGATTATACATTTTTCTTTAAAGCCAATGACGTAGACGGGCAAGTCGCAAAGAATCTGAATTGCGAAGGAACGGTTCAGGAAGTATTGGATGTGGCTCTTAAAGGAACAAGCCTGAAATATGTAATTAAGAATAATCAGATTCTTCTGGTTCCTAGTAAAACAGAAGAAAAGAAAACCGAATCACAGTCTACTCAACAAAAAAAACAACGAGTTATTACCGGTACTATTATTTCGGGTGAGGATAATCAACCCATTATCGGTGCTAATGTCTGGTTGAAAAATAGTGCGATTGGTACTATCACTGATATGGATGGTAAATACACTATCAAAGTAGAAGGTTTAGGTGGAGTGCTGACATTTTCGTATATCGGAATGAAACCACAGGAAGTTTTGATTAACGATCAAAGAAACATAAATATTACATTGATGCCTGATACGGAAGTATTGGATGAGGTTGTGGTAGTGGGTTACGGAAACCAGAAGAAGGAAAGCGTGGTAGGTGCTATATCTACACTGGATATAACTAAGCTTAAAGTCCCGGGTTCGTCTATCTCGAATGTTTTGGCAGGGCAGCTCGCAGGTGTGGTTGCCATTAGCCGTTCCGGTGAACCGGGAAAAGCTAGTGCAGCAGAGTTCTTTATCCGTGGTGTGTCTTCTTTCAAAGGATCGGCTACTCCGTTGGTTCTGGTGGATGGCATCGAACGGGAACTGGACTTGGTGGATACCGATGATATTGCTTCTTTCTCTATTCTGAAAGATGCTTCTGCTTCTGCCGTATACGGTGTGCGTGGTGCGAATGGAGTAATCATCATCACGACGAAGAAAGGTTCGGAAGGAAGGCCGAAAATTAATGCACGTGCGGAGTTCGGAATTACCTCACCCACAAAAATGGTAGACTTTGTCAATTCGGCTCAGTGGGCAGAAATGTACAATGAAGCGAAAGGAATGGAATATTATAGTGCGGACGATATACGTAAATATCGCGATGGTTCCGACCCGGATTTATTCCCCAATGTGAATTGGATAGATGAGTTGTACCGTAACACAGCAACCAATCAACGTGTCAATTTGAGTATTAACGGTGGAGGTGATATCTGTAAATATTACGTTTCGGGTTCTTTTTATAACGAGGGTTCGATATTCAAGAATGTAGGAGATAGATATGATTATGATACTTCTATCAACTATAATAAGTTTAATTTCCGTGCCAACATGGACTTCTCTCTTACACGAAGCACAGTGTTGAATATTAACCTAGCCAATATCTATGAGAAAGCTTTTGCTCCGGGAGCGAGTAAGAGTGATATTTGGGGATATACCTTTGCGACCTCACCCAATGCGTTTCCTGTAGAATACTCTAATGGTATGCTCTCTTCTCCGTCTGCCAATTCCGGTAATAACCCCTGGAATATGCTGGTACATTCGGGTTATCAAGAGCAATTCTGGAATTCAGCTCAATCATTGATTGGAATAACACAAGATTTGGGAGATTTAGTCACTAAAGGGCTGACTGCTAATCTCAAATTTTCATGGGATGCATTCAATACTTCTACTCAAAAACGTTCTAAGAATCCTACTCGTTATCATGCCCAAGGTCGTGATCCTGAGACGGGAGAGTTGATTATGGGACCTCCTGTTGCAACAGGTAGTGATGAACTATCCTATTCAAAGGAATCGGAAGCTAAGATGACAACTTATCTCGAGGCATCATTGAATTACAACCGTTTGTTCGCACAAAAACATCGTGTAGGTGCTTTGTTCCTATATAATCATAAGATATTGCGCAAATTACAGGACGGTGATAAATTCAAATCTCTCCCTTACAAAAACCAAGGTATTGCAGGACGCGTGACGTATGCCTTTAAAGATACCTATATGGGAGAATTTAATATGGGATACAATGGTTCGGAGAACTTTGCACCGGGGCATCGATTCGGATTCTTTCCGGCAATGGCAGTAGGTTGGGTAGCATCCAATGAAAGTTGGTTTGAACCGGCTACAAAGGTAGTCGACTTCTTGAAATTTAAGTTTTCTCATGGTCTGGTAGGTAACGACCAGATTGGTAATGACAGTCGTCGTTGGATTTACGAACCTACTATTGTAAGTGGTGACCCATGGGGATATGGCGCTACAGGAAATAACGGAGGAACTTCTAGCCTTCGTATTGGAGAAGTAGAAAATCTGAATGTAAGCTGGGAAGAAGCACGTAAGACTAATGTAGGCGTAGAGTTCTCACTGTTTGGGAAGTTGAAGGTACAAGCCGATTATTTTTATGAAAAGCGTACCGGAATATTTATACAACGCGAAGGATTGCCGGATATTGCTGGTGTAAGTTCTAAGCCGTATGTCAATTTAGGATCTACCTTAAATAGAGGTTTTGACGGTTCTATGGAGTATGCCCAGCAAGTGGGACAAGTTTTCCTGACGGCAAGAGCTAATTTCACCTATAATAGAAATAAAGTGCTTGACAATGACCAACCAGCTAAAGAATATGCATATCAAGAATATATTGGTAAACCTTTTGGGAAAGGTGGAAGTTATCAACCTTTCGGATACGTTGCGTTAGGTCTGTTCCAAAGTCAGGAAGAAATAGACGAAAGTCCCGTGCAAACATTCGGAGAGTATCGTGTAGGAGATGTAAAATACCAAGATATAAATGGTGACGGCAAGATTGATACGTATGATAGAATTGCTTTGGGATATACCAATTTGCCGGAGATGATCTATGGATTTGGGGTGACAGCACAATGGAAAGACTGGGATATTAATGTATTCTTTCAGGGAGTAGGACATACTTCTATTTTTGCGAGTGGAGGTACGATGCAACCGTTTACTAGCGGAAATTTAGAACGCTCTGCCATCAATGCTGATTTATATGATAAAGTGTGGAAAACGACTAATACTCCAGAGCAGAATGCAAACGCCCTTTATCCGCGTTTGAGTATACAGAATGGCCCGGGATCTTCCAATAACAACCAGGCTTCTACTGCAACAATGTATAATGGACGATTCTTACGTCTAAAGAATTTTGAAATGGGATATACATTACCTAAATCTATATTAAACAAGACTTTTATTAAGTCGCTTCGTTTTTATGTGTCCGGCAACAATTTGCTGACATTTAGTAAATTCAAACTTTGGGACCCCGAAAAGGGTGGAGGTAGCGGCTCCGGTTATCCCCCTCTGCGTGTCGTTTCTTTTGGTTTAAATGCTAATTTCTAAATCTAATTATAAAGATGAAAAAGTTATATATAGCAGCATGTTTTTGTCTGGCGTTGATGAATACTTCGTGTGATAGCTTCCTTGATAAACAGGAAGATGAAGCTCTTACCTTCGATAAAATATGGAATACTCGTGAAAATACGGAAAAATATTGGCGTAATGCCATGTCATTCCTTCCTAATGATGCAGGAGACTGGTCGTATGCTCCCTGGCATGCAGCTACTGACGAGGCTATTCTTGCCTGGACACGTGATTCGGAGAAGATAAATGCCGGTTCCTGGAATCCTTCCAATGTTCCTTATTATGAAATGAATCATTATTATAAAGGAATACGTGAATGTAATATCTTTCTGCAAAATGTGGACCGTTGTACCGACCCGATTGCCACAGATGAAATGAAGGCAATGTGGAAAGCGCAGACTCATTTTGCCAGAGCCTATTATTACTTTATGATGATGAGAGTGTATGGTCCGGTATTCCTTATCGGAGATGAAATACTTGACGCTACCGCACCTACAGAGGCTTTAGCTCGTCCCCGAAATACGTGGGATGAATGTGTGAACTATGTAATAGGAGAATTGACAGCTCTTATTGAGAATCCGGTTGTGACCGATGGCTGGAAAAGCGACTCGGAAAAAGGATTGGCAACTAAAGGAGCTTGCCAGGCTGTGATCTCTCGTCTAAAACTGTATTGTGCCCGCGATTTGTTTAATGGAAACCAGTTATATGCGTCGGTTAAGAATCCTGATGGAACACCTCTGTTTCCATTGCAATATGATAATAATAAATGGTTAGAAGCTGCCAAAGCTGCTCGTGCATTGATTGATAATCCACTTTATAAACTATATCGGGGAGATAATAATGACCCTTACGAGAACTATTTCGATGTACTTTGGAAATCTTGGAATAGTGAACTTATCTGGACTACCGGATATAAAGGTGGATATAATATAGGAGTTCATACTGCTCCGGGAGCCATTGGTGGCACTGCTTATGGAGGCTGTTCTGTTACGCAGCAACAAGTGGATGCGTATGCTATGAAAAATGGTTTGTATCCTATTACTGGCTATGATGCTGACGGCAATCCACTTGTTAACCCTGATTCCGGTTACGAAGATGGAGGTTTGAGTGCCTGGACCTATCCCACTTGGTTGGGAGCTTCATCTCCTGCAGGAACTAAGATGCCCAATATGTTCAAAGATAGAGAACCTCGCTTCTACGTATCTGTATTCTTCAGTGGTCTTGAATGGAAATTCGGTTCTTCAAAGAAAAAGATTTCCTTAGCTGATGGTGGAAATTCTGCTGTTTCACACGACCGTAGCCGCGGTGGTTATTTGATGGGGCGCTTTTATGATCATCGTTCCAATTCGGCCACTGGTCAATGGGGTAGTTTGACTTATCCTACATTCCGTTTGGGTGAGATATATCTGAATTACATTGAATCTGTGTTGGAGTGTAAAAAACGGGGTGTAATGATGCCGGCTGATTATGAAAGCAAAGCTATGGAATGTTGGGCTGATTTGCGCGATCGTGTAGGCTTGCCTTCTATTACAAGCGTATATCCTAATGCAGATGTGGATAAGTTGATCGAACTCTACCGTCAAGAGCGTCGTATAGAGTTGGCATTTGAAGGACACCGCTATTTCGATACTCGTACTTGGATGATTGCCAAGACGACGGATGCGGGACCCATTTGGGGGATGAATGTAAACGCGAAAACGTCTGGTGATGTTACTCCTGATGAATTCTGGCAGAGAACAGTGGTAAATACAAGAGTATTTAAAGACAATTTCTATTTGTATCCTTTCAGTCAGAGAGAAAAAGAAAGGAATACGATGCTTGTTCAGAATTATGGTTGGTAACCAATGAGTTGTATAATGTATAAAATGATGAATATGAAAAAACAAATCATATGGATATTCCTCCTGCTCGGATTGACTTTTGCGGCTTGTGAGGACAATAAAGAACAATATTTAGATCAATATAGTACGATTACCTATTTCCGAAATAGTGGAGTCGATGAATTAACGCTCTATAAAACCGGAGTTGATACAGATTATAGTATAATTGTCAACAAGGCCGGTTCAAACCTGAATACGGCTACTTCGGTCAATATGCTAGTGATGAACGAAATAGAACTGAACTATTATAATAACCGCAATTTTACTAATTATGAAATATTACCTACTGATTGTTATCAGATAAACGGTGAAACAGCATTAAACTTTGAGCCGGGTGAGACTTCCAAAAAAGTAGGTGTTGTGTTTAAAACAAATACAATTGACGAATTGATGACTGCTCATCCGAATCAGGAATATGTTCTCCCGTTGCAGTTGGTTGAATCTGCCGATTCCATCAACTCTCAGAAGAAGATGCTGTTGATACAGCCCAAAGTTTTAATTCCTACGATATCATTTAGGAAGAAAGGTATGGAAGAGATTGTATATGGTGGTGATGGCACAGATGTGTTTACCTATTCTTACATAGTAGGAATGTCTTTGAAAAACCAGTGGACTTTTGATTGTACGATAGATATAGATGAAGAAGCGCTTGAGGCATATAATGAAAAGAACGGAACCGACTACGAATTACTGAGCAAAGATGTTTATGAAATGCCGACTACGTTGACGTTTGTTCCTGGAGCTAATGATATTCGGTTGGACGTTCAAATTGATTATTCCAAACTCATTTGTGGCACATATGCCTTGCCGTTTAAATTGGTGTCGGTATCCAATTCTAATTTTGTTGTGGATGAGACTCCTTGCTTTTTGGGAATAATATATAAAGCACCTAGAATTGATTTGACGGTAGATATGCTTTATTGTAATCGTCCGCAAGCTGGTTATGAGGGAGAATTGGGCAGAATGTTGGATAGTGACATAAAAACCTATTTCCATTCGTCGTATGCTACAGCCGACCGTATATTTGATCATTATTTGCAGATTAATCTGAAAGAACCGGTTCGAGCATTCCAGTATAGCTTTACGACTCGTGATTCCAGCAATCTTGGTAATCCGACCGGAACAGTGGTAAAAGTGAGTGAAGATGGAGTGAATTTCATTGAAGTGGCACATATTACGCAAGGGTTGCCAACCGAAAAAGCTACGGAATACTTGTCTCCGATTTTGAGATCAGATACTCCGGTAAAATACATTCGTTTGGAAAACGATGGAGCATTAGGTGGCAGACCCTATTTCGTATTCAGCGAATTCTCATTTTATGGCAAGTAAATAGCTATAAAAAACTTCACATTAAAAATAGTGACAATTATGAAATTAAACTTCTTATATATATTATGTTACTTGTTCATTGGCTATGCGTTTATGACTTCCTGCACCGATGAAGAAGAAGGTGGTATTCGTGGCTTTGAAATAGCCGAAAGTGACTTAGTGCAGAATTTTACCCAAGACAAGACATTTGTAATGATACCGGTGACGACTTCGTTGCCATCTTCGGAATGGAGCATCCGTTCCGGTGCGAGTTGGTGTAGAGCTGTGCAGTCTTATGACAACTCTACCAAAGTGATTTTGCTGGAAGTAGATCAGAATGGAGAACCGGAAGTTAGAACCACTACTCTTGAAGTCGAATCTTCCATTCAGAATTATACGATTACAGTGAATCAGTTAGGATGCGGAAAAGCCATCTTGGTGAAAAAGGTAGATACACTTCCGGTAGAAGGAGGAAGTGTAAAAATAGAGGTGACAGCCAATGTGGATTATGAAGTGACCTATACCGACGACTGTGATTGGTTGATTCCAGCAGTAGAGACTCGTGGTATGGTGGACAAAGTGCATGCTTTTACAGTGCCTATGAACGATTCGTATGAAAGCCGTTCGGTGGATGTGATGTTCACTTGTACGACGGATGCTGAAGTTCAGGCTGTCTGTGTGGTAGCACAAAAGGGTAAATTTTCCGGTACGGACGATGTCGCCGGTGATATACAGGTGCAACCCTCGGGAGTAATTGCTAATCAGGAAGCGTCGGATTGCCCTGCAAAAAACTGTATTGACAATAAGTTTGATACTCACTTTCATTCTCCATATGCCGGTGCAACTAAACTTCCTGTTGAATTAGAGTTTACTTTTGATGACACACCAGACATCGATTATTTAATCTATACTCCGCGTGGAGGAAATGGTGATTTCGGTGAATTGGATATATTCGTCATGACACAAGGTCAGTCGGATTATCAGTTACTCGGTTCCTTTGATTTTGGAAAGAAGAACGTTCCTTCTCGGGTTAATTTCTCTACCCCTTTGAAAAAGGTTACAAAAGTCATGGTATCTGTCAAATCCGGGAAAAGTAGTAACGCCAATGCTTATGTAAGTTGTGCCGAAATGCAATTCTTTAAAAGAGATAATAGTTTGGAAGCTCAACTACAGACTGTATTTACAGATGTAACTTGCTCCGAACTCCGCCCGGATGTTACCAAAGAAATGATTGACGCATTGCCAGGGTATTTTGCCAACGTCGGTTTCCTGCTTAAAAATAATACCTATGATGAATGGGAAAAGAAATTCCGTATCCATGATTATGAACCTTATAGCGATGTGGAAGTATGGGCAAGTAATCTGATGACCAAGAAATATAGCAATCTGGATAATCCGACAGGTATCTATGCCAATGCTGGTGAATCTCTTATTGTATTGGTGGGTGATACTCATGGGCAGACTGTCTCTTTACAGGCTATCCCCGATAGAGAAAGCAAAGGAGATGTATATCCGTTGGTTACAGGAGTCAATAAGATAGCTATCAAGCAGACAGGTATGTTGTTTTTGATGTACACGGCAGATTTGTCGAATTCGAAAGCCCGTCCTATTCGCGTTCATATTCCGCCACAATGTGGTCATGTCGATGGTTTCTATGATTTGAAGGAAGATAAGACAGACGAAGAATATGTTAAGTTGCTTTCCAAAGCAAACTATAAATACTTCTGTGTGCGTGGTGAAAAGATTATTTTCTATTTCCATACTACTTCCTACCGACAGATAATGCCCAATTCCGTTTTACCTACCATTAATTTATGGGATAACGTGATTTCTTGGGAGCAGGAGTTGATGGGTATTGACGATGTGCGTCCCAGCCAGGTGAACAATCATATTTTCGCCATCTCGCTGGACGCCGATGACGATGGCTACATGTGGGCAAGCGATTACCGCATAGCCTTTAAATATACCACGTTGGATCGCCTGCTGGATTATAATAAAGTAATGGCAAGCAAAGGTAATGTCTGGGGACCGGCACATGAAGTGGGGCATATACATCAATCGGCTATCAACTGGCCAATCTGTACGGAGGCTTCCAATAACCTGTTTTCCAACTTTGTGATGCATAAACTTGGAGAACCTTGTTCGCGTGGTAAAGAATTGAGCCTCCTGGCCACTCAACATTGTGTAAATAATGATAGCTGGGTAGATGTGGACAATGAATTGAAGATGCGTCTCTATTGGCAGCTGTGGAATTACTTCCATCGCTGTGAGTACATGCCGGACTTCTGGCAGAAAATGTTTAAGGAACTCCGTACCAACCGTCTGACGGCAGCGAATCCGGGACTTGCTCAGATGCAATTTGTGAAAGCCGTTTGCAAGGTTGCCAACATGAACTTGACTGATTTCTTCGAGACATGGGGATTTTTCACGCCTATCAATCGGGAAATAGAACAGTATGGCAATTACCGATATACAGTGACAACTACGATGATTGGTGAAACGAAAGCTGCTATTAAGGACTATCCTGCTCCGGCACATGCTATTCAGTATATCGAAGATCGTAGACAGAGTGATGTCGGTAGTAACAATTATAAGGTAGGAGATATTGGTCATTACTCAGCTTTTAAAGACAATCGGAAAATAACCAAGAAGGTCACTTACTCGAAGGTTGGCAATACCATTATGATTCAGAACGGCGAAGAAGCGGTTGCTTTTGAACTGAAAAGAGGAGATAACGTGTTATACTTCTCCAATTTCTTCAACTTCGATCTTCCGGAATCCATCACATTAGGAGAAACCGAGCATATATTTGCTGTGCAGGCCGATGGTACTAGAATAGAAGCGACAGCTAAATAAAAAGATTACCTGTAATGAAAAGAAACTTATTATTCATTTTCCTGCTCCTGACAATCATGTCGGGAGCAGCACAAAACAAGCTTCAAATATCTCACGGTCCCTATCTTCAGGAAGTCACCGGTGATGGAGCTACTTTTGTCTTTCTTACTTCCGAGAAATCATTCTCGGCCATCGAATTGAAAAAAGAAGGGGCCGATACTTCTAGCCTTTATTATCATACACAGTATGGCTTTAGAGATGCCTACAATACGTTTCATTCTATTCGGATAGAGAAGTTGGAACCGGGATGTACTTATCAGTATAGGATTTGTTCTAAAGAGATGCGTTCTTTCGAACCTTACAAAGTGACGTTTGGAGATAGTATTGCTTCGCAATGGTACACATTTAAAACGATTGACCCCAAAGCGAAAGGAGGAGCTATCTTTATAACATCAGATACGCATAACAACACGAAAATGTTGGAAACTCTGCTGGAACTCTGCGATTATAAAACGTGTGATGCCTTTTTTTATGCAGGAGATGTAATGAACTATATGGCTGATGGAGAGACGCCTTTCCATGCATTTATTGATACGAGTGTGAAGCTTTTTGCCAGCTCTACGCCATTTGAAGTGGTGAGAGGCAATCATGAGACTCGTGGTAAATTGGCACGTACCTATCCTCACTTCTTCCCTAAAAAAGACGGAAAGATATACGGTTCTTATCTGTTGGGCGATATCATGGTGGTGATGATTGACTGTGGTGAAGATAAGCCGGATGATTTCTGGGTATATTCAGGATTAAACGATTTCGACAGTTATCGTACTGAGCAGGCGAAATGGTTGAAAGAATTGGTGAAAACGAAAGAATTCAAAAAGGCTAAATACCGGATTGTTATTTCACACTTCCCGATGACGAAGGGTATATATGACTATAAGGAATTGAGTCACGGCATGGACGATCTTAGTGATAAATGTCTTCCTATCCTGAATAAGGCAAAGATTGACTTGATGGTTTCCGGTCATACGCATGAGTATGCTTTTCATGAGAAGAATGCAGGCGGAAACAATTTCCCCATTTTGGTAGATAGCAATCAAAGTGCTGCCCGACTGGATATTGCAGACGGGAAGATTAAGATAAAAGCGGTAGATAAAAACGGAAAGATATTATTAGAACGTACGTTGCAATAGGTAAATCAATGTATTGAATTCTGGTTATGTACATAAGAAAGAGGGTGTCTGAAAAGGATACCCTTTTCAGACACCCTCTCTGCTTTTCCCTTGAATAGTGAAAAAGAACAAAGAATAATTAAAAAACGGGTATAAAGTTAGGGTAAGAGGGGATTGGCGTGTATTTATCATTGTATAACGACGACAATCTTATGTCTAATTCTAAATAAATAAAACATGAAAAACAGTCATTCTCTTTCTTCGCGGTATCTCAGACTTATCGCATTACTATTATTGTTATTACATCCCATTTCGTTTCTTTCTATACAAGCATCCGAAAATTCAGACAGGAATGATGTTTCTTCAACAGGTATCCGGCAAACTTCAGGAATCCTTCGGGCAGAAAAGGTAAATCCGACCACAGTCGATGTGCTGTTTACAAACAATCAGCGAATGACGATCGACTTCTACGGAGAGAATATCTTCCGTGTTTTTCAGGATAACTCAGGAGGTATCATTCGTGATCCCGAAGCGAAACCTGAAGCACAAATACTCGTCGACCAGCCACGCCGCAAGGTATCCGGTCTTACGCTGGACGAAAAGGACGGCCGTATCATCCTGAGCACCGGAAAAGTACGGGTTGAACTCGACAAACAGACATCCCTGATGAAAGTCTTTAACCTCGAAACAAACGTATGTGTCATCGAACAGACTGCTCCGGTAGTATTCAGTCCGAAAGAAGTGACCGTCACCCTGAAAGAACAGCCGGACGAATATTTCTACGGCGGCGGTGTACAGAACGGACGCTTCTCCCACAAAGGCAAAGTGATTGCCATCGAAAACCAGAATAGCTGGACGGATGGCGGAGTCGCTTCCCCTACCCCTTTCTATTGGTCAACAAAAGGCTATGGAATGATGTGGTACACCTTCAAGAAAGGCCAATATGACTTTGGCGCAACAGAAAAAAACGTAGTGAAATTATCCCATAATTCTTCTTACCTTGATTTATTTTACATGGTCAACGACGGAGCCGTCGCCCTGCTGAATGATTTTTACCAATTGACGGGAAATCCCGTCCTGTTGCCCAAATTCGGTTTCTACGAAGGGCATCTTAACGCCTACAACCGCGACTATTGGAAAGAGGATGAAAAAGGAATCCTCTTCGAAGACGGAAAACGTTATAAAGAAAGCCAGAAAGACAATGGTGGTATCAAAGAATCCCTGAACGGTGAAAAAAACAACTACCAGTTCTCAGCGCGTGCCGTTATCGACCGCTACAAGAACCATGATATGCCTCTCGGCTGGTTGCTTCCCAACGACGGTTACGGTGCCGGCTACGGACAGACGGAAACATTGGACGGCAACATCGCCAATCTGAAAAGCCTGGGCGATTATGCCCGCAAGAATGGAGTGGAAATCGGACTTTGGACACAGTCCGACCTGCATCCCAAAGAAGGCGTAAGCGCTCTGCTGCAACGTGACATCGTGAAGGAAGTGCGTGATGCAGGTGTACGTGTACTGAAAACCGACGTAGCCTGGGTAGGAGCCGGATACTCTTTCGGGCTGAACGGTGTGGCTGATGTAGGACACATCATGCCTTATTATGGAAATGACGCCCGTCCTTTCGTCATCTCGCTCGACGGCTGGGCAGGTACGCAACGTTATGCCGGAATCTGGTCGGGCGACCAGACAGGCGGTGTATGGGAATATATCCGTTTCCATATACCGACCTATATCGGTTCCGGTCTTTCCGGTCAGCCCAATATCTGTTCGGATATGGATGGAATATTCGGCGGCAAGAATGAAACAGTCAATATTCGTGATTTCCAATGGAAGACATTTACCCCCATGCAGTTGAATATGGATGGCTGGGGCGCCAATGAGAAGTACCCCCATGCTTTAGGCGAACCGGCTACATCCATCAACCGAATGTACCTGAAGCTGAAATCCGAATTAATCCCCTATACATATAGTTTTGCCAAGGAAGCGGTGGACGGAATGCCGCTAATCCGTGCCATGTTCCTGGATTATCCGAGTGCATACACCTACGGACCTGCCACGCAATACCAGTTCATGTACGGAACGGATTTTCTCGTGGCTCCCATCTATCAGAACACCAAAGCTGACGAGAAAGGGAATGATATCCGTGACGGTATCTATCTGCCCGAAGGCTCCTGGATTGATTACTTCACCGGTGAGAAGTATGAGGGCAACCGTATCCTCAACAACTTTGATACCCCCATCTGGAAACTGCCCGTATTTGTGAAGAACGGTTCTATTATCCCGATGACTCACCCCCACAACAATGTCAGCGAGATAGACCCGTCCCTGCGCATCTATGAATTCTACCCGAATCGTCATACTGCAACCGTAGAATATGACGACGACGGAGTGACCGAAGCCTATCGTCAGGAGAAATCAGTATCCACCCTGATTGAGTCTAACGTAATCGACAAGAAAAACAATCTAACGATTACCATCCATCCGGCAGCCGGCAACTTCGACGGCTTCGTGAAGGATAAGAAGACAGAACTGCGAATCAACGTCACTGAGAAACCGAAGAAGCTATCTGCCAAGATTAATGGTAAAACCGTGAAACTGATAGAAGTAAATACAGTCGATGACTTCCTGAAAGGTGAAAACGTCTTCTGGTACGAAAAAACTCCGAACTTGAATAAGTTTGCCACGAAAGGCAGCGACTTCGAGAAAGTAACCATCACAAAGAATCCGCAGGTACGTGTTAAACTGGCTGCTACCGACATCACCGCCCATCAGACCGTAGTAAACGTAGAAGGCTTCCGTTTTGAACCTGCCGACCGCTACCGTGTAAGCACCGGAGCTCTGACAGCACCGCAGAACGCACAAGTAACCGAAGAAAACCGGGAAGCATACACCTTGAAACCGACTTGGGACAAGGTAGCCAATGCCGACTTCTACGAAATCGAGTTTAACGGAATGCTCTACACGACTATCCGCAACACTTATCTTCTGTTTGAAGGACTGGAAGCCGAAACTCCTTATTCTTTCAAAGTACGTGCAGTCAACAAAGACGGCGTTTCCGATTGGGCTGAAATTCAGGTAACAACGAAAGCAAACCCATTGGAATTTGCCATCCATGATATTGAAGGTGAATCTACCGCTCCTTCACAGGGAGGATTCGGTGTCAACCGCTTGTTTGACTTTGCTGAATCAGGTGACAACTGGCATACAAAATACCGTGCTAACGCTATTCCATTGGATTTGACCATCGACCTCAAGACCGTTAACCAACTGGATAAATTCCATTACCTGCCACGCACCGATGCCGGAAACGGTACGATACTGAAAGGTTCCGTATCTTACAGTATGGATAAGGAACACTGGACGGAAGCCGGAGCATTCGACTGGAAACGCGATGGTGAAGTGAAAGTCTTTGAATTTGCCAACCATCCTACGGCACGCTATATCAAGCTCAATATAACGGCAGGTGTAGGAAACTATGCTTCCGGTCGCGAGCTCTATGTATTCAAGGTTCCGGGAACAGCCAGCTACCTGCAGGGAGATATCAACAACGACGGTAAAATCGACCGCAACGACCTGACTTCTTATATGAACTATACCGGTTTGCGCCGTGGAGATTCGGACTATGAAGGATATATCAGCAAAGGGGATATAAATATGAATGACCTGATAGACGCTTACGATATATCCGTAGTGGCCACCCAGCTTGAAGGCGGTGTCGGCAGAAAAGATACGCTTAAAGTATCGGGCTCTTTGTCAATCAGCACCCCGAAACGCCTGTATCAGAAGGATGAAATCGTAGAAATCCATGTGAAGGGTAATGACCTGAAAGCAGTGAATGCGCTCAGCTTCGCCTTACCTTACGACCAGAATGACTATGAGTTCGTAGGCGTAGAACCTCTGAATATGAAAGCCATGGAAAATCTTACTTACGACCGCTTGCATACCAGTGGCGTGAAATCCCTCTATCCTACGTTTGTCAACCTGGGAAAACAGGAGTCATTGAACGGTTCGGAAGAACTGTTTATCCTGAAGTTGAAAGCGAAACGTAAAGTGAAGTTTGAATTGGTTTTGAAAGATGGAATATTGGTTGATAAGGAACTGAGAATGCATCAATTCTAGTAATAGATGCACTGTTTCTGAATAACTCATAATACTTTTTTTGTAAAATGGTTAGGGAAGCAAATAGTAGAATGCGGAGATAGACACTCCGACTCTACTATTTGCTTTGTTTTTATCCGGAAAAATAAAATCAACTCTTATCCCGGTTTTGAATTAATTTCGTACTTTTACGGACGTATTAAACATATTAAAGAAGTATATAACCCCAAAATAGAAGTCTGGAGATAAACACTACCTTTGTCTCTTGTAAAAAAACAAGTATGTATCTGACAAGTATGAGCCGGGAGGAATTGTATGCCGAAGCACATAAAGACCTCATTGCAATATCGACCAAAGCGAACATGTTCATAGATAAGGTCCGTAAGAAAGCAGCGATGACGAGTCCATTTCCTGTGGCGCCCCAGCGTATGACTATCACCACCACCCGAAAAAATGTATGGACGCTGGAGGGGAGATACAATTCATATATGCATGCTTTGGCATTTCAAGCTTACGCTCCTGTCATTGGTGCTTCAAGCAATGGCTATATCCAAATAACAGGTTTCAAGTCCTCAAATATAATAATGCATTATACGGCACACTTCATGCAACGATACAAAGAGCGCTACATTGACCATTATCAAATAGACCTCAAAGGGGAAAGTTTGTTCAATTACTTTGTGTATAATAATACGGATGTCTTGTATACTCGCAAGAACAATGGCGGTTATTTCATTGTTTCCGACCATGGCATCGCTGTAGCCGAGTTCAGTGACGAACGACATCTCATGACCCATGTCACTTTTCTGGGAGATGATGAACTGACTCAGAGGAAACAGCTCATCTATGATGAAGAAATCGGAATCTACAAAGGGGTACTTGAACTGAAACGGTTAAAATTAAGAAAACAACAGGATGACATCATCACAATCTGGAATATCGCAAAGAAGCACCATGCAGGTTTTGAAATGGTGAAGCGTTGGTATGAGTGGAATGGAGTGGAAATATCCGAAGATTATCTTCACCAATGCATTGAGTGCATTGAGAAGTATCATGTGCAATCGCTTGACAAACTAGGCAAACTTATGTCACAGATTTAATAGAGTAGGAAAACTGATTTTCCTACTGTTTTCGACCTATACTCTACTCGATAATTTAATTATAATCCGTATTAAAATAGTTGTTTTTCTATTTCTTTGGTTGAAAGAGTCGATATGAATCTCTCTCAATTGCCACCGTATGTTGTAATCTTACGTTTCATATAACAAAGATAAGTTATGCACTTTCCACATAAAAGAAGTTAGGTTATATACTATAACTTTATTCAGACGCTCAATATATAAGAGGTTAGACTACTGTTGGTATCCAGATTCAACTTCTGTTTTAGCCTGTATTTCTTCAGCTCGACCGAGCGGAGCGCAATTCCCATAATGACGGAAATCTCTTTGGTAGATAGATTGGCCCTTAGCAGGCAGCAGAACTTCAATTCGGAAGCAGAGAGAGAAGGGTGCGTCTTTTGCATACGTAGCATAAATTCATAGTGAACTTCCACGAAGTAGTTTTCAAACGACAGGAACTTGTCTTTTTCCGTAGCACCTTCCTGAATGATTTTCATGAGTCGCTGATAGAGTTTGTTAGGGTAACGGTCTCCCAATTCTTTCTTTTGTGTTTCCACTTCTTCCGCAATTGTATCCAGCAACTCCTGTTTCTGGGTAAGGAAACGCATATGGTTCTTGAGTTCGCTCTCTTGGTTCCTTACTTTCTCCTGTAATTGTTCATAGGCCTGTTTTTGCAGTTCTTCCGTATGCTTTCTTTGTTCTTTCCGGTATTTCCGGAGAATAATCCTGCGTTTCCGTTCGTTGATAAATGTTACTATTCCGACGGTAACTGCTATTAGTATCAGAATATAGAGCATAATCATCCACGTCCGCTTGTAAAGAGGGGGAGATACCAGTATGGGAATCATTAAAGTATTTTGGTTACTGTCTTTGATTTCGAGCCGATAGTTGCCGGAAGGCAGATTGGTGAAATGAATAGTACCCGAAGTCTGCCACGTACTCCAGTCGTTGGCGACGCCGGGAAGACGATAAGCTATGGAAGTGGCATGAGTACCCAAACCGGTAGTGACCTGGATAGTAATGTTGGTTGCCGTATTGGGTAGCTCGATTTCCTGCTGATGAAAGTCTGCGTAGAAAGTGGTATTGTCGTTGTCGGTGAAGCAGAATGTCTCTATCCGCAAGGGATACGGGTCTGCCGCACAACGGCCTACCATTTTGCTGTTAATGACGACAGTACCTTCACAGGTAGAGACGAACGTAATCGAATCGTTTATTGATTTCAGATTATAATGCTTGTCGTAAAGCATCAGTTCGTTATCGACAAAAGGCCAGTACATCATCAATTGGGCGGATAAGTCCGATATATGATACAGGAACAATTCTTCGTCTGTGGCGACCCAAATATCATTCTTATAGGCGGATTTTATGGATTGCAGCTTGTTCAGATACAGTATTTCCTTGCTTATTTGTTCTTGCCTTCTGAAACTCCTGTCGGTGATGTCGAACATATAAATCCCTTTGGGCGTTGCAAACAGGATTTTATCTTCCACTTTGAACAGGCTGATTCTGTTGTAGTTGGCATACCCGTCAATTTCGGAGAAGTTCTCGAAATCCGTTATCTGATTCAGCTCCTTATCGATGCGCAGGCGGAAGATTCCTTTTTCCGGATGGATAGCCCATACGGTATGAAGATTTTCGGGCATGATGTTGGCATAATCCTCGGTGTCTAAAAGTAAAGACCGATATTTCCAGGTGTTTTCCTTATATTCGAGCAATGCGATTCCGGAATAAGAACGCAGGAAAATGTATTCATCTCCGCGGTCTGCTATGTATTCGAATTGTCTGACGCCGTTTATATCGCAGAACGGTTCGAAATTACCCTGTCCGGCTCTCATTTTAAATAGCTGGGTAGTAGTGCCGCATAATAATTCATTTTTCAGATTGCAGAACTGGAGAGGATACATGGAAGTCTGCATCTTCTTGCCGTCCTCTTCGTATATATAAGTGCCTTGGTTGGAAGCGATATAAGTCTTTCCGTTGAAAGAGGCCGCGTCGAAGAAAGTACCGATGTCGGTATTTGTTTTCCATAGATAGGTTGCCGGTTCGAGGATAACCGATGAAATTCCGTTGTCAAGCGAGAGCCAGAGAAAGTTCTCGGTGGCGAAACACAAACCATGGATATTGAGGTCTTGCAGTTGCGAAGAATGATACTGCGTCTGTTGCCCGTTTTTCAGGTTAATCAGGAACAAGCCGTCGCCTATGGTTCCGACGGCAAGCAGTTCGTCTTTCCAAATACTTCCGCAATCTATCCGGACAGGGATATGATTGGAATTTTCCAACTGGAGTAGCGGAGTTACAGTATTACCTTTCAGTGTATATATCTTCCCGCTGGTCTGCCCGATAATATATTCATCATCGGCAATCCGAAACATGAATTTAGTTTCTCCATTCAGGAAGATTGCATCCTCGCAGAAGCTTTCCAGCTTATTGCCGCGAATTTGCATGAGAGCACCGCCGCACTTCTGCGTAAACAGTTTGTCACCTGCCGGATAGAGAGAAACACAACAGTCGTTTTTCACCAGATAACCCATATCTTTGCCGTCATACCAGATAATATTGCCGAAAGAATGGAAATACACCTTGCCTTCCGTTTCGGCTATACTCCAAAAAGTCTCTCCTTTGATTCCAAGCTTATTTACCAGGGACAGAAGAGATGTATAGTTGATTTTTCCGTTTGCATCATATTGCCAGTAGCCGATGTTGTTGTCGCCTGCTGTGTAAATCCGGTTCCCGATACAGCAGACCGCACGTACGGTGCTTCGTTCGCCCGGTTCGAGAAGTGCCCAGTCATTGCCGTTATATCTGAGTAGTCCGTTGTTATTGCTGCTGTAAAGAACTTGTTCGGGAGAAACCGTAATACCCCAGTTCTGAATCCCGCCTTTGTAGTTTTTATAATTATAGTTGGTGATTTGCACAGGCGTCTGTGCTGTGCCCGGCGGGAGACAGATAAAAGATAGTAGAGTGCATAGCCAGAAAAGAATCCAATTGTATCTCATCAGTATTATATTAGCAAGGAGTGTACCACAAAGATAAAGAGAAAAATCAAAGATGCAATAAGCCGTTTCTTTTCTTCTTTTTCTTCCGGAAAAATAAATCAACTCTTCTTCCGGTTCCGGATTAATTTTGTAGTTTTACGGATGTATCAGGAAATAAAGAAGGTATAATCATAAAATAGTCATAATATGGAATGTAAAATACGTTGTTGGCGGATAGAGGATGCAGAAGATATTGCAGAGACACTGAATAATAAGAATATACTGGATAACCTGCGGGATGGCATTCCCTTTCCATATACAGTGCATGATGCAAGGGAGTTTATACAGGCAATGAATGTCGCCGATTCGGAAAGTACGTTCTCATTTGCAATAACTGTTGATGATAAGGCAATAGGGAGCATAGGTGCCTTCCGCCAAAGCAACATACATTCGAGAACAGCCGAAGTGGGATATTACGTTGCAGAGCCTTATTGGGGGCAAGGTATCGGTACAAGCGCTGTGAAACAAATATGCGAATATGTCTTTCAAAATACGGATATAATCCGATTGTTTGCCGAACCTTTTGCACATAATGCTTCTTCTTGCCGCATCCTTGAGAAATGCGGGTTTGAGTTAGAAGGGACATTGAGGAAAAATGCGGTAAAAAATGGTGTTGTGGTGGATATGAAGATGTACTCAATTCTGAAAGAATGAATCCCGGATTCATCATTTAAAAGATATATGCCGGACTATAAAGAACCAGCCCGGCATATATGCTAATACACAATTACATTGTTACCTGAAAAGTTTTATAGGTGCTGCTTGTACCATTCCAAAGCCCGTCTGTTCCCGCATAGGCATAAGTTCCTTCGTCTATTCTGAAACGGAAAGTATAATAATATGTTCCTGCAGTCGAGATTTCGGGAGTTTTGCCTTGATAATAGTGATTGTTTCCCCATTGCCCGTTCCAATGGCAAGAATGCCATGTCCAACCGGCTCCCGACGGGTCAGAATTTGTTGTGGAGTAACCGATTTCACAAGTCACATGTTTGTTGGCAGTGCCTGTTCCCAAGTCGGTTAATCCTTCGATGAATACTTGTGCGCCCGTCTCAAACTGTTCTCCTTGTTGGATAGGATTTTTGGCTGTCCAGTCACCGAGTATTGCCCAACTGATGGATAGTTGGCTGTAATCTTCGATGCTTGCGTATTCCTCTTGTTCTTCCTCTTCTTCTTTCACTTCAAACTTTCCGTTGATGTTTGCTTCTCCATCCCAAAGTCCGTCTGTTCCTGCATATTTGTAAGGGCCCGAACCGTTGCGGAAACGGAAATTATAAAAGTAAGTGCCGGCAGGAAGGTTTTCGATACGTCCCTGGTAATAGAAGTCATTGCCCCAATCGGCATTGAACGGGCATGAAATCCATGTCCAACCTTCACCCGACGGGTCGGTGTCAGCGAGCGAATAGCCGATGTCGCAGGTGATATCCTCTCCCGTCTCGCTATTCACAGCATTGGTGATGCCATCGGCAAATACTTTGGAACCGGCTTCGAAATACTCTCCCGGTTTGATAAGATAAGAAGCTGCCCATTGTAGATTTGCCCATGTGATAGGAAACTCTTCATCCGGTCTTTCTCCTTCATCCTGAATACTTTGCTTGACGGTCAGGGTGATTACCTCTTCGTCTTGCAGGAAAAAAGTGACATGTCCTTCGCGGGGCTGGCCTGTTGCGTTGTCGGAGACAGTGACAGCTACATTTGCTATAAAACTCTTATTTACTCCGGGATAGTTGTCGGGACTTATAGTAATCCAGTATTCGGAAGCAACGGCACTCCAGCGACGGGTGGCGTCTACTTTGACGGCGAGCGTGCTTCTATATCCGGTGAATGACAATTCATTCTTGTTGATAGTCAGAGATGCCGGGGCTATCTCTTCGGAATCTTTACAACTCCAAATGAATAGAATCATGCAAAGAGAGATAAATATACAATATATGTGTTTCATACTGTTTTAATTATTGATTGTTAATCTTATACTTATTCATATATGAATAGGCTGGTTTTATCGTAGATAGGTTGTCACACGATATATACCCGGACTCCAGACTGCCTGATAGGAAGTAGGTGAGTAAACAAATATCTCGTCGCTGTGGTCGGCATTGTAGTTGTCACTCTTTTCCGATGTAAACGTACGACGTCCTTTGGCAATCAGTACAGCGTTGTGGTAAGTCTCGTCGCCGTTGAGCAAACGGGTGGCTTTCCACTCACCGTCCGTATCGTAACCGCCTTCCCATACTTGCTTGATATAGCCTGTTTTCTTTTTGTCGGTAGAAGTGAAATAAACCTTGAAGTTAATTCCGGCAACGACGAACTCATTCTTTTCAGTATTGATAATCAATCCATAAGCATCTTCGGCATCGTATTTGATACATAGTTGATAATCGCCCATCGTCACTGTACGTTCCGACTCACCCGGCATTTTCATTACGCCAATCATGCGGTTGCTGCCTTGGTGTTCGGTAATAAGCGGCATCAGTTCATCCAGCACTTTATAGGACTGGGCAAAGGTGAAATTATCCGCACCGTCTTCGATACCGAAAGGTGAATAACAAAGTGCACTATGTTCGCCGAATGCCCAGAAAGCATTAGCCGGTTCCATCACAGCTTCGGGAATCAATAACGGATTATCCGCCCGGTGATAGTCTGCCACAATATTCTTGAAGTCGGACAGATAAATATCCGGAGCAAGCACATCAATATGCGGTGCGGCTGCTTTCCAGATGTCCATTACACGGGATACCGGTCCGCCGTTGGGATAAACTCCCGGCAGGTCATCAGGCTTTTGCACCAGCCAGCAATTACAGAAGGTAGGCAGCGGATAAATCTCTTTCGCACCGGCAGCGACAAAATCAATGTAAGTGGCATACTGCCAAGTGGTGCAGAAACTCTTGCTCCAGGCATTGTCTCCGAACACCGTTTTCCATGTGCCGGAAGTCTTGGCTCCGTTCTCCTCCCATACGGAAAGCAGTTCTTTACGCAGGTTCTTGCGGTTCTTCTTCATATATTGGATAAGTGCCTGAGGAACCTCCTGACCATATGCCATAAGTGAGGCTTTCGTGTAGTCCATATCCTGAAAGATGCCCACTTCGTTTTCCGGTTGCAGGGCGATGACCGTTCCCGTTGCCTGATCCATTTTTTTGATGTGTTCCACCAATGTTTTGAATGCTTTGGCATCTGCTTTCATGGTATTTTCGCAGAAAGGGGAAAGCGTTTCGATTTCCTTTCCTTCCACATTCTTCACGCGGAAAAAACGTTTGGTATCCTCTTTCACCCAAGTGGGTGCATAGCTCGATTCTCCGTTCTTCCAACTGCCGAACCACAGGATAGACAGTTTGAAACCGTTCTTCCGGGCTCTATCTATCATATTGTCTATCAATGTATAATCAAATATACCCTCCTGCGGTTCAAACTGTTCCCAGGCGATGGGGGCGAGAACCGTGTTCAGGTTCAGTGTTTTCAAGGGAGCCCATAGGCTGTTCAGATACTCGGTCGTTGAGGCCGAAGAGTTGTGCAGTTCGCCTGCCAGCATGATGAAAGGTTTTCCGTTCACTATCAGTTGCCAGCTTCCGTTTCCGTTCTTGACCAGTCTGGACGGAACTTCGGTATTTATTGAAGTTTGCATTGGGGGACGAGCATTCATCATTGAAGTTCCTATTAGTAGAATCAAGCACAGTATAGTAGTCAATAATTTCTTCATCGTTGTTTTTATCTTAAAGTTACAGGAATAGAATAAGACTGGTTTGCACCATCGGTCACAGTGAGCGTGTATTTCTTTCCTCTTAGGATGGAGTTGTCGAAGAAAGAAATGATATTGGTGCCTGCTGCCAGTTCGATATTGGTGCGGTAAATCTCTTCGTTTTTCATATTAGTCAGTATGAGCAGTCCGTTGCCCGAAGCCTTGGTATAGAAGTCTATTTCATACTTTTCACGGTCGGGGTGACGCATCATGTCATATACATGGGTTGCGGTGTTGACTGTTGCCAGATAAAATCCCGGGGTATATTCGGGAGTCGTTCTGATTTCTGCCAGTTGGAGGCCTTTCTGCACATACTCGTTTTTCATCAGCAGTTTCCAGATAAGCCCCGTGCGGTAGTTTTCCATCATGATAGCCATTGGTGCGTGTTCCATTGCCAGGTATTCCGTTCCCACTGATTTGTCGGAAGGACAGTAGGATATGTTAAGCCCGTAGGTACCGTTCAGCTTCGGGTAGTTTCTTATCAGGTTCATCAATACTTGTGTAGAGTAGAACGGCGTGTATGGAAAAGCGCTGATGGCTGCCGTAGGTGCAATGATACCATCGTCTTTGAATGGTTCGCGCGATTTGTATTCGGGATTTTTGCCGCAGCCGCCGCAGGCGGTCAGTCCCCAGTCGGATACTGAATATTTATATTCTTTCGGAGCCTCGTATATACAGTAGTGGCGGTTGATCATTGTATGGCTTACGTTCTGTGTCCAATAGTAGGTATATTTGTCTTCCATGGCTCTGGGATCCAGTCCGAGGAAAGAATATTGGGACAGGAAAAGTGCGTTGCCATATTCAGTGCCCAATGGCATCAGGTAACCATACGTTTTTCTGCCGGGAGTGGCAAAGTTGCGGCCTTGCCAGCAATTTTTGTAGATATCTGTCGATACTTTGTGGTTATCCGGTGCCGCCATGGCCAATATGTATACCAACAGAGTTTCGTTCCAGCCTATCAAAGGTAGTTCGTAGGTGTTGGTATCTTTGTGCCATATCCAGTATAGGCGGCCGTTGTCCACGAAATGGTTCCATTCGATGGTTTCCCAAAAATAGTTTGTCGTTTCGCGGATTTCCTTTTCAGCTTCACTGTTGCCGGTGAAATATTCGCAGGCAGTCAATAAGCCGCCCATCATGAAAGCTGTTTCCACAATTTCTCCGGCTTCGTTCTGGTTTCCGAAGGGGATGATTTTGCCGTCGGGCCTGTACCAGTGTGCCCAGGCTCCGGCAAAGCGGTCGGCTGTTTTCAGGAAGCGGACTATCTTTACGATATGGTCGGCGGCATCTTCACGGTTGATCCAGCCACGTTCCACCCCTATCACAAGATTCATGATACCCATTCCTGTGGCACCGGTAGTAAGGGTCGTTTTACTTGTAGACCCGTTGTAAGCCATTCCGGTTGACGGATTGGCACCTTCATAGAAATAACTGATAACCTTCTGCTGCTGGTCGTTCATGGCAGCTTTCACGATAAGCGGCGAATAGGTGTTGTCGTTGTTTACGGTCGATTCGCCCAATGTCGATTCATCTTCCACACAGTTCCACAGCATAAGTGCCGAGAATAAGGCAGCGGTTATATTTAATATCATCTTTGACATATTTATAGTTGTTATTTGATTTCGGTTAATACTTAGGATTTTGTTGCAATTTACCGTTCGACTTGTCGATTTCCGTTTGCGGGAGAGGGAATACCTCGTGCTTGCCGACAACAAAGTTGGCTATCTTGTCTTCGGCAATCCCCCAGCGTACCAGGTCGAAATAACGTTCAAATTCCAACGCCAGTTCGATGCGGCGTTCGTGACGGATTTTCTCTCTTAATTCGTCTTTGTCGGTAGTCTTTATTTCGGGTAATACCGGCTGACCGTTACGGGCGCGGGCTCTTACCATTTCCAACTTTCTCTTGGCTTCATCGAGGTCATTGGTTTCGCAGGCAGCTTCGGCGTGCATCAGTACGATGTCGGCATAACGGATGATGCGGAGATTGCTCCAGTAACCATAACACCAGTCGGCACGTCCGTAGAGCGAACGTTCGCTTTTCCGGCAATAGGCTTTCCTGTTGAAGTACTGGTAGTTGCTTGCCACAATGATGTCGCCATCCACATTTTCACCGTTCTCCAGTACGGTAGCGCCGAAACGCGGGTCGTTACTTTCGTAATCGTTCATCAGGTTCTCGCTGGGTGCATTATGTCCCCAGCCTAAGTTTGGGAATCCGCGTACACCGTTCATCAGGCACCATTGGTTGTTTTCGCCGATGATAGAGATGTTTTGGTCCGGTTTGTAGTCGGCGTTGATTTCCCAGACAGATTCGGGGCCGAATTCGTTCTCTTCCCAGAACATTTCCGCATAAGGAGTAGAGAGGTCATTATCCTCGGAACTGATGATTTGTCCCGTGTAGGTCAGGCAGTTGCCGTAATCCTTTTCATACAGGTAAGTTTTGGCGATGATGGCACGGGCAGCGTTTTGGGTGGCACGTCCGATGTTTCCCGAGCTGACTGCTTCTTTGCGGGTAGGCAGGTCGTTTATCACTCCGATCAGTTCGGGCAGATACTTGTTACGGATAACCGTTGCACTAAGCTGGTCGGCTATTTCCTCGTCTTTTCCCATTACCCTGTCAACGTAGGGAACCGCACCGAATGCCTGTGTCAGCCGGAAGTATGCTGCCGCACGGATAAAATAGGCTTCGGCTTTGTACTGTCTGGTTTCTGCTGTTTCTCCGTTGGCTTCTTCTATGTCTTTCAACATCTGCAAGGCTTCGTTGGCTTTGGTGATGGCGGTGAATTGAAGCGAGTAATAGGTATTAAACATACTGTTGGCCGGTGTGAAGGACATGGTAGGAAACTGGCTGAAGTCTACACCGCCATCGCCCGAAGGCCCTCCGGGATGACTGTTGTCCGTAGTATGACATTGCATGGCTGTCACGGGCCAGGTCTGTTGGGCGAATACATTGTAGCCGTCCATTAGCGTGGCGAGGACGAGAAGTTCCTGTGCGGTACCCATATCATAATTGCCTTCGTGATATTTACCTTTCGGCGCATTGTCGAGGAAGGTGTCGCTGCAAGAGGTACAGGCGAACAATATTGCTATTATATAAGTAATTCGTTTCATAATTCGTTGATATTTCTAATGATATAATTTATTTAATTCAACGGTTGATTGGGTGAGTCACTTACTCAACTGATGTTGGCTTAAAAGTTAATGGATAAGCCTACGGTATACACTGATGGTAATGGATAGGTATCTCCCTGATCCATACCTCCTTGCAGAGCATTTCCTCCTATTTCCGGTGTATATCCGGTGTTATGTTTGAAAGTCAGCAGATTTTGTCCGCTTACGTAGACACGCAAACCGGATATCCCCAATTTGCTGATGGCTGATGATGGCAGTGTGTATCCCAGTTGCACATTGCGCAGACGGAGATAGGAACCATTTTCCAGCAGATTGGTCGAAGAAAGGTAGTTGTGGCCACGTGATTTATCTAAAATAGGTTCTTTATTGGAAGTTCCTTCGCCGTGCCATCTTTGCAGACTTTTCTCGTAAAAGTTGGTTGTCGTCCAAGATACGGTTTTCTTCAAATCCAAAATCTTATTGCCGCTTACACCATTAAAGTCTATGTTCAGATCAAAATTCTTATAGCCCAGCATAAAACCGAATCCATAGGTAAAAGTAGGCATCGGACTGCCGAGATAAGTACGGTCAGCATCGGTGATTTTTCCGTCACCGTTTAAATCCTTGTAGCGGATATCGCCAGGTTTTGCCTCCCATGTCATTGGGTAATAATTGTCAATTTCTTCTTGTGTCTGGAAGATTCCATCCTGTACGTAGCCATAATAAGAGCCGATGGGATGCCCTACGGAGGTACGATGATAATCTCCTGAAATAATGTCCGAGTTATTATCACCCAGTTTGGTTACTTTATTCTTTAAAGTGGCGCCATTGACATTGATACCATAGTCCACATTCCCTATCCGGTCTTTCCATGAAAGGCTGAATTCGAATCCTTTGTTGTTGATAGAGCCGGCGTTGGTAATGGCATAGCCTGCGCCTATCGAGGAAGAGGGTGATACATAAGCCAATAAGTCATCGGTAGTTTTGCTATAATAACCGAGTTCCATACCCAGACGGTTGTTGAAAAGCTGTGCGGAGATACCCACATCAATACCTGTCATGACTTCCCAATGAATGTTTTTGTCGATATCATAACTAAGGGTAGGAATAAACTGCGTCACTCCGTTGATGATGACTTGTTTCCCTTTCGGGTTGATGGTCGGATAGTAGAGATAGTTTCCTATCTTGTCATTTCCCAGTTTACCCCAGCTTACTCTTAACTTGGCAAAGTCCACCACTTTCTTCAATGGCTCCATAAAGGCTTCTTCACTGATTACCCAACCTAGGCCCGCAGATGGGAAATATCCCCAACGATGAGACGGTGAAAACTTGGAAGAACCGTCGGCACGGAAAGTGGCGGTGAGTAAATAACGGTCTTTGTATGCATAGTTCACACGGGCAAGGTAAGAGATGAAAGACTCCTCGTTCCACCAGTCGCCTGCGGAAACACGGTTGACGGATCCCATACTAAGCATCCAAAGATCATTGGGTACTATATTCATACCATTGGCCAGACTGTCTACTTTGGCGTTGAAACCTTCACTAATGGCTTTGCGTGCCGTATATCCCACTGTTGCGTCGATGCGATGATTGGTTATCATCTTTTTATAACTCAGAAGGAAGTCTGCCTGAAAGGTACGGCCCTCATCGCTTTTGCGATAGAAATTGGTAATGTCATTTTTGTGTGCAGAATGGCTGGTAGAGTTGTTTACATCATAGCGCGGTGTATACTGTTCGCCCCGATAGAGTCCGATATCCATATATCCGGTTGCTTTCAACGTAAAATCTTTCAGGAAGTTCCATTCACCGTAAATGTTGCCGATGATGCGGTAGTCACGATACTTCTCCGTATCCTTGTAAAGCTCCATTTGAGCTACCGGATTGTTCACGTTAGATTGTATATCGGCAGACGGATGATAGAGCGAACCCAGGTTTTCCGGGTCGTAATCTTCTTCCGGAGCATAAGGTACATAAGTAGGGAGCGCCATGACGGCATTCTGGATTTTGGCGGAAGCAGGTTTGCTATCCATCTGCGAGAGGTTGATATTTCCCCCTGCTTTCAGATTCTTGGTAATGTTATAATCCTGTGAGAAACGTACGTTGAAACGTTGGTACGTATTATATTTCAATACACCATCCTGTTTATAATAACCCACTGATAATAAGGACTTGCTGTTTTTCCCGGATTTAGATACCGTCAGGTTGTGATTGGTAATCATCGCTCTTTCTCTTAATACTTTGCTTTGCCAGTCAGTTCCCGTACCCAGCATGTCGGGCACCCACGAAGCGGCGTTCGGGTCTTGATTCTGCAACATCTCGTTGTAGAGCATGGTGAATTCCGTTGCGTCAGTCAGTTTCACCCGGTCGCGTTTCCATACGGTTTGTGCGCCGAAATAGCCATCGTAAGTAACCGATGTCTTGTCTCCTTCGGCACGTTTCGTCGTGATGATAATTACCCCGTTGGCTCCCTGTACCCCGAAGATGGCAAGGGATGAAGGGTCTTTCAGAATCTCCATACTGGCGATGTCGCTGTTGCTAAGAAACTTGATATCCGACATCAACATGCCGTCCACTACATATAGAGGATTACTGCTGGCATTCAGTGTTCCTATACCGCGAATCTTGATGTCCGGTTCCGCTCCTGCCGAGCCGGAATTGGTCACCATCAGTCCGGGTATTTTCCCTTGCAGGGAAGACATTACATTATTAGTAGGCGCGTTTTTAAGTTCTTCGCCTGATACGGAGATAATGGCTCCTGTCAAGTCTCTTTTGCGTGCCGTACCATATCCGGTAACCACTACCTGGTCTAATTGATAATTGTCATTTTTCAGATGAACAATGATTTCGCTTGAACGGTTTTTGGCAGTAATAGGAATAATTTCCGTTTTCATTCCGATGAAACTGACGACGAGTTTATCTCCGGCTTTTACGCCCGTGAGAGAGAAAGAACCGCTCAGGTCTGTCTGAGTTCCGTTGGTAGTTCCTTCAATAACTACCGCAGCTCCCATTAGCCCCATTCCGGTCTCTTCTTCGAAAACCTTTCCGCTGATTTTGAAATCCTGCGCTTGTGCCAGGCAGGTACAAGATAATAGGAATAGATACAATACTACATGTTTTATCATCTTCTAAGATTTTAAAGTTAATGAATCAGATGTTTCGACACAAAAATAGATTCATATACCGACAGAGCCTAAAATCATTCCCCTACAAAGCTTTCAATTCTTGCGTCTACCCTCTGATAACGGCACATCAAATATACATCATATTTTGAATTTGAAACATAAGCATTTGTATATTAACAATTTACATTCTAGGGTAATCTATAAATCCGTCATATACTTTTTAGTGGAGACAATTATTCAACACGTTCTTTATGAGTATTTTTCTACCGTATTCATTCGATAAATTATAGGATATTTTTATTTGTTTATCAGGCAGCATTAATGGTTTCTTCTACATGGACTAATGATTTCTTCCTGTCTGTTAACCAACTCTACCATATATATTCATTAAATGCACTTGGGTAACTGCTCGGTTGCACTTGTGTATCCGGATGGTTGCTCAACTCTGTACCGGTAGTCGCACAAGTGCAAACGGATACTGACTGAAAGGAAGGTTTGAGGAGAAGTACATGAGAGAAATAGGGATATAATATAGTGATAGATAGGGCCGTATGCAGAAAATGCAGTTTCTTCGCAGAAAAATGCAAAAACACCCTGTTGTTTTTTGTAAACTTCTCTTAAAACAGGAGTATTTTGAGGGTTAAATGATTGATTATTAGCTTTGCCACATTTTTGTTTTTCCCCGTATAATACATAAGATAAGAACAAAAATGTGGCAAGGCTAGCTTCCTTTCTTCACATAATCTTTCGGTAATATCCCGAACTGCTTCTGAAAGCAACGGGCAAAGTACGAAGGATTATTGAATCCTACAATGAAACAAACCTCATTGATCCGGTATTCTCCTTCACGCAGAAGTTCTCCTGCAGTTTTGAGACGTATCAACCGGATATAATCATTGGGCGGCATTCCGGTCAGTCCTTTCAACTTGCGTTGTAAGTTGGAACGGCTGATAGCCATTTCTTCCGCCATCTTATCGATGGTAAATTCTTCATTGGTGAAATTGCGGGTAATGATTTCATTAATCGTGTTCAGCCATTTCACGTCTGTTTTGTTCATTAATGTCTGGTCGTATGACATATTTGGTACCGTTGTAAAGTGGTTGAACAGCATACGCCGGTTCTCCAGCAGATTATTGATGGTGGCTTTCATGTGGCTTAGCGAGAAAGGCTTTTCAATATAAGCATCCGCGCCATAGTCAAGCCCCGCGATTTTCGAATCGATGCTGTCGAGTGCCGAAAGCAGGATAAACGGGATATGGCAAAGCATATTGTCGGAACGGATGGACTTTAGTAATTCAAATCCGTCCATATGTGGCATGACGATATCACTGATGATAAGATCTACTGTCGTTGTCTCCAGACATTCCAAGGCCTCCTTGCCATTGGTGGCTGTATGGATGGTATAGGTATTTCCCAGATTCTTAGCCAGAAACTCCAGCATATCCGTTGTGTCTTCCACTACCAGAAGAGAGTAACCGGCAGGTTCGCCCTCTTCCTCCGGAGCGGGAACCTTGTCGGGCATGGAAGTGATGGAAGGGCTGACAGAGATGCTTTTCTCCAAATATGGAATTTCCACACATACCTCGCATCCTTCCGTATAGCCGGGATTGATATAGACCTTTCCTTTATGCTTCTCCACCAACAATTTGACGAGACTCAATCCGATTCCTACTCCCGATCCGTTGTTTCCTGTATTTCCTACCTGATAAAACGGTTCGAAAACCTTGCTGCACTCTTCTTGCGGAATGCCCGGACCGTCGTCACGCACACACAGGGAGAGCGTGCGCCCTTCGGAAGACAGATGCTCGTCCATAATTACCATAATGCGGGTACGGGCATATTTCATGGCATTTGTCAACAGGTTGCTGACAATTTTAGTCAGCGCCTCCTGATCTACATTATATTGCAGATGTTCTTTCGGCAGAGAGACGCTGAAAGATATTCCAGTCAGGGAGATGGCACGGAAACGGTCGATGATGTCCTCTATCATCCGGTTGATATCCACTTCATTGAATGAAAGCGTATAACCTTCCTTGTCCACTTTGCGGAAATCGAGCAATTGTTTGATAAGCTCCATCAGCCGGTTGGTGTTCTTTCGTATCACAGACAGGTTGCTTTCTACTTCACTGTTCCATTCGTGTGTTTCCAAGATCGCTTCCAGCGGGGCTTTGATGAGACTTACCGGAGTCTTGATTTCATGCGCCACCTGAGTGAAGAATGTAATTTTTGACTGGAACAACTTCTGATTCTTGATTTGTTCCATTTCTTTCATCTTTCTTTGCTTTACGGCTTGTTGCTTACGCAAGTACAACCGAACCAAAAGATAAAACAGCCCACAAGTCACCAACAGATAGAAAATCTTGGCATAAATGGTCTTCCAGGGTGGAGAAAGCACTTCAATGTGCAGGCAACAGTCGTCATTGCTCCAATATTCATCGTTGTTACTGGCTTTCACAC